>JBCDKD010000059.1:0-29056 GCA_039024275.1 Planctomycetota bacterium | reverse complement strand
TTTTCTTGTGTGTCGCGGCGGGAGACGCGACGCGGCCCGTTTGACCCACCGGGGGTGATTCCCGCGGGACGCTCGCGTCCCCCGCTACGCCGTGCTCAACGAGTTGGTCCGGATGTGCAACCGTGCAGAGCTTTCCTGGTATACCGTGGGATGTGATCCGCTAACTGATCCCCGGCGTATCATTGCTCGAGGCCTTGAACCACCAACGCACAGGACACCCACCGATGACACGTTTGCACCCACTCACCACCCTGCTGGCGGCACTGCTGCTGATCGTTACCCCGGCGTCCGCTGAAGACACGAAAGACCCCGTCCCGCAGCAGGCGATCGGCGAGAAAACCATGGTCGCGTTGTACCTCGACGTGACGCAGATCGACGCGGAACAGCTCGAGGGTATCGGCGACACACTGCTCGGTGCGCTCGGCGGCATCGCCGAGATGCAGGGTGAGGCGTTCGCGCTGCCCCTGGGCGACCCGCAGGAGATCACGGACACGCTGCTCACCCTCCGCGGCTCGTTCCTCCAGGCCGGCGGCGAGGCGCTGCTGATGACGGTCGGGATGCCGGGCGAGGACAACTGGTCCCCGCCGATGTCGCTGATGGCCAAGACAAATGACGACCTCGACCCGAACGCGATGGTTGCGCTCTTGCGGATGATGGGCGAGGGCGAGATTGAAGCGACCCTCGAATCCCTCGGCAGCGGCTGGCAGAACATCAGCCTGCTGTCCAAGGAGGGCGAAGCCGTCACGCTCCCGCTGCCCGAGCCCAACGAGACGGCTTACAGCGCGTTCAGCAAGCAGCTGTCCCAGCACGACAAGCCGGTTATGGCGGTGGCGTTCCGCATGCAGGACGAGCTGCGTGAGATGATGGACCTCGCGGAGCAGGCCGCCAAGAACGCACAGCCGGGCCCGGCCGAGGATGCGCAGGGGCAGATGGCGATGGGCATGCTGATGGGGATGTTCAAGCCGATCCGCTCGCTGGATACGCTGGGCATCGCCGTCTCACAGGCCGATGGGGACAGCCTGCTGGTCGACGTGCAGATGACTTTTCTGGATGCCCAGAGCGCGCAGATGTTTGCGAACCTCTACAACTCGATCCTGATGTTCGCCCCGGTGATGATCGCCGGCCAGGCACAGGGCGGCGGTGTGGAGGGCATGCCCGACGCCGCGACGATCAACAAGTTTTTCATGGCGCTGAAGATGGAGGTCGCCGACGACACGCTCAAGCTCAAACTGGACCAGGACTTCTTTGAGCTGGCCGAGAAGATGGCGCCGCTGTTCGAGGGGCTGCAGGGCGAGGCGGGCTTTGACGATTTGAACCTTTAGTCGCAACAGACTGAATAATCGATTAAGCCCACGATTGCTCGTGGGCTTTTTTATTGAAAGCGGGACGTCGGTGAAACCCTTAAAATCCTCTGCTTATGGCCGCCCCGACCACGACCGCCAACCTGTACGACGTGCTGCACGAGCGCGGGCTCGTGTCGCAGTGCACCGATGAGAAGATCCGCGAGCGGTTGCGCAAGCCTGTGGCGGCGTACTGCGGCTTCGATCCGACGGCGGATTCGCTGCACGTCGGCTCGCTCGTGCCGATCATGGGGCTTGCCCACCTGCAGCGCTGCGGGCACAAGCCTGTCGTCCTTGTCGGCGGCGCGACCGGGCTTGTCGGTGACCCCTCCGGGAAGACCGAGGCCCGCAGGATGCTCTCGGCCGAAGACATCAATCACAACGCCCAAGCGATCGCCGGGCAGATCGGCCGGATCGTCCAGTTCGGAGACGGCGACACCGACGCGGTGCTGGTCAACAACCTCGAGTGGTTCGGCGAGATGAAGTGGCTGGACATGCTCCGCGACGTGGGTTCGCGCATGAGCGTCAACCGGATGATGTCGATGGAGTCGGTCAAGGGCCGGATGACGGGTGACGACTCCGGTATCAGCTTTCTTGAGTTCAGCTACATGCTGCTGCAGGGCTACGACTTTGCACACCTGTTCGAAGCGCACCGCTGCACGCTGCAGATCGGCGGGCAGGACCAGTGGGGCAACATCGTGATCGGCATCGACCTCGGCCGGCGGCTGCACGACGCGGACCTCGCCGGGCTGACGCTCCCGCTCGTGACCAAGTCCGATGGCGGCAAGTTTGGCAAGTCCGAGCAGGGCAATATCTGGCTCGATACGGGCCGCACCAGCGTTTTCGACTTCTTCCAATTCTGGCGCAACGTGGCGGACGCGGATGTCGGCAGGTTCCTCAGCTATTTCACATTCCTGCCTGTCGATGAGGTCAACGCGATCGCTTCCGTAGAAGGTATAGCGATCAACGAGGCGAAGGTACGCCTAGCCTACGAAGTCACCAAGCTCGTGCACGGCGAGGAGGCAGCCAATCAAGCGGTTGACCAGGTGAAGAACGCGATCGGTGGGCAAGATGTCACGGGTGACGCGGTGCCAAACGGCCCATTCGACGCTAGCGAGATGGCTAACGGCATCGGCCTGATCGCTCTGGTTGTCAAGGCAGGCTTCGCCAAGTCCAACGGCGAAGCGCGTCGCTTGATCCAGGGCGGCGGGGTGCGTTTACACGATGAAAAGATCGCCGACCCGATGCGCACTGTGACCGTTGACGATGTCGTAGACGGGTATCTTTTGGTCCGCGCAGGCAAGAAACGGTTGTTCAGGTTTGATGTTCAATAGACCAAGCCGCATCCGGATACAATCCAGTCAACCCGAGGCGATCCTACGCACGTGAGTGATACCCCAGAAAATAACCCGGCGCCCGACGAGGCGGCTCAGGCCGGCGAGACGGCGGACGATTCGGCTCTCAAGCCGAAGAAACAGCCCCGCAAATCGACACGGTTCATTGTGCGTGGTATGGCGACGCTGCTGCCCGCGGTGTTGACGCTTTGGCTATTGGTCTTTGCCTACGGCTTCGTGAGGGACAAGATCGCGGCGCCGATCAATTGGGGCGTGCAGGGTATCGTGATCCAGTTCACGGACTGGCCGATCCCAACGGATGAGGATTTTGCAGACGTCTGGCAGTCCGAGGAGTACTTGACCGCGACCCAGCGTGAGGCGTGGGAAGACCAGCTGTCCAATTTCGGCGAGCTCAATGACCGTGAGCGGCGGGATCGACGCCTGCTTTGGATGAAGGGCCAGCCCGAGGTCGTCCTCGATGCCCGCCGGGTGCAACTCGAGAAGAAGTGGAACTCGATCGCCATCGGTCAGTGGCAGGTGCTCGACATCATCGGGCTGGTCATCGCGATCATCCTTTTCTACTTCGCCGGTGCGCTGATGAGCAACGTCATCGGTCGGCAGATCAAGAACCGCGGCGAGAAGATCATCGACCGTGTGCCGCTTATCCGCCGGGTCTACCCCGCGGTAAAGCAGGTCACGGACTTTTTCTTTGGCGACTCCGAGCAGCAGATCAAGTTCAACCGCGTCGTTGCCGTCGAGTACCCGCGGAAGGGCTTGTACTCGGTCGGCCTGGTGACTGGCGATACGATGCAGACGATCGAGGACGCGATGGGCGAGCCCTGCCTGACCGTGTTTGTGCCCTCGTCGCCGACGCCTTTCACCGGCTATGTCATTACTGTCCCGGTAGCCGACACGATCGACCTGGGCATCACGATCGAGGATGCGCTGAAGTTCGCGGTCTCCGGCGGGGTGCTCGTGCCGCCCTCGCAGACGATCGACCGCAGCAACAAGCCCTACGACCGTCGTAGCGAGGCCGGCGACCGCCGGGCGCTGCCTGGATCGTCCGGGAACGAATCAGACCCCAGCTAAAGGAGACGCGATGGAGATTACGCTCGCCGGCAAGCATATGGAGGTCACCGAAGCGATCGAGCAGCACGCCAACGAGAAGGCAGGCAAGCTCTCGCGCTACTACGACCGCCTGGCCAAAGTGGAGATCATCATCAGCAAGGGCTCAGGCGGCCGGGCGTACGACGTCGAGTTCATCGCCCACGTCGATGGCCAGGACCACCTCATCGCCCACGCGACCAACGAGGACCTGTACCACGGTATCGAGCAGGCGGTGCAGAAGATGGAGCGCCAGCTGACGGATCTGAAGGAGAGGCTGCGGGGCCACAAGTATTGACTCAGAACGAGGGGGTCGGGAGCGGTGATGCAGCCATGCGAGCAGGCTCCAACGCGCATCATCGTGCCGGTATTGGCTGTACAGGCTCCGCTGAAAGCCGACCCCCCGCCCCCTCATTTGCTACAATCTTGCCCCGTCCATGTGGTAACCCACTGGGGATGGGCTGACCCTAAGACCGAGGCTCCAAGATGAAGCTCAACGACTTTGTCGTGACAGACGCGATCATTCCTGTTCTGCAGGCCGGTACCCGCGATGAGGCCATTTCCGAGATGGTCGATGCGCTGATCGAGGCCAAGGCGATCGCGAAGAACCTGCGTGATGAAGTGATCAAGCAGGTGCTAGACCGTGAGAAGCATGGCTCAACAGGCTTTGGCAAGGGGGTGGCGGTACCACACGTCAAGCACGACAAGATCAAGAAAGTGACCGCCGCGGTCGCGGTCAGCCAGGCCGGTGTGGACTTCAATGCTCTGGACCGAGAGCCGGTGTACTGCCTGTTTTTACTTGCTTCGCCGAAAGACAAGCCGGACGAGCACCTGCAGGCGATGGAGAACCTGTTTAACAACCTGCAGAACGAGATGTTCCGTAAGTTCCTGCGTCAGGCGGATAGCAAAGAAGCGGTCGCCGACGTCCTGAAAGAAGCCGATGCCGGCCAGCTGGCCCGCTAAGTAGCCACTCACAACCCCGCCTCGTCAATCAGGCCTCCCGCGCGGTGACCGCCGCTGCAGTCTTGAGACAGCGCCCCCATCATGGAAGTTCCAAGCGTCAAGGTGACCATTACGAATAAGCTCGGCCTGCACGCCCGGCCTGCCATGGCCTTCGCCGATACCGCGGCGCAGTTCCGGTCGGACGTCTTCGTGATCAAGTCGGGCAACAAGTTCGATGGCAAGTCGATCATGAACCTGATGATGCTCGCCGCGACGCAGGGTACCGAGCTCGAGATCGCTGCGAGCGGGCCCGACGCCAGCGATGCCCTGGCGGCGTTACAGAAGCTGGTTGAATCGAACTTCGACGAAGACTGAGTTCAGCTGATCTTTGTAACGCGTTTGTACAGCAACCAGGACGGTGCGCTGAGTGCGTAGCAGACAAACCCTGCCGCCAGGGTCCACTGCGGCACGACCAGCACCAATAGGCCCACGATGACATACAGCGCGATGGTGCCAACGTTCGCTTTGCCGCGGAGGTAGCGGTTCATGACGTGGGTGTAGGGCAGCTTGCTGACCATGGCGAACGCGGTCAGGAGGACGACGCCGATCATCGCGTAGCGGGCGGCCTGGATGAGCCAGTTGGGGCCGTAGCCGTTGGCGTGGATGATGTACTGGTGCAGCAGGGTCAGCGCAGCGACGGTGCCTGCAGCGCCTGGCGAGGGCAGCCCGGTGAAGACGCTCGAGTCCGATGTTTGCTTCTCGCCGGCCGCGACGGTGTAGCGTGCCAGCCGCAGCGCGGCGCAGGCCACGAAGATCAGCGCTGCGACCAGCGCGAGCCGGCCGAACAGGTTGTCCGCGGAGTGTGAGATGTACGGTGCCCCGGGCTCGATGAGCTTGACCGCGATGAAGGCGGGTGCGACGCCGAAGGTCACCATGTCGGCCATGGAGTCGAGCTGCTGGCCGAACGCGCTGGTTGAGTTGGTCAGCCGCGCGACCCGGCCGTCGAATCCATCAAAGACCATGCCGGCAAAAACAGCCATCGCGGCGAAGGTCAGCGGTGTCCAGCTGAACGGGAAATCCGCGTTCGCCGGGAGCGATGCCCAGAACAGCGCGAGGAATCCGCAAAGCGCGTTGGCCAGCGTGAGCATCGTGGGGTAGACGCTGATGGGTAGCTTGCGGACCCGCAGCCGCCGCTTTCGGCGGGGCGGGGCGGGCGGCTGTTTGGGCAGGCGTGAGACCATCGTTTCATTGTAAACCATCCAGGTGACTCGGCCAGATCAATGCCACCGCCGTGTAAAGAACGGCGGGCCATGGGGTATGATGTAGTAATGCAGTTGGCACGGAACAGCAGCGGTGAAGACAACCCCATCAGTTGGCTGCAGCGCCTCACCTCGTCAGGTATCGCCCTGGCCTGTGCCGGTCCGCTTATCGTGGCGGCGATGCTGACGCCAAGCTCAGACGGCATCGGCACGCACACGCAGATGGGCCTGCCCGAGTGCGGCTTTAAACTGGCGACCGGCTACCCGTGCGCGACGTGCGGCTGCACGACGGCGTTTGCTCATGCGGCAGACGGCTCCTTTCTGACGTCGCTGATGACCCAGCCCTTCGGTGCGGTGCTCGCCTTGTCTCTTTCGATGTTGGCGCTCATCGCGGGCTGGTCCGCGGTATCGGGCATGCGTCTGCAACCGCTTGGTCAGCTCATGGCATCACGCGGTTTTGTATTGTCTTGGATTGTCCTGCTGCTGGTGGCGTGGGGGTACAAAGCCGCTGCGGTTGCGATCACCGGATAGCTTGGCTGCTTGAACTGACCGATTGAACCCTTGCCGACGCCAACCCGCTGTACGTGAGATGACCGACGGAACCACCGAATGAACCATTTGAAACTTCAAGCCTGTATAATCCTTATGGCGAGTACCCTGCTGCTCTTTTCGGGTTGTGGCCCCGCTCGTTCGGTGACGGACAAAGTCATCGATGTGGAAGGGCAATACGAAGATCTTGCGAACCGTAGCGTCGCGGTCGTTGTGTCGATGAGTGACTTCTCCGAGTTCAACTACCCCAACGCTAAGCAGGCGATCACCGAGGAGATGGCCCGGCGGATCCAGACCAATGTGCCGGGCGTTACCTTGACCAGCCCAAGCGAGATCATTGATTGGCAGGAGGAAAACCCGTATTGGGCGACCCGTCCCCCCTCTATGCTGATTAACCAGTTGAAGGTCGAGCGGCTTGTACTCGTCGAGATCGGCGAGTACCGCACGCACGAGCCGGGTGATAAACACGTGCTCCGCGGGGTGATTTCGGCGAGTGTCAATATTGTCGAGGCGGAGGCGTCTGACCCCGACAACTACGGTGCGTCCTTCACTAAAACCGTCATGTACCCCGAGCCGGGGGAATCGAAAATCGGTCGCGTCGGCGATGATGAGGCCCTGATCGAGGTCCGCACGCAGATCCGGTTCTGTGAAACCGCGGCGGGGCTCTTCTACGACCACCAGATTATCAGGTGACCACATGCGTACTCTGATACTCAGCCTAATGCTGCTACCGATACTGCTCACAATCGCAGGCTGCAGCTGGATCGCCGGTGCTGCATCAGTGGTGTCCCCGCCGGAAAAGGTCGAGGCGAAATACGACCTGCCCGACAAAGCAACGCTGATCGTGGTCGATGACCCCAGGCGACTCGTTACCAGCCCAGCCACACTGCGTCAAATCGCCTCGGCGACACGGAGCGTCCTCGAGATCGAGGAGGTCGTCGTGGCCGGTGGATTCGTCGGGCAAGACGAACTAGCCGGCTACCGGGAAGAACTCGGCGAAGACTACAACCGGACCTCCCTCGCCGCACTGGCGATCGAACTCAACGCCAAACAAGTCATCCACGCCGAGGTCACCGGCTTCCAGATGGAACTCGGCGGGAATGTGATCCGGCCGGCGATCTCCCTCAATATCAAAGTGTTTGACCTCGATCAACGTGCCCGCAGCTTCCCGTCAAGCAGCAGCCCGGAGGGTGGTGTGGACCTCGGCGCGACGGTTTACCCGCTCCAGTCACAACTGCCCGCACAAGACCTGACCGGTCAGAGCGCTTCCCGAAGCATCGCGGTGCGTGACCTCGCCGATCAGGCCGGCCGTGATATTGCCCGGCTGTTCTTCGACTGGCGCATGCCCGCGGTCGGCTCGGAACTGGGCAAGCGGCAATGAACCGGACGCTGAACCTTATCGATCAGCCCGGGGACACCGCGGAAGCGGCGGTCTTGAGGCTCTCGGTCGATGCGGCGCGAGATGAGCAGGAAGGGGCCAGCCGACAGCACGCCTGGCTCCTCTTTG
The DNA here is from genome assembly GCA_039024275.1 of Planctomycetota bacterium. GTDB lineage: Bacteria > Planctomycetota > Phycisphaerae > Phycisphaerales > Phycisphaeraceae > JAHQVV01. Next base: position 21,021 of record JBCDKD010000059.1, on the reverse strand, counting down.
GCGGCGAGGCGACACGCAATGCGGCTAGATCGGTTGGTTTATCCGATACGCAATACCGGCTGCTACCCATGCCCGTTGGAATGCATCGAGTCATCCCAAAGGCCCTTGATCTGCCTTATCGGCTGTTAAACCAGGCCCACCGTGTGGTGTGTTGGACAGAGGGTTCGACAAAAATCGCCTCCCTTCTGGGCTGTGCCCACGCGGTCCGCCGAGTCGAAGACGCGACGCTGTGCCTCTTCGCTGAGCGCGTGATCCGTCAAGCACGAGAAACACCGCCTCCTGATCTGTCCAGTCGCCAAACGCTACGCGAAGGCTGGGGTGTCGATGACAGCACGACTGTCGTGGCATTGCTGAGTGATCGATCCGATCAGATCGACGCGAGCGAAGCACTGATGGCGATGGCATTGACCCACGAAGCACTACGCGCCACCCGGCCCGGGCTTGCGGACGTACGCCTGCTTTGTCACCCCATGACAAAACGACGGGCCGAGGCCACTGAGTTCAGCGAATGCTTGAAGCTCGATCGCTTGCTGATACAGGATGCAAAGATCGCGACGCCGTGGGACGTCATGCCTGGGTGTGATGCCGCTGTCGCATGTCGCTTTGATCAGGCCGGGTTATCGATGCTCTGGGCCTGCTCAATGGGCGTGCCGATAGTCGTGCCTGCGGATCCCCAGCATCCGATGCTCGATCGTTTAAGCGGTCTCATTGTTGCCCGAACCTCACGCCCTAAAGACCAGGCCGATGCGTTGACCGCTTGGCTGCAATCGCGCTCAACGGTTCCTGCGTGATGAGCTATTGAATCCTAAGATGGGGTATGGCTGACCCGCCAACGATTCAACCCTTCCCCGCAGTCGATTCGCTCTGCGAAGTGTGTGGGTACCCGCTCAGGGGGCTTCCTGCCGATGGCGTCTGCCCCGAGTGCGGCTCGGTAGTGATTGAGTCGTCCCCAGCCATACGTACGCTTGACTTTACGGGTCATGGACTCGGCTTTAAGACGTACTGGCGTACGCTGCTTAACTTCCTGATCCATCCCAAGCGGTCCTTCCGGTTGCTGGCGATATCCCGATCGAGCCTGGTCCCAGAGAAATTCCTGTTCCGCAATAGCTTTATTTCGGGCCTGCTGATCAGCGTGATCGTGTTCGTTGGGACAAGCTTCGTTATCCAGCCTCGGTTCCACACGATCCCATTCCGTGGCGCGATGATCTTGTTCTTGGCCTGCGCGGTCGGGATCAGCCTGCTAACGTTTATCGAGATGCTCGGCGTCACCGCGTTCAGCAGGCGACGCGGATGGCGCGTGCCACTCCCACTCGCCCAGCGTGTCTGCTGCCTCGCCTCGGTCGGCTGGCTGCCCGGGGCGGTGATCGCGGGCGTCGGTATCTGGCTGCTTCAGGCCTACGGGGTAGGCCGGCCGTGGTTCGATCAACTGCTCGGGCTGGTCCGGGTGGGCTGGCTGCTGTATGGCGTTCTCTTTGTCCTGTCGGCGCTATGGTTCGAAACCCTCGTCTGGATTGGTGTCCGACAGGTCAAATACGCCAATACGTGGCCTGATGCCGCGTCTGGCGAGCCTTCCGAATCGTGACTACTTGCCCACTGCTTCACGGACCCTTAACATGACAAGAGCGGCGCGAAACCCGTCGCCTGACTATACAACCGGCCAAGCCCTGAGCAAGGCCGATACAACTCGGCACAGCCGGCCCTCAACGCCCGGCGTGCAGATCACGCGGCTGCTCATGGCAACCCGCACACTCAGTAAACCCTGGGTGCACATAGATTAACGATGCGACAAGGCTCACTCCGGACGACTGCAGACACCCAACCCCAAGCGTGGCAAACGCCACTTGCCAAGACCGGTCCGCGCCCCCGATGCGCTCTCTTTGACCGCCCACGCCTGCACCCTACCCGCCCGACCACCGCCTAGATCCACCCGCACCGTAATCACGTGATCTGCGCCCCGACCCCGTCCAGCGAGGCGCTAAACCGTCTGTGCCCCAACCGGCCGGTCCGACCGCGCCGAGAAAGGGGCGGCCATGCTCCTCACAGATCCAGCCTTCCTCACCCCGCCAGGCGTGGTGCTGGCGGACAGTTCCATGCTTGTCTTCGGCCTGGTCGGCGGCCTCATCGCCGGCTCGATCGGCATGTTCTTCCTCCTGAAGGTGGCCGCCAACACCGCCTTGAAAAACGCCAAGCAGCAGGCAGACGATATTGTCAAGAATGCGAAAACCGAGGGCGAAACCCTCGCAAAGCAGATCGAACTAGACGCCCGCAACGACCAGGTCCAACGCCGCGAAGCGATCGAAAAGGAGCTCGAAGAGGCCCGCGACGAGCTGGGTGAAAAAGAGCGTCGGCTGACCAAGCGTGAAGACAACCTCGACCGCAAGCTCGATATGCTTACGCTCAAGGAGAAGAACGCGGCGGACCTCGAGGCCCAAGTCAAGAAGCGTGAGCAGGCCATCGAGGGCAAGCAGGAGGAGCTTGAGGCGATGGCTGCTGAGCGCAAGCAGGCCCTCGAAGAGTTCCGTACCGAGCAGAAGAACACACTTCTCCGCATCGCGAATATGAGTGAGGAGGATGCGAAACGCGAGGCGTTAAGCGTGATCGAGACCGAGGTCCAGCACGAGGCTGGCCAGCTGATCGCCAAGATCACCGAACGTGCCGAGGAAGAGGCCAAGGACAACGCCCTGAAGATCACGCTGCAGGCGATCCAGCGCTACGCCAGCGAGCACAGCTCGGACCACACGGTTCGGTCGATCGCGATCCCCTCCGACGACATGAAGGGCAGGGTCATCGGCCGCGAGGGCCGTAACATCCGCGCGTTTGAAGCGGCGACGGGCGTCGATGTAATCGTGGACGACACGCCGGGCGTGATCGTGGTGTCCTGCTTCGACCCGATCCGCCGCGCGGTTGCCAGCGAGACGCTGCAGAAGCTGCTGGACGACGGACGGATCCACCCCGCGCGTATCGAAGAGCTCACCGAGCAGGTGCGAAACGATGTCCAAGACCGCATCATCAAGTACGGCAAAGAGGCCAGCATCGAGGCCAACATCCAGGGACTACACCCGCGTATCTCCGAGATGGTCGGCCGGCTGCACTACCGCACGTCCTACGGCCAGAACATCCTCAAGCACTCGATGGAGTGTGCCTACCTCTGCCAGGTCATCGCTGAAGAGATCGGTCTGGATGGAACCATTGCGCGCCGCTGCGGCCTCTTGCATGACATCGGCAAGGCGATGGACCACGAGATGGAGGGCGGCCACCCAGCCATCGGCATGGAGTTCTGCAGGAAGTTCGGCGAAAAAGAAGCCGTACTCAACGCCATCGGCGGGCACCACGACGACATCCCCCACACCACGCCCTACACCGCGATCGTCATGGCCGCCGACGCAATCAGTGGTGCCCGCCCAGGTGCGCGGCGCGAGACGCTGGATCGCTACGTCAAGCGGCTCGAGCAGCTCGAAGGCATCGCCAAGGATATGAAGGGCGTGCGCGAAGCCTTCGCGATCCAGGCCGGCCGGGAGGTCCGCGTCATCGTTGACCCCGACCGCGTGGATGACACGAACTGCAACTTCATCGCGCGGGACATCGCCAAGCGCGTCAGCGAGGAGATGACTTTCCCCGGCGAGATCAAGGTTACCGTGCTGCGAGAGATGCGTACGGTCGAGTTCGCGAAGTAGGTTGATCTTTCACAGTTAGCGCACATTGGGGGCCGAGTAGTGCTGATCGTTTTGGGTGACATTGAGTGGGGCGACACGCTGATGGCTGCGGCGATCGCATGTGGAACCTTTATCATTTCATACGGGTTTATCTATCCGCGACAAAAGTATCGCGGCAATGTTCCAGGTGTTATGTGTTGTGGTTCTTGTGGATATCCGACCAAAGGGCTTAAAACGATAGAGTGTCCAGAGTGTGGCGCGAATTTTCTAGAAGTCGGGGTCTATCCAAGCAATGGCCCAACTCGTGGATTTGATAGGCCATCACTTTTGTATGCATCTATAATTAGTTCGGGGCGGTTCTTTTTCTTGGTAGCGATCTGGCATTGACGCGTTTCTCGTGCCACCTATGAAATCTGTGGACAAGACCGAACATGGCTGAGACCCAAGACCCACTCCGCTGCCCACAATGCCACGCCGTGATGCAGACCGGTTTTATGCCGGTGAGCCAGGGCATGCACTTCATCCGTGGCGATGGTAAGGCCGCTTCGCACTTCGCCGAGAGCCTGCCCGGCACACACGCGGTGATGCGGGCCAACCGCCTGCTCGCTTGGCGGTGCAAGCAGTGCGAGCTCGTTGTCTTGAAGTACGGCCGAAACAACGCGAAGACCGTCGAACGCCTGCTTGATAACGACGAGCTGACCGAGCAGCAGAGCGTTGAGATCCTCGAAGCACAAGACGCCGAGGACGCCAAGACTCGGCGTAGTTAGCACGGCGTAAGGGGGGACGCGGAGCGTCCTGTGTCCGCTCGTTAAAATCTAACCATGCCCACCTACGAGCCCTTCGACTGGTACGAGACGCCAATCTATTACGACATTATTTTCGATACCGATACCGAGAAGGAAGCCCTTTTCTTGGAGCAGTGCCACGCCCTGCACGCAAGTGATGCCGGCGATCGCAAGCGCCTCTATGTGCTCGAGCCCGCCTGCGGCAGCGGCCGGTTGATGGCGGCGTTGGCCAAGCGCGGGCACAAGGTTGCCGGCGTTGATCTCTCGGCCGGCATGCTCGGCTTTGCAAACAAGCGTTTTAAAGAACAGGGTATCAAAGGCAAGCTCGCCAAAGCACCGATGCAGGCTTTCGACTTGCACGCCCTTGCGCAGCAGCAAGGCGGCTTTGATCTGGCCCACATCCTTGTCAGCTCGTTTAAGTACCTTGAAAACGACCGGGACGCGGCCGACTGCCTGAACTGCATCTGCGACCACCTCCGGCCCGGCGGCGTCTTTGTCCTCGGTATCCATATCACCGAGCCAGACGACGACCAGCGCACGCTCGAACGCTGGCGGGCCGAGCGCGACGGCCTGGATGTGCTCTGCACGATCCTCAGTTCACCTCCGGACCACCGGGCCCGAACCGAAGAAATCCGCAGCCGGATCGTCGCCAGGCACCCCGACTTCCCTGAGCCTAAGCGATACGAATCCCACTGGACCTTCCGGACGTACACCGTCAGGCAAGTGAGGTCCCTGCTTCGCAAGGCCCCGCGTTTCAAGCACGCCGCGACGTATACCTTCAATCACGATATCGATATCCCAACCAGACTCGATGGCGAAGACCTCGGGGTGGTGTTGGTGCTGCGCCGAGAAGACTGAATAGTTACTCGGGGAGCGATGCCGCGGCGTATTTCTCAACAAGCACCGGCTCAATCCTGCTGCCGCACTCGGGGCAGCGGGGCTGGGTCAGCCTGACGATCGGGTAGCCACAACGCGTACACTGCCACTCGTGATACAAGACCGGTGGCCGGACCAGCACATACACCACCATCGGCAGGCTCAAAGCCATGTAGATCGAGCTCAAAACGCTGAACGACAGCTCTGCATCGGCGGGCGACCAATCCAGCGTCAAGACCAGACCAAAAAGCAGCAGGCTGATCCCGATCATCGACACCCCGAGCACGATTCCCACCGGGTGGCGATAGAGCACCGCGAAGATAAGGACAACTAGACCAAGCGCCGCCTCGGCCGGGCCTGTGCCCATGACCGTCTCGACATCTTGGAAGATGATCAGGTACGTGCCGACCAACCCGTTCAGTGCACCCAGGATCGCAAAGAACTGGAAGCATCGGATGCCGGCTTTTGAACGCTCGTTCTTCAAGTCAAATACGTCTACACTAATAAGCAGGTGTCTTCATTCGATTCGGTCTTAAATAAAAATCATTCATTTTTGCGATGATACTTCGCGTATCACAGCGTGAGAAGGGTCATACGGGTTAACGATTGCAACAAACCGTCTCTCATCCTCATCAACACTGCCGTAAATGAAATCTGTTGTAGAAATCGTGTAAGTACGGCCTTGGTATTCGTAACTGATTTTGACAACACCAATACCACCGTATTGATTTGCAGACTTCAACCCATACTTCTTGATCCATGCGGGAACAGTAACGCCCTTATAGAGAAGGCGGCTGGTCCTAATGTACCGAGATATCCCTAATGGCAAAGCAACCAGAGATAGAGGTACGGCGATCCAAAGGTATCCTGAAAGTGGGTGTGGCCCATGCTGACTACGCGTCATGAAACCGATTACATCGATCCCCGTAATTCTCAATAGACACAGTGTCCAAACAGCAGCCAAAGTGAGCCACGAAGCGATCAACCATTCATCTAAGACGAATGGTTTTAACCACAGGTGATTTTCTCGTGCGTTATCTTTGGCATTTCTCATCTGTTTACTTTGTCACAGCAACAAGATCGGTGTCTTCTTTCTTAATCCGCTCGATACCTTCTTGCCAGTAGTTGCGGAACTCGTTGGCGGTCTTCATCGGCTGGACGTTGCGTCGCAGCCCGGGCCAGGGCTGGACGTGGGCCGAGTACTTGCTCGTGCGGAAGCGGATGGTGTTGACCGCGACACGCTCGCCGCGGTACCTCAATAAGTACTCGAAGTGATCAAGCACGAGCCGGGCCCGTTCGTGCCGGGGCAGCGGCTCGGCGAGCTTTCCTGTCTTGAGGTAGTAGGCGATATCGCGGAACAGCCACGGCTGGCCGAACGCGCCGCGGGCGACCATGACGCCGTCGCACCCAGTCGCGTCGATCATGCGCTTGGCGTCTTCGGGGGCCTTGATGTCCCCGTTGCCGATGACCGGGATAGCGGGGTGGTGCTTCTTCACGCCTTCGACGGTCGATGCGATCCCGTCGAGCCGGACGGACGGACGGAACTTCATCGCGGTCGTTCGGCCGTGCACGGTGATCGCTTGTGCCCCGACGTCGCACAGCCTGCTCGGCAGCGTGTCTGTGATGATCTGGTCTTCGTCCCAGCCCAGCCGGATCTTGCATGTCACCGGGGTCTCCACCGCGTTGACTACGGTCTTGGTAATCGTCACCGCGAAACTGGGATCACAAAGCAGCTTGCTGCCACCGTTCTTTTTAGTGACTTTATCGACGGGGCATCCCATGTTGATGTCGATGATCGCGGCACCCTGTGCCTCCGCCCACCGCGCCGCCTCGGCGAGAATACTCGGCTCGGCGCCGTACAACTGCATCGCGACCGGTCGGTCCTCAGGCGATGTCGCCGCGAGCCACTGCGTCTTGTGGGATTCGTTCAGGATCGCCTGCGGGCAGAGGAGTTCTGTACAGGTCAGCCCGACCGCGCCATATGTGCCATCGCCGACGTCGTAGCGGTCATCGCTCAAGTGCCCGCCCTCGCAGGGCACGCCCTTGACACTGCGCACAACAAGCCGGTTGGCCAGGTCGTAGTAGCCCGCAACGGGCGCGAGCAGAAGGTTGGTGGGCAGCTTGACGCCGCCGATGAACAGCACGTGTGCGGCGGGTTGGTAGGCAGGCTGCATCATTCTTCTTCGTCTTCGTCGCCACCAAGCAGCCCCCGGCCGATGCCACGCAGCTGGTCGCCCAGATCATTCCCACCCGCACCATCTTTTTCCTCTTCGTCTTTATTGTCCCTGTCGAGGAAGCCTTCAAGCAAACCGCTGGCGGTATCACCCAGGTCGCCACCGAGTTCTTCGCCGAGGAGGTTTTTGAGTTCGCCCGAGGCCTTGCCGACGTACTGGTTTAGGATCGCGTTGCCCGCGCTCTCTTTGAGCGACTTCATAAGCTGCTTGTGGTCGATCGTGATACCCGGCGAATCCATCGCGCCGGTGATCCCAAAAGCAATCGGCATCCGCTCGATCGGCGTCGGCTCGATGCCCGGTAGCGCAAGGCTCGTGTCCTGAAGGATCAGTGTCAGCGGCAGGTTAAGCCCGTCCAGGTCCGACCAGTTGCCATCGACGCCAGCCAGCCAGGTCCCGCCGGTGAAGGCGGTGTTGCTGCCGACATCCAGGTCGTCAAGCGTCTCATCGATCGACTGGTTGCGCAGCGTCAGCTTCAGCTCGCTTTGCTCGGCTGTTTTGGCCCGCGGGGCGATCGCCAGGTCGAGGTCGAACGTCTGCTCGCTGGACCTTGCGTTAATGCGCGGCTTCTCCGGGGCGAACTCGGGGTGCGTCGAGAGGTTGGTCGCGTAGACGTCCAGCGTCTCTTCGTCCGGCCACTGGGCGCGGAGTTTATTGATTCTGATCTCTTTTACCAGCACGGTTGGGGCACCCTCGACCAGATGCGAGGCACGCACATCGGCCCGGCCGTAAAGTTCTGCCCACTCTCGCAGGCGGCTCTTTTCTTCGTCATCGCTGGCCACCTCGTCGTCAGCCGGGCCACGCAGTTTATCGAGCCAGTAACGGAACGTGTCGAGCCTCTCCTTCCAGACCTTCGCGCTCTCAAACCACTGTTCGAGGGTCTTGCCTTCTTCGGGCTCGCTCGGCTTGGGCCGCTTGCCGATCAGGACGCCGGGCTTATCGCGCTTGGCCCCCTGGACCGGGCCATCGACAACGATGCTTTCGATCGTAACCCGTTTACGCAAAAGATCGGCGGTCGACACCTTGGCCTGCACCTGCTCAGCCCGGATGAGGTCGGTTTCGAGGTTGTCAGGGTCCGCCATCGCGAGCTTGTCAACGGTCAGCTCGCCAGTCGCAAGATCAAGGTTGACGCCTTGAACATCAACGGTCGCCCCATGGAACTTCTCGAGCTGGCCGCGCAGCAGCGTGGTAATCAGCGGGCCGGAGAAGAACTGCTGGATAAGGAAGAGCAGCCCGATGAGCAGCACCGCGAAGACCACGCCCAGCGGCCGGACCGGGTTGCCGATCTTCTTCTGCTCGGTCAGCTCGGCGTAAGTCAGCTTGGCCTTGCCGCCGAAGAGGACCCACATCAGGATGCGGACACCCCGTTTGGACACGTAGGCGTTGTAGCGTTCGCTGTCGGCCTCGACCTTGGCCATCTTACTGCGGAACGAGCCGATGATCTTGAGGTAGCCCAGCCCGATGATCGTGCCGAGGATGATCGCGAGCACAAGCCCGCCGGCGGTGATGTAGTAGTCAAAGCCCATGAGCGCGGTGACCGGGGCGTTGATGAGTGTCTTGAAGACCCCCTGCAAGGGCCCGTCCACAAGGATCAGACCCAGCTCAAAAGACAGGGGCATGAGCGCGAGGGCGAGCAGCTTGGCGACGCCCGCGGTGAGGGTCGCGATGAAGAAGTTCGCGTTGAGGATCGCGAGCAGCAGGACGACGCCGATCAGGAAGAACGGCGCGTTGCCGAAGGGCGGGGCGAAGCCGACCAACGAGCCGAGGATGGCGGCGGTGATGATCTGGTAGGGCTTGGCCTGGCCGCGTAGGGTTTTTCCGATCTTGCGGATAATGAGCATGGGTGTCTCCGGTAGGCGTGCGGGCCATGTATTGTAATTCGCATCCGCGCATGAAAAAGCCCCGCCTGACACGCGGGGCATTGAGTTGAATTTGGCTGCAGCGACCTATATACCGACCCCGCCGCCTTGGCTCCTTCGGCTGCGTTTGTTGTTCTTGCGGTCTCGTCGGTTTTCAACGCGGTCACGCTTGTCTTCACGCCGATCACGTACATCTTCCATGCGGTCCCGTCGGTCCTCGGCTAGATCGCGTCGATCCTCCGCCGTGTCGCGCCGGTCTTCGATCTTGTCGCGCCGGCCGCCGTCGTGGGCCTCGTCCCTGACGTCTTCTCTCGCATCGCGGATATCTTCCCTGCGGTCTCGTATGTCTTCAAGCCGCTCCCGTTTGTCTTCGGCTCGGTCGCGCTGGTCTTCCCGTTTGTCACGGATATCCTCAACCCGGGCGCGGGCTTTCCGCCGTTCAGCGCCGGTCAGCCTGCCGTCGCCGTCTTCATCGAATTGGTCGAGGATGCGTTGCCGGATTTCCTCGCGGCTGGGGCGCTCGCGCTCGGTACTCTCTGTTTCGTCCGCCCTCACAAGGCCAACGGAGCCGAACGCGAGGCAGCCCGCAATCAGCGTTTTGAACAAAAGGTTTTTCGAGGCCATGGTGTATCTCCGGGGTAAAAGGGTGTAACAACACCACGTCACCACGGGGACGAACGCGGGGGTGGTACGGCCTATTGTTTTTTTTGTTGGGGCTAAGCCGCAAGAGGCTTTACGGCTTGTCGTTACCACTATGTTTCGCCTGTTTAGGCTGGTACCAACTGTTGAGCAGCGCGGTCATCGCCTTGACCTTGTCAGGATGATCTTTCGCGAGGTTCTTCTTTTCGTGTGGGTCCGCCTTAAGGTCGTATAGCTGTGCGGCAAAGCCTTCGGGCGGGTACTTCATCTGGCCGGCGATCCCGTCGTAGGTCAGCAGCAGCTTCATGTGGCCTTGGATCACCCAGCGGTAGAGCAGCGACGCCTCGGGGTTCTGGATATCAGCGATATCGTGCGCGAACGATTCGCCAAAGATCGTGTCGCGATCGATCGGCTGCTCCTCGGTAAGTTGCGGCAGTAGGTTCAAGCCCGGCAGATCGTCGGGTACCTCCACGCCGGCTGCGGCAAGGATCGTTGGGTAGATATCGATGCTGGTCGCGAGTTCGGGGCGGTCCTGCGGCGGGATCTGCCCGGGCCAGCGGTACATGATCGGGGTGCGGGTGCCGCCTTCGTTTGGGCTGCGCTTGGAGCGGGGCGCGTAGCCGCCGCCCTTAGGGTTCTGGATCCAGCCGTTGTCGGTGACGTAGATGACGAGCGTATTGCTGTAGACGCCCTTGCTTTCAAGGGTCTGCATCAGGTCGCCGATGGTTTCGTCGAACCAATCCACCATCGCGTAGTATCGCCCCACGGTCATCGGCCTGCCCTTTGCCTTGTATTTGTTAAACAGGCGGTCCGGCGGGTTGTGCGGGGTGTGGGGAAGGAAGGGCGCGTACCACAGGAAGAAAGGCTTTTCTTCTTCCATCGCCAAGTCGATGAAATCGTTGATCGGTTTCATCGAGTTAGGGATGTCTGTGCCCTCGCTGGATCGCGGTTCGTTCGCAAGCCGTCGGCCGATGTTGAGCCCATCATCGCCGTGTCTGCCTTGCGGCTGGGGGTAGCCGCGGGTCATGCCGTGGGTGAACCCGCCGCGCTGGTAGCTGCCTTCCCACCACTTGCCGCTCTGATGGCTGAGGTAGCCCCGCTTGGCCAGCACCTTCGGCAGGGAGTCAAACCGATCGATGTTATCGATGAGTTGGGCCTTCGCGGTCGCGTTGTTGGACTTGACGTAGGCCTCGTTAACCGGGTTTTTAGCAGGGTCGTTGCCGGTGATGAGGTTGACATGGGCGTACGTGCCGGTGGCGAGGGTCATCAACGCCGGTCGGCAGAGCGCGGTCGGCACATAGCCCCGGCGGAACAAAGCGCTCTGAGAGGCGAGTTTGTCGAGGCTGGGTGTCTGGATGACCTCGTGGCCCATGAAGCCGTAGTCTGTGAACGAATGGTCATCGGAGATGATCAAAACGATATTGGGCTTGTCTGTAGCATGGCCATAGAGCCCAAAAAACAGGGCAGGCACCGCGAAGAGTGTCATAATGATTCGGTGTGGCATCTGGATTCTTTCTTAGCGGTGGTAGATTGATCTCACTAGTATACGACGCGGACAGCGCGTGACCCATACGCAATAAAGAACGATCTGAGAATCTATCAACGGGGAATATGATGCAGTTAGTTCTGCGAGTCTTAGTCATTTCTATAGCAATAAGCTTGTTTGTACAGGCATCTTATGCCAAAGAACGATCCGAAACGGAGATGCACAGAGTCGGGTCGTTCACGCTCTCAGCGCCCGGTGCTCCAGCCAGGACCTATTTGCAGGCCGGCCATGACTATGGCGCCGAACTTGACCCAAAGATGGTCAGCAGGGCACGCAAGGGCGAGCTCAAGTGGATCACCGACAAGGGCACCGAGGGCGTTACCTACCAAGTCATTGTGCCGAAGTCTTATGAGTCCAATCAAGCGCACGGCGTACTCGTACTCATCAGTGCGGGGGATGGCGGCAAGCTACCTAAACCGTTTCATGCGCTGTTGGAAAAGTACCGCCTGATCGGGATCGGGGCCGACAATTCCGGCAACAAACGTGACACACTGCTCCGACATGCCTACGCGGTGCACGCGGTCGCGCTCCTTCATGAACGCTATGACTTGGACCCGGACCGGATCTATGTGACGGGTAGCTCCGGCGGTGGGCGTGTTTGCTCGCATGTGATGATTATGAACAGCGACACGTTTACCGGCGGGATTCCGCTGATCGGGGCGAACACGTGTATCCGGATGAAGGTCGCGGACAGCAAGGTCGTTGTTGTCACAACCCATGGCAGTTGGCTCAATGTGGATAAAAAGCGTTTGGCTAAGGCGGGGCGAGGGCCGGTTCGTGTTTATGACCGGCTCGAAGGATTACAACCAGGCCAACGTGACGTCTGTCTACGAAGGCTACCGCGCGGAGGGTTTTAAGAAGGTCCACTACATCGAGCAGTCGGGGCTTGGCCACAGCATGCCAAGCACGGACTACCTCGACAAGGCGATCCAACTCGTTGATGCGCCGCTGGTCGAGGCGGCGAAGAAGCACTACACCGATGCGGGGAAGAGGCCTGCGTCAAACCGGCTTGGTGATGCGCTTCTGCTTTACCGCAAGGCCTTGATGCATGGGCGAAACGCGGACTGTTATACGGATGCGCTCAAAAAAGCCGAGAAACTGCAGGGCGAATACGACAAGGCCTATGCATTGGTGGAAGCCGCGATCGATAGCAAAGACAATGCCGCCTTCCGCCAAGCCACGGCGGCCCTCCGGCGTACATGGGGTGCTATCGCCGACCGCGAGTTCCTTAAAGAACTCAATGACAGGTTTAGGCAGGCTGGATAAACGCTTCATCCAAGAAATTACCGATAGATGACATACGGTGGTGGGCTGGCCATCTACGATGCTTCGGACATGCCCAACAAGATTGAAGGAAATGATGAAACTTACGACCCGCTTACTCCCCCTGCTTGCGATCGCTCTGATCCTGCCGTTGTCACCTCCCCTCGCAGCCGCCGCGCCGGGCGGTAAGGTCACGAATATTGATCTGACCAAGGGCGGGGCCATCCCCGCCGACGCGAACCACGACTGGAACCTCGGCGCGACCGGTGCGCGGGGCTGGATGTACAGCGAGAAGCTGACCACGCTCAAGGCCCGGCAGATCGCGGTCACCAAGGTCCACCCCGGTTCACCGGCCGAAGGCGTTTTGAGGGTCGGCGATGTGATCCTTGGCGTGGGCGGTAAGCCGTTCTCTTACGACCCCCGCACGGAGATGGGCAAGGCGTTGACTCGTGCCGAGGCCGAAGGCGGCGAACTCCTGCTACGCGTTTGGCGAGAGGGCAAGACCGATACGATGGCGATCGAACTGCCGGCGCTCGGTTCCTACAGCGCGACCGCGCCGTACAACTGCAAGAAGTCCAAACGTGTCTTCGAACTGGGTTGCGAAGCGCTTGCCCAACGCATGGCCGATCCCAATAAGTACCGACCCAACCCGATGATCCGTTCCTTCAACGCGCTGGCTCTCTTGGCCAGCGGCGATGAGAAGTACCTCCCGCTGATCAAACGCGAGGCTGAAGTCACGGCCGCATCGAAACCGGGCGGCTACAAGACGTGGTGGTACGGGCCGGTGATGATCTTCCTGGCCGAGTACATCGTAGAGACGGGTGACAAATCTGTTTTACCCGGGTTGGAACGGTTCGCGCTTGAGGCGTCCCAAGGCCAGAGCATTGTCGGCTCGTGGGGACACCGCTTTGCCAGGCCCAATGGCATTCTCATGGGCTACGGCATGATGAATGCCCCGGGCGTGCCCATGACCATCGGGCTTGTCCTCGCGCGCGAGGCCGGCGTCGAAGACCCGAAGCTTGACACCGCGATCCGGCGTAGCGTCAATCTGCTCCGTTTTTATGTGGGTAAGGGCTGTATCCCCTATGGCGACCACCACCCCTGGACGCAGACACACGACGACAACGGCAAGAACGGCATGGCCGCGGTGCTCTTCAACCTGCTGGGTGATCGGGAGGCCGCCGAGTACTTCTCACGCATGAGCGTTGCAACGCATGGCAACGAACGTGACACGGGCCATACCGGCAACTTCTTAAACATGTCCTGGGCGATGCCCGGCATCAACCCCTCCGGCCCGAACGCGACCGGCGCCTGGATGAACGAGTTTGGTGGTTGGTATTTCGACCTCGCCAGGCAGTGGGACGGGACGTACATGCACCAGGGCCCGCCACAGGCGAAGACCGACAGCTTCCGACGCTGGGACTCGACCGGACCCATGCTCCTGGCCTACGCGATGCCGCTCAAGAACCTGCGCATCACCGGCAAGGGGAGGTCGGTCGTACCCCAGCTGAGTATGCGTGAAGCACAAAGCCTGATCGAAGACGGCAGGGGTTGGAACAACCTGGACCGCAACGGTTTTTACGACGAGCTAACGGACGGTCAACTCATTGAGCGGCTGGGCAGTTGGTCACCTATCGTGCGCGAGCGCGCAGCAATGGCGCTGGGTCGACGGAAGGCGCCGGTTCAGGCGCAGCTGGTCGAAATGCTCAAGGCGGACGATCTCTACACACAGTACGGCGCGTGCAAGGCGTTCAAGCACTTGAAAGGCGACAACAGCGCGGCGGTACCCGTGCTGATCGAGACGCTCGAATCTGAAGATAAATGGCTCCGCATCCTCGCCGCCGACGCGTTGGCCGGCATTGGTGATCAGGCCCGGCCCGCGATCCCGGTCATGCTCAAGCGTCTCGCCAACGCGCAGGCGAACGACAAGGCCGACCCCCGCCGGATGGAGCAGCGGTACCTGAGCTTCGCGCTGTTCAATCGCCGCGGCGGGTTGCTCAGCCGATCGATCGAGGGGGTAGACCGATCGCTGCTGATTGAGGCGGTGGCTGCTGGTTTGACCAATGATGATGGCCGGGCACGCGGCGCGTTCAGCTCGGTGTTTGGCAAGCTCTCGCTTGAGGAGATCCGCCCGCTGCTGCCGGGGATCCATGAGGCCGTGGTCAACCAGTCGCCTAGCGGCATTATGTTCTCTTCCGGGGTCCGTGTCGAAGGATTACGCCTGCTGACCAGGCACAAGGTCGACGAAGGCATGGACGCCGGGCTGGCTTACCTCATCGATTCATGGAATCAGTGGGGCGCAAAGACGGAGCTGATCCTTGCCGAACTGGTGAAGTACGGTGCCCACGCCCAGCGCATCACGCCTCAACTCGAGCAGATCGCTAAGCTGATGGAGGCGGAGGACGCGAAGCGTCGTGAGCGTGCCAGGCGGCACACCCATGTCAAGGTCCGCGAAGCGATCCAGAAGATACAGGCTTCGCAAGACAGGCCCGAACTGATCCGGATTGGGCTGCCACGTGTTGGGCAAGGCGCGGTGCGATAGGCGTTAGCGTGATCGGTACTCGCCTGGTGTCTGGCCCATCTGCTTCTTGAACTGCTTGACGAAGTGGCTCGCGTCGTGGAAGCCGCAGCTCAATGCGATACTCGACAGGTCGTCATCCGTCCGGGTCAGGAGGCTGCATGCCGCGTTGATCCTGATGCGCGTCAGGTATCGCGCCGGCGTCATCTGGAACAGCTTGTTGAACTGCCGGGTGAACTGGCTTGCCGAGAGGTGTGCGAGTTCGGCCAACTGCTCGACCGTGATCTTCTCGGCGTAGTATTCGGCCACGAAACGCACCACCTCGCTCATCTGCTCGTAAGGCCCAAGCACCGCACCGGTCTTCTGCACATCCTGCATCGCGCCTGCGACGCCGATCGCTTTGCCCTCTTGGTCTATCAGTGGCGTCTTGGTCGAAACAAACCATTTCAACGTACCACTCACATCCGGCACCAGCCAGACCCGGTCTGCGATCGTCTTGCCGCCGGCCATCACTTCCTGGTCCTCGGCCCGGTATGCGTCCGCTAGCTCAGGCGAGAAAAAATCTTCGTCCGTACGACCGATGATGCGCGCGTTGTCCAGCCCCAACACCTGCTGCAACGCCCGGTTGACGTACATAAACCGCCCCTGGTCGTCCTTAATAAAGAAATACACCGCGGGCAGATAATCGAAGATCTGGACAAGTACCTGCTCATCCGCGAGCCGGTTGAAGAAGGCGTCGGGCAGTTTTCCGGGTGAATCAGGCGGCCTAGGCATGCGTGAAATATACCATAAATAGGTCGATGCATACATTGCCTAACCCGGGGTGCGCCGGGAATAATAAGCACATGAAGGTTATGATTCCCCATTTCGTGATGATCTCGCTGGTCCTTGCTCTTTCCGCGCCTGCCCAGGCGGAAGAAGCCGAGCGGATTTCATACAACCGCGATATCCGACCCATCCTGTCGGACAAGTGCTTCTCTTGCCACGGCCCAGACAACCAGCACCGGGCGGCGGATCTGCGGCTGGATGTGACCGAGGACGGCGATGACTTCTTCGGCGCCTACCTCGCCATTGAGCCGGGCGATATCGACGCCAGCGACCTGGTCGATCGGATCTACCACAAGGACCCAAAGGTGGTCATGCCGCCGCCCAATTCGCACCTGACGATGACGGACGCCGAGAAGAGGCTTCTCGTCGAATGGATTAAGCAGGGGGCGGAGTACGAATCGCACTGGTCGTTTGTTGCGCCGAGCAAACCGAAGCTTCCTGAGGTAAAGGGTGACGGCTGGCCACGGAACAACATCGATACGTATGTGCTTCGGAAGCTGAAGGCGAACCAACTCAAGCCCAGCCCGGAAGCGAGCAAGCAGACGCTGCTACGCCGGCTGACGCTCGACTTGACGGGCCTGCCACCCACGACTCAAGAGATTGACGCGTTTCTAGCAGATACCAGCGACGACGCATACGAGAAAGTCGTTGACCGCCTGCTCACGTCGAAGCACTTTGGTGAGCGGATGGCGCTGACCTGGCTCGATGCGGCACGCTACGCCGATACGAACGGATTCTCGATCGATGACCACCGCGATATGTGGCTTTGGCGGGAGTGGGTGATCGATGCGTACAACAAGAACATGCCCTACGATCAGTTCGTTGTTGAGCAGTTGGCTGGCGATCTGCTGCCCGGCGCGACCGAGACCACACGTGTTGCGACGGGCTTCCTTCGCAACGCGATGAATACGCACGAAGGCGGCACGATCCCAGAAGAGTACCGGGTCACCTACATCGCGGACAAGATCAACACGGTCTCAACGGTGTTCATGGGTTTGACCATGCAGTGCGCCCAGTGCCACGACCACAAGTACGACCCGATCTCCCAGCAGGACTATTTCAGTTTCTACGCGTTCTTTGATACCGCCGATATCCGTGGGACGGGTGCGACCAACGCGAACACGGCACCAATCATCCGCACCTCGGGCCAACTCACCAGCGATGAGCAGTTCAAGGCGGATATCCGGAACCGTATGGCGACGCTTGAGCGTTACCTGATCCACCCGCCTGAGTTGGTTGAGGACCGTGCGAAATGGGAGCAGCCTGCGAAGGACGGTGCCGAGGGTGAGCTAGCCGCAGTACTCGCCGTGTCGCCGATCGATCGTACTGACGAGCAGTGGGGCGTGATCAACGAGGCGTTCGGCAAGACAACCGAGCTTTGGGAGCGGCATATCAACACAATTAAGCGTGAGATCGCGGTGCTGCGTGGCGACCTGAAAGCGGGGCAGGCTTCCGTCATGGTGATGCAGGAGCAGGGGCCCAAGCAGACGTACTTGCTCACGCGTGGCGAGTACAACAACCCGGACAAGAACCAGCCGGTGAGCGCGGGCGTGCCGGGCGTGCTGCCGCCGCTGCCGACGAAACAAGCCGAGCCTGTGAAGGAGCAGCAGAAGCTGCTCCCATGGCAGTCTGCAAAGTGGGTCTGGGATAACGCGAACGCGGCAAAGACCGAGCAGGACAACCAGCCGCGTTACTTCCGTCTGGTATTCGAGCTCGACGAGGTGCCTAGCAAGGCGATCCTAAGGGCCACCGCGGATAACCGCTGTACGACCTACCTCAACGGCAGGAAGCTGGGTACGAACGACCCGTGGATGACGCCGGCGAGATACGACGTGGCCAGGCACTTGGTGAAGGGCAAGAACGTCATCGCGATCAAGGCGGTCAACGCGGGCGGCTCGGCAGGCATGCTCGCGTCGTTGATCCTTGATGACGAGCGGGAGATCGGATCTGACAAGGCCTGGAAAGTCTCGATGCAGGCGGGCGAGCAATGGACCGGCGTGCGGTTCGATGACAGCCAGTGGCCGGCCTCGAAGGAGCTTGGCCCCGCCTCAATAAGCCCGTGGAAGATCGGTTCGGGTGTCGCACCCCAAGCACCCGCCGTTGCCAATCGCCTAGACCTCGCTCATTGGCTGATTGAGCCCTCGCACCCCCTCACCGCACGGGTCGCGGTCAACCGGCTCTGGCAGCAGTTCGTGGGCCAAGGGCTGGTCACCACGCCTAACGACTTCGGCATGCAGGGCGCGTACCCCACGCACCGCGGCCTGCTCGACTACCTGGCGAGTGAATACATCGAGAGCGGCTGGGATACAAAGCGCCTTATCAAGCAGATCGTGATGTCGGCAACGTACCGCCAATCCTCCTCCGCCCCACGCGGCCTATACCAGCAGGACCCGGGCAACGCGCTGCTCGCCCGCGCTTCACGCTACCGCCTACCCGCCGAAGTCATCCGCGACAACGCCCTGGCGATCGCGGGCAAGCTGGACACGCGTGTCGGCGGCCCGAGCGTCTACCCCAGCCAGCCGCACGGGCTCTGGCGCGAGGTCAGCCACTTCGGCTACCCGAGCGCCTTCACCGCCCAGGCGTTCTACCCCAGCGACGAATCGGGCCTGACCCGCCGGAGCATGTACACGTTCTGGAAGCGGACGAGCCCGCCGCCGTCGCTGACCGCGTTCGATGCGCCGACGCGCGAGGTCTGCACGGTGGACCGCCCGCGCACCAATACGCCGCTGCAGGCGCTCGTGTTGCTCAACGACCCGGAATACGTCGATGCCGCTCTCGCCTTAGCGCAACGAGCGATGACTCAGGCCAACAGTTATGAATCCAAAATCCAGAACATGTTCCGTCGTGCAACGGGTCGCCAAGCGAGCGAAGACGAGCTATCGGCGTTGATGCAGCATTTCCGCCAAGCAATCGCAAAGTATTTTGAGGACTTGGACGCAGCGCAAGATATTGTTGGTAACGACACTGATAGCCCGGTCTTGCTGGCTGGTCTTACCTCAGTCGCCACGATCATCCTCAACCTTGATGAAGTGATCACACGAGAGTAGCGAGAGCATATTTGTCATGAGTAACCTCGACCCGATTACCGAATACCACCGCGGAATCACCCGCCGCCAGCTGTTCAACCAGGTCCGTAACGGCGTGGGTGCCGCGGCGCTCGCGTCACTGCTTGGGCCCAAGGCGTTCGCCGCCGCGCCAACAAAGCCGACACCCGCGCTGCCCGCCAGCCCCGGCCTCCCGAACCTGCCTCACTTCGCGCCGAAAGCAAAACGCGCGATCTACCTCTTCCAGTCCGGCGGGCCGAGCCACATCGACCTCTGGGACCACAAGCCGCACTGGGACAAGCTGCACGGCAAAGCGCTACCAGATGAGATCCGTGGCGACCAGCGTGTCACCGGGATGACCGCGGGGCAGTCGCAGTTCCTCACCAACGGCCCGATCAAGGCGTTTAAGCAGCACGGCAACTGCGGCCGATGGGTCGGCAGCGAACTCATCCCTTATACCGCGGGGATCGTCGATGACATTGCGGTCCTCAAGGCGGTCAACACCGAGGCGATCAACCACGACCCGGGCATCACCTTCATCAATACGGGAAGCCAGCAGGTCGGCCACGCCTCGCTCGGCGCCTGGCTGAGCTACGGGCTAGGCTCTGAGAACGACAACCTTCCCGCGTACATGGTGCTGATTAGTCAGGGCACGGGCAAGAACCCCGGCCAGCCGATCTTTTCCCGGCTGTGGGGCTCGGGCTACCTGCCCAGCGAGCACCAGGGCGTCCGCCTGCGTTCGGGCAAGAACCCGGTGATGCACCTGAACAACCCAAAAGGCGTCGACCGTGAACTGCGTCGCGATCAGCTCGACGCGTTGGCGGCGCTCAACGCGAAGCACGCCGAGGCGACGGGCGACCCTGAGATCGAGGCGCGCATTGCGCAGTACGAGATGGCCTACCGGATGCAGACATCCGTGCCAGACCTGACGGATCTGTCAGACGAGCCGGACAGCACGTTCGAGCTCTACGGCGAGGACGCACGTAAACCCGGCACCTACGCCGCGAACTGCCTGCTCGCCCGGCGGATGATGGAGCGGGGCGTGCGGTTCGTGCAGCTGTTCCACCGTGGTTGGGACCAGCACAACTCGCTGGTCACACACCTCAGCAACCAGTGCAAGGACACGGACCAGGCCAGCGCGGCGCTCGTAACCGACCTGAAGCAGCGCGGCCTGCTCGACGACACCCTGGTCGTATGGGGCGGCGAGTTCGGGCGGACGACCTACAGCCAGGGCAAGCTCAACGCCGGCCGTGACCACCACGGCCGGTGCTTCTCGATGTGGCTGGCCGGCGGCGGGGTCAAGCCCGGGATCGAGCACGGCGTTACCGACGACTACGCCTACAACGTTGTCCAGGACGGCGTCCACATCCGCGATCTCAACGCCACGATCCTGCACCAGATGGGGGTCGATCACAACCGGCTGACCTTCAAGTTCCAGGGGCTCAGCCAGCGGCTGACAGGGGTCGAGCCTGCAAAGGTTGTCAAAGAAATCATTTAGGCTTGATCTCGATAAGATGCGGGAAACATCTTAAAGGACCATGTGAATGCTGGAAGGTTAGCAAGACACGTTTCAGCGATGTAATGCACCGCTTGCTATGTATGCTTGTGTATCTTTATGTTTAGATGCTCTATCGATGTAAGCGGACAGGGTGGGATTCGAACCCACGAGGAGCTTGCGCCCCCACACGAATTCCAATCGTGCGCCTTAAACCGCTCAGCCACCTGTCCATAAATGGTTGCCCTGCGGCGGGCCACGTATGCTATCGGATCCAGCCACGG
>JBCDKD010000058.1:0-30039 GCA_039024275.1 Planctomycetota bacterium | reverse complement strand
GCAGACCTCACCGCGGCGCACACCAACTGCCAATCGTATAAAGCCATACTTGCTCCTTTGTTGCTCGCTAAAGCTCAGGAGTAAGTATGGCTACGCGCTCGGCTTAGCGCAAATCCAAGGCGGCGTCGCGCGAAATACACCATGGGGACAGTACGTCGCCTTTTTCGGGCTCTACAGGCTCTTGATCTAGTTCTCCGTTGTAGCCATGAATCCCCTGATTGAACAAGAGTGTTCGCTCGCCTTGCCTTTCAAGATAGAGCGGGGCAGCAAATATTATTTCGCCTGGCATGAATTTGACTTCGGTCGGGTGGCCTAACAGGATGAAGCCATCTTCGGGTGTAGCGTTCAGGAGATACCAAGCATCCGGGACATCCCACCAATCATCGATTCCCCAGAGCTCGTCTTGCTTAATCCAATCCAGCGTTTGTAAGCATTTTGGTTTCACAAGCATATCTCCAGAAAACTCTACTCTTACTCTTTGCCCTTCGGCGGCTTGTCGACCTTCGTGGGTTCTTCCACGCCGACCTGATACTGCTCCTGCAGAGCCTTCAGGTCGACCTTCAGTTGCTTGATCGTCTCGGCGTACACGGGGTCGTTGTAGACGCTCTTGAGTTGCTGTGGGTCTTTATCCAGGTCGTAGAACTCCCAGTAGCCCTGCTTAGGGCCATAGAAGTGCATCAGGCTGAACTGCTTGGTTCGGATGCCCTCGTGCGGTGGGACGTTGTGGATGTTGCGTGCGTACTCGTAGTAGTGGTAGTAGACCGCGTCGCGCCATGGCTCTGCGTCCTCGTCCAGGAGGTCCAGCAGCGATCGCCCTTGCATCGGGGTCTCGGGCTTCGTGCCGGCGATGTCGAGGAAAGTTGGCGCGTAGTCGATGTTCTGCACGAGTTCTTCGACCCGCGTGCCCGGCTTGATCACGCGCGGCCAACGCGCGACCAGGGGCATCGCCAGCGACTCCTCGTACATCCACCGCTTGTCGTACCAGCCGTGCTCGCCGAGGTAGAAGCCCTGGTCGGAGCTGTAGATCACGATCGTGTTCTCTTTGAGCCCGGGGTTGTCATCGAGGTAGTCGAGCACCCGGCCGATGTTGCGGTCCACGCCCGCGATGCAGCGGAGGTAGTTCTTGACGTAGCGTTGGTACTTCCAGCGGACAACCTCTTTCTCGGATAGGTTGGGCTTTGCTTTGCGGAACGCCTCGTTCTCCGGCTCGAACCACTTGTCCCACTCGGCCCGCTGCTCGGGCGTCATCCGGGCGAGCTTACGTTGGTGGACCTTGAACAGCGGCTCGCTCTCGTCGATCGGGCAGTAGAGGTCGTAGGCGAAGTACATATGCCGGTCGATCTCCATCGTCTGGTCGGCCGCCGCGGGGCC
Organism: Planctomycetota bacterium; assembly: GCA_039024275.1. GTDB lineage: Bacteria > Planctomycetota > Phycisphaerae > Phycisphaerales > Phycisphaeraceae > JAHQVV01. The sequence goes on along the minus strand of JBCDKD010000058.1, from coordinate 28,668 downwards.
ACGGCCTTCGTAATCGTCGAACAGCGTGGTTGGTTCGGGGATGTCCTTGTCGCGGTACAGGTGCAGTTCTTCGGGCGCGGGCATCCACGTGCGGTGCGGGGCCTTGTGCTGGAGCATGAGCATGAAGGGCTTGTCCTTGTCGCGCCCTTCTTTGAGCCACTTGAGCCCGAGATCGGTGACAACGTTGGTGCAGTGTCCGGGGATACGGATCCGGCCCTCGGGGGTGAGCAGATCGGGGTTGTAGTACTCGCCCTGGCCGGGCAGCACCATCCAGTGGTCGAAGCCGACGGGGTCGCCCCAGAGGTGGTACTTGCCGATCATGGCGGTGGTGTAGCCGGCCTTCTGAAGGAGCTTGGGGAAGGTCTGCTGGGAGGAGTCGAAGCGGTCGGTATTGGTTTTAAAGCCGTTGGCGTGCGAGTGCAGCCCGGTGAGGATGGTGGCGCGGGATGGGCCGCAGATGGAGTTGCCGCAGAAGGAGTTGAGGAAGATCGCGCCTTCGTTGGCGATGCGGTCGATGTTGGGGGTTTTGTTGATGACGCTGCCATAGGCCCCGATGGACTGGACGGCGTGGTCGTCGGTGAAAATAAAGACGATGTTGGGCCGTTTCGTGGGCTCATCCGCCGCGTTAGCGTGGTACGCGGAGGACAGGCCGAGCAGGAAGATGAGTAGGCATGTGCTGAACCGGGGTACCATGGTGTTCTCCGAATAGGCGGCGTCGGCGGGTCGTCCGATAAGGCGGCCGGCCTGCCTTTGCGGACCACCGCTTGGGTTAGGCCTTAAGACAGACGATAACAGAGCCATCATGCTACTCCCTCTCCGTACACTTGTGTGCCTTGTCTTGATGGCTCTGCTGGTCATGAGTGGCTGTCAGACCGGCTCGGTCCCTACCGTGGAGGCTCAACCACCCGAGACTGTTGATGCCGAGTCGGCCGCGCGCTCCGAAGCGTTGGCCGAGAAGGGCAACGATCTCAAGAGCGAGGGCTTCACCGCACAGGCGCTGGCCGCTTTCACCGAGGCGATCGAGGAGAACCCGCAGCTGACCGAAGCGCACCTGGGCATCGGCAGCATCTTCCGCGAGCGAGGGCTCTACGACGAGGCCGACACGGCGTACCGCAAGGCGGTCGTCTCCGACCCGAACAACTTCGACGCCCGCTACTACCTGGGCCTGACGAATCAACTCAAGGGCGACCTGCCGCGCGCGATCTCTTCGTACAAGCGGGCCCTGATCATCGACCGGGACAGCTATGTTGCCAACCGCGACATGGGCTCGGCCATCCTGCAGTCGGGTCGGCCCGGCGAGGCGATCGAGTACGCGAAGCGGGCTATCGAGCTCAACCCCGAGTCGCAGGCCGGCTGGGCCAACCTCGCGGCGGCATACTCGCTCACCGGCGATTACGAGAACGCGGTCGAGGCGTACCGGCAGACCATGGAGCTTGGCGACACCGAGGTCCCGGTCCTGCTGGGCCTCGCGGACGCGCACATCAAGCTTGGCAACTACCAGCGCGCGGAAAACGTCTTGCGCGCCATCGAGCGGGAGGGCGGCAACCCGATCGCCCGCGAACGCATAGGCCTGGCGCTCTTCAAGCAGCGCAAGTTCGAATCGGCGGTCGATGCGTACCGCGGCGTGCTCGTCGAGAACCCCGACGACACCGCCTCGATCAACGGCCTGGGCATCAGCCTGATGGCCATCTACCTCCGCGATGGCGAAGAGGACGACGCGCTGCGTATCGAGGCCCTGGCGCTCTGGCGGAAGTCGCTGAGCCTCCGCTCCGAGCAGCGTTCGTTGATCGACCTCATCTCGCGCTATACCAAGGAGTAGGGCGGTCGCTGCTGCTGTGATCGGGCAGCGATGCTTGCGCTAACCACGGATCAAACGCTCAATGACGGGCACGCTGTACAGGATTCTCGGACCTGCCGGTAGTCGGTTTGTCGCGCTTCAAGCCTCGTGTTGAAGCGGGCCGACTTTGTATAGCAACCGATGTTGCATGTCTTGCCTGACCTATCCAAGGAATACCCATGTCCAATACGAAGACCCCAACGCTTGGCCAGCGGATTGATGAGGTGCTTGAGCCGCTCTACGCGGAGGCCGAGCAGCACCGCGCGACGATCGCGCTGGTGAAGCAGCAGCAGCAATCGCTGCAAGAGCAGCTGGACGACGCGACCCAGGGGCTGGGCGAGATCGAGTCGCGCATGGCCGAGGTGGTGCGCTCGCTGGCGCAGCAGGAGCCGGTGATCGCGGCGGTCTGCGGGCAGACGGCCGCAGCGGGCGCGACCGAAAATACAGCGGCGGTTACTGAAGCGCCTGTCGAGCCCGCTGCCGTGATAGTTGAAGCCGAGCCTGAAGCAGAACCTGAGACTGACGCGCCGGTGCCGGAGCCTCAAGTTGAGACCACTGCGATTGAAGAAGCGATCGAGCCTGAGCCCGCGCCTGTGGCCCAGACGCCGGAACCGATTGATCCGCCTGCCGACGGGGAGCCCGCGATTGAGCTTGACGCGGTTGCAGATGCCGCGGCGGTAGATGAAGCTGCCGCGTTGTTAGATGGCCCGCCTGAGCAGGAGGGCGAAGCAGAGCAAGAGCCGAAGGTCGATCTCGCGGCCGCGGCGGAGCGTGCCGCTGCGGCGGCGAAGCAGCTTCGTGAGAAGGCCGCGTCGGAGTAATCCAGCGAGTCTGGCAGGCGCTTTTTATCGTGTTGTTCGCCTGTACACCGTTCGTTTTGCGGGGTGAAGTGAAGTCGGCCCCCTGATCGCACCGATGCTTAAACATCGAGCGCTGATCATGAGCTTCTTCGCTAGTTCAACCATCCCGACCGGGACGCCTACGACGCCGCAGCTGTTTGGCAGCCCGCGTGCGGCGTTGCTGGTGTACCGCCACCTGCTGGGTCGGCCGCACTTCCTGCTGATCAGCACGCGTCGGAACCCGGACCGGTTGACGCTGCCCGGCGGCAAGGTCGATGCGCATGAGACGGCGTTGCAGTCCGCGATCCGTGAGACGCAGGAGGAGGCCGGTGTGCTGACCGATTGGCAAGAGCCGCTGGGGACTTACCTGCACCAGAAGTCCGGCGGGCGTGTGCACCACACCGAGGTATTCCTCGCTCGGTACGCGGGCTACCAGCTCGATCACGAGCCACGCGCTCTGCACTGGCTGACCCTGAACAGCCTGTACGAGGTCGGGCAGTCGATCCGCCAGCCGATCCGTGAGCAGATCGAGTCTGCGCTCGAGGTGCTGCCTGCCTTCACCGCGGCGGCTTGATCGAACCGTAATCTTCTGACGGTGGAATAATGCCGTGGTGTGGCCGGTTCTGCCATCGAACCAACACCCCTGAGGGTATCCCATGCCAGCATCCATCCTGCTCGTCCTCTTCTCGCTCCTGCTGCTCACCGCCTGCGGCCAGCAGGACGCGCCACCGCCTGCATCAGGCAGTACGTCGGACGCGCCCGGCCTGCAGAAGGTGCTGGATGCGCGCAAGGCCGAGTGGGCCGAGGGCGCGACCGGCGAAGTGAAAACGCTCTACGACGACGGTATCGCCAAGGTCGCGGCGACCGGCGTGCTCGACACGATGAAAAACGTCGGCGACGCGGCCCCGATGTTTACCCTCCCGGATGAAGCCGGCAAGGACTTAAACCTTGCCACGCTGCTCGGAGACGGCCCGGTCGTGATCGTCTTCTACCGCGGGGCCTGGTGCCCGTACTGCAACCTGACCCTCGCCGCCTGGCAGGACCAGCTCGACACGATCCAGGGGCTGGGTGCGCAGTTCGTCGCGATCAGCCCGCAGCTGCCCGACTACTCGCTCAAGAGCGTGCAGGACAACGGCCTGGCCTTCCCCGTGCTCAGCGATGTCGGCAACAAGGTCGCGGATCAGTTCGGCATTACCACCCAGGTCACGCCCGAGATCGTCGCGTTCTGGCAGGGCAAGATCGATCTCGAACAACACAACGGCGACGCCTCGGCCAAGCTGCCACTCGCGGCAACCTACCTTATCGACGCTGACGGCACGGTCCGATTCGCACACGCTCACGAAGACTACCGGACACGGGCCGAGCCCGCGGAGGTGATCGCCAAGCTGAAAGAGATCGCCGACAAGTAGCGCTACAACACGCGGGTTACCATACCCGCATGCAAAAAGTTACTCTCGGCAAAACCGGCCTGCAGGTCTCGCCGCTCGCCCTCGGCGGGCTCTTCACCTCCGACCTCGGCGGGGGTGTCGGTGCGACTGTCGAAACACTCACCAGGGCGTTCGACCTCGGCATCAACTTCATCGATACTGCGCCCGCCTACGCCAACTCCGAGGAAACACTTGGTAAAGCACTCAGGCGTGTGAGCAACGTCCCAGACGACCTGGTGATCTCTACCAAGTTCGGCGGTCGGCCGATCCCGTTTGACCCGCAGGACAAGGACGCGCTGATCGGCTCGGCGGAAGAGAGCCTGCGCCTGCTCGGCATCGAGTCCATCGATGTGCTCATCATCCACGAGCCGGATCGGCCCCAGCAGTACCCGTGGTGGACCGATCCGGCCGGCGTGGACGGCCCGGTCATGGAAGCGCTCGACCGGCTCAGGGAGCAGGGCAAGGTCCGGTACACCGGCCTGGGCGGGACGACGGTCAACGAGATGCACCACCTGGTTTCATCGAGCCGGTTCGATGTGCTGCTCTGCGCGTTCAACTTCAGCCTGCTCTTCCGTGAGGCGGCGTTAGAGCTCTTGCCCAAGGCGCAGTCGCTGGGCATGGGCGTTATGCTCGGCAGCGTGCTGCAGCAGGGCGGCCTGGCCAAGCGATACGACGAGGCGTTAGAGACCAAGCCGGCGTGGATGTCTGCGCAGCGGTACGAACAATTCCTTGCGCTGTATACGCTTCTCGACGAGATCGACCTCACGCTCCCCGAACTCGCTCTGCGTTTCACCAGCGCCCACCCGGCGGTCAGTACCGTGCTGCTGGGCACGTCGAAGGCGAGCCACCTCGAAGCCGGCGTCCGCGATCTTGAGAAGGGCCCGCTGCCCGCGGACCTCGTTGAACGGATCGACGCTATCGCCGCGATGGTGCCTAACCGGCCGTTTGAAGAGCCGATGATCCTGCCGCTGGGTAGGCCCTACTTCGGCCCGGGCATAGCCAACCTCGGTGAGGGGATCCAGGTCGGCAAGCTGTGAGTCTTTCGATGCAATACCTCGGGTGTGTTGCTTGGCTGGATCGGTTGCCTGTGATCGATGTTGATTTAGCGCAGCGCCAGTCGCACCCACCAAGGCCGTGAAGGGCTGAGCGTGAATGAGCCAACGAGGGGGACTTGGCAGGCGATCTCGACGCCGTAGAACGGCGCGACGTGGTCGATCAGCCTGCGGACGCTGGGCCAGGTCCGGCGTAAGCGCCAGGCCGTTGTCAGCCCGGGCAGCTTGATAACCAGTTTTGGCCCCTCGGCGTCGATCGAGATCGGCCGGCCATCGACGCTGCCGGTCAGCTGGCCGGCCAGCATCACTTTGAGCCGGCGGCACCGTCCTTGGTCGTGATCTTGACCTTGCCGTTGAGCACCCACTTCGCGTGCTCGGCGCCGTCCCCGGTACCGGAAGGGATGTGCACATTGAGGTTCTCGAACTCGTAGCTGATCTCGGCGCCCCGGCCGGTGAGCCGGTCGTAGAGGCCGATCGCGAGGTCGGGCCAGTTGGTGGTGTGTTCGTCGCTCATGGGTTGCTCCTGTTGTCGTCGTACCGGGAAGCATAGGCGCCGCAACAGGACGTGTTGTCTGCATGCTGCGTGTTTTCGGATTGTTGCGTCTTAGAACGTGTATGAAGAAGTGCGCACCACAGCCGAGGGCTTACGGGCCCCGGATACGGAAGCGGTTGCTTGTCTGAACAGCCCCCGTGTTCTCGCGTCCGGCGTCCGTAGGCCGCCGGCTATTTCACCCTTCTCGTACACGTTCTTAGCGCGTGGGATTACTTCGCGGGCGGGATCGTGAAGGTCGCGAAGCCGCCGTCGGAGACCGGGAGGGTGTAGGTGACGCCTTCGATCTCCGCGACGATCTGCCAGGTCCAGGTGCCGGGCGCGACGCGCAGGCCGGGGACTTCGGCGATCCACATGCCCTGGCTCGGGGCCATGGCCTGCGTGACGACGCCGGGCAGGTCGGGGATGGTGTAGCTCAGTGTTGCCTTGCCGACCGCGAAGCCGGCGGGGTCGAGCTTGAAGACTACGGGCAGGCCGGCCTTGTCGAACGACACGCTGCTGGAGATCGAGCGTTCGATCAGTTCGGTCGCGTCCACGATCTCGGTGACGTAGGGGTACTGTAGCGAGCCGAGCGACTTGGCTTCGCCGCCCGCGAAGACATCGAAGTAGTAGGCGACGCTCTGCCCGGGCGTGAGCGTCTGGGTCTCGAGCGTCGCGACGAGGTTCGTTCCCTGCAGTGTCAGCGGTCGTGACTGGTAGGGCCCACCCTGCTCCGCGGGCATGCGGAAGTAGAGCGTTCCCGCCGCGTCGTAGGCCTGCTCCTGCGGGACGCTGACCACCAGGTCCAGCGATCGGCCCGCCTCGATCATCGGCACCGCGCGGTGGCTCGGCGTGCAGCCCATCAGCAGCGGACCCATCAACAGGGCGAACAGACCGATCAGTTGGTGTTGTGTTTTCATCCCGGCATCCTACAACAAAGCCGGCCGGCTGCCGGGCCGGACAATATCTGCAAAAACGGTATCTCCTGTCCTAGGATTCCGAAACGAATCGGAGACCGCCTCATCAACACGTCGCACGGAGACGCCGTCATGAACGCTTCCAACACACCCAAAATCACCCTCGGCCTCGGGATCGCGCTCGCGCTACTGGCGCTTGTCTTCTTTGGGCTCACCGGCAAGATGACCGCGATTATCCCCGCCTATTTCGGCGTGCCGATCGTGCTGTGCGGCGTCATGGCGTTCAGAGACAGCCTGCGCAAGATCGCCGTCCACGCCGCTCTTGTGATCGCGCTGCTGAGCATCCTTGCTTCCCTCGGCACCATCCCGCGGATGCTCTCGGGCCAGGCGTCTGCCCTGGCCATCACCGAGATCGGTCTGATGGTTGGGATGAGCGCGACCTACATCGCGTTGGGGGTGAGGTCGTTCATCAACGCCCGCAAAGAGCGGGCGGCCCAAGCGGCGTAGCAGTCAGTCCTAAACGAAACCTGAACGGTCCCCGGCCGGAACTGCTGCGAGCCCAGCCCTCCCGGACATCATCGGGATACGTATCGGGCCTAAAACGCCCGACAGCACGCCCGTACGATGGCTCTAACCGCCGTACACACGCAGCCCCGGATCGTCCGGCGTCTCGACATAGCGCTTGGCTAGCTGCACGTAGTGCTCCGCCAGCCAGGCGAGGTACTGCTTCTCTTTGTCGTTCGTCTCGCGCACGACCTTGCCCGGCACGCCCATCACCACGTGGTCGTCCGGCACCTCTAACCCAGGCGGCACTAAGGCCCCGGCCGCGATCAGGCAACGCTTGCCGATGGCCGCCCGGCCGAGCACGGTCGCATGCATGCCGATGAGGCTGCCATCGCCGACGGAGACGCCGTGGACGACCGCGTTGTGCCCGATCGTGACACGGGCGCCGATGGTGTTGGGCTTGCCCGAGTCGCAGTGGACGGTGGCGTTGTCCTGGATGTTGGTGCCGCCGCCGATGGTGACCTTGGCGACGTCCCCTCGGATGACCGCCGAGGGCCAGACGCTGACCCCGTCGCCGAGTTCGACCTCGCCGGTGACGCGGGCCGTGTCAGCGAGGTAGGCCGATCGGGTATCGACTTGGATCGCTTGGAACAGCTTATTCACCCAGTTCTTTGATCTTCATGTTTCGGAACCAGATGTTCGCGCCGCCGTGCTTGCCCTGGAAGCCGATCTTGCCCTTGGTGGGGAGGGTGGCCTTGGGCTTACTGAGCCAGTTGGGAATCTTCGTACCGTCGGGGTTGAGCTTGGCGGAGGTGAAGTGGCTGAGGTCCATCGAGGTGACGTGTTTGCTGTTGAGCGTGACGTCGATCTGCTGGTCGACGCAGGTGATGGTCATACGGTTCCACTCGCCGGCTGGCTTGGCGACGGACTCGGTCGGGGCGACGTGGCCGTAGATCGCGCCGCACTTGCCGTTGCCTGCGATCTTCTTCCACTTGTCGCCGTCGTCGTCCAGGATCTGCACCTCGATCGCTCCGGGGATCCAGTTCTTGGTGTCGGTGCTGTAGACGATGACGCCGCTGTTCGCGTTCGGCCCGGTCTTGAACTCGAGGTCGAGCACGAAGTTGTCGTAGTCCCGCTTGGTCCAGATGGCCTGGTCTTCGCTGGCGGTGATGGCGCCGTCTTCGATCGTCCAGACGCCCTCGGGGAAGTCCGCGTCCGAGAGATCCTCGGCGAAGAGCGGGGGCCAGTCGCTGCTGTCGGGGTGCTGGTCGAGTTCGCTCTGACCGGTGTATGCCGTATACATCTTGTTCAGCGTCGCGCGGTCGGGCGCATCACCCTTCGTGATGCGGAAGCGGTACTGCACGGTGACGGTCTGGCCGGCTCCGATCTTGATGACGGGGAACTCGCCGAAGCGGCCGTAGTCGCGGTAGGCCGACCAGCGCGCGTTGTCGTCGGGGTTCGATGGGTGCGACATCTGCTGGACCGACCACTTCTGCCCGCCGAGTTCGAAGGTCTGCGCGGCCCAGTCCATGCCCGCGTGCTGGGTCTGCTTCGGGTCGTCGACCGGGAAGACGTACTTGGCCGACTTGTTCTCGGCGACCTCCTCGCTGGGGCGGAACTGGATGCCCGCGTGCTCGGGGTCGCCGTTGAGTTCGACGGCACCGTGGGCCGCGGTGAGTTCGCTGACGAAATCGATCACGGCGTAAGCGCCGCCTGTGTCGTCGTGCACGGTCACGGTCCGGGTCTCTTCGAGCACTGGCTTGCCGTCGCTGCCGATCCAGTCGATCCGGCTGGCGACGGTGGTGCCCGCGTTGGTGGTTTCCTGCTTGGTGAAGGCGATGTGCTTCTGGGTGGTGTTGCGGACGTGCCAGAGGTCGTGGCTCTTGCCGTTGTGCTTGATCTTGCTCCAGCCGATGTAGATCCCGCGGTGGTGGGGGAACGTCCCGCCCGGGCCCTTGGTGAGCATGGTCTTGCCGTCGGGCGCGACGACCTGGTGGTAGACCTTGGCGGTGTCGAAGGTGACCTTGCCATTCTCGTCGAGCACGTGCGCGTATTCGTAGGTAACGATCGGCTTGCTTTCGGCGTTGAGCACGGTGAGGCGCTTGCCGGGCTCGTCGCTGACGCGTGCCTCGGCAAGCAGCGATGGGGCTAGCGACAGCGACAGCACGCCGACCAGCAGCGGGACTAGGTTGTTTCGTGAGGGGTAGCCCATGTGTGTTTACTCTTTTCGGGGTTTAGGCTCCTTCGGAAGCGAGATCATACGTGATCGGGCCGGACGGTTAAAGTTCTTGCAGGCTCGGGCTTAGCGGTACGATACCCGGCATGCCGCTACACCCGCCGGTCCCGCTGCTCCGCATTTTCGATGAGGCGGTTGCGCGCGACTTCTACGTTGGGTTCCTGGGGTTCTCCGCCGACTGGGACCACCGCCACGAGGCGGGCCTGCCGATCTACATCCAGGTCTCGCGCGGCCGCTGCACCCTCCACCTCACCGGGCACCACGGCGACTGCACCCCCGGCGCGCAGGTCCGCATCGTGACCGACGACCTCGACGCCCTCCACGCCGAACTCATCGCCAAGAACGTATCGCACAACCGCCCGGGGATCATCGAGCAGCCCTGGGGCGAACGCACGGTGACCGTGCACGACCCGTTCGGCAACCGGCTCTCGTTTGTCCAGCCCGATGGAGCACCGTGATCGATGACTGAAGACCCCTTTTTGACCAAGCTGGTCGGCGACTGGGCGGGCTCTTGTCAGACCTGGTTTGAGCCGGGTGCTCTCGCGGACACATCGGAGGTGACGGGTACTTTTTCGTTGCTGCTCGGCGGGCGGATGATCCGCCATACGTACGAAGGCACGCTCTGTGGCGAGCATCGCTTTGGCGAGGCCTGGCTTGCGCGCAACGGTGTCACGGGGGAGTACCAGGCCTCCTGGATCGATAACCACCATATGAATGACGCCGTGATGTTCTCCGTTGGCCAGGCCACGGAACAGGGCTGCAGCATCCTGGGCCGCTACGACACGTACGAGGGCCCGCCCTGGGGCTGGCGGACCGATTACGAGCTTCAGGGCGGCGACCGCTTGCTCATCACCGCGTACAACATCCCGCCGGGGGGTGAGCCTGCGAAGGCGATCGAACTGGTGTACGGCCGGGTGGGAGCGGTGTGAGTTAGCCGCTTTGATCAAGTGTTCGTAGACCTGAACGTATGTGAGACGGAATGAAACACCAGAAAGCCTTCGCCATGCCGTTCGCCAAGGTGTACCCGCACTACATCAACAAGGCCGAGAAGAAGGGCCGAACAAAGGCCGAGGTCGACGAGGTGATCCGCTGGTTGACCGGCTACACGCAGCGCAAGCTCGCCGCGATCCTCAAGACCGACGCCACCGACCTCCGGGCCTTCTTCACCCAAGCGCCGAAGCTTAACCCAACCGCAGGCTCATCACCGGCGTCATCTGCGGCGAGCGTGTTGAAGACATCGACGACCCCGCCTGGCAGGAGGTCCGCTACCTCGACAAGCTCATCGACGAGCTGGCCAAGGGCAAGAAGATGGAGAAGCTGCTCCGCAGTACGAATTAAGTTACTTTGTAAAGGCAATACAAGCCCCGTATAGCCCTGCCAGCGAGCCTCTCTGTAAGCATGGCTTGCTCCAGCCGTCCACCTATCCATAGACTCAAATCGAAGCGAGCCTGATGATGAAAAGCCATAACACGACACCCGGCCGTCTGCCTGCCGCGTCAACCGCCGCGCTGGGTGGCGCGATCGCCTTGCCCCCTTCTCCGAACCATGCCTACGCGCAGGGCAGCGACGAGATCCGGGTGGCACTCATCGGTGCGGGCGGGCGTGGGACCGGTGCGGTCGGCCAGTTGTTCAGGACGAAGGGGAACGTGAAGCTCGTTTCGGTTGCCGATGCGTTCAAGGAGAAGGCGAGCAGGCAGGTCGAGGTGCTCCGCAGGCAGTTCCCTGACAAGGTCGACGTGGCACCCGATACGGTCTTTGAAGGTCTCGACGCGTTCAAACAAGCGATCGACACGGATTGTGACCTCGTGGTGATCGCGTCGCCTTCCGGCATCAAGCCCTACCAGTTCGAGTACGCGGTGAGCAAAGGGAAGCACGTCTTCTGCGAGAAGCCGGTCGCGTCGGATGCGCCGGGGGTCCGCCGGTTCATGGCCGCGGTCGAGCGGTCCAAGCAGAGCAAGCTCAATGTGGCGATCGGCTTCCACCGCCGGCACGAGACGCAGTACACCAACGCGATCGAGCGCATCCACAACGGCGAGATCGGGGACGTGTTGCACACCCGCGTCTACTACAACGCCAGCGGCATCTGGTACCGCCCGCCCAAGCCGGAGTGGACCGAGATGCAGAACCAGTGCAACAACTGGTACCACTTCCTCTGGGCCAGTGGCGACCAGATCGTCGAGCAGCACGTCCACAACATCGACATGGGGTGCTGGGCCAAGCAGGCCTACCCCGTCTCCGCGAACGGCATGGGCGGCTGGAAGCGTCGGCTCAACGGCGACGGCAAGCAGTCGCAGATCTACGACCACACCTTTGTCGAGTACACCTTCGCCGACGGCACCACCATGCATAGCCAGGGCCGCCACCTCCGCAACGCGTTCAACCGCGACGCGGAGTACGTGCAGGGCACCAAGGGCCGGGCCTATATCCCAGGCATGATCGAGGTCGATGGCCAACGGATCCGGACCGGCGGTCGGGGCGGCGGCCACCAGAACGAGCAGAACAAGCTCATCGATTCCATCATGGCCGGCGAGGTCTACAACGAGGGCGACTACGGCTGGAAGTCGACTTTCGCCGCGATCCTCGGCCGGGACGCGTGTTACTCCGGCAAGGTTGTCAAGTGGGACGACCTGCTCGCGAAGGGCAAAGACCTCTGCCCGGATATCGACACCTGGGACTGGGATACGGCCCCGCCCACCGTCAAAGACCCCGTCACCGGGGCGTACGACATCCCCAAGCCGGGCATCTACAACCCGTTTGCTGAGTAAGCTGTGGTGGTTAGAGTGATGCAAGGCCGAAAACGAGGCGTGACTTCGCAGCGAGACTCAGCATGACCTACCTGGCTTTCCGAGACACGATCCAGTCGGCATTGGCCGAACACCAAGGCGGGCTGACCTGGGCCCAGCTCCGCGACCAGTACGGGCTGCCCTACGACCGCGCGTGCCCGACCTGGACCCGGCAACTCGAAGAAGAGATCGGCCTGCAACGCGAGAAAGGCCAGGGGCGGGCGCTGGTCTGGCGGCTGGGTGGCTGCGCAACGGCGCCGGAGAAGCGCTAGCCTTGCGTCGTATCTGGCGTTACTGGCCAGCGCCATGCCATAACAAAGCAAGACGCGCTACCTAAGACTTTCCAGCGCCTGCTCGGTCATATGCCGGCTGTACGTGCTGATCTTCCAGTGCCCCGGGCTCCAGCCTTGGAGGAAGCGCTCGAAGTCTGCCCAGGCGCAAGGGTAGAGCCGACGCCAGTCTGATTCGAGTTGTTTTGTGTCTGCCGCGCTGCCTCGCTTGTGCAGTGCCTGCTTGAGCGCAGCGAAGTAGGTCGCCAGCACGTGTGCTTCGGATTCGAAGCACGCGTCTGAGTCCAGGCAGCCGCCGACAAGGTACGCGAGGTCTTTCATGCCGCAGCCGCCGCCGACGTACTGGAAGTCGACGGCCGCGACCCGGTTGTCGGCCGAGAAGCAGAAGTTCGCGGGCTTCGCGTCGCCGTGGACGAGGGTCCGGTACGGGCTCGCGTCGAGGGCGTGGTCGATCTGCTGCGCGCTGTGTTTCAGTGGGCCGTCCGGCAGCGCGTCGTACTCGTCTGGCCGGGTGCCGAGGTGCCAGTACGTACCCGTTTCCCACAGGCCGTCAGGTGGCTCGCCGAGGAACGTTGCGTGAAAAGAAGCGAGCCAGCGGATACACGCGTCGAGCTGTTCGGGCGAGACCCGCGTCAAGCGGCGATCAAACCCGCTCGCGTCGATGTCTTCGAGGATGAGCAGCCGTTCATCACCCCTGCTGGTATGGCCAAGGTATCGCGGCACCCGGCAGCCCGCCGAGCATCGGCCGGCCCGCTGCGCGTACCAGTTCGTCTCGACCTCGTAGGACCGCACCTTCCGTTGGGCGGACCGGTCCGTGTCCCAGCCGCGCGGGTGTCGGAGGCGCTCGGGCATCTTTACGTGCTTGATCACGACCGGGCTCGCGTCGTCAAGTATCACCCGGGCCACCTGCCCGCACCCGCTCCAGAGGGTCTGGATGGTTTCGAGCCCGGTCACTTCGGGGACGCCCAGAACCCCACAGAGGTGCTGTTGCAGTTGCGGGTCGATCACGCGTTGGTCTCACAGATTCAGGGGCTTGGCAGCATAGCCCAAGCGGTGGCGGTGGGTCGGCGTGTGATCTCAAGCTTGTAGAGGGCGTGGCGAACAAAGCCTCGGGTGGGGTGGGCTTCCAGCCTACCATCACGATAAGGTCGTGAAGAGTTTTACTTCAAGCTGCGCTTGAACGGCGGGCAAGATGCCCACCCCACCTTTTTAGGTGTTGCCGGCGTTCATGCGAGCATCCATCCCACGAATGCCCTTAAACTTTTGACATGAACACACCGGCCGCAACCCTCACGCTTGCCGCTTCGGGCGATGCGCTGACCCTCGACTACATCATGCTCGGGGTGTACCTCGTGCTGGCGATCGGGGTCTCGTTCCTCTGCTCGATGCTCGAGGCCTGCCTGCTGTCGGTGCCCGCGTCGCATGTCGAGTTGATGGAGCGCGAGAACCGGCGGGGCGGCGCGCTGCTCAAGTCCATGAAGGCCAGCCTCGACCGGCCGCTCGCGGCGATCCTCACCCTCAACACGATTGCGCATACGGTCGGCGCCGCGGGCGTCGGGGCGCAGGTCCTGGTCATCTGGGGCAGCGGGGCGGTCGCGATCGGCTCGGCCGTCGTCACGCTCCTCATCCTCGTCTTCAGCGAGATCATCCCCAAGTCCATCGGCGCCGCCAAGGCCAAGACACTCGCCCCGTTCACGGCTTACGCGATCCAGGCGATGATCTACCCGCTCTGGCCGCTGCTGATCGTGCTGCAGTGGATCTCCAGCCGGCTGGGCGGCGGGCACGCGGCGCAGGTCACCCGCGACGAGGTCGCCATCACCGCCGAGCTCGGCCAGTCCGCCGGCGTGATCCAGCCGCAAGAGACCCGCGTCATCCGCAACCTCTTCCGCCTCAACCAGATCACCGTCGAAGACATCATGACCCCGCGCCCGGTCGTCTTCATGCTCCCGCACGACGCCACGCCCGATCAGGTCATCGAGGAGCACGGACGCATCCGCTTCACCCGCATCCCCGTGCACGGGCCCGGTGGCGTCGACGACATCATCGGCCACGTCACCCGCTACGCCCTGCACCACGCCCGGCACGAAGGACACGGGCAGCGCCCGCTGGCCGAGCTCGCCCAGCCGCTGGGCAACGCGCAGGAATCCGACTCCGTCGCCGACACCCTGGACCGCTTCATCCGCGACCAGCAGCACATGCTCCGCGTCGAAGACGAGTTCGGCGGGACGGCCGGCCTGGTCACCCTCGAAGACTGCGTCGAGACGCTGCTCGGCGTGGAGATCGTCGATGAGACCGACTCCGCCCAGGACATGCGCGAAGCGGCGAGGAAGCTCCTCGAAAAACGCCGGGAAGAACGGCAGTAGCGATTGGTTTAGTCGGGGCTTGATCAAGTCGATCCTTCCAGAAGAACCTCACCCATGCCCGTCACGATCCGCCCATTCAAGCCCGGAGACCAGCCCGTCTTTGAACGGCTGAACCTCGACTGGATCGAGCAGCACTTCGTGGTCGAGCCGTCCGACCGTACGCAATTAGGCGACCCGCAGACGCACATCATCGACCCCGGCGGCGCCGTATTCATGGCCGAGGTCGATGGCGACGTCATCGGCACGGTCGGGCTCGTCGCGCAGCAGGGCCATGACGCTGTGGAACTGGTCAAGATGGCGGTCCGTAATGATGCGCGGTGCCGGGGGGCCGGCAGCACGCTGATGGAAGCCGTGATTCAACACGCCAGGCACTTGGGCGCGAGCCGGATCTGGCTGGAGACCAACACGGTGCTCGGTCAGGCCGTCCGGCTGTACAAGAAGTTCGGCTTCCGGGTGCTGGCGGATAACGAATGTGTGCAGACGCCCTACGCGCGTTGTAACTGCCAGATGGTGATGGATCTGGAATAGGTCTTATCTGTATTGCTAAGTGTTAACGCGGAGCCCGGTTGCGACGCGCCGGACTGTTCGTCATCCCTTATTTTCCCTGTAAATTCACCTCTTTTCGCTATCGCGGTGGTTTATGTCTTTGAGTAAATTGGGTACAGACTTGGGTTCGGTTGCAAACCATTTCGGCGGCACTGATAAACGAATAGACAAGGATTGATCGCGCGATGAGAAGTTTATTGATCGTATTGGTAAGTCTTTCCTGCTTGGCAACGGCACCGACCCATGCGGTTGTGGTCGTCAACCCGCCGCGGCCGATCACGCACGAAGTCACCGTGCAGCCGATCATCGTCTCGAATGATGACGGGTCAAACACCTCGAACTACCTGACCGACACACTCAACGAGCCGTTGATCCTCAGCGAGATCCGCGAGATCTGGGCTCAGGCCGGCGTTGCGGTAAATTGGCTGACGCCTAATTCCTGGAACAGCACGTTCGCCAACGCCGGTAATGATGGCAGTGCTACGCGTTCAACAGCCGACTTCACAGCGATCCCCGCCGCGGCGGACGCCGCGGGTGTCTCCAGCACGGATCCGACCTTTCTTGATATGTATTTCCTGATGGTGCCTCCCGGGACGCAGCCGCTCTCAACCTCGCAGGGACGCACACGCTTCGGCGACGACAGCATGTTCATCCACTTGGCCGATACCGGCAGCTTCGGCCGGCCCTTGCCTAATGATGTCGGGAGATTCCTCTCGCGATCGATGGCGTTCACATTCGACCTCAGAACCAACGACGAAATCGGCAATCTGCTCGGCCCCTCGCTCTCAAGCGGCGAAAGGCTCAACGATACACAGATCGCCACGGTGCTCGACAGCGAATACGTCACGCTCATCCCCGAGCCGGCATCGCTTGTGCTGCTCGCACCGCTGCTCGTCGTGATGGCACGCCGGCAGCGGGGATAGGCCGGCCTGGTTGGATGGTCGTTTGACGTGTTGCCGCCGTTGAGGCTCTGCTTGTTGGGGCTGCTGCTAAGACCTATGAGTAGGTCGGTACCACCCGCCAATGGGTGAATGCGTGCTGACGCCTTGCGAACGTTGTCGTTGTCAGATAGTGATGGGACCTGATTGAGTCTCAGAAGAAGTATCAATCGGCATTGACATCGGGCCCGGGTGCCACGCTTCGGCTCGAAGAATACGGTGTGCGAAGCCCGCCTGATGTGTCTTAGGCGGCGTGGGCACAGCGTCCTGCGGGGCGCATTGTGGGACTCCCCCGCACGGGCTTTGATGGCATTGATCACGTTGTGGCGGCAGCACCTGCCGCCCGTGTTTGAATCACGCCTGGACGGGTTCGAGCGCTGCGTAGCCGACGCGGGTGAGGTGGGTGTTGATGCGTTTGAGGTTGGTGATCAGGTCGAGCAGGACCGCGCTGACCTCGGGGTCGTCCTGGGCGGTCTGTTTCAGGCGGCGGTCGCGGAGCTTCAGCTCGACCCCCTGGAGGTGGGCCTTGTGGTTCAGCAGCGACTCGGCGAGGTTTCGGCTCTCGGTCGAGAAGACGCGCTCGGCGATGAGCAGGTTCTCGTAGACCTTGTTGTAGAAATCCTCGAGCTCGGCCCAGTGGTCGTCGGTGAACGCTAAGCGGAGGCGCTGCTTCTTGATCGCGAGGCTCACGAGGTTCTTGTCGATGATGTCGCCGATGTTCTCGAGTTCGTTGAGGTAGCGCAGCTGGCGGATGTGCTCGGCGATGGCGGACGGCGCGAGGTCGGGGTCGTCCTGCATGGCTTTGCGGAGGAAGCCGCGGATTTCGCCGTCGAGGGTATCGACGCGGTTGTCCATATCTCGGACCTTGTTTGCCATCTCGATGTCGTCGTTGCGTAGGGCGCTCCAGATGTCGCGGAGCATGTGGCGGACGATGTCGCCCGCGTGGAGGATTTCTTTTTCGGATAGGCCCAGGACGAGTTCGGGCGTGTTGAACGTGCCTTCGTTGAGGTAGCGAGGGCCGAACGGCCGGGGCGTCGCGTTGGGGTTGGGTTGGATGAGGCGCTCTGCGGTGTGCATCAGCGGGGTGATCGAAGTGAGCCCGATGAGGGCGACGACGATGTTGAACGCGGTGTGCGCGATCGCGATGCGTGCGTCGAGGCCGGCCGGGACCAGCGCGATCACGGCGGCGGCCTGGTCGCTGAGCAGGGCGATCCCCAGCGCGACGAGCAGCTTGAGTGTGAAGTTCGCCGAGGCGAGCTGGCGTGCGGCGGTGTCGCGCCAGCCGATGACGATCGTGGTCAACGCGGTGCCGAGGTTCGCCCCCGCGACGGCGACGAGCCCGACCGGGAGGGTGACGGCCCCGGTCGCGGACAGCCCGATGATCAGCGCGATCGTCGCGGTGCTGGACTGCAGCACGTTCGCGATGGCGGCCGACAGCAGCAGTAGGGCCAGCGGGTGGCGCTCGGCGAGGCCCACCAGCACGGCGATCTCGGAGTTCGGCCCGGCACGCACGCCCGCGACACCCTGCTCGATGAACCCGATGCCCAGGAAGATGAAGCCGACCGCAAGCAGGGTCTGGCCAATGCCGCGGGCCCGGTCGTTGTGCATGTACTGGAACATGAGCACGCCCATGAGCACAAGCACCGGGGCGATCGATTCGATCCGCAGCGCGATGATTAGCACCATCGCGGTCAGCCCGATGTTCGCCCCGAGCACCACCGCCAACGCCTGCCGAGCGGTGAGGTGGCTCGACTTCACCGCCGAGACCGCGAGCACCGAGAAGCTGGTCGAAGAGGGGGTGACCACCGAGAGGCCGAGCCCGGTCAGGAACCCGCGCCATCGGCTCCGCGCGAGCCGGTTCATCCACGCGCCCAGCCTGGCGCCGAAGAGCCGGTCTAGGCCCTTGCGCAGGAAACGCACGGCAAACAAGATCAGCGCGACCCCACCCCCAATAGTAAAGAGGGTCCACATAGTGCCAAACCAAGACAGCTCCGTCCAGATCAACCGACGGAGACAGGGGTTATCGAATGTTAGAGCTTAGCAAGCAATGTTAGCGAACGCGAGCAGCTTCCTGGACATCAGGGGTGGTTTTCGTTGATGGCTTGCCGCGTGTCTCTTGCTCCGCCGGTCGAGTCGGGCAACCGCCCAGGCTTTGAGAGCAGCGATCGCCCAAGCGTTGCCGGGGGCGCTGCGAGGGGACAACTCATCGGGTCGGTACGATCACGCTGGTGCTTTGAGGTGCTTCAACCTACCCCGAAGTAGCGGTTGAGAAACGCTCGGCGATCGTCTTCACACCGCGCGTACTCGACCATCGCGTACAGCCGCTGCTGGTCGGCTTTGAGCTTGTCGGCCAGAGCGTTTTCATCGAGCAACGCGTCGGGGAGGTCGCCGACGACGTCGATCAGGCCGTGGGTGATGGCGTGCTCGATGGTGAGGGGCTTGGCACCGTCGTTGGATTCGCGGGCGTCGATGACGCCGTGGCGGTAGAGCATGTTGAGGGCGGTTTCGAGGCGGAAGTCGCCGCGCTGCTTGCCGTGCAGCTTCTCGCGGAGGTAGTCGATGCCGAAGGCGTGGGCCTGCTCGGCGTGGTGCTCGAGGAGGTGTACGACACGCTGGTAGTACTCGCCGCCGGGGTTGGACCAGCGGATAAAGGTCATCTGGGTTTCGAGGTCGTGCTCGTCGTAGAGGAGGGTGCACTGGGCGGGCAGGCCGTCGCGCCCGGCCCGGCCGATCTCCTGGTAGTAGCCCTCGACGGAGCCGGGCACCTCGGCGTGGAGGATGAAGCGGATGTCGGCCTTGTCGATCCCCATCCCGAACGCGTTGGTCGCCAGGACGACGGGCTGTCTGTGCGCGGTTTCATCCAAGCCCGCGGCTTTGGCCCCGCCAACGCCGCGCGGGTCACCGTTCCCCATGAAGCGGTCCTGCGCGCGTCGGCGGGCCTGCCGGTCGAGCCTGCCGTGGTAGGCCAGGTGCGGGACGCCGCGCTGGTGGAGGTGCTCGCTGAACGCCTCGAGCGTGCGGATCAGGGCGAAGTAGACGATACCCGCGCCGGGGGTGGCGTCGGGCCCGCGCAGTGTCGTCGCGGCTTTGCTGATTGCGTCCAGCTTCTCGTCGTCGCCCCAGACTTCCGCGACATCGAGCGCGAGGTTCTGCCGGTCGATGCCCTCGCTGAGGATGGTCATCTGGTTGGTTAGCCCGAGCTGGTTGACGATGTCTTGCTGCACCGTCGGCGTCGCGGTGGCGGTGAGCGCGATCGTGGTCGGGTTGTCCATTAAGGCTCGCAGCTCGGCGAGCCTCGTGTAGTCCGGCCTGAAGTCGTGGCCCCAGCTGCTGACACAGTGCGCTTCGTCGATTGCGAGCAGCGAAACCTTCCGCCCTGCCAGCGCGGCGCGGAATTCATCTTTGCGGAAGCGCTCCGGCGTCACGTACAGCAGCTTGTACCGCCCGTCGGCGATCGCGGCGTAGCGCTTGTCACGCTCGCTGCGCGACAGCGCCGCGTTGATGTACGCCGCGTCGATCCCCCGCGCGACCAGCGCATCGACCTGGTCCTTCATCAGCGCGACCAGCGGCGACAGCACCACCGTCAGCCCCGGCAGCAGCAACGCAGGCACCTGGTAGCACAGCGACTTGCCCCCGCCCGTCGGCATCAGAACGAGCGTGTGCTCCCCCGCCAGCGTCCGTGCAACCGCTTCCGCCTGCCGCCCACGGAAATCCTTGTACCCCCACACGCGCCGCAGCACGTCATGCGCACCTACCAAGCCTGCTGTTGAACCGTCCGGCTGAACCATCGTGGCGCATGCTAACGATTGAGCAGGCCTTGCGAACATCGACGCAGCGAACCATACTCAAACCGCCCTTAATGGATTGGCTGAGCGAATAGTTACTTAGGACTAATTGCTTATATAAGCCCCGATACAAGAGCATAGGCACACCTATTTATATTATATTGAAACTCAGTTTCTGCAATGTGCAGAGACAGATCATCTGTAGCACAGACTGATCGTAGTTTTTCGAAGACCGCCGGCGTGTGATTCGCCGGGCGGAATCGCACCAAACAGACGCCTTTAGTAAGGCGTGGAAGAAAGGAAAGCGTCATGTTGAAAGGTTTGAAGTCTTTATGCGTAGTGGTTGGAACCGCGTCCGCATTGAACGCCGCACCGGCATCGGCCAGCACGGTCATTCCGGTCGAGTCGGATTTCTTTACAACGGCTTGGTCATTCGGCGCCCCGTTTGTCCGTGATGCGGGACGCACCTCGATCGGCGTATCTACGCCCGCACCGTTTTTAACCGGCGGCGCACCGGATTTTGGATTCGAAGAGACGACTTATTTCACATTCAACTTCAACCCCGGCGACTTCACAGGCGCCGTGCCGTCGGCGGTGCTCGAGGTTGGAACGGTGGTCCGCCCCTTTGGTACGGGCCCCAACGTCTCTTCACCGTTCGCGATTTCGGCACACCGCGTCACGGGCGACCCGTCCGGCATCGATGGGGCCCTGTCCAGCGGGGCGGGTTCCTACATCGATTTCAAGACGACCGAGATCGGCGCGGTGGAGGACACCGTATCGGTGACGGGCGCCGGCGTGGTACAGTGGGATATCACTTCGCTGGTCAATGAGTGGATCGCGAACGGCGACACGAACTTCGACTACTCCGTCGCGATGACTGGGCGTGTCGGCAACCCCGCAGATACCGGCAGCACCGGTTTCTTCCACGCGTTTGTCAATTCGGGCGAGGGGACCGGCACGGCTGCTCGGATCATCGTGGTCCCCGAGCCGGCGTCGCTCGGCCTGATCATGATCGGTGGCTTGTTGGTGGCTCGCCGCCGCCGCAACGCGTGATCGTTTCTCAGCCCAGCCCAGCCCGGCACACCGCAGCACAGCGGGGCGCGTTGTGATCACACCGCAATGCGCCCCGTTTTGTGGTGTCCGCTCCGTACGTGCCCGCTCAGTAAAGGGGCATCGCACTCGTGCGTCCCTGGCCATATCGCCGTAGCAGGCCCTGCTGATGCGGCCCCGCACCGTCTAGCCGGCCGCTCGTTGGGCAGGCCTGGCGCATTACCCAACCGCGTGCGCGGGTCCATGTGCAGATTCCCCTGCTACCCATTCGAGACGCAGTATGGCACCCGGCGGCGGGTGGCCGTGGTCAAGCGTAGCTTGCCCATGGACTTCTTATGGCAGCTTGCTCTGATCCGTTCCGTGGGCAGGCGATGCTCGACCACGGCCACACATTGGCTCAAGGTGTCTGATGCAAGGCAACACCCTCCCCCGGCCCCTCCCTCCAGCAGGATTGCGCGTAATCGCTTTAAGTCCTTTTGGCGAGTGCATAGAGGATGATCTTGGCCTGTACCCATCGGCGGACGCGTTTTGGCGTGCGGATGAACGGCGGCAGGCGGCCCAGCCCGACCCGGCTTGAAGCAAGCTTGGCGAAGCTACGCTCGATTTTGGTGCGCTGGGCATACAACGCCCGGCCCATGGGGTTGTTGAAGCACTCCAGCATCGCGATCGTGTGCAGGCGGTTGAGGTGTTGCGGTCGTGCACCCAATCCCGCGCCCGGCCGCTTGCGTGGCGCGATGAGTTGGACCTGACGCTCGGCGGTCAACGCGTGCAGCGGGTCCGAGTCGTAGGTGCTGTCGCCGACCAGGTAGCCGGGCCGGCCCAAGTGATCAACCATCGATTTCGCCGCCTCCGGCTCGGCCTGGTTCATCCCACCGATGCGCCAGGCGACGACCCGGCCGGCGGTGTCGGTGATCATAAACAGCTTGTAGCCACGGGCCTTGCCGTTGTACGCCCAGCCCCACCGCGCGGCCTTGTCCTTGCTGTACGGGCTGACCACCAGCGGCCTGGCATCGATCAGCTACAGGCCGATGAGCCCGGCAACCTGCAGGTCGTTCACCGCCTGCTCCAGCTCGTCGATCATGGTGACGACGTTGGGGCAGCATAAGCGTCGGCCGAACTGGGACCGGTTTGGGATGGGCCGATCGGCCAGGGCCCGGTTACGTCGGTCGCAGGCCCGGCACAACGGCTTGTTGCGGATCGCCGACCAGAGGTACAGCAGGACGATCAGCCGGCCGGCGTACTGGACACGCGGCTCGCGTTTAGGCCACAGGCGGTGTGATAGAGTCAATCCAACAGTTCGTCGTCCATGACAAGCTCCTTGGTTGGTCCCAAAAGAGCCCGTGATGCGGCGGACTGCCTTTATGCGCCACCCAAGACCCCATCCTATAAGCCGTTAGCTCGATGGCGCGCAATCCTGCCCCGGGAGAGAGCCGGGGCGAGGGCCCGCGCCGCCGCCCGTCTCCTGCGCAAACACATCGAGCCGGTCCATACAAACCAGCTCCCGCTCGTACGCCCGCTCGCCCGGTCCGTGCCCGCCTTGCTCAAGCGACATGCCATACCTAGCCGCCGGGCCACGCCCGGGCGGATGGCTTTGCCCGACAGTATCGTTTGCTTTGTGCGCCCCTTCCGTCCGGGTGTGGCCCGACGGCTGCGATTGCACCACCCGCCGCATCGCCGGCGCCCGCCCCGTCCGCCAGTCCCCCGCCAGCCGCCGAGGGAACTCCTGCCGCGCCAACCAATCCAGTTCCCCCGCGGTGATGTCGTAGTGGCCCTTGCTGATCAGCCGCTTGTGGCCGATGGCCCGCCGCTCGTTGGGCAGGTCCGGCATGTTGCCGGACCGCTGGTTGCGGTCGCGATACCGCCGGCCAAACTTTCCCTTCATCAGCGGGACGCACCCGGCGAGCCGGCGGACCCGCGAGACCCGCAGCTCAAAACACGCCGACCGGTCCAGGTTCCCATACGCGTTGAGCCAGCTGGGCCAGTGCGAAAACGTCTCCAGCGTAGGCGGGTCGAAGTTGTACATCACCCAAGGCCAAAAGCCCGCCCCGGTGCGCACGCACGGCTCGGGTGGGGCGGAATCGTATGGTTTAGAAGGAAAAACGAGCGGGGGATGAATCAAGATGGCGCAGGTGTTGTGCGCGGCGAGTGCCTGTGATGAGCGAAGCGAAGCCCCGGAACAAGCTGGCATGGATGTGTTTAAGGAGATCCGTTCCGGGGGGTCGCCAAGCCTCCACCCCGGCCACCCGCCGATACTCGAGCTGAGACCGCCCCACCACCTGGCCAGGTGTGTGAGTTGTTACAAACCCTTCAAAACAAGCCGATTTAAGGACTGACGACAAGACGCCCTACCGCCTCTCGTCCATTTCGTGGATGTTGATCCGTGCTGCGGCTCGTCAGCTCAAAGTGATCGACTGTGGTCTATAACTAATCTGTGACCAATCGCATTTGCGTTGTATAAGCGGAGGTCTCAACTTGCATCACGCCGTCTGTGATCTCGGCTTGCAAGGCAATATGACTGCCCAGAGGCCCTAAACGAAAAACCATATCAGCCTCATCACCAGACCGGTCAATCCATCCGTTTGCACTATCAGCCGCTTCACGCCAATCTTCTAGGCCATCATACTTCTCATACAAGCGTACCTCATAGTCGTCGTACTCATAAGGGACAGGCCTAAGTCCAATTTCATCTTCGTTTCGCTTCGTAATAACTAAACGGATAACCCTGTTGTTCTTCGCTTGACCCAACAACTTTAAAGGCTGTACCTCTGGTTTCATTTCCAGAGCGTTGCTTTCCCAAATCCCGACTAAGCCATCCTTACTGACAACGACAGCAGGCGATTGCGCTTCTTCTATATCTGGCTTCTCTTGGCCAGCATCGAACTCTCTATCTGTAGCAGCGGGAACCTCATCCGCCATTTCTTGCCGCGAAACAGGTGGGCTACTAGGACCAACGGTAACGTCATCACTAATCTGCGGTTCGTTATTGGCAGACTGATCTCCTGTACCACACGAAGTCAAAAAAACAAGAGTTAATGAACTGGTGAATAGTAGCCTCAGCATATAGATCTCTCTTCCCTACGGACTATTAGGAGTCCATCCCCCATCGTCATTGGGAGTCCATACTGTTGAATTAGGATTCTTTTGACGAACACCATCTATGTCAACACGTTGCGGTCCAGCAGTCAAACCACCGCTGTCTCCTGAAACAGACAACTGAAGACTATCTCCGCATGCATCCCACTTAATTTTAATAGATAACGACGCTTTACTAAATGATGCGTACTTAAATATTTCTGGCTTTTCTGCGGTCCAAGGTTTATGAACAAACTCCGCACCTGACACCCTTTGTCCCGGAGGTGTACCGGGAGTAGCGTCATTGAAATCCTTTCTCGCCCATTTATTATCACCAAAATAAAACTTTGATTCAATCGATATGTCAATTTCACCTTTTGTACAATCGATACTACCCAACAAATCTTTACGCATACTTCTTAGAGTTTCTCTATCAGCCCCATTTTCAAAAGCTTCCTTAATCATATTTTCAATCACAAACGAAGACATTGACTGACTCGAAAACTGCAGAAAGCTAATATAAGCAGTCGCCGCTGTTTTATCGGCAAGTCCAACTGGTCCGCCAGTCCCCCGATATGGAGCACCAGCCGAAAGAAGTTCTCCGTCTTCATTTACAGGCACTGGATCGTAGTGCCAATTCGTTGCTTCTTCACTACCCTTAAATTTTCCTTCACAGTCTTCGATCTTCCATGAAGTATCTCTTTGAGTTATCAACGTTGCTCCTCCTGCTAGGCGTGCAACATCTAAATCATCCTCATCAGGATGGACTGTCACGCCAAGATAACCGCTGAGATGATTGCCAAAAGTCACTGTCTGCGCACCATCACCAACCATTTTGAAAGAAATCATTCCCGATGGGTCAACACCACCACGCATGACGTGATACGCCGCATAGGTGTTCATCCCATCGGCATAGCGGGCCTGAGCCGGGCTTGTGAGAAGTAAGGCGGTGGCGAGTACGAATAGCATGGAAACAAACGATTTCATCATCAAACCCCTGGGTCAGTATTGCGGCTGAGGCGGAAAAGGTGAGTATGGATCATGTATCTGCGGCGGCTGGTAGCCTGTGGGCTGGTCCTAGTGCTGCGGCTGTTGCTGAAAACCCTTCGGGTTCTCCCATCGGCGTCGGTTCTGCTCGTTGATCGCGTGGACGCGGGCTAGTTCGGCCCGTCGTTGCTGTTCTAATCGACGCTGCTGGGCTTGAGCCTGGCGGAGGAAATCGTCGTGGACCTGCTGTCTACGCTGTTGCTCTGCTTCCTGGTGTTGTTGCACCTCAAACACCATCCGCATCGGGTGGTCTTTTTCGGTGGGTGAAAAGATTTGCTCGCTGCGTTGTAACGCTAGTTCGGTTGCCATCAGGAGCGTCGCCCGGTGACGCGGCAGAAGCACTCGGGCTAGTGAGTGGTCGTGGTCGGCCTTCTCCCACTGATACGTATCTCGGTAGTAGCGGCCACGCAGGGCGATGAAGTAGCCCAGCATTTCACGGGCGGACATCGTTTCGAGCGTGCCTCACTGAACGCACAAGGCGGGAGCTTGAACTGCTTGGCGTAGTCTTCCTGACCGCCTTCCGAGAAGCCGCCCTTGTCCGTGTGCGTCGTCTCGATGTTGTAGGCGACCTCGCCATCGTCATACCGGCAAACCGTATGGGTCTCGACCGGTGCCAACGCGACCGGCCAGCCCATACGTCGTGCGATCGCAACCTGCAACGCAGGCATGTTGCCGCAGGTGCCCTGGCCGGTGTCCAGCAAGCCATGCATAAAGAGTTCGTCAGGGGACTTATAGCGGACGGTCTCAAGGCCGCGATGCTCGGAGATGTACTCGATGTTCTTCTTATGCCCCAGCCAGGCCATCAGTTGGCCGATACGATAGAAACGGATATCGTTTTTGTATTCGGCCTCTCGGCCCCGGAAGGTCGCTTCGATCTTCGGAAGTTCCTCGGCAAACTCTTGTGACCACTCATCGACGATCGCTTCGTACTTCGATGCGTCGAGGTCTTCGTAGCCGGGGATCTCACGCACAACAGCCAGGTTCAGCTCAACCAGGCTGACTTTCTCAAGCTCTTCGTCGGACAGTGCGAGCAGTTCCCACGTCGAGCGGTCGCCCTGGAAGTCTATCTCGACGAGCTTCGTACCTCCCTGCCCCGTGTCGAGCGGTCGGCTACCAATGTCATCGGGTGACTGGCTGGTCATGATGATCGTGGCGACCAACGCGACGACGGCCAGCAGAGCCAGGCCTTGGGTGATGTAACGCTTTGATTTGCTCTTAGGTGGATCGACAGGCGCGACCGGTTGCTTTGGCTTAGATCGTTTATCTTTGTTTGCCTTGCCCCGATGAGCCATGACAGAAACCCCCGAGAGGAATCTGCATTGTGTGCAACACTTGGTGGTTGTTAAGGCGTTGGATCAAAAAATACATAACAGGCTAACCCGCTAGAGCGTAAACGGGTCTTGTGTCCAAGACTGGAATGCTGCCCAATGGCGGCAGGTGGCCGTGGTCAAGCGTAGCTTCCCCACGGGCCGAGAGGCTCACGCTAACTCTGATCCGTTCCGTGGGCAGGCGGTGCCTGACTACGGCCACACTTGGCTTGAGGTGATTGATGCTGGACGAAAAAGAAATGGGGCGGGAGTCTTCTCGCTTCGCTCGCCCCTCACCCCGGCCCTCTCCCGTGGGGAGAGGGAGCCCAAGCCGTTGCGTCATGCATCATGTCGCAGGGAGGGGGTTTTAAGGCCGGCGGTGGCATCGGCGGTGTTGGGCGGCTTTGGGGGTGGGTTACGGCTTGGGGAGGTCGAAGCTGAGGCGGATGACGACCTCGTCGCGGATGGCGGCGTCGGCGAGGCCGTAGTCCATGCCGAACTGGCCGCGGTTGATGTCGAACTCGGCTTTGAGTTTGTACGCCGAGCCGTCCGCGGTGACCGTGACGGGGAACTCGATCGACTTGGTCTCGTCGAGGAGCGTCAGGTTGCCGGTGATGAAGTGGGTCGCGTCGGCGGTTTCCTCGGTGCGTTCGTCGTCCGTCGCCTCGCGGATCGAGGTCGAGACGAACCTGCTCTCGGGGTAGGTCTCCGAGGCGAAGAAGTCGTCGTTGAGCAGGTGGGCGGTCAGCTTGTCGTTGTCGGACCACATGCTGGTGATGTCGATCGTGGCTTCGATGGAGAGGAGGGCGTCGTCGGCGATGACGGCGGTGCCGGCGAGGGCCTTGAACCCGCCGTCGTGGGCCGAGCCGGTCGGCTTGCTGCCGGTCCACCCGACGGTGGTGTTGTCGCCGGTGAGTTCGAGGGTGAGGGCGTCGTCGGGGGCCTGGGTCTCGGTGACCTCCTTGGCGTCGGTTGCCTCGGTGGTGAAGGTGGAGTCGGCGGGGTTGTCGCAGCCAATCAAGCAGGCGGCGGACAGGGCGAGCGCGGCGAGGGGGAGGGGGCGTGTCGTCGTGGTGGGGTTCATAGCGTGGTTCCTGGTCCGGGGTGAA
Source organism: Planctomycetota bacterium (assembly GCA_039024275.1). Taxonomy (GTDB): domain Bacteria; phylum Planctomycetota; class Phycisphaerae; order Phycisphaerales; family Phycisphaeraceae; genus JAHQVV01. The sequence goes on along the minus strand of JBCDKD010000058.1, from coordinate 1,037 downwards.
AAGGTTGTTGGAACAATCATATTTGGAGGTAGTCTATTCCATCTTCTTACGGGTTTTTAGATTTTGCAGGTTTACCGGCGATATGGCGGGTGCTGGGAGGGGGGATAGCCCGCATGCGACGCATACGCGGGGTTTGAGAGGGGTTTATGGGTAGATAGGACCAGGCCCGCGTCGCGGACTGGCTATTGAGTGGGTGTTATTGAGAGGTCGGTTAGTCATCGGCGGAGATGCGGAGTTCGACGGCGGCGCCGGAGCTGCTGGACGCACTGGTGCCGCAGGAGGTGGCCATTTCTTCGGTTGGGGGCTTGAACTTGGTGAGTTCGATGCCTTCGACGGCTTCTTTGTATTCGTCGATGGTGGGGGTTCGGCCGAGGATGGCGGAGAGGACGACGACGGGGGTGGAGGCGAGGAGGGACTCGCCTTTTTTGCGGGCGGAGTCGGCGACGACCCGGCCCTGGAAGAGGCGGGTCGAGGTGGCCATGACGGTGTCGCCTTTCTCGGCCTTCTCCTGGTTGCCCATGCAGAGGTTACAGCCGGGCCGCTCGAGGTACATCATGTTGTCGTACTCGGTGCGGGCGGTGTCTTTGGGGGCGTCGTCGTTGAACTCGAAGCCGGAGTATTTCTGGAGCGTGTCCCAGTCGCCTTCTGCTTTGAGCTCGTCGATGATGTTGTAGGTTGGTGCAGCGACGACGAGCGGGGCCTTGAACTCGACTTCGCCTTGTTCTTCTTCGAGGTTGCGGAGCATCTTGGAGACGATCTTCATGTCTCCCTTGTGGACCATGCACGAGCCGACGAAGCCGAGGTCGACGTGTTTTTTGCCGTCGTAGTAGGTGAGGTCGCGGATGACGTCGTGGGTGTAGCGTTTGGATTCATCATCGTTGTGGACATCGGGGTCGGCGATCATGGGCTCGTCGATCAGGTCGAGGTCGACTTCGAACTCGGCGAAGTACTTGGCGTTGTCGTCGGGCGTGAGCGGGGGGTTGGTGCCGGTATTAATTTCGTTGATGCGTTTGTTGGCGCGGTCGATCAGGCCTTGG
>JBCDKD010000057.1:0-30314 GCA_039024275.1 Planctomycetota bacterium | reverse complement strand
GGCTGAAGGCGGTCCCAAGGGTTGGGCTGTTCGCCCATTAAAGTGGCACGCGAGCTGGGTTCAGACCGGCGTGAGCCAGGTCGGTCCCTATCTGCTGTGGGCGTAACAACATTGCGAGGATTCTTCTCTAGTACGAGAGGACTTGGAAGGACGAACCCCTGGTGCGCCAGTTGGTCTGCTAAGGCCATCGCTGGGTAGCTAAGTTCGGCAGGGATAACTACTGAAAGCATCTAAGTAGGAAGCCCCCCTCAAGATCAGTGTTGTATCGAGACCCCAAGAAGACGACTTGGTTGATAGGCGGGAGGTGTAAGGGCCGAAATGCCCTCAGCTGACCCGTACTAATGGTCGAACGCTTCATCACCCCGACCCACAACCCGCGTCGTTGATCAACCCGATCAACGCACAACGGCTAACGGTCGCACGAAGCACCCCACAACGTTTACACTCAACCGTTACAACATCAAATCAAGCATCGAAGTTGTTTCAAACTCATCCAAGCCCACCGCGTCGCGTCAGCGATGCCGTGGGATATCGAGCCGCCAACAACTTCACCCCAAACGTCTTACCGTTTAACGTCATTGACCGAAGGCCCCCCAACCCACCTTCATCCTTTAATGACAAGCCTACACCCTAGGCCCTAAACGCTAGACGCTACGGAAACCAAAAAACCTGTCCGCCGGTCGGGCCCGTCAAAGCAAGACGCAAGTCTTGAAACAGGCTCAACCAAGGCGGGTACGGCGGAAACGCCGTCACCCCCCTTTGCCGGTGACCATAGTGCTGGGGTCCCACCCGTTCCCATCCCGAACACGGCCGTTAAGCCCAGTATGCCGATGATACTGCCACCGCGGGAAAGTAGGTCATCGCCGGCTTTTTCAACCCCCGTACCCTAAAGGTACGGGGGTTGTTTCTTGCGCCCACCAAACCATCTCAACCTTCCAAAAGCACGGCGTAGCGGGCGACGCGAAGCGTCCCGCGCCCGAACCCACAACAACCGCATCACCCCGGTGTACCGCCCCACGCGAACCCACAACCCATGTGTCATCCCGGTGTAGCGGGAGATGCGAAGCATCCCGTGCGAGCTACGACTCGCTTTTCCAAGGCCAAGACTCATTCGACGCATAGTGCCAATATCTCGAATTCAAACGCATTCGCTTTGAAATAGTTGTTACATCCAATCCAAGATTCAACAGTAAATGGAACTCAATGAGCACTTTTAGTTTTGATGTGGTTCGTACAAAATTGAGACCATCCCGAATCGAATGCTTTGACTTTGGCCCAGTTTGATGGGCCTGTTCGTTTCGGCTGTGGGTAACACAAGCCATGAAATCATCTTGATCTTGATCACTGCCAATGACGTCATTGGTGATGGTGGATGCTCGGGACATAAGATCACGAAGACGATCTCTGAATGTTGGAGCGTTGGAGCGGTTAAGTTTTTCTCGGATTGATTCCTTTTCGTTTTCATGAACTGCGATTAAAAGTTGATCGATAATATCTTGTGAAAAAGTGGGGATAGTCCGTTTGAGGCCTGGGTAGAGCTTGCTTTGAATCGACTCAGCGACAGAAGCCAAGGTAAAAAATCGTGTTTCTGCAAAATCCGAAGAGTTAGATCGCTGTGCCGTGTAAGCATTCATCGCAGCTTTGCAGCGATCGTACATCGATAGCCATTGCTCGATACAAGTACCCAGATCCGGGATTTGTGGCATCGTAAAAAGCAGATCGGAGGGTATGACTGAGCGAAATTTTGCTTTTTCTCTGAGCGACCGTCCCAAGTAATAAATCGATTCAAAATATTCTTTGGGCGGCTTGCCGATCGTTGTTTTATGATCAGGCGATCGAAGCATGATGCATTGGTAATCAAATGGATAGTCTGATACCGTCTCGATAAGACGGTGAATTTTCACTAGATCAGAGGTTGCGGTTTCCAAACCGACAGGGTTATCAAAGCGCACTTGAACCCATGGGAGTGCTTCCATAGAAACTTCTGTTTGGGTGATACTTTGTGTCGGTCCTCTGCTGGACCATCTGAAACTGACCTCTCTCCCTTTGGATATAGGGATATCGATCGGATCAGGTTTTTTGTAGGTGTAGTTGTGTAAGTCATCTTTTGTAAAGTGATAGGGGTTGATGCAGAGCCATGCCTCCATACCATTTGGCTGAATTGCCGCACTCCCAAAACGTAATTGCTCTGGATGTTCAGAATGAATGCCAACTAGGCCTTGATTGAAGAAAAAAGTCTTTCTTGTTGGCCCAGGCCAGGAATGTTGTTCGTTTCTTGAGTAGCCATCAAAGAGCGTAATATCACCGATTCTTCTGACATCGCCAAAAAGGAGTATTGAACTATCAACACGGTTTTGATTTACCAATGATTCAAATCGTTGCTTGATATTGGTGTCCTCCAAGTAATGGGCTTGAAGACCTTGCTTATGGTCGTAACTTACCTTTCCTAAGAATCTGATCTCGGGTTGATCAGGAAACCATAAGTTTGCATCTTCATTGAAGCACTCGATATCTTTGGCTTTGGTCATGTTTTCCTACTTTCTTAACGGGACGCTGCCCGTCTCCCGCTACACCGTGCTGTCGACGATTAACCCTTAAACTTGGACACCCATGAATACCGCTGCGGCTTGTACCCCGCGACGACCGGGTTCTGCTCGACGTAGTCGATCGCACGCTGGATAGACGCATCCGTCTTCAGGAACACCGACCAGCACCCACGCGCCCATGGCGTCGGCCGATTGCCATCCGCTCCCACCTCACACGGGTGCAAGCCCTGCTGATTCAGAAACACCGTCGCCCTGGCCTTGAGCTGCTCCGCGACCTTCTCGATCGTGCGATCACAACGCTCAACCACAAGGTGCACATGATCCGGCATCACCGCGCACGCAAAGACTCGCCGATCGTTTCGCGTGACGTAGTCGGCAAACCCTTACGCCACCGCGCGGGCCTGCCTTCCGTTAAACATGACGGCGGGGCGGGACAGCGCTTGCTTCGCTTTAAGACGCTCGCCCCGATCGTGTGGCTTATGAGCCAGCGAAGCCTTCGTGTATACCCGCGTTGTAGACCCACCTACACGGTACAGTTCGAAGCTACGCACAAAGTCCGACCACGATCCGTGCGGGTCGTTGGGCAGCCAGAACCCATAGCAAGTCAGCACCAAGTGGTACGCCCGGACCATGCCGCGATCATACCCCCGAACCCACAAGACGTGCGCACAGCACGGTGTAGCGCGCGACGCGGAGCGTCCCGTGCGAATGGTCTGGAATAAATCACACAATTGATCCGTCGAACCACGGGACGCTGCGCGTCGCCCGCTACGGCGGGGTGACATGTCTTTTGTGGGTCCGCACGGGGTGCTTCGCGTCGCTCGCTACGCCGTTTTTTGTGCGCACCAACCCGGCGTTCCATCCCCTTGTATGGGGTACACCGATTTCGATATCGCGCTGCTTAATGCGTGGGACCGTGAACACGCCGCGTGCAAGGACGACCCGGCACGCCTCAAGCAGATCCTGCAGCGCAGGCAGATGTCCACCTACACCCGGCCGCTGCGGTCGTGGTCGCTCGTGCTCCGCGCCAACGATGCGCGGATTGATGACAACAGCTGGTTCGGGAACGTGCGCATGGACGGCGCGCGGATCCGGCAGCTGTGCTCGCCCGTCGAGATCCCGTACCCCGGCGTCTCGCTCGACGAGGCGGCTCGGCTGTTCGGCGTCAACCGCACGACCGTTTCGCGCTGGGCCAACCCGGAAGACTCCGAACTGACCTGGTGGCGGGATGTGCAGTGGCAGGTCGAATCGATGAGCGATATGAGGTGGCCGCCGAGCCGGTATCAGGTCATCGGCAAGCGGCTGATGCTCGAGCATTGCCACAACGTGGCGAACCCCAAGCGTAGCACGACGCGCGTCTGGACGCCGGGGTATCACGGTATCGACCCGGGCGGGGGGGTGTGGTCGGCGGACTGGGGGACGCTGCGGGTCGGGCTGGCGGACAAGGTCCCGCTTGGGTTTGAGCAGCAGCTGCAGCGCGTCGATCGGAAACTGGGTCGCCAAGCCACGGGACGCCCCGCGTCTCCCGCTACACCACCGCGCTCGCGGGTGTGGCAGTGGGTGTGCTCGGGTGCGGATGGCGGGTGTGGGCGGCTGGTTTATAAGCTGTACTTGCCGATGCCGTTCTGGACACTGGTCGATGCGTACGCGGGCAGGTACAACGACCCGCCGATGGTTGACCCGCAGCCAGGTGTGCCGTCTGCGTTTCTGTGCTTGAAGTGCGCGGGCCTGCTGTATGAATCGGCCGAGCGCCGCGCCTCGCCGGGCAAGAAGAAGGACGGGACCAGGCGGCGCGTGAACACGGCCGACCGGTTCGTCAAACGCATCAGCGGCGGGGTGGTCACGGCACGTGCTGCGGGTACGTCCTAGCCAATCCAACACAGGCTCCTGGTTCGACGCGGTGCCTGCGAGCGTGGTAGTGGGTCAGCCTGAAAGGTGGGGTGGGCATCTTGCCCGCCGTCACGGCGAAGCCGTGAATCCATCGCGTTTCTCAGGCCTACGGCCTGACGGCGGGCTGGAAGCCCACCCCACCAGATGATCTAATTCAAACTGACCCATTACTGCGAACATAATGCCTTGCCCATTTGCTTGCATTAGAGAAAGGTTCTGCTACGCTTGCGATGCAGTCAGGGGTGCCTGCTTCATTTCGAGGGATGGGTTATGCAACGTTTTTTTGTTTTGATCGCCATCGCGTCTTCTGTGTCGTTGTTGTACGGCGTTGCCGCGGCAGCCGAGGACACCCACCACATCGGCGGGTTTGACATCATCCCGCTTGGGCTCACAGGCGACGACTACACCGACTCGGTTGCTGGCGGCTACAGCTACGATTCACGGGCCGACTCCCCGTACACCCAGCCCGGTACGCGTTTTATCGCTGGCCGAACGGTACGCTCGGCTTCCGCGGGCGGGGGCTACGACGCCTGGCTGTTTGACGGGGCGACGACCCGCCAGATCGGTCTTTCTGGTCCGGACTATGAGCAGGCTTCAACGGACGGGAGGGTTTGGCGGCAGACCGACCTGGTCCGGATGACGCCCAACGGGCTGGTCGCGGGTGAATCGACACGCTATACGCCCAGCGGTTTGTCCGCAGGCGAAGACGTCTGGCTCTTTGATGGTCGGCAGACGATCCAGCTCGGCCTGACAGGGCCGCAGTACGAGCGGTCGTGGCAGGGCGGGACGCATCGTGAGAACACGCTGGAGGGGCTGCTCGATAGCGGGGTGGCGTGGGGGGCGACAGGTTTTCGTGGCGACACTTACTACGGGCAGGACGCCTGGATTTATAACGGGCAGGCCGTCCGGCGTATCGGTCTTTATGACGGCGAGTTCAGCAACCACGGCAGCAGTTCGTCTGCGATCCAGCGGGCCACGTACATCCGCGGGCACGATGCGCGATCGGGCATCACCTGGGGCAACAGCCTGATCAACCGGGCGAGCGGCTCCAGCACGTTCCGGTCGGCGGGCTGGGTTGATGACGGCACCTCGTCCTATGAAGTCGGCCTGCGCGGGGCCGGCTACGACTACATCAACAACGGCGTCACCGCGCGGACCACCTACGTCCAAGGCGTCTCTCCGCAGGGCGAGGTCTTCGGCTACTCGTACCGTTTCGATCAGGCAGGCACACAACGCGGGTTCGATACGTTTGTCTACGTAGAGGATGTAATCCGCCGCATCAACCCCGATGGCGGGGCCTACGAGTTCGGAGACTTCGATGGCACGTCGCACCGCTTCGCGGTCGTCGACAACGCGTTGGGCGGCGGCAAGTACCAGGGCACGTCGAGGCGGTACGACACCAACGGCGACAGCCTCGGCGAGGATGACTGGATCTACGACGCGTCGACCGGCCAGCACACGTTGCTGGGACTGAATGCCCAGGACTACAGCTACGTTGCCGCCTCCGGCCGTGTGGGGCGCAGCACGTTCTCTTCGCTTGCAAGCAACGGACGGTTCTACGGCACGACCAAGCGTTACGATGCGGCCGGGGTCGACCATGGCAGGGACGCCTGGATCAACAACAGCAGCGGGGTCGCGCGGCGTGTTGGCCTGATCGGCGACGGGTACCAGTACACCACCGCATCCGGGCAGGTCTACAGGCTCGCCGGCTCCATCGCCGTGATCAACGACGGGATTGCCTTCGGTTATACCTGGCGGTACGGCGAGGTTGGCACGCGCCTTGGCCAGGATGCCTGGTACGACAACGGCAACGACACCCGATTGATCGGGCTGGTCGGAGAGGGCTACGAAAAGCAGTTCGCGGGCACCGGCAACACGACCTATCGAGACAATCGGTTCTTTACCCACGCCTCTGATGAGCGGCCCTGGGCGGTGGGGTATAGCCAGCGGTACAGCGAGACGGGCAGCGCGATCGGTCGGCAGGCCTGGGTCTTCGATGGCCAAACAACAAAGGCCGTCGGGCTGACCGGCGGTTTCTTCGAGTACGAGCGCGACGGCGCGACCGTCCTCGACGCGCTGCCCCGCACCACCAACCGCAACGGGCAGCTGCTCGGGGTCAGCAACCGGCGGTCATCCAATGGCCAGTACCTCGGCGAGTCCTACTGGGTCTACGACTTCCTCACGGGCCAGACCCACGCCCTTATCGCCCCGGGCCGCAGCGACGGCTACAGCCGCTTCGGCAATGTGCGGCTCACCGACTCGGGCACGGTGATTGGTGATTACTGGGCCTACGAAGACGATCAACACACCGGCAGCAGGCCCTTCTGGTGGCACCCGCAGGCCGGGTTTTACGACTTGGCGGAAACCGCTGCCGCTGCGCTCGACCCCAACGGGCTCACCGACCTCGATGGTTTTGTCCTGGATGATTACACCCTCGTCAACGGCGGGTCGCCGATCATCAACGGCCTGATGCCGGGCCAGGCCGAGGGGACAACCCCGCTTTACATCGTCCCGGCCTACAACCGGCTTGCCCGCAAACCGAGCCTCGACGCCGGCGCATCGTGGAATGGTTCTTCGTTCGAGCTGTCGCCGGATGATTTCACGATGGCTGCGCAGCGCGTTGATTTCGCCGACATCGATAGCCGGATGCTCATGGCGTTCAGCCTGGACAGCGGCCCGGACCCTGAGCAACTCCTCGCCGCATCGCTTCAACTCGATGTCGCGTTCTATACGTCGTCTACAAATAACGGCCTGGCGGAGTATGCCACGCTCGAACTCTACGCCTATGCCGACGACGGCACGCTCGAACCCGGCGACCTCACCGGCGATCTTGTACGCATCGGCACCAGCGATAACATCACCTCACTCGGACCCATCGAGATCGATCTGGACACACAGGCCCTGATGACCCTCCTCCGAGAAGGCACGGAGTACCTCGGGATCGTCGGTTTAAGCGGGCCTTCTGACAGGCAGGTCGGCGTTATGACGCTCGAAGCCGAGGCCTTCGGGATCGGCACCGCGCCGATACTCGACCTCCAGTATGGTGTGTTGGGCGACCTCAACGGCGATTCGCAAGCCAACCACGCCGACATCAGCGCGTTTGTGATGGCACTGATCGATCAGGAGGCCTTCGAAAGCCTGCACCCCAGCATCAACCCGGACCTCCTTGGCGACTTCAACGACGACGGCGTGATGGACAACCTGGATATCCTCGGCTTCATCAACCTCCTCAGCGAGGGCAACGAACAGCAGTCCCAGGCCATCGCAACCTCGATCGCCGATGAAATCGCCGGCGTCCCTGAGCCGACGACCCTCGTCCTGCTCGGGCCCGGTGCCTTGGTGCTGCTTCGCGGGCCGCGAACCCCCAAGAATGCGATCACCCTGGCGTAGCGGGCGATGCGAAGCACCCCATGCGAACCATCGATCACGCATAACACGTCTAAAACCACCGAACCACGAGACGCTCCGCGTCGCCCGCTACACCGGGGTGGCGTGTGGCCTGGCGTTTGCGCGAAATCCTCGGTGAAACCTGCTACAACCGCATGCTCCTGCAACAGTTGCAGGACCTGAATCGCGGGTCGGGTCCCTTTGACAGGCCACCGCTGGGATGGCAAATGTGGTTGTAGAGATCAGGTGGGCCGGTTCTTCGAGCGGCTCAGCGGCGGGTTCGCCCGGGAGCAAGCCCCGCTTACGGATTCCTAATCCAAGGAATCGAAAAAAGATTTTGCCTATTTTCTCGCCGGTCGGGTACACTGTGGGTGGCTCCGGGTAATTGTGTCCGGGGCAATGGTTACGGTTAGAGACGAACGTGAAGCAATGCCGGGCGTTCCGGCAGACCCCCGATCGGACTCGAGACTGTCAGGAGCTTCACGATGAAACTCTATGTTGGTAATTTGAATTTCCGTACGACCCAAGAGTCACTCGAGGGTCTTTTCTCGAATTACGGCGAGGTCCAGGAAGTCGCGATCATCACCGATCGTGAGACCGGCCGACCCCGCGGCTTCGCGTTCGTCACGATGGCGGACGAAGGCGCGAAGGAAGCGATCGAAGCCCTCAATGGCCAGGAGTTCGAAGGCCGAACCCTCAACATCAACGAAGCCCGCCCGCGCGAACCGCGTGGTGGCGGCGGCGGTGGCCGGGGTGGCTACGGCGGCGGCGGTGGTGGTGGCGGCGGCCGCTGGTAAACCCACTGGTCTCGGCACACAAGCGACACCAACGACGAACAGCGTGCTCACGGCACGCTGTTTTTCAATACCACCGGTTCTTTTTCAATGAAATGCGCGAAATGGGAACTTTTAGCCCCATTGGCTGTCCAATCAGGCGGGTGATGTTGTTACGATAGAAATGTCTGCACGTTTCTGTGGTCCGGGTGGTTCACCTCTCTTTGAAGGGAATAAACCGATGTTTCGAGGGCAAGTGGGTAGAGGTCTTGGTGTTGGCTTAAGGCGTTGGCGCCTCGCCGCCTTGGTGGCCATGGTGTTGTTGTCGGCCTGGTTGGCGGGCCCTGCAGAGGCGGCCCGACGCGAAGACCCCTTGGCCGGGTTGACCAGCAGCCAGCGCCGTATCTTCCAGAACTACACCCGGCTGTACTGCCAGCAGTTCTTCCGGTTCGATGACGACCGCTTCGTGCTGCTGCCCAACCACCAGCGTGCCCGCGAGAACTCGACCGGCCGGACTTACGACCAGGCGATGGAAGAGATGACCGAGGTCAAGCGCGAGGTCCGCCGAACCGCGCTGGGCAACAAAGCGATCGATGTCAAGTACCCGCCGCCGACCGCGGAGGTCATCGTCGCGGCCCGCGTCATCCCCTCGATCGACGTCGGTCACTATGGCTTTGTCAACTCGGTCGTCGTCAAAGACATCATCGGCCCCAACGAGATGGTCATCACCAGGATCGAGCTCATCCCGCCGGGGGAGGTTGGCAAAACAAACAACGCCAGGCGGCTGGCCGCCGCGGAGAAGCAGAAGCCCTACGCCTACCAGACCTTCCGCCTGCTCGGCTTCCCGACCAAGGACCTCAAGCCGGGGCAGAAGTACTACGGGCCGCGCAAGAAGGGCCTGCAGGTCGCGGTGATGAGCACCGACCCGCAGCACAAGTTCGTGCTCGTCAACTACGACCGCCTCCAACGCGTCCGCACCAGCGACTTCGCCGAGGCCTTGGCCTACGTGCAGATCGAGCCACTGCAGTTTATCGAGATGGTCCGGACCAACCGCGAGAAGGATCAGGCCGACGGCGACAAGCACTCGCTCATCTCGATCTACCAGCGCTTCTACAACCGCTACCGCCCCAAGCGGCTCTCCTCCGGCGCCACCCGGCCACCCGCGGTGGTCCGTCAGGATGAACCCAAGCCCGAGCCGAAACCGGAGCCCAAGCCCGAGGTCCAGCCCGAGCCAAGACCCACGACCGATCGTGAAAAGCTCGAATGGGATAAGCCCGAGCCAAAGCCCGAACCCAAGCCCGAGCCCCGCCCCGAGCCGGAGCCCGAAGAGGAGGATGAAGAAGACGACTGGGACTACGAGGAAGACACCCAGAAGGATTCTGACACGCCGAGCTTCTTCGGCATCCCGCTGTAAGGCTAGTCCTTTCAACTTAAATACCACAAGGCCCTGCATCACCGCGCGGGGCCTTTTCCATTGGCAACCCTTGCAAAGCTATACTTTGTGTTTGCGTAGCGACTCAACGATCTCGAGACCGATCCTCCTGCTGCTTGGCACGCTGCTGTTGATCCCCGCCTGCCAAAGGCAGCAAACGGTTCAGCCGCCGGTCCGATCGCCGATCGTGGTTGAGAAGCACGCCACGACAGCCGCGATCGATACATACGAGACCCAGCTTGCCGGGCCACTTGATGTCGAAGAGATCCCCGTGCTCTTCGCCAAGCGCTGGCTCGCCGTCCAAAACGCCGTCGCCTACCACGGCACGACCCACCGCGACGCGTTCTACGGCAGCCGGGCCTACTGGCACACCGGCTCCACCCGCGGCATCGGCTGGGCGCTCGACCAGCAGGGCGACCTCGACGAGGCCTTCTACATCGCCACCAAGGGCAACGTCCGCGTCGCAGGCGACGTCAACCAAGACATCGAAATCGCCGGCAACGCCATCGTCCACATCCTCGGCGACCTCAACGCGACGCTGGACCTCCAGGGCGTCTGCGAGGTCATCATCGGCGGCGACCTCAGCGATCAAGCCACCATCATCTGCGACGGCCAGCTCGAACTCTTCGTCGGCGGCGACAGCACCGGCATCCTCGGCTCGACCGCCAGCTCGACGGTCGTCATCGACGGCAACGCCGGCGGCACCATCCAGGCCAGCGCCCCCGCGACCGTCCTGACCATCACCGGCGACCTGCTGGGCGAGGTCCTGCCGCCCAAGAACAAAGAAGCCCTCCTCACCCTCCGCGTCGATGGCTACGTGCCGACGGCGAAGATGCTCGACTTCGCTAGCGCAGGCTTCACCCGCGTCAACGCAACGATCGGCCTCTCCGACAGCCCGCCCGGCCTCTACCCGCAGGACCCCAATGCGCCGCGCCCCAAAGCACGCTGGGTCGTGCTTGAGCAAAACACGACCGAATCCTCGCCACCCGAGTAAGCGCGGTGTAGCGGGCGATGCGGAGCATCCCGTTTGCGGCTCGCAGACAGGACAAGCACCATAAACGCTTCGCACGGTATGCTCCGAATCACGCGCTACACCATGCTTTTGTTTACCTTTGATGATGCGAGAACGCTGTAAAAGTAAATCACCGATAATGCCCGCGTGTCTGAAGCAGACCAACAGCCCGGCCGGCTCAAGCGCGAGCTCGGCGTCTTCCACGCCGTCCTCCTTGGGCTAGGCTCGATCCTTGGCACAGGCGTCTTCGTCTCGATCGGTATCGCCGCGGGTATCGCCGGGCCCAGCCTGCTGATCGCGGTCGTCCTCGCCGCGCTGCTTGCGCTCTGCAACGGGTTGAGCAGCGCGCAGCTCGCCGCCGCCCACCCCGTCGCGGGCGGCACGTACGAGTACGGCTACAAGTTCCTTTCGCCTAAGCTCGGCTTCACCGCGGGCTGGATGTTCCTGCTCGCCAAGAGCGCGAGCGCGGCAACCGCGGCCCTCGGCGTGGGCACCTACCTGCTCGGCCAGTTCTTCTTGAACAACGCGACGGTTCAGCGTTGGATCATCGAGGGCGCCAACCTCTACACCATGACCATCGCGATCGCGATGGCCGCGCTGTGCGCCCTGGTCGTCTTGGTCCTGCTCGGGCTCCGCCGATCCGCGTGGGTCAATACGGTGCTCGTGGTTGTGACGGTCGCCGGCCTTGTCGCGGTCGTGGCGTATGCGGCCTTCGGGGTCGACCAGCCGCAGGGCTACACCGGCTCAGAGCACCAGCGCTTCTTCCCTGAAAACCCCGTGGTCAGCCTCATGACCGCCACCGCGCTTATGTTCGTCGCTTATACCGGCTACGGCAGGGTCGCCACGCTCGGCGAAGAAGTCCGCGACCCCAGGCGCACCATCCCCAAGGCCATTGCCGCGACCCTCGGCGTCACCGCGCTGCTCTACGTCGCGGTCGGCACCGCGGCCGTCTATGCGGTCAACCCGTATGACGCCCGGCTCGACCTGGGCGAGGCATTGTTGCAGGTCATCTGGTGGACCGGTGGGCCGAGTTGGCTGGCGACCCTCGTCGCGATCGCCGGCATCACCGCGATGCTCGGCGTGCTGCTGAACCTGATCCTCGGCCTGTCGCGCGTGCTGCTGGCGATGGGCCGGCGGCACGACGTCCCGCGCTTCTTCGGCAAGATCAACGACGCGGGAACGACCCCTGTCCCCGCGGTGCTTGGCGTCGCGGTCGTCATCGGCGCACTCGCACTCATCGGCGACATCAAAACCACCTGGTCCTTCTCCGCCTTCACCGTCCTGATCTACTACGGCATCACGAACCTCGCGGCGCTGCGCCTGCCTGCTGAAAACCGCTTGTACCCACGGGCTTTCTCGTACGCCGGGCTCGCCGGCTGCTTGTTCTTGTGCTGGTTCGTCAACCCGTGGGTCTGGCTGTTCGGGCTCAAGCTGATCGTCGTCGGCCTGCTCTGGCATTGGATGGCCCCGAGGCTATTCGGCAGGGCGCCCAAGCCGCACGAGGTCTGCGTCGAATGCGGGTATGATCTGCGTGCCTCGACAGGCACCTGCCCCGAGTGCGGCGCGGTGATCCCGAGTGATGAATCGTAGACGACTCGAAGCCCACGCCGTCACGGCGTGGGCTTCCGAACACTGAAAGACCGAATCCGTGCAGCCCCAAGCCCTGATCTTCGACCTCGACGGCACCCTCGCCGACACCATGCCCGCGCACTACCTCGCCTGGCAGACCGCGCTCGAGCCGACCGGGCTCGTCTTCACCGAAGAGAAGTTCTATTCCTGCGGCGGGATGGCGACCGTCAAGATCGTCGAGTTGCTCTGCGAAGAGCAGGGGATCGACGCCGATGCACCCGCTGTCGCCAAGGCCAAGTACGAGGCCTTCTTCCCGCACATCCCCGCGGTGAAACGCATCGACCCCGTCGTCACGATCGCCGAGGAACACCACGGCAAGCTGCCCATGGCCATCGCGACCGGCGGCAAACGACGCACCGCCGCCCAGACCATCGCCCAGGTCGATATCGGCCACCTGTTCAGCCACGTCATCTCCGCCGACGACGTCGAGCACCACAAACCCCACCCCGAGACTTATCTCAAAGCCGCAGAAGCGCTCGGGGTCGACCCCACGAAGTGCGTCGCCTACGAAGACGCTGACCCGGGCGTCGCCTCCGCACGCGAGGCGGGGATGCAGGTCGTGGACGTGCGCGAGCTCTTGGCGAAGCTTTGATCAACCTACCGTGCTCTTGGGTGTTTATGACTCTTCGAGCCCAAACGTCTTTGCCGCCTGGTTGATGTATTGGATCGGTGGGGTATCGCCGGTGATCGCTTCCGCGATCTTTGCCGCGTGGATATGGCAGTTCTCGATGAACAGCTTGAAGCGCTGCTGCGTGCCCGCCGCCGCCGTGCCCGCGACATAAAGCCTCGGCACGCCGGTCTGCATCGTCGCGGCATCGACTTGCGGGGCCCGGTTCTCGCCGACGAGGGCCACGCCCAGCATCTCGAAGAGCGTCTTGTCCTGCCGGTAGCCCGTGAGCAGCAGCACGTGGTCGGCCGGCACCTGTGTTGCGTTATTGAGTTCGACGTGCGTGTTCGTGATCTTCGTCGGCGTGGTGTTGGGGTGGAAGCGGATCTCGCCCGCCTTGATCAGGGCCTTGAGCTCGGGCAGCAGCCAGTACTTGATGCCGTTGTCGTCCAGGCTCTGGCCGCGGTAGCTCAGCGTGACCCTCGCCCCGGCGCGGTGGCAGCGCAGGGCCGCCTCGGCCGCGCTGTTGCGCCCGCCGACGATCAGCAGGTCCCGGCCGAAGTAGCCGTGCGGCTCGTCGAAGTAGTGGTCGACGTGCGGCAGGTCCTCGCCCTCGACCCCGAGCTCACGCGGCAGGTGCATGTCACCGATCGCGAGGACGAGGTCGTCGCAGCTCGCCGAACGCTTGGCTGTGTGCACGGTGAACAGGCCTGCGTCGTCGCGCCCGACCCTGCGCACCGGCTCGTGCGTCGCGACCGGAAGACCGAACTGCTGGACCACGCCGCGCAGGTACGCGAGGTACTGCTCTCGCGTCGCCTTGGCCTGGTCCGCCGTCATCAGCGGGACCCCGGCGATCGCGATCCGCTCGGGCGACGAAAAGAACCGCGCCTGCTTGGGATACCACGTCACCGTCTCTCCGATCGCCCCGGCCTCGAGGTGCAGCACATCCACGCCGAGTTGCTTAAGCACGACATGCAGCTCAAGCCCGATCGGCCCGGCCCCGACGATGATGACCTGGTGGTGCATGTGCTTATTGTAGTTTTGATTGAGCCGCGGAGGCGTCGGCTCGTACGCGCGGTGTAGCGGGTGATGCGGAGCATCCCGTGGTTCGGTCTTTCAAATACGATAGGCCCAACAGATGGTTCCCACGGGACGCTTCGCGTCTCCCGCTACACCGTTCTGTTGCTGCAACTCACCGTTGAGGCGACATCTTCCGGACCTTGTCGTTCACCTCGAAGCCGCGCTTGAACGACAGCAGCAGCTTGTGCACGTTGTTGATCGTCGGGAGGTAGACCGAGTTCTGCCCGTCCAGCTGGAGCTGCTCGGTCTTATCAACGAGCGCATCAAGCTGCGGGCGGACCTTCTCACGCGAGGTCATCAGCGATGTGCGCAGCTGCTGCAGCTCGGTTTCGATCTGATCAATGTCGGCCTGGGTCACCATGGGGGGCACTCCTGTCTCAAGACGGGAAAACAATCGGCACATTGATACATCGATCGGCGGGGGCGACGCGACGCAATCAATCTGCCAAGCGCCGTTCATCGGTGACGAGTTCTCGGACGTTACTCGGCGAATGGTGGGATAGGCATCTTGCCTGTTACACCTGCAAAGGCCTATACATGACAGGCTGGAAGCTTGTCCCACCTAGATGGATTTATCATGTTTCCATGCCCCCAGCCATCCGCTTCAACACGCCGGGCCTGTTCGTCACCGGCACCGATACCGGGGTCGGCAAGACCGTGATCGCCTGCGCGATCGCATGGGCGTTGCGCCAACAACGTCGTGGTGCGAAGGTCGCGGTCTGCAAGCCCATGGCGACGGGCTGCGAGAAGCGGCGCGAGGGCTTGGTCAACGAAGACGCCGAGGCGCTCGCCCACTTCAGCGACTGCCGGCTCCCGCTGGATACGATCAACCCGATCCGCTACCGCGAGCCCCTGGCCCCGGCGGTTGCCGCGAAGCAACTCGGCCAGCCGACACCTTGGCCGCTCCTGCAAGACGCGGCCGGGCAGGTCGATGCCTACGGCGACGCGCTCGTGATCGAGGGTGCCGGCGGGGTGATGGTCCCGCTCGACGCGGACGACCCGCAAGTCACCTGGCTCGACACGGGCGCGTTCGGCCTGCCGGCGGTCGTCGTCGCGCGGGCCGGGCTGGGCACGCTCAACCACACCGCGATGTCCGTGAAGCTGCTGCGTGACGCGGGGATCCGGGTCGCCGGGGTCGTGATCAACGGCTACGAGCCCGACGAGGCCGCCACGATGTCGCAGGACCCCTCGTTGCCGGGTAACCCGCGCTGGATCGAGCAGATGACCGGGGCCAAGGTGCTCGCCCTGGTCCCGCGCCTGCCGGACGAGGCCGTCCAGCCGGCCAGGGCCACGATTGCGCAGGCCGTGCTCGACGCGGTCGCGGCGGTGGACTGGTGGCGGGTTCTGGGGCAATGAGTGATGCAGCCGCCGCGTCACCACGCGGGCGGACGAGCTGGCATCAACTTAGCCAGCAGCCAGCAGCTGTCGCATTGCCGCTCTCCTTCGTCCGCCCGGGCGTGGCCCGGCGGCTGTGAATCCCGGATATACTTGCCCCTCCGCGCTGCGGACCGACCGCAGCACCGCGAGACGAAGCGACCGCAACCGGAGCCTTATAAACGTGCTCAAGTTCCTGCGTAAATACCAGAAGTGGATGTTGGTGATTTTCTGCGGCGCGCTGATGGTGGCGTTCCTCATCCCGCAGGCCGTCAGCCAGTTCGCCCCCAACCCCGCCAAGACCGTGGTCGCGACCACGTACGACGGCGAGCCGATCATCCGCTCCGAGATCCAGCGCGTCAGCGCGGACGTGCAGTTGCTCCAGCGCCTGCGCATCGAGCCGCCCGAGCTTGCCGGCTTCGGGCTGTCGCTGATCCCCCGCACCGGCTCGGAGCGCGACGACGCCCTGGCATGGATCATGATCCAGCGCGCCGCCGAGCGCAACGGCCTGGGCGCGAGCCAGCAGGAGGCGTTCAACCTCATCGCATCCGTGCTCGGCCTGCAGGACTTCGACTCGCTCGACGAGCGGGCCAAAGACTTCAACGCGAACGGGAACTACCTTGTCGAGCTCGGCCGGCAGTACCTCATGGCCGAGCAGTACCGCCAGCTGGTCTCCGGCACCGAGTTCACGCTGCCCGAGGATGAAGACGGCGTCGGCTCGCCGGGTATACGACGGGTCGTTGCGATGAACCAAGCGATGCAGGCGATCGGCCAGTCCATCCAGCAAAGTGCCCAGCAGTTCAGCATGTTCGGCCAGCAGGTCGATGCGGGCACGATGCGGCAGATCGAAGCGTTTGCCGTCCAGCAAGTCATGCGCGACCAGGGCTTCCTCGACAAGATCCAGGGCCACGAGCGCTACACCGCGACCGAGCTGCGCTACGCGCTGCAGCAGCAGTTCTCCGAGATCGACCTGACCGTCGTCGTGCTTAATGCGAAGGACCAGCTGGACACCACGATTGTCGATGACGCCTACATCCAAGGCATTTTCGAGCGCTTCGCCGACGACGTGCCCGGCACCGGCGTGCCGTACGGCCTGGGCTACCGCGAGCCGGACAAGGTCCAGCTCGAAGCGCTGCGCATCCCGATCGACGCGGTCCGCGACGCGGTCGCCAAGACGATCACGCCCGAGGATGTGCGGACGTTCTACAACGAGAACGTCGAACGCGGCGCGTTTGTCGATGACACGCCACCGGCTGAGGGCGAGTTGCCCAGCTCAGAGCCGATGAAGCTCACCCCCGACCTGCGCGACCAGATCCGCCAGACCCTGACCATCATCCGCGCCCAGGAGAAGGTCGTCGAGATCGCCCAGAAGGCCAGGCAGCGCCTCAACGAAGACGCGCGCGGCCTGCCGGACGACGGGGCCTACAAGAAGCTGCCCGACGACTTCGTGCCCACGCCGCTGTCCGACGTCGTCGCGGAGATCAAGGAAGAGCACGGCATCACGCCCGAGATTATCAACGTCGATGAGTTCGTCTCCGCAGAAGACCTGGTCACGACGACACGCTTCACCTCGTCGTGGATCAGCACCTTGCCGAGGTCCACGGTCAAGACGCCGAACCCCAACGGCTTCGGCCCGATGGTAGATACCGAGCTGTTCGAGACCGTGCTCGGCGGTAAGGCCGGCTTGTTCACCGCGTTTGTGCCCGACCTATCGAGCGCGCGGCAGAACCAGGTCTTCCGGCTCGCGGACTACATCTTTTTCGCCCAGCCCTTCCGGACCGAGGCGCAGCGTGAGCAGGTCGACTTGCCGCTGCAGGTCGGCCTGCCCGGTATGTTCCTGTCCGACTTCTCCCGTTCGACCTACGTCTTCCGCATCACCAAGGCCCAGCCCTCGCGTCCCGCGCCCGAGCTTGCGCCGCTGTTGGAGCAGGTCAAGGAGGAGGCGACGCTGGTGAAGGCCTATGAAGACCTGGCCGAGGAGCAGGCGGTCCTGCTCAAGCGTGCCGCGGACCAGACGATCGAGCGGCTGATGCCCGACGCCGACGCGAAGAACACGCTTACCGGGCTGACCCGCGATTCGATCAACAACCGGTTCAGCGCGATGATCGACGGCGTTTCTTCCAGCCGACCGATCCTCGAGCGTGCGTTCGGCGTCGCCGACGACCTCATCAGTGCGGGCGGGCTCGACCGGGCCAGCGAAAGCGACCGGCTGTTTGCCGTCGAGCTACCCGGCGATTACAAGCTCGCCGTCGTCCGACTGGACAGCTTCCGCGCAATGACGCGCGAGCGCTACGAGCAGGAGGCCATCAAGCCTGCCTCGCAGATGCTCGTGACCAGGCTCGGCATGACGGAGCTGCCCGAGCCGCCGCTGTCGTTCGAGGCGCTGCAGCGCTACACCGGCTTCAAGTGGGCCGAGGGTTTCGGGCCCGAGGAAGACGACGAGGATTCAGAGGGCTCGGGTTCAGAAGAATCCGAATGACCGTCTTGCCTAGCGGGTGACGCGGAGCGTCCCCTGCGAACCCACAAAAAACCTGTCCCGCGGTGTAGCGGGAGGTGCGAAGCACCCCGTGGTCCGGTCATTTACAAAACATGTTGGTGATAGACGATCCGCACGGGACGCTCCGCGTCGCCCGCTACGCTCTGCTTACCCCACGGTCGAGCCGGCGGGCACGCCCTTGCCCGGCGCGAGCAGCACGACGTCCTGTAGCGCCTCGTCCTCCATGACCGACGCGGCGAGCAGCATGCCGTTGCTCTCCTCGCCACGGATCTTCCGCGGCGCGAGGTTGGCGACGATGATGATCTGCTTGCCGACGAGGTTCTCGGGGTCGTAGAACGCCTTGACGCCCGCGCAGATCTGCCGCTGCTCGGTGCCCAGGTCGACCTGCAGCTTGAGCAGCCGGTCGGCGTTGGGATGGGCTTGGGCCTCGGTGATCGTCGCGACGCGGAGGTCGAGCTTGGCAAAATCGTCGTACTGGATCGTGTCTTTCGTTTCCATGCTTATCTCGTGATTTTTAAGTCAGACCCTGAATCTTACCAACAGCCGGAGACCTACGGGCTCCGGGCGAGAAGCCAGAACGGCGGTTCCACCAGACGGGCTGTTCTCGCGACCGGCTTCCGTAGGCCGCCGGCTACTGCTTCTGAATGGAATACTGAACCTGACGCCCGGATTGGTCTCTAAACAAACGGTGCAACGCTGTGCAGGCCCCCCACAACCGACCGATAGAATAGGACAACGTGCCCGACAAGATCGAACAACGCAGACGCAGCCGCCGGCGACGCAAGTGGGCCTTCCGCATCAGCATGGCCGTGCTGCTGCTCGCCGTGATCACACCGCTCGCGGTCGTCTGGTACTACACCCGGCCGGCCCAGCTCATCCCCGTCGTCGAGGCGGCCCTGCTCGAGTCCACCGGCTGCGAGGCCACCATCGAATACGCCGCCGTAACCCGCAGCGGCAAGGTCACGATGCAAGGCGTCACCCTCCGCATCCCCGGGGTCGAGGGAGACTTCGGCACGCTACTCACCGCGGAACGCATCGAGATGTTCGGCGACCCCGCCGGCCTCATCGACGGCAGCTACCGCCCCGACCGCATCACCATCATCAAGCCCACCCTGCACCTCATCGAACAGCTCGACTCGGGCCTGTTCAACTACGAACTATTAAAAGCACCCGCAGACGGCGACAGCGACGCGCCTATCCCCCAGGTCACCCTCACCGACGGCACGATCCGCTTTGACCAGTTACGGCCTAACGAGCTCATCACCCTCGGGCGGATGGGCGTCGAGGGCGAGCTCGTCCCCGATGGCGACCAGCCCAAGAAGTACCGCTTCACCATAAGCGAGACCGACGCGCCTGCCGGCACGGAGAACATCAACTTCACCGGCGCGTTCGACCTCAACGAGCCGTCCATCTACGTCAATGCCGACCACTTCCGCTTCAAGGACGAGCAGCGCTATTTCGTCCCCAGCGCCTTCCGGCAGTGGTGGTCCCGGCTCGCGCCGCGTGGCTCGGTGCCGGAGCTGTCGCTGTCGCTCGAGCCGGACGGCCTGGGCAACCTCGACCTGCACGAAGTCAGTATGCGCTTCGTCGATGTCGAGCTCAACATGGATGTGCTGGATATCGATAACCCAGACCAGTTCGAGACCGCGCTGCTGTTGCAGCTGATCCGTGGCCGGCTGACCAGGCTCAGCGGCGGGGCGTCGATCATGCAGACCGGCCGCGGGCAGGTTTTCACGCTGTCGGGCGGCGGGGCGATCGACCAGAGCACCCTCGGGCTCAGCGAGATCACCTACACCATCGACGGCAGCGGCGGGCTCGACGAAGACGACCCCTTCGCGATCAATATCGAGACCAAGCCCTTCACGCTCAAGGAAAACTACCAGTACGTCCTCGCCTACAACCCGCTCACCGGCGAGGGCTACCGGCGCTTCCGACCGAGCGGGACGTTCCAGCTGTCTGCCGGCTTCAGCTCGCCCGGCGGGGACACACCCGACGACTGGGTGGTCGACCTGGACATCCTCGACGGCAAGATGACCCACGCGATGTTCCCGCTGCCGCTGCAGGACGTTGCCGGCAAGGTCCGTATCAAGCAGGACCGCGTCACCATCGGGGCCGCCGGCCCGATCACCGCGAAATCGATCAACGGTGCCGGGCTTGAGCTTACCGGCTTCGCCGCCCCGGCCAGCGACACCGCGCAGGTCGACCTCGACATCGCGATCACCGGCCTGCCGATCGACCGCGACCTCCGCCTCGCGCTCGAGCCCAACGCCCGCAACAACCTTGCCCGGTTTATGGATGCCGACGCCTACGACGAGCTGATCCAACGCAAGCTCATCGCGCCCAGCGGGCTCGACCAGACCAGCGCCCCGCGGTTCGACCTCGGCGGGCGGGTCGCGGTCGGTGTCAAGGTCCACCGCCCCGAAGGCGAAGACGCCGACTATTCCGTTACCGCCACGGTCGATCCCAGGGGCCTCAGCCTCCTGATGACCGACTTCGCCTACCCCGTCACCGTCGACTCGGGCCGGATCATCATCGGCGGGGACTTCGTCAAGATCCCGCAGCTCGACCTCAGCTCGCCCACCGGCGGGGGGCTGTCGATCCGTGGCGAAGCGAACCGGGCCGACGACGGCAGCTACTACCCGCTGATCGCGGTCGAAGAGGCGCAGCTGCCCGTCGATCCGCTGCTGCTTAGCGCGCTCGGCGACGAGGCAGAGAAGCTGCTCACCGACCTCAAGATCACCGGGCTGATCCAGCTCGAAGGCGAAATCTTCCAACGCGACGGCATGCCCGAGCCCGATCTCAAACTCAACGCCAAGTTGATCGGCGGCAGCGCGACCCCGTACGGCGGCCGTGTCACCATCGACAACCTCAAGGGTGGCTTCGACCTCAGCGCGAACGACCTCAAGGGCCTCAAGCTCAGCGGCGACCGGGGCGACAGCATCTTCGATGTTACGGGCATGGTCGATTGGTCGGCCGACGATGGCAGCACGACAGCGGACCTGTCGTTCAAGTTGGTCGATGTCGAGCTCGCCGAAGAGCTGATGGATGTGCTGCCGCCCGAGAGCGAGCTGCGCGGCCAGTTGGTTGAGCTGTTCGGTCGGTACGAGCCGGCGGGCGTGGTCGACGCGGTCATCAACTGGCAGCCCAAGCCCGGCGACACACCCGACGGGTTCGATGCCAACGTCAAGCCCTACCGGCTCGCGCTCAACCTGCTCGGCGGGCGCATGAGCTACACCGATATGGCAGGCAGCGTGACGGTCTACCCCGACCTCATGCAGCTCAACGACCTCGCCGGCTCGTTCGCAGACCCCAACGGCGCGGCCGGCCGGCTCAAAGCCAGCGGCGAGATCGGCTTCGAGTCCGAGCCGCGCATCGGGCTGAACTTCTCCGGCCGCTCCAGCGCGATCGGGCAGACCGCGCGCCTGCTCCTGCCCGACGCGGCGGGGGACGTCATCGATAATATCCAGTACCAGGGCACGCTCAAGCTAAGCGACGGCGAGCTCGTCATGACCAACACCGGCGGCGTGCAGCAGGCCACGCGGTTTGTCGGGAGCTTCGACCTGCCCGAGGGGACGTTCGTCCTCGGTGGGCTGCCCGTCACCGAGTTCAAGGGCGCGCTGTACGTCGATGTCGACGACAGGCCCGGCAACACGCTGCCCAAGATGACCTACGAGCTCAAGGCCGATCGCTTCCTCGCCAACGAACGCGAGATCAAGAAGTTCCGCGTCACCGCCGACAACACGAACGACCCGCTTGTCCTCCGTACCGGCCGGGGCACCGCGTCGGTCTACGGCGGCACGCTTGTTATCGAGGCCTCGACCGACCTCTTCACCGAAGGCGGTGGCACCCGGCTGAGCGCCTCGATCCACGACGCCGAACTCGCCCCCATGCTCGACCCCACCACGCCCTGGCGCGACCAGGACAACCCCGCGCTGATCAAACGCGACCTCGTGTCAGGCCTGCTCAGCGCGTCGCTCCTGCTCGACACCGACTACGCCAAGGACGGCGATCGCTACGGCCGGGGCAGCATGCAGTTCCGCGATGCAGAGTTCCTCGCGGACAACCCCGTCGGCCTGTTCCTCGTGCAGGCGATGAACCTGAACCTGCCCGACCGCCGCGGCTTCGACCAGGGTGCCGCCGAGTTTGATATCGCCGGCAACCAGATCGTCTTCAACGAGATGTGGATGGAGACGCGTGGCAAGGAGGTCAAGATCGCCGACTACCCCGTGTTCCAGCAGGGCCTACGCATCAAGGGCGCTGGCGTCGTGACCTACCCCGACGCCGAGCTGGACCTCCGCCTCCAGACCGAGATCACCGGCACGACCGAGGCGATCCCCTTCAGCGAGTTGATCAAGATCTTCCGCAACGAACTCATCGGCATCCGCATCAAAGGCACCCTCGCCGAGCCGAAGGTGAACTACAAGGTGCTGCGTGACACGCGTAGCGCGTGGGAGCAGTTGCTGAGGCCGGAGGAGCAGAACGACGCGGCAGAAAAGTAAGCAAATCGAATGGTCAAATAGCCGGGGACCTACGGGCTCTGCGCGCGTGAAGCGTTGCCTGTCGTCACAGCCGGCCTGTACTCGCGCCCGGCGTCCGTAGCCCGCCGGCTGGCAGCATGCATGATGATGCTTCATCGCGCCGGATGAACCCTGTGCCCGATTCAATCACGACACGCCGGACCCCGCATTCACATGCGGGGCTAGAAAAATCTCCACAAAATGCTCCAAGGTACTCGTGTTCCGCGGTTTTCTGTGGAGCGCTGCTTCGTGCTCTGACAAGACCCCGACTTGGCGGAAGCCTCACCCTCCCTGATAGATCACTCCGGCTCGACGGACTCTACCTCACAGACCAGCCGCAGGCCGGTGAAGTAGAAGTCGAGGTACCAGTGTCGGCTTGGTGGGATACCTGGGTAGTGTTCGTTCCAGACGGCTTGATCCTCTGTCGCACGCCAGTCGTCAGTCAATTCTTCCGCTTTGAGTGCGAAGTGCCCGCCGCGCACCCAGCGCTCTTCTTTGGTGGGCTCGACCCACTCGGTCGCGTTGCCCAGGAGATTGAGCAGCCCGAGCCTGTTCGGAACACCTTCGTCCGATTTCCGTGGCAGGTGAAACCCAAAGATGTCGTACGCCGCGTTGTCTTCGAGAACCGCTTGGTCAAGCAGTTGTTTCGGGTCGCTCGGCACGCCTCCGCTGAGCTCAAGCACGTGCATCCACTCGTCATCCGTCGGCAGCCGATACGTCTTGCCGGTCTGTTCACTGAGCCAAATGCAGTAGGCCTGTGCGGTACGCCAAGACATACCCAGCGCGGGATACGCCAGCCAGTCTTCCTCCATCCGTGCGACGTGCAGCGCGGTGTGCTCGCTGTAGATCGGTGAGGGTCGCAGGTCCTTTTCAATCAGCTTGTGGTACTCGTTGAAGTCACCATCTTGTAGATCACCGCCATACGCCCACCGCAGAAACATCTCGCGCGAGACTTCGGTCTTCCCAATGTAGAACGGATCGATGCCTTTCGCCTCATCCCCCGCGATCAGGACCATCTCAAACGGCACCTGTTTCTCCTGATAGCCAAGCACCTTATCGGTGAACGAATCGGGGTAACGCGACGCGTCGTATTTGTCGTGCTTTGGAGGCTCGGGTCGGCCAACATCGATCGAGCAGACGAGGCGGATCCCCTGGAAGTATTGATCGACGTACCAGGAGTCACTCACGGGCAACTGCGGATAGCTCGCGTTCCAGACCTTCTGGTCTTCGAACGCGAGCCAGTCCCGTGACATTTCTTTGGCTTTGGTCATGAAGTGCCCACCACGGACCCAACGCTTGCCACCCATCGGCTGGACCCACTCGGCCGCATTGCCGAGCAGGTCATAAAGGCCAAGCGCATCGGGCTCGCCCCGCGCGACTGCCCGGGGCATAAAAAGGAACGGTGGCTCATCCATATAGGTGTTGTTATCGAGCAGCAACGCGCGGTCTTTCAGAATTAAATGATCGTTGGGGATACCGCCCGACTTTTCCAAGAGGTGCATCCACTCGTTGTCGGTGGGAAGCCGATACGTTCGGCCAGTCTGCTCGCTGACCCATCGGCAGTAGGCCTGCGCGACCCGCCAGGACATCCCTGTCGCGGGCCACTTCGGGTTGGTGACCATCTGGAGGTCGGTTTGCGGATGGCCGTGCGCGAGACCGGAAGGACGCAGGCCTAACTTTTGGAGTTCGTTAATGTCGTTTATGTCTTCGACGTCGCCAGCATAAGCCCAGTACAAAAACATCTCCCACGTTACTTCCGTCTTCGCCACATAAAAGGGCTTGATGTTGTTTGCCTCATCCCCTGGAATCAAGACCATCTCAAAAGGAACCTCCTTGTTTTCATACGTTGTCACGTGATCGGTAAACGATTCGGGCAGACCGTCTGGCGTTGGGCCTACATGGAACACATTGGGTGAGGCCGGGGCCTCCTCGTTTTCTGACGCCTCCTCACACACCAGCCGGAAGCCCTGGTAGTAGTGATCGACATACCACCACGTGTCGCTGGGCAGCTTCGGGGAGCTGGCGTTCCAGACCTCGCGGTCCTCGGTGGCGCGCCAGTCCGCAGAGAGTTGATCTGTTTCGAGCTGAAAGTGTCCGCCGCGGACCCAGGACGCGCCGCCCTCGGATTGGACCCATTCTGCCGCGTTGCCTAGCAGGTCGTGCAGGCCCAGGCGGTTGGGCGCTTTGCTCGCGACGTCGAAGGTGAGTGAGTTCCCTAGCTGATCCAGCATCGCGTTCTCAAACAGCACGGCTTGATCGAGCAGCTGCTCTTCTTGGTCGGGTATGCCGCCACTGAGCCGAAGGACGTGCGACCACTCCGCGTCGGTCGGCAGGCGGTAGGTGCGACCGGTCTTCTTGCTCAGCCAGCTGCAGAACACCTCCGCGTTCTCGCGGGTCATCCCGATCGCGGGCCGCTTGCCGAAGCCCATCTGCGCATTAGGCCGGTCGGCATAGAGCTCCGATGGACGCAGCCCTTGATCAAGCTCGTGCTTCACTTCCGAAGTTGATTGCAAGTCGATGCCATAGGACCAGCCCCGGAACATCGCCCACGTGACCTCGGTCTGTCCGATGAAGAACGGCTTGATCGAGCCGTCTGCCGACCCGGGGACACGCACCATCTTAAACGGCACGCGCTCATTGGGATAGGGCACGTGATCCGTGAATGTCATCGGTTGCTCATTCGAAAGAGCTTCTTGCTCAGGCGGTGGCACATTGGCTTGCTCTAGTTTTTTCTCGCCACAGCCAGGTGAAGACAGTGAGAACATGACACCGAATACAGCGGTCCACAACACGGCATTCAATCGTCTCATCGCTTATTCCTGGTCAAGATCAGGTACGAAAGACGGTGCTTATTTCGATCACATTACCGCCCGCTGAAGAACCCCTCGTTGAGGCGTCGGTTGATGCCCTCGGGGGTGAGCACGACGCTGACCGAGGCCTCGCCGTCGATGTCGTCGTAGCCGATGACCAGGCCCAGGCTCGCGCGGGGGAGCCGGCGGTCGATGGTGAAGTTGATCGTGCGGGAGTTGCCCTCGCCGAAGTCGAGGACCTGGAACACGCCGGCCCGGTACTTCTTAGTCAGCTGCAAATCAGCGCCGTAGCTGAGCAGCCTTGCGTCGAGCACGTCGATCTCGCGGTAGGCGATGAAGCTGCTCAGCCGGTCGGTGTGCTGGTTCTCGACGGCGAGGCGCCACTGCACGACGCTGCCCTCGTCGAAGTTGTGGGTCAGATCGCCGGTGATCGCGGTGGCCTCGGTGACGGCCCACATGAGCTCGGTGTAGAAGTGGTCGTCGCCAAGCGTGTACTCCGGGCGGTAGTCGTAGTACCGGCCGAGCGAGGCGGGGTTGGGCGCGTCCTCGGTGGCGAGGATGAGATCGGTGCGTAGGGTGATCCAGTCGACGGAGCGTTCGCGCCCAGGCCCGCCGCGCTTGGTCTGCCAGGTCTGCAGCGCGCCGATGCGGGCGACGCCACCCTCGGTCAGCCGCTCGACCTCGGGGTCGTAGATGGGCAGGTCGGTCGCGTTGAGCGTGTTGTCGTAAAAAGCGAGTGTGATGCCGGGCTCGATGATGTGGCGCAGGCCTTTGGCGTCGAGAAGCCGCGACTCGAAGGTGTTGTTGGTCTTCGTGATCGCGGTGGAGACCTTGATCCCGCCGCCGCCCCAGAAGCGGAACTGGTCGTTGTTGCCGCCGTTGAACGCGCTGAAGTCGTCGTCGTACGCGGTGAGCCGGCCGACGAGGAAGGGCGTGAAGTCGAAGACGCCGGAGCGGAACGGGGCGCTGATCTCGTTGCGGGTGTCCAGCCGTGTCACGATCGATCGGGGGAAGCCGGCCGCGAGCGCGGCCTGGTCAAAACTCGTCCCCGGTGCGATGCCGAACGCCGCGGCGGACTGCGCCGCGTTGAAACCTCGGTCGGCGGGGCTGTCGTCGCCGAAGACCGCCCGCATGCGCCCGACGCGCGACTCGTGGAAGAACGTCGCGCGGTCGTCCAAGATACTCGTGATCAGCCGGTACTCGAACTCGGGCAGCTTGTTGACGGTGTAGCCCGGCGTGAGCAGGGGGGCGTACTGCGGGGTGAAGTTGTTGACCTCGCCCTTGATCAGCGCGGTCAGGGCCCAGTCGTCCTGCGCCTTCTTGAAGTACGCGCTGGTCTCGTACTCCTTCTCCGCGTAGGCCTCGTTGGGGAAGAACTCTTCGAGGAAGGTCGGGTCGGAGACCGAGTTCGCCTCGAGCCAGAGCTCCCAGTTCGCGGGCAGTTCCTGCCGGTGTCGGGCGCGGAAGAAGCCGCGGGACTCGTTGTCGAAGCCGACGCTCTGTCTTCGGGCGATCTCGTCGTTGCCCGAGTCGCTGGGCAGGAAGTAGGCGCGGGTGTCGCCACGCACGCCGTCGCGCTGGTAGTCGAGCTCGGTGCCGAGCGCGAGGCCGTGCTCGCCGCGGAAGTCGATGTTCGCCAGCCACTGGACGCCCTCGGGGGCCTGCGTGTTGGTGAGCGCGAAGATGTCCCACTTGGTCTGGACCTCGCCGCCGTTCTCACTCTCGTAGCCGACCTCGACCCGGCGGAGCGGGATCGCCCCGGCCTGGACCGTGGTCTTGGGCCAGTAGAAGACCGGCGTGTCCCCGATGTTGACCGTCACATCCTCCGCGCTGACCCAGTTTTCAACCGTGTCGTCGTCGTTCCTGAATTGCTGCAGCGTGATCTTGCTCGCGCCGATCGACAGGTGCGGCTTGGCGAACTCGCTCGTCGTGAAGACGGCCTCTTCTGCCTGGAAGCTGTCGGCCGAGGTCTGCCGGATCACGTCCGCCCGCATGTACAGCGGCACGTTGACCCGTGTGTCGTAGCTGTACACCACCGCGTCGAGCAGGACCGCCCGGTTGCTCTGCAGGTCGTAGAACGCGCGCGGCGCGCGGACGGTGACCGTGCCATCGCTGACGACCGCGCCCTCTTCGAGGTAGACCCCGCGGACGTTGCCCGCGTCGATCTGTGCGGCCGGCGTCGTGTCGGGCGCATCGTCTTTGTCCAGGAAGATGACGATGCGCTCGGCGGTGAGCAGGACGTCCCGGCCCTCGTCGTCATCCTCGTACAGGACTCGGACGCCACCGATCAGGATGACCGCGTCCTCGTCCTCGCCGCGCTGGTAAACGATCCGGTCGACCGAGCCGTAGCGGATCGTGCCGCGGGCGGGGAGGACCGGCCGGTCGACGAGTTCGTCGTCGGTGAGCACCTCGCCTGGTTCTGGGATCTTGATCGTTCGGCGTTGTGCCTCGATCTCCGCCCGACGCTGCTCACGGAGTCGCAGCTGCTCGGGCGTCAGGCCCGCGTCTCCGGGGACGGGCTGCCTGGGCCTCGCGAGGCGGGCGTCGTACTCGGTCAGACGCTGCAGGCCGGTTGTAGTCAGGTCGCCTTGTGGCAGCGCCTCCGCCTGCAGCAGCTCTGCGGTGAGCTGGACCCTGCCGCGCGAGGCGACGGTGACGAGCAGGTTCTTTGCGTCCGCCTGGACCCCGCCGCCGCCGATGGACTCGGGGTCGGCGAAGACGAAAGCGAGGTCGCGGGTCTGTTCGCCCAACCCCGGGCGACGCTTGATGCGGACGATCGCCTGCTGATCGCGGAAGCCGTAGCCGCCGACGCTCACGCGCACATCGCCCTCCAGCAGCACAAGCTTGGCTTCGGCGGTCTGAACAACCGTCGCTCGATCGGCACGCAGGCTTACGTCCGAGTCCAGCACGGGCTCGGCCGACTGAGCCCGAGCTGGACCCGTGAACACCGCCGCGACCACCACCCCGATCACTGTAAGCCAACGCCTCATGCGTGGATGATAAACCAACCCGCGATGACAGGCCATCGACACAGCAAACCGGGATGAAGCACGGTGCAGCGGGCGGCGCGGAGCGTCCCGTGCGAACGGTTTCAGACGTGGATCCTGTCAAAGATCACCGAGCGGGACGCTCCGCGTCACCCGCTACGCCACGAGGATCAATCCCCGGCAAGGTGCAGCGCGGGTTGCTCGGTACCGGCCTTGGACGGCACGCCGCCTTGCCCTGCAGGCTCGGGGCTCAACACCGCGATCTGCCAGAGATCCAGCCAGCTGGTCTTGAAGAGGTAGTGCACCTTCAGGCCGGTGCCCGCCAGGCAGTCTTCCAGCGAGAGGTCGCTCTTCCAGCCGATCTTCATGAAGACAGGGTTCAGCAGCGTCTCGAAGAACGCAACAACGCGGTTGTGCGCGTGGAAGTGGTTGAGCAAGACGATCGTCCCGCCGGGCTTGACCAGCCGCTGGGCCCAGAGCAGCAGCTTGTTTGGCTCGTGCACCACGCTGATCGTGTGCGCGATCATGATGTGGTCAAAGGCCTGCTCCGCCAGCGGGGGGAACATCGCGTTGGCCTGGATCAGCGTGACGTGGTCGAGCCGGTGCTCCTGCTTCTTCTGCATGGCCTTGGCGAGCATGCCGGTCGAGAGGTCCGCGCCGATGACGGTGATGTTGCCTGGGTACTCGGGCAGGGTCATGCCCGTCCCGACGCCGAGGTCGAGGATGACATCGCCCGGCTTGGTACGCAAGTGGTCCATCGCGGCGAGGTGGCGTTTGTGGACGAGCGCGCCGAAGGTCTTGTCGTAGAAGTACGCCCAGACGTCGTAGCACTTGCTCGTCCAGGATGTC
Organism: Planctomycetota bacterium; assembly: GCA_039024275.1. Lineage (GTDB taxonomy): Bacteria > Planctomycetota > Phycisphaerae > Phycisphaerales > Phycisphaeraceae > JAHQVV01. Next base: position 924 of record JBCDKD010000057.1, on the reverse strand, counting down.
TTCATCGTCTTCATAAGGCGTCAGCAACCTAAAACAAGCAGACAGCGGGGCGGACATTCCTGTCTGCCATCCGGCGAAGCCGGAACCAGTGTTTGATTCGGCCTTCGGCCGACGGCAGACAGGAATGTCCGCCCCACTGGAAGAATTAGTTTACTCGCTCAAGGCTTCATCCACCGCCGCCGCGATCCCGTCGACCCAGTCCTTCACCTCGCCGCGCGTCTCGAGCATCTCGTACGCGGTGGTGCCGTCGGGCTTGTAGACGAACACCGCGGGCAGCGCGCCGCCGTCCCATGTGTCGCTGAGTGCTTTGGGTACTTCATCGCGTGCATCGCCCTCGGCGGCCTGCAGCGCGCCGTCCCAAGCATCCTGCTTGGTCAGAAACTCGCCCGCCTTCCTGGTCAGCTCTTCGTCCTCGTCGAAGGTCAGCGAGACGAGCATCACGCCATCGCCGCGCTCTTTCATCGCCTTGTGCAGGTGCGGGAACATCGCCACGCACGAGCCGCACCAGGTCGCCCAGCAATCGATGACCAGGACCTTGCCTTCCTCGGCCGCCTGCTCACGCAGTGCGGTAAGTGCAGCGGCATCCGCGACGGGGATTGTGCGCTCTATCGGTTCGGAACCCCCACGTATCTGCTTGTTGATCTCCCGTGATTGCGCGATGGTTTTACTTTCATTTTGTGTCGCGGTGCTTTCTGCCTCGCCACACCCCGTAATCACAAGGGTTAAACAAGCAAGCAGCGGCAACAGCCGGCGTCCGACGGACGCCTGGCGCGAGAACACGCCGGTTGTCACCTCGCCAGGCGTCCGTCGGACGCCGGCTGTTGCAAAAAAGCAGTCGCGCATTGTCATGATTCGTTGCATCGCTTGCTCCTGTGGGTTCCAGCCTGCCACAATTCAGCCCTGCTACACTGTCTGCATGAAAGC
>JBCDKD010000056.1:0-30834 GCA_039024275.1 Planctomycetota bacterium | reverse complement strand
TAGCCGCCGGGAAGTTCTCGGGCCTGCTGGACAACGCGGAAAAGCTGATTGACCTCGACGGCGTGCCCGGCGAGGGCAGCTTGCCGCGCTACATGCTCAACAGCAAAAAAGAGGGGGAAGACTGGACCGCCTGGTGGTTGGAAACCAAGCCGACCGGCTATGCGTGGAGGTGGCACCCCTAAATGGCTTTACCCCCCCCCACCTTCGATCTCAGCACGGCCAGCGGCCTGTCTCTCTCGGGCAGCAAGGTCACTACGTGGGGCAGCGCCACGCAGGGGACGGACGCCAACCGACCGACGTACAGCGACGCCGACGACGACAAGATCCTGGGCTACGGCGTGGTCCAGCTATCGGGCGCGTCTTCGCAGTACCTGTCGTGGGACGACACCGCGGCGATGTTCAGCGGTGACGACCCCGACTTCACGGCGGCGGTGTTGTTCCGACCCGGCTCGGCGTCTGGCGCAAAGACGTTGCTCGGTCTTGGCAGCGCTGGTGCAGGCCGCGACGAGGTCTTGCGCGTGACCGGTGCTCCCAGCCTGCAAACCACTCGGCGCGACAATTCGTCCAGCACAGACTCGGCGACGATCGCCTCCAGCTCGCAAATCAGCTACGGCGTGGCTTACCTTGCCATCATCAGGCAGTCCGGCAGCACACGATCGGGCCTGCTGTGTCGCGTTGACAACCAAGTCGAGGTTTCGGACTCAGGCGTGGTCAACGTCTCCAACACCGTGATGGCAACCGGGGCTATCGGTGCTGATGTGTCGGCCGGGTCGATCGACCAGTTTTTCACTGGCGACATCGCCCGCATCCGTCTGTACGACTCGGCGCTCAGCGGCGACCCGGACGGAGACTACACCGGCACGCAGATCGCCGAGCTCAAAGCGGCGATGCTGGCGGAGGCTGCGGTGGGTGGCGGCAGTGCAATCCGGCCCGCGATCGGGGCGGCGATTCAATCTTCAATTCGATCTTGCATGGGAGCATGAAGATGGCAATTCTCGACACAGCATTCGAAGAAACGCTGACATCTAACGGGAACACGGCGGAATTTGTCCACCACGGTGGCGAACTACTCGTTGGCGTGCAGGGCAACCACGGCACGGGCTCGCCGGTAGCGACGCTGCAAGCGTCTTTTGACGGCGGAACCACCTGGGGCACGGCAACCGACATTGTGACTGGGAACACCTTGGTCGTATCCGGGGGCACGACCGGCGCGGCCTACGGCGGCAGCTTCTCGTTTCCGCCATGCCGGGTCCGCTTCAATCTTGCGGGATCTATATCACCAAGCCTTGGCCTTTACGCGGCGCGCGCCAATGGCCCCCGCGTTCAGTAGAAAACTAACACGGAGACCTATGGATCGCGAGCGTACCCATCGCGGCGAAAAAGAACGGATTGCCGAGCGGCGCAACAAGGCCGTCGAGCTACGCAAGTCCGGCCTGCCCTACACCAAGATTGCCGAGCAGCTTGGCGTGTCCCTTTCGACCTCCTACAAGGACGTTGCCGCGGTCATGGCCGAACTTAAAAGCCATGGCCTGCACCTGGTGATGGAGATGCGGCAAATGGAACTGGAGCGACTCGATGCGGCCCTGCTGAAGGTCAACCAGGCGATGGCCGCGGCGAGGCAAAACAAAGATCACGAGCTGGTCTTGAAGTGCGTAGACCGTTTGGTAAAAATCGGCGAGTCCCGCCGCAAGCTACTCGGCCTGGACACGCCTCAGCGCATCGACGTAACCAGTGGCGGCGAGCAGATTCAGAAGCGGATTGAGATCGTAGATGCCGCGACGGGCAGCATTATCGGCGAGCAGCCAGACCAAGACGAAGTCGAAGACCAAGACGATGACCACGACGCTTGAACAGCCCGACACCTGCCAACGCTTCGAAGCCCGCGGGGCGATCGCGCGGTTGTTTCGCTGTGAAGACGAGGAAGTGCTTGTCGAGGGCCCGGCGGGCACGGGCAAGAGCCGGGGCATCCTTGAGCGCATCGACTACCTCTGCGACCAGCACCCCGGCATTCGTGTCCTGATCGCCCGCAAGTCCCGCGCGTCGATGAGCCAGTCGGTTCTGGTCACGCTGGAGGACCACGTCTGGGCGGCGGGTCACGAGTCACTGACCGGGGCAAGACGGAGCCACCGAAGCAGCTACAAGTACCGCAACGGCAGCGAGATCGTCGTCGCGGGCCTAGACGACCCCGAGCGGATCAAGTCCACCGAGTACGACATCATCTTCGTCAACGAAGCGACCGAGATCAGCCTGAACGACTGGGAAATGTGCGTCGGTCGGCTGAGGAACGGCAAGATGGACCTGCAGCAGGCTATTGCAGACTGCAACCCCGACACACCGACGCATTGGCTGAACAAGCGCGCCGATGCCGGAACAATGCGCCGCCTGATCTCGCGGCACGCCGACAACCCGTACTTCTACGACCGCGATGGAACCCCGACCGATATGGGCCAATCCTATGTGCTGGGGAAGCTTGCCAGGCTCTCCGGCGTGCGCGGCCTGCGTCTGCGTGACGGAAAGTGGGCTGCGGCCGAGGGCGTGGTCTACGACAACTACGACCCGGCCATTCACCTGATCGATCGATTCGACATCCCCGACGACTGGCGACGTGCCCGCGTCATTGACTTTGGGTACACAAATCCGTTCTCGTGCCAGTGGTATGCCATCGACGGCGACGGCCGGGCCTACCAGTACCGCGAGGTCTACGGCACGCGGAGGCTGGTCGAGGACTGGGCCAAGATCATCCACGACGTATCCGGTGACGAAACCTACGAGGTCACCATCGCCGACCACGACGCCGAGGACCGAGCGACCCTTGAACGCCACGGCATCAAGACCATCGCGGCACACAAGGCGGTCAGCCCCGGCGTCGAGGCGGTTCAGTCCCGACTGCGGGTCGAGGACGACGGCAAGGCCCGGCTGTTCATCATGCGCGACGGCCTAGTCGAGCGTGACACGCTGCTGACCGAGGCGGGTAAGCCGACGTGCCTAGCCGAGGAGATCCCCGGCTACACCTACCCCCCGGGCGTCGATGGCCGGCCGAATAAGGAGGCCCCCGTCAAGGCCGATGACCACGCCTGTGATGGCATGCGGTATCTAGTGGCTTGGTTGGACGGCCTGGGCAAGGAGCAGGTCTACATCGGCGGGTCGATGCTCGAAGAAGAACAGCCGCAGAAGGTGTACGACATCTTCGATGACGATGAAGATGACTTTGAGGGCGAACGATGGTGAGCAAGACCCCCTACCACGGCCAGAAGGCCGTCACCAACCCCGAGCGGTACACCGAGTCGGTCATCGTGCCGACTGACGGCATGGGCCATTACGGTGCCAAGCCGTGGCCGTTCGACTACCGACGGGCCGTTGATCACTTCAGCGGCTGGGTCTATCGCTGCGTGATGGGCAACGCCAACGCCGCGGCCGCGGTCCCGCTGCGGTTGTACGTCCGCAAGCGGTCGAAGCTGCAACTCAAGGCCGCGGGGCTGGGTGCCCCGGCGTTTGAATCCCGGCGCGTCAGCGTCAAGCGGATGAAATACCTGCGCGGCGAGTTCTACGACCACCAGCCCAGCGCGTTTGTGCGTAACAAGCTGGCCGAGTTCGGCGACGAGTTTGAAGAGGTCGCCGACCACCCGGCGCTGACGTTGCTTCGAACCGTGAACCCGATGTTCAACGGCTTCGACCTGGCGACCTTCCGTCACACGTCGAACCAGCTCACCGGGCAGAACTACCTGCACCCGGTCATGTCATCGTCTTTGATGCGGCCAACCGAGCTCTGGCCGATGCCGCCACACTGGACACGGATCGTGCCCGCCGACCCCGGCAGCGAAGAGGTCATCAAGGGCTACGTGTTCGGGGATGGATACACGCGCGAGCACGAGTTCGCGCCCGATGAGGTGCTGCACTCAGCCATCAACCGCGGCGTGCGTGACCTTCACTACGGCTACGGCCCGATGGAGGCTGCGTGGTCCACGATCGGCCTGTCCTACTCCAAGCGGATCAGCGACAAGGCCCTGTTCGACAACATGGCCCGGCCAGACTACGTGCTGTCGATCGAGGGCGCGGGGTCCGAGGAAGCCCAGCGCACCGAGAGCCGGATCAGTGCGATGCACCGTGGCGTGCGGCGTGTCGGCAAGGCGCTGGTCACTACGGGCAAGGCCCGGGTCCAGACGCTTCAGTTTCCGCCGAAAGACGTGGGCGAGTTCCGCCAGATTCTTGAGGAACTCGCGGGAATCTTTGGATACCCCATCCAGAAGCTGCAGGCGGCATATGAGCCGAAAGCCAACGCCGAGACCGCTGACTACGGCTGGATGAAAGACACGATCCTGCCCATGCTGAGGCAGGACGAGGAGTCACTGAACCAGGGGGGGTATCTCGCCCTGTTCGGCGACGGGGCGCTGCTGGATGACGTGGTGCTGGCGTATGACGACCCGGTCCCGGCCAATGCGGAGAGCGAACGGAACGACACGCAGGTCTATGTCGTAACCGGCGTGACGACCATCAACGAAGAGCGGGCCGAGCGTGGCCTGCCCCCTGTCGATGGCGGCGACGTTCCCCGCATCAACGGCGTGTCGATCGAGGCGCTGGACGAGCAGGCTCGAGCCCAGGCCGAGGCGATGGCTCAGCCGTTTGGGTCGATTGTCAGCCCCGGCGGTTCACCAGCCTTACCCGCAGCCTCAGAAACCACACCGTCTGAACCGGAGGCGGCAAAGCCCGCGGTGTCACTCAACGGCGCACAGATTCAAGCGGCGCAAGGCATTGTTTCGGACGTTGCCGACAACAAAATCCCAAGGGGAGCGGCGATTGAATTATTGTCCGCTGTGGGCGTACCGCGCGAAACCGCGAGAATCATGATTGAGGAGGCCGAGTCATTCACGCCACAAACGGTCGAAGACGCAGCCAAGGCTAAGTCGCTAGCCATCGCCAAGTCGCTGGCCTACCCGATGACGCGGACCAAGGCGGCGAGCGTTCCACGTGAAAACCACCCCGCACTGACCGCTGCGTTGACCGACACCTACGACGACACCGACGACGCCCTGCCGTGGCTCGGCTGGATGGAGCCGGACGATGGCGAGTGGATCGGATTCCTTGCCGAGGACGGTTGGCTCGTCGTGTTTGATGAGCGGGCCGAAGACGGCGGTGTGCTCGGCAAGCCGTGGGCGTTGATGCGATATAATCTTGTTGAAAGTGAGGCATACCGTGGACAAGCAGACGTTAAGCGTGACAACCGACCAGAGGATCAGTTCCGAGGACAGAGAAAGGCTGTCGAGTTATCTGAGAGCGATCGCGCACGAGATCGATTCGGGGGTGTTTTGTCTGGTCACCAGGACAAACAACCTGAGACCTGCGCCCAATCCGGAAGACGAGGCGGGGTACACGAGGATGGAGCCAGACGGAAGTTACGAGCTGTCCATATTGGTCAACCCCAGCAAGAGTTTGTAGCGGGCCCCCAAACCAAGGCCATGAACCTGACCAAGCGGATGCGCGAGCTGCACAAGGCCAGTTGCGTCATGCTCACCGTCAACGGCGATGCGTCCGACCTGGCCTACGGCTTCCAGAACAGTATCGAACACGACGAGCTGACCGGCGACGGGCTCGAGCACGAGCACCACGTCACCATCAAGTGGGGGCTGAAGACCGACGCCTTCGAGTTGGTCGCTGTCCCGCTGCGCATGGCCCAGCCGGTCCGTGTCCGCCTCGGCAAGACCGCGATTTTCGAGGCCGATGAGCACGACGTGGTGTACGTGGCCGTCGAGTCCGACCAGCTCGTCGCCCTGCACGCCGCCCTGGGCGAGTTCGACAACGACGAGCCCGACCGCCCCTACATCCCGCACATGACGCTGGCCTACGTCGAGAAGGGCAAGGGCGAGCAGTACGCAGGCCGCGACGACTTCGACGGCCTGGAGGCGATCCTTCACACAGTGGTATTCAGCGCGTCCAACGGGGACGCGAGCACGATGACGCTGCGCAGCAGCAGAACAGGAGACGGTGATGGAAGCAAACACGTTGGGCTGGGAGACGGCGATGGTGGAGGAATTGATAAAGAATCATCCGAAAGGGGCGACTGCGATCGAGGTAAGGCGGCTGATTCACCTGCCAAACAAAGCACCGATGATCGCCACGATAAGGCTGGAAATGGCGAAGCCTGCGTCGACTGCAAGTCCTACGACCACGCCGAAGGCGACGTAGAGGGTGATGTCAAGAAATACGGCCCCGACGCGGCTTACATGCCCGTCGGTTTCAAGGGGTACACCAAGGCCAAATCAGACCCAGAGACAGGCGAAGCCACCGGCGAGGCCGATAACACCATCCGCGATGGAGAGCCGGAGACACCGATTCAGCGGATGGGCAGGCTGATGGCCGACGCCTTCCGCGAGCAAGAGCGGGCGGTCCTGTCCGCGATCAAGTCCACCAAGGGCAAGCGGGTCAAGGTCAAAGCCGATGCTACCGACGCCGAGAAGCTAGAAGCGGCCCGCAACGACCCACGCATCGCCGCCGTGCTCGACGCGATCAAGGCCGACCCGATCCAACAAGCCATAGAGGACGGCTTGCCCCCCATGGTCGCCGCCGGTGCCGAGTCCGGTGCCGGACAGATCGGCATGACCGCCCAGGCGACCGGCGATGCTGGCGGTGATGCCGCGGGTCTGACGGTATCGTTTGACGTGTCCAACCCCCTGGTCGAGCGCGAGGCCCGGCGACGCGCCATTGACCTGGCCGGTGACCTGAACCAGACGACCGTGAATCGTCTGCGTGACTCGCTGGCCGACGGCATCGCCGCGGGGGAATCTCCGGCCAAGCTGACCGCCCGTGTCCGCGAGCAGTTCGCCAGTTTTAGCGACCACCGATCCGAGATGATCGCGCGGACCGAGTCGGCCCTGGCCTACGAACGGGGGCAGCAGGCCGCGTGGCGGGACTCGGGCGTGGTCGCGGGCAAGAAGTGGCTGCTGGCCCCGGGAGCGTGTGAGTTCTGCGAGGCGATCGCGGCTGTCTACGCAGAAAAATCAATTGGCCTGGGCGACAATTTTGTTGAGAAAGATGCGAACATACGCGGAACGCGCGGCGGCACAATGAAAGCCAACTACCGCGCGTTGGATGGCCCCCCCGTTCACCCGTCTTGCCGTTGTGATCTGATCCCCGTGCTCGGCGACGACTACGCCGACCTGACCAAAGCTTTGGAGAAAAACGACCGTGACGCCATCCAAAAATTCTGGACCCACCGACGAAGACGGCAGCCCACACCCGAGCCGGGACAAACTGATCGCCGAGATAAAAGTCGGCCTGGCCCCGGCGGTGGTGGAACTGCTGGCGTTCCTGGACCTGGTTGACCAGTTGGGGGAGTTCATGCCGGATGGCGACCCCGAGGTGATTGAACTGTTCGAGAGCATCCAAAAACACGCCATTCAACTGTGTCGGCAGAACATCGCCGACCGCAACGAAAGCGAGCCAGACGATGACCCGCACGAAGACCAAGACACCGACATTGATTACTTCTAGACCGCTCCGTCCCGGGTCCAAGGCATGGCACGACGGGGTGCTGGCAAATCTCCGCGCCAAGCACGGTAACAATGCGCAGCTCAAGGCCATCAGCGCCGAGGTCAAAGCCGACACCGCCGACCCGCTGCTGTTCACCGCCCGCATCACCAAGTCGGTGCTCGACCGCGACGGCGAGGTCCTGCTGCCCGGCGGCATGGACGCGAGCGATTTCGACACCTCCGGCGCGGTGTTCTGGAACCACGACTACAACTGCCCCGTCGCCGCGCCCGTCGGCAAGATGCAGAAGTCGGCCAACGCGATTACCGGCAAGGCCCGGTTCATGGAGCGCGTCGAAGGCGACACCGGCTCGTTTCTGCCCGACTACGCACGCTCGTTTGTCACCGCCATGGCCAGGGCCGGCCGTTCGGCGGGGGTGTCGGTTGGGTTTGTTGGCCTTGAGCATCGCAATCCAACCAAGAAAGACCGCGAAGAGTTTGGACCCGGGTGCGTCCGCGTCTACACCCGCTGGAAGCTGCTGGAGTGGTCAATCGCACCGGTGCAGGCGAATCAGGACGCCTACGTTACCGCGATGGGCAAGAGCATCAACCCGGTCATCTGCAAGTCGCTGTTTGGGTTCACACCGCGTCTGGTTGATGATGACCCAAAGAACATCCAGACGGTCACCGTCGCCGAGCCGGACCTATCGCTGGTCAAGGAACTCGCCGGTCTGGGCCGTCAACTGAAGGCGCTGCGTCGAGACCGCAAGGCCAAGGCGATGGCCGAGCAGAAAGCCCGCGATGCTCGCCGGGCGGTCGAGCTGAAGATGATGCCCCGACTGGCGATGGCCAAGGCTCGCGGGGAGTTGTATGTGGGGCAATTTGATCGGTGACATATCAATAACAGGAGACAGCTATGGTTTGGTACAGATGGAAGATTTGGCGGCTTGCGTGGGCGTTAAATTCTTGTGCTTATCGTGGCGAAGCCTGCGGCATCAAGATAAGCAGCCACCTCGTTTGTAGCGGCAGGCGCTGGCGATACCTAACTGGCCGACTCTGCTGGCGGGTTGACTGACATGACCGACCCCGCCCCCCTGGTCCTGCGCCTTGGCGAAGTCTGCGCGATGCTCGACATCAGCGACGACACGGCTTATCGCCGCATCAAGGCTAAAGGTGAGCCGTTCCAGCACGCCTACCTTGAAGGCCGAGAACACCGCGTACCGGTCGCCGACGTGGTGTCTTACCTTGACGCCCGCAGCATCCCCGTCCCCCGGACCCTGCGCCAAGTCGTGCCTGCGTAACTCGCACAACCTGCCTTGATGTTGCGGGGAGCTATTAATTTACGTGTTAGCACTTGCATTTAAGGGACTTACAGAGATGTTCCGCTGTGGACTTTCTGAGTTGCGCGCGTACAATAGTGATTGCCAAGCGACGATTTTTGTGTATAACATGACCCCTCAGGAGAACCGCCGAGTGTTGTTGCTTTCACAATCCAGCCTTTTTACGGGACGCTGCGGGTCATCTATGCTGGCTTGGAGGTCCTCTGTAACCGATATTTCGGGTTAATGGGCCGCCGCTTAAAGCGTACGCCCTGGGCTTGTCAGGCCGTCTTTACTGCGAAAGAAACAAGGTATGCAGGAAGAAACAATGAACAGTTTTACCGATACTATTTTTCTGTACTGGTCAGATGATGACGATGCTTATGTTGGGCACAGTCTGAGCACCGACCAAGTTGGTGTTGGAGATCGCCTAGTTGACGCGCTTGCGGAAACGATCCGCATGATTGAACACGCGCGTGCAATGCATCGTGAAGATCCTGAGATTGAGCTTTTCTGTTCAGCGCCAGTTGAAGTAGTAGAACTTGCGAAGCAGTCCAAGGAACTGCCAAAAGAGATCTATGAAATTGCTCACAAGATGGTACACGGGAAATGGCCCGAGTACCTTCAGGGCGTTGAGTTTGGAGAATTGCTAAGCGACGAAGAATTCAATCAGCTTCAGTTTAGCGCTGAGATTCATACAGCAGATTGCTAACGGATGAGCCTTCCAAGCGTAACATGGGGACAGGCACGCAGGTTTTTTGCGTCACACGGCTTCGTAAGCTCTCCTAGGGGCGGAGATATCGTTGTGAAGTTTGTATTAGACGGGCGCAAGCCATTCGCGATGATTGGGCACAACTTCACAAAAAAAAGAACTACACAACTGACCGCAGCCTACCTCAAGAAGTTTGAACGAACTTTCGGTGTAACACGCGACCACTTGCTTGGCAATCATGAGTGGGATAGCACAATGATTCCTGATCCGCCAGTTAAGTGAGCAACTTCACGTAGCTTGCCGGTCTTGTAGCCATCGTGAAAATCGCGCTGCGAAACTCGCACCTGCCTCTGGCGTCACCCAAGTCGCCGCCCAGCAACAACCCGCACGAAGCCGCAACAACCCGCAAATCACAACCCCGCCTGATGACCTCGGGCGGTTTTCGCGTATACACACCATAGCAGGGCACCGCGCCCACCATGTCGGGACATCTGAATAACCACCCCAGGCCATGCCCGGCCGAACCGGACCCCCTTTACCAGAGGCGAGCCGGACACCCGGGCCAGCCCCATCGGGCCGGAGAATCCTGCAAGGGATCGAGCCGGTGAATGGAGCGAAGCCAACGAGACGCTTGTCGTCCCGCGCTTTTCGCACTCCAAACACCAGGAACTCGAACCATGCCGGAACTCACCAAGACCAAAATCACCGCCGAAGACCTGGCCGTCGAGCACCTGCTCGGCGTCACGGGCAAGTCGGTGGACGAGTGGAAGAAGAACGCCAAGAAGCTGGTCCGCGCGAAGATGCTCCAGGTCGTCGATGCCGACGGCAACGAGATCGACGCGACCCTTGTCATCAACGCCGTCGCCCCGACCGCCGAAGAGCTCGCCGATGAAGGCGAGGACATTGAAGAGAAGATGGACGGCGAAGAGGACGATGACGCCGTTGCCAAGGCGCTTAACGCCGAGGCCGTCAACAAGATCGTCAAGGGCATGCTGGCCGAATCACGGCGCGAGACCGACGCTCGGATCAAGATCTTCAGTTCGACCACGACTCGCCCCCGCAACGACGACAAAGCCAAGTGTGGGTTCAAGCACTTCGGTGACTACGCCCTGGCGATCAAGAACTGGGCCACCACGCAGACGCTTGACGAACGGCTGCAGGCACCCCAGATCATGAAGGGCCCCGACTACATGAGCACCAAGGCCCCGACCACGTTCGGCTCGGCCGGGATTGGTGCCGACGGCGGGTTCCTGATCCCCGATGAATTCCGCGCGACCATCAACGAGCATGTGTTCGGCGACCAGGCCCTGCTGCCGTTGACTGACAACGTGACCGTCAGCGGAAACACGCTGGTCGTGCCGCGTGACGAAACCAGCCCGTGGGGCGGAGACGGCGTGCAGGTCTACTGGGTCGGTGAAACCGGGACGCTGACGCAGTCCAAGCCCAAACTCGGCGAGAACAGCATCAAACTGCACAAGCTCGCGGCGTTGGTTCCCATGACCGAAGAGCTGCTGTCGGACAGCGCGGTCGGCGTCGAGTCGTACCTGAACTCCAAAGTCGGCCCGAAGATCGACTTTGCGGTCAGCGACGCGATCGTCAACGGCGACGGCAACGGCAAGCCCGTAGGCATCGTCAACAGCGGCGCGCTATCCACGATCGCCAAGGAAGTCAGCCAAACCGCCGACACCGTCGTCACGCAGAACGTCTTGAAGATGGTCGAAGGGCTGCACACGCAGAACGACTCGTCCGTTCGCTGGCTGCACCACCGCACCTGCTTCTCGCAGTTGGCGAGCCTGACTCTTGGCGATCAGCCGATGTTCATCCCGGCCGGCCGGATCTCCGACAAGCCGGGCGGCAACCTGCTCGGCTACGACCTGTTGAAGCACCAGGCGTGCCAGATCGTCGGCGACCTCAACGACCTCATCCTGGTTGACTTCTCGTCTTACCAGACCGTGACCAAGGCGGAGGGCGTCCGGCAGGATATGTCGATCCACCTGTACTTCGACAGCGACGACCTCGCGTTCCGCTACGTGTTCCGCGTCGGCGGTCAATCCAAGTTCACCGGCGCGATCGACGACAACAACGGCTCGGGCACCAGCTCGCCGTTCGTCAACCTCGCGGCCCGCACCTAATCCACGCATCTGAAGCCGGGGGCGAGCGCACGGACGCGCCGCCCCCGTTGCCGCTGACAACTTTCACCACCAGCAACCAACGCGGGTTACCCGCAGGAATAACACCATGACCAACGCACTCGCCTCGGAACAAGTCGCCATCGTCGGCAATATTGACCCCGACGCCTACGCCGCCAGCACCGTGACCTCGGGATGGATCAGCGTCGCCGACTTCTACAACTTCGCCGCCGTTATTCAGGCGGGCACGCTCGGATCGTCCGCAACGGTCGATGCCAAGCTGGAGCAGGCCACCGATAGCTCGGGCACCGGGGCCAAGGACATCACCAGCAAGGCCATCACCCAACTCACCCAGGCCGGGACCGACTCTGACAAGCAGGCGGTCATCAACCTCAAGTCTGACGAACTGGATATCGCCAACGACTTCACCCACTTCCGCCTATCGGTCACGGTCGCTACCGCGGCCTCGGACGTAGGCGGCATTGTGCTCGGCGTGAACCCACGCCATGCACCCGCATCCGACAACGACGCCAGCACCGTCGATGAGATCGTCTCCTAACGGGGCGTGTTTCTCCTCCGGGTCGAGCGGTGGCGCGTCTGTCGCTCGACCTTTTCAGACTTCACATAGCCCCCTTTTCAGGAGAACGCCATGCCCACTGTCAAGATCAAGTTCACCCGCGACACCAGATCCGTAGAAGGTGGCCCGCACAAGGAAGGCGACACCCTTGAGTGCAGCGACGCGAGCGCCGCCCGCTGGGTCAAGCGCGACGCCGCACAAGTCGTCGAGTCTGAGGCTAAGTCGGTTGCCAGCCCGCCACAGGACAAGGCGGTCAAGTCGCCGCCGAAAGACAAGGCGGTCAAGCCCAAGGAGTAGCCGGGTGTCTGACACGCTCAAGTCCACCCTGACCAAACTGAAGCTCGGGCCCGATGACTTGCTGCTGGTTCAGGTCCACCCCGAAGACGACACGATCGGCGTTGGCGAAAGGCTCCGCCGCCTGCTCACTAAGAACGGCATCACGAACCCGATGATCGTCTGCCGTGAAGACACCAAGGTTGAGCGGATCGATCCCGAGACCATGGCCCGGCACGGCTGGTATCGCAAGGCAGCCCCAAAAAAAGACTGACCCCGGAGCACCCCATGCACATCAAGTTCAACCAAGATTCCAAGTGTGACTTCCCCCGCACGACATTCAGGGCGGGGAAGACCTACAGCATGCCGGACCACATCGCACAACCCTTCATCGACGCAAAGAAGGCAGAGAAGGTCGGCACGCCTGCCCCCACGCCCAAGCCAAACAACCAGGCGCTCCCGCCCGAAGACGAGATCCCCGACAGCAAGTAATCCCCCAGCATGGCCACGACGCTTGACACCTCGATCGCCAAGACCAGCCTTGCCGCCGTCAAGCGGCAGGGCAATATCACGAGCGTCGAATACGACGACAAGCTGACCGAGCTTATCAACACCGTCTCACAGAAGATCACCACGCTGCTCAACGGCCGCGAGATCGTCGCCACCGACTACGTGCAGTGGCTCGACGGTAACGGCGAGGGCGAGTTCGTTGTCCCGCAGTACCCGCTGATCCGGGTCAACCTGCTTGCAACCGGGCGTTGCCGTTCGATGACCGTTCAGTACACCGGCAGCGACACCCGGGCCACCGCTCAGATCACCGCTACTGGTCTTGGGTTGACTTCGTGGGGCACCGGCGGCGTGACCGCGACCGATGTGGATTGGGCCAGCTACGAGACCGTGGCCGAGGTCGTGACGCAGGTCACCGACAATGTGACCGGCTGGACCGCCACCTTGATCGAAGACACGCCCAGCAAGTGGCTCAGGCCGCGAGGCGGGCGTGATGCGAAGACATCAGCGATCGACATCGAAGCCCCCGATTGCTTCGATGTCGAGTACGACATCAAGCGAGACGCCGGTATTATCCAGTTCACCGGATGGCGGCACGCGCTGGCCTACGAGCCCGCGATGATGCGTCCGGCCCACGGGATGGGACTGGGCGGGGCCTACTTGGCCGACCCCGCCCCGTTCGGCGGCTTGGCCATTCTCGCCGACTACCGCGCCGGGTTTGAAACCATCCCCGCCGACATCGAGCAGGTCGCTCGTGAGGCGGTCGTACAGGCGTTCGACAGCAGCTACCGGGACGGCTCAATCAAGTCCGAGTCGCTCGGGGGCTACAGCTACACGCTTGCCGACCAGGCCCTGGATTCCGGCAAGTACAGCGCCGTTCTGATCAAGTACACCCGGGAGGTGCTCGCATGACACGCGCACTTGCCAACCCGCGCGGATTGGGTGGTCCGTCCCCGACGATGCTGAACACCACAATCAGCACCGAGCGGGCAACCAAGACCGCAACCAAAGGCGATGTGGTCACGACGTTCGCGGAGAACCTGACCGGCATCCCCGCCAGCGTTCAGCCGGGCCAATCGCGCGAGGCTGTCCAGATCGGGGCCGAACGCGGTGTGCAGACCTACGACGTGTACACGGCCGCGGGTCAGGACATCACCGACAGCGACCGTCTTGTGACGGCCGACGGGCTGAAGCTCAACATTCTCGGCAGCCGCGACATGGCGGGCCGGGGGCGGGCCACGCACTACATCTGCACTCGGACCGAGGGGGTGACCTCGGCATGAAGTACCAGAGCAACCGCAAATCGATTGATGCGGCGCTGCAGCGCGGCATGGCCAATGGGTTGGAAGCGGCGGCGACCCACTACCAAAGCAGGGTCAAGCAGGCCATGTCCAAGCACGCCAGCAACCGGGGCAACGGCGGCAGCGCATCGCCACCCGGTACGCCGCCGGGGGTGCGGTCGGGAAACCTGCGCCGATCGGTGCAGATCGACCGCTCGCAGAACAAAGGGCCACGCCCCCGCGTCCGTGTCGGCACCAACGTCGAGTACGCCCCGATTCACGAGTTCGGCGGGACCATCGCGGCCAAGGGCGGGGGCCTGGCCGTGCCGATCCACCCCGATGCGAAGCGGGCCAGCGAGCAGGGACGCGGCCCCCGTGACTTCGCCGACCTGATCTTTATCCCCCGCGCGGGTAAGCCGCCGCTGCTGGTCCGTGATACCGGCGGACAGTGGGACATCATGTACGTGCTACCCAAACGGGTCATCCTGCCCGCCCGCCCGGTCTGGCGCCCGACATTCAAGCGTGAGCTGAAGACCATCAAGGCCATCATCCGGCGCGGGGTTGACGCCGCTCTAGACCGGGTTGCGGGATTGCCGGGCTTGTCGGCTGGGGGTGCACGATGAGCCAAGCCTCCCTGTCTGACGCCATCTACGACGCGCTTGCCGCTGTCCAGTCTGAGGGCACGTTGTACGCCGACCTGTCCGGCCGGTTGCGTTGGATCATCGGCGAAACGGCGCTGCAGACGCCCCTGCTGGCCTGGCAGTTCCTGGGCGATGTCCCCGAGCGCTTCTTCCTTGCGGCCGACGAAACCCGCGACGTTTCGGTGCAGTTCGACCTGTACACCGATCGGGTTGACGGCGCATCGGCGCACGACGCCATCCGTCAGAAGGCCCGTGCCCTGCTCGATCGCGTGACGCTCACCGCCTCGGGTTTCACCCAGGTCCAGTGCTGGATTGACGACTACGGGGCCTCACCCGTCGCCGAGGGCGACGCCTACCGCACCACCATGACCGGCACACTGCTGGCGCAATAGCAAAGGACGACGACATGGCAAAGAAAACGATTCAAGGGCTTGGCGGCTCGGTAACAAATCCGACCGGCTGGAACTTTAAGGTCTCTGGCTTCTCGTTCACCTACACGGTGCTGACAGAGGAAACCACCGGCTTTGAGGACGGCGGCTTTGAAACGCATGAGCCCGTCGCGGTTCGATGGGAAGGCAGCATGACCGGGACGCTCGAATACGACGACGCCAACGCCGCCCCGATTCCTGCGTCCATGGCCGACGGATCAGGCATGGCGCTCGGCGATCTCGACAGCGCCAAGGGCTCGTCAACGTTCCAGGCGATTGATGGCTGCACGCTGGCCGGAACCGTTGTGGTGACCAACATGCCGATCACCCGCAACACCAAGGGCCGAGGCGAAGTGACGCTCAACGTCCTGGGTACTGGCGCACTGACCGAAGCCTGGGACGAAGCCGCTTAACCCCCAAAAAGCCCTTAACACCCCCCGAGGAGACCCACCATGAGCCTTGCAGACGACACCAACGCGCCGATCCAATTTAAGGGCAAGACGTACACCGCCCTGACCATCCCCGATATCGCCACGTTGATCGAGACGCTGCCGGCGCATGTACCCCGGCAATTACTGCCCTTTGTCAGCATGACAGAGGCGATGAAGTACGGTCGATCGCCTTTTGGACTTCCACATCTGATGCGGATTGTCAGTGATAATAGCGGGCACGACCAAGCAACCAAGTTGTCACCCAGCGATCAACTGACGCTTGCCGGCAAGCTGACCGATCGATTTTACGGCTACGACCCCGTGGCCGTTGAATACGAGGACGACGACGGGCTGGAAACCGTTGAAGACAAACCGTCTTTTACGGAAGCCCCGGCGAGCTCGCCCGCCTCGCCTGCGTGATCCGCAGGTTCTACGGCGACGACCCGTGGGCGTTGAGCTGGGGCCAGTGGATGACGAGGCTCAAAACCATGAACGCCTTAGCCGCAGCGGAGAGCGGCCAGCAGAACCACGCCGCAGAGTCGCAGCGGCTCGCCGAGCAAGGAAGGATCGAACGTGTCAGACAGCGTGCTCTCGAAACTCTCGATCCAATTTGAGGCCGACCAGGCCCGCCTTGACCGTGGCCTTGACCAGGCCGAGTCCAAGGCCAAACGCAGCGGCCAGAAGATGGAAGAGTCGCTGTCGCTGGGCGGGGTGGCGTCGAAGCTCGTTGCCGCATTCGCCGCGTTGGGCACGGTTGAAGCGGGATTCCGGGCGCTGGCGGGCGTAACCCAGATACTAGACGGCGACCTGCAGGGGGCTTTGGAGTCGATTGAGCGCATGCCGTTCGGTATCGGCCCGGCGGTTGGCGCAGCGCGTGACTTCTGTGAGGTTGTTAGCGGGTCGCGCGAAGAGGCCGAGCGGCTCAAAGAAGAATGGTCAGGCATCATCGACAATATCAGAGGTGCCATTGATGCTGTGGAAGAATTGAAAAACAAACAGCGGTCCGAAGACAGCAACGATCCGCTGGCTGACACCAACGCCCGCAGCAGCGACATCAATCGCGGCATCGTTGCCAATAACCGACTGATCCGTGAACTAAGCCAACTGCAAGCCGAGTCGCGCAGCGGATTCCGCTTCGGCGATAGCGACCGCCTTCAAGAGCAGGTCGATTTGACGGACGAATGGGTTGCCCGGCTCAAAGAGATCAAAATTGAGGCGAAGACCGCAGGGGAAGCGATCGAGGAACTGCGCCGACGCAATGCCGAAGCATTTAGGGTCGGCATTCGCGGTGCCGCTGAGGACCGCGAGCGTCTCCGCGCCGAGCTCGAGTCCCGCACCGGCGCGATCCGCGCCACCACCGCCCGCGAGCAGATGCAGGCCAACGGTCAGGAAGTTGAACTCGCCCGCTTCAACGCTCAGCTCGACCGCGACAAACAGCTTGCCGAGGCGCGGTCGCAGGCCGAGACCGATGCCATCAACCGCCAGTACGAAATCCGGCTCTCGCTCATCCAGCGCGAAGTCGAAGAACGCGCCCGACTCGAAGCCGAGGCCGAGCGCGAGCACGTCCAGCGGCTCGAAGAGCAGCGGCTACGCAGCCTTGAGCGGTCACGCCGCGAGCAGGAAAGGCAGGCCCAAGTCATGGCCCGCGAGGCCGAGCAGCGTGAGCATGACCGCAGGGTCGAGGCCCAGGCCATCGCCGCCGAAGAGTTCATCCGCACCAACTTCGGCGGCGGGCGGCTGGGGCAGAAGCAGGAGGTCAAGGACGAAGAGGCCCTGCGTGAGCTGCAGCAGCTCAACGAGAACGTCAAAGAACTGGGCCGCGTCAGCGCCGCCCCCGCCGTGATGACGTAGACCACGGAGAACGTTATGCCATCGGTCATCGATAAAGAAACCATCATCGGCAGCAATTTCCGCATCACGGAGGACGGTGCGGAGGACACGGTCATCTACTTCGTGAAGGGGCTTGACGCACCAGGCATGCAGAAGAAGCTGCAGGCCGCGACGACCAGGGGCATCCCCGAGGTCGGTGACGCCCACCCCTTCATCCCGGGCATCGTCTGCCGGGGCATACCCCGGGTCGATGTTCACAAGGGGGGCTTCACCGCCAAGGTCGAGGCGTTCTACGCCACGCCCAGCGAGGAAGACTCGGGCGGCGGGGGCGAGGGGCCAGATGGAAGCAGCGGCATCCCCGGGACCGTCCGACTGGGCGCGGTGTACGAGCGCGTGCCAAGCAACTACGACACAAAAATTGATGGAACGGTCGGAAAGAAGATCCAGATTGGCCATGACTGGGAGGCGGAGATTCAAGAGAATGATGAAAACGGGGGCGTGATCTCTGGAGCGGTCGAGAAGGATCAGGGCAATAGCCAAACTGGCGAGGTCAACGCCTACGTCGCCCGACTAACCGTCATCCTGCGCGGCAACACGGAGAAATGCCCGCTGTCCAAGGCCCAGCGCACCGGGTTCACGAACGCCGACAACTTCCTACAGCCGATCGCCGGGCTGTTCGACGCCCCGCCCGACGGCACGCCGGACACCTGGCTGCTGATCCGCAGCGGGGCGAACTCGACCGACAACAACGCCAGCTTCGACTTCGAGTGGGAGTGGGCCTACAAGCCCGAGACTTGGCACGAGATCGCGGTGTTCATCGACCCGCGGACCGGGCGACCGCCTGCCAACATCTCCCGGCCCCCGGAGATCGTACCGGGCGCCAAGGGTATCGGCACACTCGTGGTCCGCGTCGCCGGTCAGGCCAACTTCCGGCCCTACGTCACCCTGAACTGATCCCGCCAGTATGCCCGAAGTGAGAACCAACTGGAACCGCGGCCAACCGATCCCGGCCCGGGACATGCGGACCAACAGCCAAGCGCTGGCGGGTCTGGTGCAGTCCGCGCAGGACGGAACGGGGAAGACGGTGCCGCCGGATCAGGCGTACAAGGTCAAGGTGACCGCCCGCGTCAGCGAGGGCGAGTTCAACTTTGAGGAGGTCCGCTACAGCAAATCCGAGGGCAAGTACAAGACGGTGCCCGGGGGGGTGACCCATGCCACTTTCGGGACGATCACGGCGCAGGGGGGGCAGGTTGAGGGCGGGGCCGGGCTTGTCTTCATTGGAGACATCGTCACGATTCGTCCCGGCGGGGAGATCGACAGCAGCGGTCGTGTGCGGTGGGAGTTTGTCCCAGGCACCAAAGAGATGCCGGTGGACCTGACCCAGGCTGGCGGCAGCAACGGGGACGACACCAACCCGCCGAGCTACACGTACGACTGCTATGCCGAAGACGGCGAGCTGATCCTGCCCGCCGCGTCGCCCCAAATCGGCAGGCCCGATCGCGGCCCCGTGTCATCGGTTGCAACAAAAGGCATCGTCGCCTACGAGCTGGTCGCGGGCGTGCCGACCAAGGTGTTGCGGTGGGCGAACGAGGGGTATCGGGAGAACACCGGCTACGAGAACGCAGAGGGGGCGGCGGGGGAGATCTCATCGCCAACCGTGGGCGGCTCTGGCTCACAGTTCAACAACGGGACGATGACTTTCCTAGGGGCGACCGACGCCAGCACGCCGACGACACATATCCCGGTCAGGACGTTTGTCGAGGACGAAACCAGCGGCGACCCGGCCACCGAGACGGGCAAGACCCGAATCATCCAGTGGGTTGACGCGGCAGATATTCCGGGCGGGAGTGGCGGCGGCGACAACACCGGCATCACCACGGTGGATGACGGGACGACCTCGGTCACTCAGGCCAACAACGGCACCATCAACCTGGTCGATACCGCCAACAGCGGGACTCTGCTGGGCGTCAGTCTTTCTGTCACCAACAACGGCGGCGAGGCAGATGTTTCCGGGACCGTTGACGCCAGCGACCTTGAGGTTGGCGGCGTGGGCGGGAGCGGAGGAGCATCGGTGTTTAATAAGACATTTCGGGTTGATGACGGAGCAGCAACGGGAGTGCGGACCTTAGACGGGGACGACTACTCAGGGCGCACGCTCGATGGCGTGATTCAGCACCATGCCGGTGCCATTGTTGGCTGGCAGCAGGACAACTTTAACAACGCCGTCCTCGTCAGCGGGAAGATGGGGTCCGCGCCCGTCGCGGATTACAGGCTTGTAAATGAACCGAGTTACGAAATTTTCATCGACGCCAGCGACGGCAGCAAGCTGAAGCTGGACGTGAAAACATCCCCATCGGGCAGCTATTACCACTTCGACTGTCTCATCACCAAGGGGGCGAGGAAGACATCGCCGGACACGACTTTTAGCTAATCCTCGACATGATCCAATTTCACCCGGTAGTCCATCCTGATCGCCACGATGACCAGTTGGTATCGCCCAGCGGGCAGGGTAATGTCGGCACTGACCCGTCGCTGCTCCGCAGCTCGCACGATTCGGTATCGCTCAAGCTCGGTCGTCGAGTCATCGTCGTTGACCCGGAGCAGCATCATCCGAAACTGCGGCGTGCCCTCCATGTTCGGCTTGCAGGCGACGGTCAGGGCCAGTTCGGACTCTGCCGCAAGTTCGAAACTCCGGTTGTGTTCTTGGCGATTTGCAGCCGAGCCTTGGATGTCGGCGAGCGGTTCATCTTCGGCCAGCGTCGGCAAGGAAAACACCATGACAAGTAGAGCGATAGGGGCGGTCTTGTTCATTGCCCCAGATTAAACCATAACCCCAAGCATTCGCAACAAAAATTAAAGGCAGTTTTTCAACGCTGCCACGAAAAGGAGCCTCACCATGGCAACGAGATTTTGGGACCACGGCGCATCGACCGGCAACCTCGGCACCGCCAGCAACTGGTCGGCCGACACGGTGCCGGTCGCCAACGATACGGTCTGGTTCGAGGGCATCAGTTCTGGTTCGAACATCGACACCGGACTATCCAGTACCCTCGACAACGCCACGCTGTCAGGCAACCTCGACGCGCTTTACATTAGCGCGGCCGCGACCTACGCCTTCGGCACCGACAGCGCGTACTTGGTCGTTGGCGTGGATGAGTGCGAGATCGGGTTCTGGAGGCAACAAGGCAGCCGTCCCAATGGCTCGCCGAGACTCAAACTCGACTTCGGCAACCAAGCGACCGAGTGCCGCGTCTACTCGACTGCCGGGACCACGACCGACACCAACCTCGACCCAACCCGGTTGCTTTTCAACAACAGCTCGGCGCGGCTTGACGTTTACAGTGACGGCAGCGCGTGCCGCGTGGGGGTGGCCACCACCGACCCGGCCGAGACATCAACCCTCGGCACGCTCAACGTTTACGGACTGACCGCAGGGGTGACCTGCGGCCCCGGTGTCGCGCTCACCACCGCCAACGTCTACGGCGGAAACGCGCTGCTTCAGTCGGCCCCAACCACCGCCAATGTGCGGGGCGGCACGCTCAAGATCACGGCCTACACCGGCACGGTCACCAACGCCGAGGTCAAGTCCGGCGCAACCCTCGACATCCGCGGGTCCAACCTGACCTTCACCAACCCGATCGAATTGCACGACGGGGCGATCCTCGACGCCCGGGGGTTCACCGGGTCGCTGTTGGGTAAGTTGAGGTTCATGGGTTCGGGCGCGGTGACCATCCTGACCGATGCGGAGGTGACGGTCTAGCCGTACAGCCCCGGATCGTTCCCGGCCCCCGCTGGGTCCCCAAACCTCTGCCGCGCCCCATCAAACCGCAGCCGAACCGTCCCCGTCTCGCCCCGCCGCTGCTTGGCGATGATGACCTCGGCCACGCCGGTTGGCTGGTAGTCTGGCTCATCGCGGTGGTAGTAGTCCTCGCGGTGAAGCAGTAGGATTGAGTTGGCGTCCTGCTCCAACGAGCCGGACTCACGCAGGTCCGACATCTTGGGCCGCTTGTCCGGCCGCTTGACCGCCTCGCGGTTGATCTGCGACAGCGCGATGACCACGATGCCCAGGTCGGCGGCGAGCGCCTTCAGCGACCGGCTCACGCTGGCGACCTCGTTCTCACGAGAACCGTTGCGCGAACGTTCGCCCCGAACCAGTTGGAGGTAGTCGATACCAACCACCCTGACGCCCTGGTCCTTGACTAGTCGGCGGACCCGGGCACGCACCGTGTCGATCGATTGCCCGCCCGTGTCGTCGATCCAAAACGGAGCATCAGCTACCAAGGATCGGGCGTAGTCGATCCGGTCAAGCTGTTGGATGGTCAGGCCGTTGCGTCGCGCAGCCTTGAGGTCATTCAAGTCAACCCCCGCCTGTTGTGCCACCATCGCTTCGGCGATCTCTGCCTTGCTCATCTCCATCGACAGCAGCGCGGCCGGTACATCCTGCTCAATTGCGGAATAGGCCAAGATGTTTCGGACCAGGACCGACTTGCCCATGGCCGGGGTAGCGCCCACGATGACCAGGTTGCCCGGCGACATGGTGAGCCTGTCATCCAGTGACGGCCACCCGGTCAGAATAGTGTCATCTTGCCCGCCGCCGTCCTTGTGCTCTCGCAGATCGGCCAAGTAGCTACCGATCACGTCGCTCGCCTTGGCCACTCCCCCCGCCCCGCCGGTCGCGTGCCCGCCGCCGACCTTGAGCGCCTCGGACTCGACCAGTTCAACAAGCCCCTCGGCGGGACCGTCCCAGTCCTGGGCCTCGACCATCATCTTCGCCGCAAGATCCACCACCCGCCGCCGTGCCGCCATCCCCGCGATCGCCTGGGCCCGGGCCTCGACCGCCGGGGCGGTCGGCCAGGGGTCCAGATCAGCCAGGTCGTAGAGATAATTTTTCTGGCCCTTTCCAAGCACGCCAGAAGCCCGCAGGACGCCGTCCATGGAGGGGGGGTCTACTGGCTCGCCCGCGTCGTCGGCCCGCAGCAGGGCGGCGTACAGTGAAGCGTGAAGAGAACTGGCGAAGTCCTCGGGGTCTGGCAGCAATTCCCGCGCAACGCCAATCAGAGAACCGTCGGCCAGCAGTGCACCCACCAGCCCCCGCTCGGCGTCGTCCGCCGATAGGGGGCGACCATTGGTCAATACCTGTGACGCTGCGGGCTTCGGGTCAAAACCTTTGCGGTCAGCCATCGTCTCGGCCCTCCAATAGCTCGGCCACGACCACCAGCGCTTCACGGTCGCGGGCCTTGAGCTTTCGCCAGTGGTGCAAGAGTCGCTGGTAGCTGGTCAAGACGGCTCTATCGCGCTTTGCGTCGGATTCTGCAGCGCCTACACTGGTGCCGAGATATAATTGCTGTGCCCACCGTGCGATAGCCTCGGGATCAATTGTCCCTGTGGGCCAATTCCTCAGCATTTCAGCCCGGCCCGGACAGACCAATGCGTTTGGGGCACAGCCCAGGGAGTTGTCGTGATGGTTGGACGATGCCGATGCAGCTTCTTGCGTCTTGCTGTCATCGCGCTGATCTGGGCCTCGACGGTCCACGCCCAACCAGCACCCGATACCCCAACCTTCAACGGCTCGCCGATCTACTTCTCCGTCCACGGCAACCCCGCCGCGCCACCGGCCAATATCCTCGGGTCAGGCGTCACCCCCGAGATGCTCGAACAAGGCGTCTACGACCCCGGCGACACCCTCCAGATGCTCGCCGCCAACCGCTGGACCGGGCAGACCAACACCGCCGTCTTCGGCCTGTTCGATGAAGGGGCCCACCAGCAACACACCATCGCGTTCAAGATGCGGGCCGGGGTCGGCGGACTGGGCGGGGCCGTCGCGCTCCTGCCAACCGAGACCTTCGGCGACGACGGACCGATCACCGCCCTGCCCGCCAACTTCCAGTGGGACGAACCCAACCTCGAACCCGCCAGCCACGGCCTGGTGATCGCCTTTGACACCCACAACCCGCCCACCGGCAACTGGTTCAACGCCATGGGCAACCTCTACGACCGGCCCCAACGCGAAGTCTCGATCCACTACAACGGCGTCGAGCTGGCCAACGTCCTCAGCCCCGTCGACTACCCCTGCCCGCTCGTGCCCGAAGGCGACCGCGAAGGGTTCGTCGATGTCGAGGTCAACGTGGACTACGACATCGGCGGGGGCTACGTCACGGTCGTCATGGACCAGACAGCGGTCATCGATCGCCTCTTCGTGCCCCAGATGCGGCCGCGCGAGTCGCGCCTCGCCTTCGGCGCGAGCAGCGACACCGACTTCGCCGGGCCGTTCGACCTGCGTGCCCTGCGCTACCAGGTCGCCAAGCCCGTCCCGGCTGACCAGCCCGCACCCGAAACCGAGCTCGCGGTCCTCGCGGACAACGCCGTCCTCACCGCCGACAAGCAGACGCAGACCTTTGATGTCGTGCTGCCCCAAAAAGAGGTCGGCGAGATCGGCCGGCTGCTCATGAACCTCAAGCTGGACGGGGCGCCCGGCGGGATCGACCCCTGGTCCTGCCGTGGCGCGATCTACATCTACGCAGACGACGGAGAACGCTACGAGATCGTCCGCTTCATGACGCCCTTCGGCCGGCCCTACGAGTGGACCTTCGACGTCACCGACTACGCCCTGCTCCTGCGCGGCCGACGCCGGGTCATGCTCTGGGTCGAGAGCCGGGGCACCGGCCAAACCCCCGAGACCACGCCCGGCTGGGCCGTCACCGCCGACCTCATCTACTACCCCGGCAAGCCCGAACGACAGGTCGTCGCCATCCAAAACCTCTGGACCGGCGAACCCGAGTACGGCGACCCCGCCAACCCCCTCGAAAACTTCTTCGACCCCAAAACCATCCAACGCCCCGCCGACGCCGCCGGTGCCGAACTCCGACTCACCGTCACCGGCCACGGCACACACCCGACCACCTACAACGCCGCCGAGTTCATGCCCGCCGACCGCACCGTCATCATCAACAACCAGCACCGCCTGGGCAACCTGCTCTGGGACGAGTCCGCCTACCTCAACCCCTGCCGACCCCAGGGCGGCACCTGGAAGTTCGACCGCGCCGGCTGGACGCCCGGCTCCATCGTCCAGCCCTGGCGCATCGACCTGACCAACCACTTCGACCCCACCGGCAACGCCCGCATCCACTACGTCCCCATGAGCTACGAAAACCTCAGCCGCGACCAGGCCAAAGCCACCCACTGGGTCGAGTCGCAGGTGATTTACTACAAGTAACCTTGAGGATTTTGGGCTGTACAATTTATGCCAAGAGGCCAGCAATCTGCTTGAAAAATACCCACAGTGGCCGTAGTGGCATACTCAATCGAATAGCAGCCAAGGCATATAAATGATGTGAAACATGCCGTGACCAACAACGCTTGATTCTCTTACCACGGACCATATTGGGGGCGAACCGAACTGCCTTGGCTAACCAAATCCTTCTATACACGAACAAGTCAATCAAACAGCGGATAGATTTCGCTCATCGGCTGATCGAGCGTAAGAGGCCAAACAAACGTGCGGTAGCTTATTCCCTTTTCTATTGGTGAATAGAACCGTAGCGTAAAGGTAAGCTCCGCGTCAATGGAATCACGAATCAGTTTCGTTTCAAACGCCGGCCCTACCCAGATCGGCGCGTCAACAGTGCCAACAATAAGTTCCTCGATATCGGGGAAAAAACTGTACGGTCGATAGTAATAATAAGGGTTAGCGTGTCTGCCGGAAATATCCACGGTCGGCGTAGCGTGCAGGAAAAAACCACCATCTTCCAGGTGCCCGTGGTAGGCCCACTTCGGGTTATCGCGAGCCAATACAGCATCTTTGCCCGCGAGCACAACAACAGGCCGCATTTTATCTGGGCCAAACTCGGTAAGATAAAGCCTTACGGATGGGCCAAGGGGCTTACTCGTACACGCCACCATGGGTACGATAAGCAAGAAACCAAATGCAAGCCGTAGTGCCGCTATGACATTTGCCTTCAAATAATTATATTCGAGTATGTTACCCACCGCACCTCAACCATCTGTATAAAATTATTGATCGATTTTGTAGGCAATAAAATCACTGTCACCGTGCTCAATTGACCAATTAAACGTGTTGATCACCATTGTTGATGCAGATGAAGAATAAGACCATAGCGAGAAACACAATCTAATCACATCAGTCTGATCGATCTGCAGCTTGCTAATTGCAGGACCTACCCAAATGGGCGCATTAACCGAGCCAGCTAAATGGTCCGCATTGTCTGGGAATGAATGCAGGGGCTCATAATAATAGTAAGGGCTTCCATAACGAGAACTGGATATGGCTAATCCACTACCTGATAAAAATATAGGATTGCCATCTTTGGATCCATAGTAATCCCACCCAGCATCATTAGAGGCAATAATCCCTCGATCACCTGACAAGACAACAACAGGGACTAGATTTTTAGGATCTCGTTCGACGAGATAGAGGCGAAAATACGACCTCTCGTGAGGTTCTGTTCTAGATGTATTACAGCACCCTGCAAGAAAAGAAAGATATGCAATTAAAAACAGTAATTTCGGTGCATTGATTGACATGACGATATGTAGCCCCCAGCTTATTCTTGATCTATTTCGTCTGGACTCAATGGCTCAGAATTTTCAGTCCTTCTATAAATGACCATTGGATTTATGGGCTGAAAGCCAATTATGAATATTTGCTTATCGTCCACAACTTCGGAGCCAAACGGTCTTTCCACCGGTCCGAAAAATATTTGCTCAAAGAACCCGCGCTGGCCGCAAGAAACAATAGTGACGTTCGCGCCAAGACCCTCGAGAGATTCAGAGATTTGCTCTAACGCCTCCGTTTGACCAACAATACTTCCATTCGCATTAATCTCGTCCAGCCATATTACGCTGTCAGGTACGCCATCCCCATCTTCATCATTACTTTCAGCTCTGCCATGGGCTGCAAGTAGAATGTGGTCGTAATCATGAACATCGTCACCAGCTAATTCAATTAATTTCTCTGTTGCACTAGCAATATCACCAAATTTTTGCACCACAATAGTACTTGTCTTTTCTCGTTCCAGCCGTTCGATGTATTCCTGCTTACCCCCGTTGAATTCCTGGCCCGCCCATGTCACTTGCGCATCATCGAATTGCTTGTCAGTAAGTCGATCTAACACTACGATAAATTGGTCGATCAGACGGTTTTGGCCTTCCAACCAACGGGCGTAGTTCGGAGGCGTTGAATACTGATCGATACCATCCACTGCAGATAAATCTTTGTTGCCCACTTCAACATATACCAGCCTTGTTCCCATCGGGTCCACACCCCCGTGCATCACATGATAGGCCGCGTAGGTATTCATGCCGTCTATGTATCGGGCCTGAGCGGGAAAACTCGTCGCGATCATCATTAGAGTGCATAGTGCGGCGGCAAGATATTTCATGATGCTTCCTTATCGAGTTGTGGATCAGCGGTACGGGTGATGCGAATCATGGGGGTGTTGTGGTTGGCCCCAGGGGTCGTGGGGGATGGGCTGGGATAGCTGGCGGTGCTGGCCGAACAACTGCTGCCGCCGGCGCTGGTTCTCGGCGTTGATACGGTTGATGCGCTCGAACTCGGCCAGGGCGTTCTGGTGGGCCTGGCGGCGGCGTTGTTGTTCGGCGCGGCGTTGTTCCACGAACTGTTGGCCGATCGCGGCGCATAGGAGGAAGGGGTGGGCCGCGGCATCGACCGCATCACGGATCAGATCATCAGGCAGAAAATGGTCGGGGTCGCGATTGAAGTATCGCACGGTCGAAGCGATACTGACCATCTTTGGCCTCCTGTGGTGCTGTTGATGAGACAACACCATCATCGCAGGAGGCCTTGCTACGCGCCAACCGAACGTAAAACGCGTCAGGGCACAGACTTATGGCTTAAGTTGGTGGCATTCGTATCCCACACTTCTTAGATCCCCTTTTAAATGCGCTAACAATAGGGGGGATTACACTTCTCTTTCTTCCATCAAGAACGAAATTAAAGAAAACTTGTTTTTGAGTATCACGTCATTCTGCCCTCGCTACCCGCCGAATCATCTATGAACTGTCATTCTTCTTCATCAGACTTTTTAGACTTTATGGGATGAAATTCATTTATCAATGCTTGGTTCCAAAATTTAGCAACCAAATTTGGGTATTTTTCGTAAAAAGCATCTTTACTGTCTGGCCACTGAAAATTCATCGCAGGTTCATCAACCACATTGACTAATTTATCGAAATCATCAATATTTCCCCCGTTAGCCAAGAAAACTTCTTCGGTAATCCCAGCGATGTCGTCAGGATTAAAATTATCAATGGCTTCTCGTTTCAGAGGCCAATTACTAATTAGATCTGGATCTTGTATTGCATTGAAAAAATTCTTTCTTCCTTGGCAAATAAGCCATATTCGAAAATCTCTAAATAAATCATCAGAGACGTAACTTTTAATAACAAAGCATGCTTCTAAGACTGGAAATTTATATGAAATCGAAAGATTTTTTATAAAAATGTTATGAAAACCAACGATTTCATTATTATTCAACTGTGACAAGGTATTGTATAGTTTATTGTAAATTTTTTCATTCTTATTGCACATTTCAACAATATTCCAAAACTGTTTTTCATCCATGATCATGCTCTATCAGTTGCCATCTTCGTTGCGATAGCGCAACCCAGGCGAATTGATCTGGTTGTAATTATTAGGATTATTGATGCCGCCGTCATTCTCGATCCGCTGAGCTTCATCTTTCATTGCCTGTCTACGATTAGGTGCAGGTGTCCAATCCGTGGCTATATGTATATCATTATGCATGTTTCCTCTTTCTCTTCCAGAAACTTGCGATCTTTGTCTATCGCCTTGCCCATGATACCTTCTGCCGCTTTCATGCAAATTCGTATATGACCCATACTCTTTACCTGCAGGGCACTCATCTAGCTCTTTCATCCCCGCCGTCACACCACTGTTGCGGACCATGGACATGAGGGTCGCGCCAAGCACCCACGATCCCGCGGCGATCTTGTCTGGATCACCTTCAACGATCCCCTCTCCCATCGTCTGCAAGCTGTCAAGCGTGCTGTCCTTGATGCCGTGCACCATCTCGTCCGCGACGATTGCGGCAGCGCCTCCCGGTGTCGCGCCTCGCTCGACTTCATGCACCATCTGCGCCGCTACGGGGTTACGTCGCTCGACCTCATCATCGCTGACCAAGCCGGTCATATTGCCGTAACCTAAGCGGGCACTATTCACCGCATCATCCACACCACCCTTGAATGAACTGAGTCTGCCTCCAGCAACATCTGCGTAATCACAAATACCAGACCAGATATAGCTGGCCAAGCCGTCACTGCGGCGGTGGCCTTCGACCAGCATGTTATGCGTTTTTAGTGCACGTCTTTCTCGTTCTTGCTCGGCTTGATATGCAGCTTCTCGATGGGGGTAAGGCGCCCTTCTAGCCGCCTCTTGGATTTGCCTGCGTGCCTCTTCCTGTTCCGCAGCATTCATCGTAGTTTGCTGTTGCGGCGATAGCTGCACATACCCCCCGCCTTGCGCTTCGGGCAGTCCAAGCCCGCTCGGGTCCACGCTGCGGTGCAGCACGTGGTACGCCGCGTAGGTGTTCATCCCGTCGGGATAGCCGGCCTCGGTGGGGAGCGCGGTGGTGAGGGCGAGCAGGGTCAGAACGAGGCTGATGAGCGGTTTCATGATGCGTCCGGATCGGTTTCGAGTAGTCGTTCGTGTATGCTTCAGCGTTGGTGGTGATGCGGGTCGTGGGGGTGGTTGGGCAGGCCCCAAGGATCGTGGTGGATGGGCTGGGTCGGCTCGCGGTGCTGGTCGAGGGTTCTCTGGACCCGGCGTCGGTTCTCGGCGTTGATGCGGGTGGCGCGCTCGACCTCGGCCAAGACGTTCTGGTGGGCTTGGCGGCGACGCTGCTGTTCGCTGCGGCGTTGATTCACAAATTGCTGGCCGATCGCGGCGCATAGAAGCAAGGGGTGGCCCGGCTCGCGTCGGTCGAAGATGGCCTCGCCCCGGCGCAGCGTCAGTTCGAGTGACGCCAGCAGCAGCTTGCGGTGACGCGGCAGCAGGGATCGGGCCAGCGCGAAGTCCTGGTCGGCCTTCTGCCAGTCGCCGGTGTCCTGGTAGTAGCGGGCCCGCAGGCCGATGAAGTAGCCGAGCATCTCCCGGGCGGACATGGTCTCGAGCGTGTCACCCTCGGTCATCGCGCACGGCGGGAGGTTGAACTGCGCGATGTAGTCCTGGTTGGACCCGGCGGAGAAGCCGCCCTGATCGGTGTGGGTGGTTTCGATGTTGTAGACCACCTCGCCATCGTCGAACCGGCAGAGGGTGTGCGACTCAACGGGCGCAAGCGACACCGGCCAGCCCAGCCGACGGGCGATCGCGGCTTGCAGCGCGGGCATGTTGCCGCAGGTACCCAATCGGGTGTCGATCAGGCCGTGCAGGAAGAGCTCGGCCGCGTCGGTGTAGGTCACCGCGTCGAGGTCACGCTGCTCGGGGATGTAGCGGATGTTTTTCTTGTGCCCCAGCCAGGCCATGAGCTGGCCGATGCGGTAGAAGCGTAGGTCGTGGTGGTACTCGGCCTCCCGGCCCCGGAAGCTCGCATCGATCGCGGGCAATTCCTCAGCGAACTCGCGGGTCCACTGGTCGATGACCTGTTCGTACTTGGCGGCATCGAGGTCTTCGTGGCCGGGGATCTCACGGACCACCGCGAGGTTGAGTTCAACGAGGCTGACCTTCTCCAGCTCGTCATCGCTCAGAGCCAGGAGCTGCCAGGTCGAGCGGTCGCCGGTGAAGCCGACCTCGGCGAGTGGGGGGTCTGTTGTCGCTTCGGGCTCCGCCGAAGGCTCAGGCGGCAGGCCGGTGATGGAGCGGTTTTGCTGGACGCCGATGATGACCGTGGCGGCGACGCCCGCGATGAGCACCGCCAAGAGGATCAGGCGCGGGAACCTGCGGCGCGAAACCGCATCTGCCGCTTCAGCCGTATTGGCCTTGACTTGGTAATGACGAGCATTCCCGGACCGTTTGATTGATCGATGAGCCACGATGCAGTCCCCTGAAGTAAGCGAATTGCATTGTGCGTGCGTCGCTGTATTGGTTCAAGAGGGTAGCGGGGAATTTTCATCAAGGGGCTTAGGAAGCCAACGGGCCATTAAACTGCCGTTGGCCCTATGTCTGCAAGCAAAAACCGCTATTACCGCCGTTCCCGAGTCAGCGAGAAGGTTTTCCGTGGCCTGATCAAGGCCTTCGCGATGGACCTGACCGC
>JBCDKD010000055.1:0-31516 GCA_039024275.1 Planctomycetota bacterium | reverse complement strand
GTCGTTGAGGCCGCGTTTGATGGCGCGGGCGCTGGCTTGTTCGCCGAGGAGGAGGGTGGCGTTTTGGGGGTGGACGCCGCCAGCGTTGGGGTCGGTGAGGACGGCGTGGACGGCTTTGGCGTCGGTCTCGCAGAGGGAGAGATCGGGGATGCGGTCGTCGGCGTAGTCGTCGATGCCGACGATCAGCGCGTAACGCGACTCGCCGACGTGGTCGGACGCACGCACCGGAGAGATCGCGATGGCCTTGTCGGATTGGGCGAGGGCGGGAGAGGTCAGCAGGACGGCCAATAGCATTAAAGCGCAGCCGGCTATCAACCGTAGTCTGCCACGCTGCCGTAAGGATCGATCTTCGAGCATCACCATGTCTCGCCCATATTGCTGAGGTTCCCTTGGGCTCTTTGATTTCCGGCACGAGCCGCTTTGCGGTACCAGCGAATTGCTTCGGATCGATTTATTGCTACTCCTTCGCCGTACTGGTACATCCATCCGAGGTTGTTCATTCCGGTTAAGTTCCCGCCCTCAGCCGCGTTGCGGTACCACCGCACCGCTTCTACGTCGTTCAATGCAACGCCAAGGCCTTCGTCGTACATCCAGCCGAGACTTACCATTGCCCCTGTGTGATCGAGAGTCGCTGCTTCTCGAAACAGCCGCAGCGCCTGAGCGTAGTCTCGGGGTACGCCATGGCCTTTTTGATACATAAGACCTAGATTATTCATTGCGTAAGCGTTACCAAAGTCGGCGCCCTTGCGGTACCACTCTAGCGCCTTGGTGTAGTCTTGGGTAACGCCCCGGCCTCGCTCAAACATCAAACCAAGGTTCCTCATCGCATAAGCGTGGCCGAGCTCGGCGGACTCGCGGTACAATCGTATAGCTTCGGCGTCATTCCTAGCAACGCCTCGGCCTTCGTCGTACATCCTGCCAAGATTATTCATCGCGGCAGCGCTGCCGAGCTCGGTGGCCCTGCGGAACAATCGCACCGCCTCGGTGTCATTCTGCGGTACGCCTCGACCGTTCTTGTACATCAAGCCGAGGTTGTTCATGCTCGTTTCATCGCCTAACGCGATCGCTTTCCGATACCAAATCACCGCCTCAGTGTCGTTTTGGTCAATGCCTTGTCCACGCTCCAACTGTAAGCCAATGGCAGTGATTGCAAAAGCGTTACCGCGGTCTGCAGCCTTTCGATACCACTTCAACGCTTCGGTATAGTTTCTACTGACGACATGACCGAACCCGTAAAAGTAGCCTATGCCATTCATGCCGTAGCTGTTGCCCATGTCGGCGGCGCGTCGATACCAATCAAGTGCAATTTTGTGGCTTCCTTTAAAGCTTGAGTCGCTGCGAATCCGACTGAATCGCTGCCAATGATCGATCTGCCGGTCCCTGTAAACCGCTGGTGGGATCGTTTCGATCGCAGTATTTTTCGCGGCGTGTGCAAACGCCCTTCCTACAAAGTAGACGGCGTCGCTGTCACCTTGGTCGGCGGCGGCTTGGAGTTCGCGAAGGGCGGCGACCGTGTCGGGTAGCAGCTGATCGGGGTCTAGGTTGCCGGGGAGAGGTTGTTCGTCGCGGGCGAGTCGGTCGAAGCCGGCGAGGATCGGTTCGAGGTAGGTCAGCGGGATCCGGCCCTCGGCGGCGTCGACGAAGGCGCGGCGCAGCTGTTGTTCGTCCTCTTTCAGCGTGTCCGGTTCGGCGTTGAGCAGTTGTCGGGCTAGGGCGTAGTGGCGGGTGTCGAGCTTGCCGTCGCTGGACCAGCGCTCGAGGGTGGCGAGGCGTCGCGCATCGGCGGACTGGGCGTCGAGCAGGGCGTCGGCGTCGATGGTGACCAGGAAGCGGGAGCCGAGCTGGCCTTTGAGCTGGGGGGACTGGCCGCCGCCCTGCTCGTAGGCGGTGCGGGCGGTGCGGTCCTTGACGTAGGTCCACAGCTCGGAGAGCGTGACGACGCCGTCGGGCCGGGCGGTGAGTCGGTCGGCCTCGCCGCGCATGCCGGCGGCGACGTGCCAGGCGAAGGCGGAGTGGTTGTAGCCGGGGTGGTCGCGCTGGGTGATGACGACGGAGAGTTCGTCGCCCGAAGAGCCGGTGATGGCGACGCGGCCCTTGCCGTCGAACTCGCGTTGCAGGGCGTCGCGCGGGAGCAGGGACTTGGCGCTGCTGACCTCGGCGGTGGCGGCCGAGAAGCAGGCGTCGATGAGGGTGATCATGCGCTGGCTGCGGACTTCTTTGAGCAGGTCGGAGATCTCGTTCTCGGGCAGGGCGGTGGCGCGGAGCTTGTCGGCCGCGGTCTCGTGCATGATCCAGTAGGCCCGCTGCCGGTTGTCGACGGCGCCGTGTCCAGAGAAGAACACGACGACGAGGTCGTCGGGCCCGGCGCGTCGGCCGAGCTGGTCGAGGGCGTCGATGACGCGTGCTTTGGTGACGTCGGTGCCGGTGAGGGTGGTGATGTGGTCGGGCGGGAACATGCCGGCCTGCGGGTCTTGCAGGACCTCCTGGAGAAGGCGGACGTCGTTGGCGCAGGCGGGCAGGTCGACGATGCGGTGGTCGGCGTAGTCGTCGGCGCCGATCAGCAGGGCGTATCGGTTGGGGGGGCGGAAGTCGTCCGGGAGGTTCTCGACAGCCTCGCGGACCTGTTCGACGCCGATCGCCTTGTCGGATTGGGCAAAGGCGAAGGAGGTGAGCAGCCAGCACACCGAGGCTGCGAGTGTGAACGCCGTGAAGCGGGGCAAACTCATCTTGTGGGGTCCCTCAAGAAGACGATCGTGCAGGTTTCTGGATCATCGGTGGCCGTATCTGGGGCGTCAAGACGTTGTTGATGGGTTGAGTTGCACGGCTTTGGGCGGGGGCTGAGAGAAAGGTGAGCGTGCGATCGCGTCCTGGAGGCCGGGGAAGGCGTATTTCTGGCCTTCACATCACCCGCTCCAAAAAAATGGCCGGCCTGTTGCAACTCGCGCAAGGCAGTGCGTCCACCCGGTGGTCACCCTGGCTAACCCCGTTTGGAGCCTCTCGATGCAAACTCAATCGACCAAGCAACGGGCCGTCACGGACCTTCGGTTCGCCGCGTTGCTGCTGATCGGCCTTCTTTTACTTCTGTTGTTCGGTGGGTTGACCGGCTGTGGCGCCGCTCGACCTATTCCTGAGTCCGCCCCCGTCGCCGTCGACGCGACTGCCGAGATCGAGGGGAGCGCTCGGCTGATCGCCGAGGGAGACCTCGAGGCGGCGCGGGGGCGGCTCGGGGAGGTCGCGGACCTGCCGTTGAGTTATCACCAGGCCCGTCAGGTTCGCAGCCTGTTTCTGCTGATCGATGGCGCGGAGGCGCTGATGAATGGCGACGTGGCGGCTGCTCGGTCGGCGTGGTCTCGAATCGAGGATCCTCGGCTGCAGCGCGAGGTTCGGCTCCGGGCTGCTGATGCGGGTATCGATGTGCCGCTCATTCCCAGCGTTGACGCGCCGACCAGCTCGTCGCGTCCTGAACCCCACCTGTCCCAAACCCCCATCGAGGAGGTCGGCTGATGTTTTTCACGACTCGTCAATGTCTTGCGGCCGGCGCTTTGGTCGTTGCGACGCAAGCTGTTCCTGCCTTTGCTCAGTCACCACAAGCGGCCTCGACGGAGCGTGCTCCAGGGTCGAGTGGTCAGTTCGACGGCTACGACTTTGGTCAGGTGGTCGAGCAAATGCAGGCGTCGGTGAGCCCGCTGCAACGCCAGATGAACGACAACTTTCGCGCGTTCACCGAGCAGATGCAGGAGGCCGAGATGCTGCTCGACGAGGACCGGCCGCGGGAGGCGATCGAGGTGGCGTCCGGCGCGATCCGAGGCGTGCTCGAGGTCCGCGACTCGGTGCTTGAGCCGATGTGGGAGGGTCAGGCGTATCTGGCCGAGCAGCTCAGCGACGTGCGTGAGCGCCTCTCGGAGGCGATCGAAGCTTCTGGATCGGCCGATACGGCGGCGCTCGACACGGCGGCCGAGCAGAATCTTGACCGGATCGCTGAGCGGATCGCGGGTGAGTCCGATCCGACCCGCAAGCAACGGCTCGTCGCGCACTACCGCACGGTCCGTGATATTGCCCGGATCAAGCAGCTCGAACGCCGGCTCACCCCCGACGAACGCAAACTCTGGTCGAGCGTGCTAACGGTGCTCGAGCAGGCCGCGACGGCGCATCAGCAGGTGTTGATGGGCAGCGAGCTGCTGTTCGCTCAACTCGAGGCCACGGCAGGCTCACTCGACGATTACCTTGGCTTGCTCGAGACCGTCGAGGGGGCTCGCCAGCTGCTGGGCATGGTCGAGGGCGTCGGGGAGAGTGCCGATGGCATGGCCAGCTTCGCCGAGCGGATGGGCACATTGCAGCAGCGCCTTGGTGGTTTTAACGACGCGGTGCGGCGATCGCTGGAGTCCAGCATGATCGGTCTGGAAAGCCAGGTCGAAGGACTGCAGCCCCTAACCGCCAGCGACGGCGTCGATGGCGCCGGCATTGACGACGAACTCATGCGTCGGCTGGACCGCGTGTCTGGCCCGTGAGCTGATGTTTAGCCCTGTACCCGGAGTCATCCATGCGACCTACTCATCTCATTCTCTGTCTAGCGTGCCTTCAGGCAGCCGGCGCTACGCCCGCCTTGGGGCAGGCTAATGACGGCCTCACCCAGGATCAGCGCGTCGGCTTCCGTCGCCTTGTGGCGGAGCGCAACCGGCTGCATCAAGAGCTGGCCGAGCTCGATCGTCAGGCCGCTGACGCGGTTAAGGCCGGCCGTCCGACCGCGCGGCTCAACGCCCGGCAGATCGGTGTCGAAGACGAACTCGATGTCGTTCGGCTGCGGCTCGAGACGACCGCGGTGCGATTGGGGTTGGCCGTGCCAGAGCCGCCCGATCCTGTCGCGGTCGATAGGAAGTCGGCTGAGACGGGGCGCCGTCAGCTCAACCGCGGCGTTGCTCGCACGCAGGTCGAGCTGCGGCGTCAGACCCGGGCGATCCTCGCATCGCTCGACTTCGAGCCGTTTCTCAGCGGGCCGATGGCCGAGGAGTGAGTCATGTTTTGGCGCTTCATGGAGATTGGCGGGCCGATCATGTGGGCTCTAATGGCCTGTTCGGTGGCGTTACTCGCGGTGCTCGTCGAGCGGGCTTGGACGATCGGGGTTCGCGGGCAGTTGCTGCGGGTTCAGATTGGCGGCGCGGCGCGATTCGCGCACCGCAAGAGCCTTGCCGTCTTTACCGATCTGCCGTTGAGCATCGGGCTATTGGGCACGGTGGTTGGCGTGGTTCAGAGCTTTCAGCTCGTCGAGGGGCGGCTCGACAGCGCGGCTGTCGGTGCCGGGCTGGGCACGGCGTGCCTGACCACGGTCTACGGGTTGAGCATCGGTATCGTTGCCTCGGCGGCGAGGTACGTGCTCGAATGGGCGGCCGGCCCGGAGCCCCTTGAGAAGGGAGTGCGGTGATGGAGCCACGTGGGTTCATCGATGTGTTGTTCATTTTGCTCTGCGGCGCGATCGTGCTCCTGAGCCAGTCGTTGCCCTTAGGCGAGCTCGACGCCGCACCAACGCGAGTCGGAGGTGGCGGGGTATCCGCTATCTCTGCCGACGCGGCCGTGATTGTTGTGGTTGACGACGATCGGGTCTGGCTTGAAGACGGCACACCTACAGACGAGCGATTGTTGCCCTCGCAGCTCGCCGCCGATGCCTTCCCATTGCTGGTTCCTGCTGCCGAGGGTGTTTCGCATCACCGCGTCTTGGCCGTGTGGGACACGCTGCGCCATGCCGGCGTAACTGCAGGTTTTGGCGTAGTGCCCGATGACTCTGGCTCTTTCTCGCAACCCATCTCGGCGGAGTAAATGCTATGTCTCGCATTGCCTTGATGGTCGGTCTGGTTATCTCTGTGGCGCTGCATGCGTGGTTACTGAGTTGGCCCGCGGTCCCCAGGACGGCGGCCAAGCCCGTTGCCGTGCCCATCGCGGTGACGCCGCCCATCCCGACACCGCAGCCCCGTCCGGAATCCGGCGCCCCGGCTCGTCCGGTTGATGAGCCGCCGGCGCCGCCCCGTTCGGCGACGGACACAACCGCCTCGCAGAAGCGAAGCGAGCCGGCGGCATCTGACAAGGCCCTCATTGCTTCAAGCTCAGAAGCCTACGCCGATCGCCTTAGCGGCGATCTCGCTGGCGACCCAAGCGGCGAACGGCGACTTCCACGCGTGCGGATCGACTGGGGTGATCCAGCCGACGCGCTTTCATTGATCGACTCGGCAGGGCTGCGACTGGTGGTGCTCGACGTCAACGGTCGCGACTTCACGTCCGAGGCGCTGAAGGGCCGTGAGGGGCAATGGCGTCTCGTGAGCTTCCGAGTCGATGGTGCTCGTCGTTACGCCAGTCGGCTTCGGGTGGTCGACGACGTCCCGGCTTTCCAGGCAGTGGCCCGAGCCCTTGACCTCGATCACGGCCAGAGGCTAGCGCTGTTGCTGCCTCTCGAACTCGAGCAGCGTATTGCCGCCCAAATCGCTCGTGTCGCCGTCGAGCGGGGGCACATGCTCAGCGCCATCCGAACAGTTGGCGTGCGGGTCTTGCCCGGTCCTAGCGGCCCTCGGCTTGTTGTCACTCACGTCCAACTTCGGAGTTAAGACCATGAGATTTCGATACTGGATTGGGCTGAGCGGGATCCTCGCGGTGGCGCTCGTCGCCGCGCCGTTGGTTGTTCAGAGGTTGGCCCCAGCACCTCAGCCGCTCCCGACGTCCATCGCCGATGGATTGACGGTTTCGCTCGCAAGTAAAGACGCGTTGAGCGAAGGAACGTCGTCGCTTGCACAGCCGGCTCAGGCCATGATGCAGCATCAGACGACAGCCCCAGTCGAGGCCGATATGGCTGAGCCGATCGAAGGGGTTCGTCCCACCGACACCGATACCAAGCCCGAAATCGAGCGCGAGTCCGAGCCACTCAAGCCAGCCGAGCTCATCAACGCGATGACCGACGTGCTCTTGTCACTGGAACGGTTCGAGAACCGGCTAGCTGAATACACGCCGGGCGCCGCGACTGACTCCGAAGTAACGCCAGTAGATTGAACTGCGCGTAGGCAGGATGTGATCACTGATTTTGTTAGGGTCGTTGACACGCTTACAAGTTCGATCCTCGCGGAGCGGTTGCCAGGCCCGAGAAGCGCGATAGACTGCCGACCCGGTCCGCATATAGCCTGCCAATAAGGGGGACTTGCTGAAAATCCATTGCTGTCGCTAGACGCCACTCCGTCAGCCGGCCCACCGATGGCCCCGTCCTGGGCAAGCCATGCAAGTCGAGGCCGCGAAAGCGTCAAGCGATGAGGTAAGCAAACAGCCTTGGCCCAGCCACCATTCAGTCTTGATCCATGAAGCATCGTACCGCTCCAGCATTGCCACCGACCGCGGCGTCAACGACTTGGCCACCGGCTCGGCCGATACGACGGGCCCCCGGCTCCTGGCATCCACGCATTGTTCTGCGGCACTTATTGCTCGCTCTCGCCATTGTCATCATTGGTGGGCCTGCCCGATCCGAGAAGGCCATCGCGGTCGAAGAATCGGTGGAAGCACACGAGTACATCGGTGCAAATCGATACTTGCTGGCGATCGGGATCAACGACTTCGTGGACCCCGAGATCCCCGATCTCGAGACCTGTGAAGCCGACGCCGAAGCGATTTACGAGCTGTTGACGCACTCGGAGATCGGGGCGGTGCCGCGTGAGAACGCCACGCTCTTGCTGGGCGCCCAAGCGACCTATCGCAGGATCAAGACGGCCTTGGTCAATTTGGATCGCGTGCCCGCCGATTCGACGGTGTTTATCTACTTTTCGTCGCACGGTACGAAGGAACGCGGCGAAGCGTTCTGGGTGACGCAAGACACCGAATTGAAAACGGTCGCCGCCACTGCTCTATCGAACACCGAGATCAATCAGCGATTATCTCGGATCCAGGCCAAGCGAAAAGTGGTGATGATCGACGCGTGCTACGCGGCCGCGACCGTTCAAGGGCAGAAGGCAATTATTGATGTAGCCGGTATTTTGGAGAGCTACGGTGGAGCCGGGCACGCAACGCTTAGCGCCGCTGGCCCGGATGAAACGGCGCTCGAAGCACGCGACCTCGACCATTCTGTTTTTACCTATCACCTCCTGGCCGGGTTACGAGGTAAAGCCGACGACCCCGAAGGCGACGGGGACGGAGATGGCGTAGTTACGCTTCCTGAACTCAGCCAGTACCTCGATCAGCGTGTCAAAGTCGAGGCACGGCAGCGAGGCGGGCAGCAAGAGTTCCGCATCGATATGGCCGGGGTCCGTGACGGCGACCGTTTCCTACTGACCGTAGCGCCCGACCGTCTACGCCGCCGTGTTGCAACAGAGGCTCAGCAGACCGAGCGTCTTGCACGGATCAAAGCAAGTATCGTCGCGTTGGTTGCGGATGGGGTGATGTCGCCAAGCTCAGCCGCGATCGCCGACCGAGTTCTCGACACACCAGACAGCGAGCAGACCGTCGCCGACCGCGAACTGCTTGAGCGTCTGTTTGAGTTTGAAGCGGGAGAGATCGCGCCCGACAAGCTCCAGGCATGGATAGAGATCTGGCAGGTCCGACATGCCCCCGACGCCGTCGAATCGACTCGGCCTCGACCGATGAGCCCTGACCAGCGAGCCTTCGAGAGCTTACGGCTTCGGGTTGCCAACGGCTTGGGTGACTCGGATGACGAGTTCCGCCTCGGCAATATGTATCACATCGGTGACGGCGTGAAGCGAGACGCCGCGGCTGCGGTTCGACACTTCGAGCAGGCCGCTCGCGACGGCCATGTCAAAGCTATGGTGAATTACGGAGTCGCGCTCGAACGAGGCACCACCGGACGATCCAACGCCGCGGCTGCGGCGGAATGGTATCGGCGCTCGGCAGAGCGCGGGTTCGCGCCTGCGATGTACAACCTGGCTCTCTGCCTGGCGGAGGGCAGGGGCGTGGCGAAGCAAGAAGCCGAGGCACTGGCCTGGATGGATCGGGCACGCCGCTCCGGCGACACCGAAGCGATGTTCGTGTACGCGGTTTGGCTCGACAAGGGTATTGGCCAAGCCTCCGACTTTGATGCCGCGATCAGAGCCATGCGGGAGGCCGCCGATCGTGGCCACACCAATGCCAATGCTTGGATGGGCTACAAGATATACACCAATAAACCATCGAATTACTCGCGTCGAGACATGCGCCGATATCTTGACACCGCCGCGAAGCAAGGTCATCAGGGCGCTAAGAAACTTCTCCAACAACTCGGCCTCGATTAAAAGCCGTGCCTGCATTTTGGACGCCCCAAACCCGCGGCGTCGAATTCACCGAGTCCTTAACCCAGATCAGGAAGAACAACATGCCTCATAACAACATCCGTATCCGGACCTCTCGTCTCGCTGTGGTCGCCATCGCCGCCGGGGGAATCCTTTTTGTTCCGGCCTGCGAGTCGATTCCCTCGATGCCTTGGAATGCCAGTGATGTGGACGGCGTCATCGATGCGGCCGTGCTAGTGCCCGAGCTCTCGGACGATCAGCGCGTCGTCGTCGCTGGGCGTATGGCTGGCGTCGTGTTCAAGATGGTGGCTCGCAAGGCCAGCGAGGCGGAAAAGAAGAAGGCCGAGGAAGTCGGCGACCAGGCGGTCGAAGAACTCACCCCCGAGCAGCGCGAGCGCATCATCGAAGAGAACGACGGCAAGGTGCTTGCGCAGGTCGATGAGGACACCTTCATGGAGTACGACATTCAGACACGCGAAGTCGTGAACGACAATGCCTATGACGTCGAATCCGAGGGGGAAGTCGTGATCGACGAGGGCGAGTTTGTCGAAGTTAATGGCCAGCCCCGCATGGTGCTGACTGGCTAAATCGCTTCCGTCTCGATCTGTGCCTCATAGCACCCGTGACGAAGCGATCTTCCGTGACGGTTTGTGTTCTATTGAGTTGATCGAGGCGGCACGCAATGTAAGGCTAGCCGAGGTCTCTGCCATCTATCCGGTTCTCTCGGTCCAAGAGACCTGACTCGTCCTCACTGGCCGCCTGCGAACAGTCCAGCCGCGCGACACAGGCAATGTTTTTCCCTGC
Organism: Planctomycetota bacterium; assembly: GCA_039024275.1. Taxonomy (GTDB): domain Bacteria; phylum Planctomycetota; class Phycisphaerae; order Phycisphaerales; family Phycisphaeraceae; genus JAHQVV01. The sequence continues at coordinate 21,470 of JBCDKD010000055.1, read as the reverse complement.
CAAAAGTCGCGGGAATCACCGTAATCTCATTCGATCCGATGGATGACGAAGTGGATTAATGAGGCGAGTTTTGGAACGCTATGGCTCTACGCATGATGCTTCTCCTCGGCTGCGGCGAGAGCCTCGGTTCAGAGTCCCGAGAAGCCAAACCGTGCCTATCCGCTGATATGGCAGTCGCCATGCCCAAATCGTAGGTCCCGAAGACTGTGCCGCCGACCACCTGGTCAGTCTGCTCTCGTTGCGTTGCGACGTCCGGCGCTCTCGGACTTTTGGAGTGCAGGCAGAGTGGCGAGGGGCCATGGGCTATCAACAGAGCCACTTCAAGGAAAACCGATCGGTTTTTTGAGGTTAGTAACGGGTTTGAGGCCACCTCTGTCGATCGGTCCAACGTGGGTGACCGCTTCTATCTTGCTATTCGGTCTGCAACTGCACCAGCTGTTTGCGTCTGTGTTCTTGGCGACGCCGGTGTCGGCATCGTCGATGAACGATCCTCAGGAAAAGGTATGGAGATCTCAGGATGAAGCGGGACGACACGATCGAGTACGCGATGGGCCAAGCTGGCGTTGCGACTGGAAGCATGATGAACGACTTGGCCCTCACCGAGCGGCAGCAAGCCGCAAGGGCCGAGCGCGAGCGGCAGCGGGCAGCCGCTGAGCAGCAGGCCGAGCACGCCCGCCAACGCCAGGCTCAAGCTGAGAGGGCCGCGGCTCAAGAGCGGGCGAAGGCCACCGCTGCGCACAAAAGGGTATCTACAAAGGCTAAGAAGTCCGGCGGCTTCAGCTTCGTGATGCTGTTGTTGGCCTTTGTCATTGCCGCTCCGCTTTTGCACTATCAGGCTGGGCTGCCTTGGATTGGCGCGGGAGTTCTTGGCGGGCTCATTGCCTTGGTAGCTGGCCGCTTCTGGAAGGTGATCCTTGGGATCATCGCAGCACTCGTCGGCCTGGGTATTCTGGTCGCCATTCTTGCCGGCGTGGCTCAGGCCTAATCGATCCCTCATTTGAAGTTGCGATCGGCTACCTGGATCGATCGCAACTTCAAGATACTCGTTGGCTATGCAGGCCCCACCCATGATGTTTCCTCCTGAGCCGAGTCCGGCTGCTGGAGCGTGCACCTAGAGATGCCTGGCTTCATCGTGCTGGATCCCAGCAGCCCTAATCAAGCCAAGATTAGGGAATTCCTTAAAGTCCTGGGGCTGTGACGGTTGGAATGTCAGGGGTCAATGGGGAGGCCGCTAGCAAGCACTTGTCTGATATGAGGTTGCGAAGAATTAAGTCTATTCAAACCTGACAAAACGGACACTTTTTGTCTGCTTAGATGGTGGAGAGACTGATTGGTATATCTCGTGGAATACACCGCTTAGTTCTGACATCCGAACCCGCGGTTCAGAGACTCCGCTGTCCGAATCGGCCTCTTCCTGCGGTTTTCGGCGATGTTTCGAATCTCCAGAGACGCCCTGGAACGTGCCGTAGAGACTCCAAATCGCTTCGATTGGGCGATGTTCTCTGAGGCCTATTTTCGAGGTTCAGTGCCATCGGTGACGCCTTCCGAGGAGATCACCTGGGCGTTCGAGCGGGCAGGCCCAGCTCAGCAGTTTCGGTCTATCCCATAATGTTGACGCACGACGATCTTAGACGGCTCGCGTTTGAGTTTGAGCGAAGATAGCAACTTCAAGACAGCGACGGATCGTCTTTCACTGCAGGGATGGACCCATCGCGCCTCGGTTGGCGAGCCACGATCTTTGATATGTGAAGAGCAGGTGTTTGCGGTCTGGCAACCTATTCTACAGTGTTGATGTGCGGCGGCCTGTTCCACAATGTTGACGTTTGATAATCTCGGTCGATTCACGGCCTGTATTGCAGGAAGATAGCAACCTGACGCCTACGGTAGATCATCTTTGCTGGGGAAATCGATCCATCGCGCGTTGCTTGGTGAGCCATGATTTTTGACATGTGAAGAGCAGGCTGGCGAGGATGAAGCTTCAGGCAGCCTTGCGGTAGTAGTGCTTGAGCAGCCCGCCCAACTTCGTTCTGCAGCCAATGCTCCCGACTACAGATGGCTCTTCCTGAGCCGAGCGATGCGGATGTTTGATCGTCTCGTCGGGCACACGGTTGTCGAGCCCTTGATGAGGTCGATGCGTGTTGTAGAAGTTGACGAACGTCTGCACGTTGTGATCCGCGTGCCTAAGGCTGAAGCAGTAGAAGTGATTCAGGCACTCGCGCCGCAGGGTGGCAATGAAGGACTCCGTGAAGGCGTTGGCATTGGGCGCCATGAAGGGCGTCTTGACGGCTCGGATGTTGGCTGAACGCAGCAGTCGATCGAAGCCGCGTGTGAACTTGGTGTCCCTGTCGTCGATCAGGTGGGTGGCCACCAAGCCCTGATCCTCGAGCCACATCATCCAATTGCGGGCCTGTTGCTTGACCCAAGCTTCGTTCGGGTGGAACGTCGCAGGTGACACCCATGCTCGGCGTGTCCCGACATGGATGAAGGCCAGGAGTTAGGCGTCACTCCGCCCAGATGGCGTCCAGACCTTCTGGCACAAGAAGGTCACAAGCGGTGAGCGTGCTCATGTGCAGCTTGATGAACTGATCCCAAGGCTGGAAGTCCGGCCGTGGCGAGCGATCACTTACGGGCGTGGGAGCGACTCCTTCGCTGATCAGCACCCGCTGCACGGTCCACTTGCCGATGCGTACCCGGAGCTTGAGCAGTTCTCCGACAATGCGCAGGTACCCCCACGTGGGGTTCTCCTTGGCGATCCGAAGTATGAGCTCGCGAAGGCCGTCCGTGACCTTCCGGGGCTGGCCTGCCCGACGCGGCACCCGTTTGTCCTGTTTTTCACGGAGCCATCGCTGGTACGTGGCAAAGGTCACGACAGAGATCAGCCCATTCACGCGATGATCCATCTCGCCGCCGATGCTCAAAAGCCGTTCACGCTCCTCGGGCGTGAGGATCAGCCGGGTCTGCTTCAGCCTAGCTCGTAGAATGCGGTTCTCCTCTTTGACGAAGCGGAGTTGAGCTCGTTGCCTGCTCGAAAAATACGCAAACAAGAGGTTCAAATAGGGGTAGCAAAGCAAAGCCATCGATCGAGCGTAAGCCCTTGACTGGCAACGCGCCGACATTCTGGAACAGCCCCAGAGGGCAGCGAGAACCGCGAATATCCGCGACCACCCTGAGCCGACTTTTGGGAGAAGTCATGGGTGGCCTGGGACTGGCTTAAGACAGGGCAAACCCTTGGTCATGCCGGCCGCAAAACCAAGTGTCAGGGGTCAGCGGGCCTAGGAAATACAAGTCTGCGACAGGAATAGAGTTGCGTGTATCAATTGCTTTTTTGACCTGACAAAACGGACATTTTTTAGCCGTCTGCGTGACGGAGAGACTCGTCGACATATCTCGTGGAATATACCGAAGTGTTAATACATCGCATTTACGGGAAGTTAAGTCCTTGAGCCAGCGATAAGCCTGAGTCGAAGCCTCCGCGATGTGCGTCTATTGGCTTAGAGAAGGCACGCATGACTAAATTCCTGACGTCCGGAGACAAGATGGTGGAGCGGCGATCGAAATCCTTGATTTGAACACCAAGTTCGCGGGAAGTGCGTTCACCGGCACGATGCACCCCATTGCTATAGACACAAACAAGCCGAACTCCAGGGCTGCCCATATCACTGGATACTTCTTTAGCCTAATATGACACTTGAGGTATATAGCGATTGGAGTATTGATAATCGTAACTTAGAGTGATATCCATACGGCGCAGTCAATCGAGTGTAATCTCATAGACCACCGCGGGCTCTTCACTAACAACGTCTGCCGAATGGATGATCTCTAGTCCCCCAGGGCCAGCCGCCCAATTCACCTGGTCACCTGAAAGCAATTCGACTCTTGTGATCTGATCAGCTCGATCTGCAAAGGCCGTTAGCGTAAACGTGGCCCCAGGTGCCGGAGAGCCGAGTAATGTCGCATAAACTGTACGACCATCTTTTGATGCAGTGTAACGCACGTCCGCCGCCGAGTACTCCAGCACGAGAAACTTCGCGCGATCTGAGAAGCCGCCTTCCGGTTCTGAAGTTGGCCCCTCGGCCGCGACCACCCACGGACGGGTGTCGTAAATGGCCTCGCCGTGCTCTTCGAGCCAGTCGCCCAAGCCATAAAGCACCGAACGTTGATCTTCAGGAATTGTGCCGTCTGCCATAGGTGAGATGTTGAGTAGCATCACGCCGTTTTTGCTGACGGTGTCGATCAGAGCGTGTAAGACTTGATCCAGTGATTTGATCTTCAGCCCTTTCGTGTAAGACCAACTATCGGTGCTGAGCGTGTCATCGGTCATCCAAAGGTGATGCAGAGCCTTAGGCTCTCGAGATTTTTCGTGATCGTGAATGGAAAAATCTAGTGGCAGATCATTCTGCTTGCGAATGATGGCGACATCTTTATCCCATCTATCTGCCGCATTGAGGTAGTAAACCGAGAATCGTTGTAGATATTCTTCGGGGATATTGTCCAACCAAGAGTCAAACCAAATAATGTCGGGTTGATAGAGATCGATGACCTCGACCAGTTTGCCAAGCCAGACTTCTTCGAGCCATTGATCTTCAGGGATATTTCCATAAAGGTAATTGAGTTTTTCATCTTCTACGATAGAAGGAGGAAACGTCGGATTGAGTTTGGGGTAATGGGTAGAACCGTAAGGCCAACCTGTAGACTTTCCTGCCATCCAAGGTGCCACTTTTGCTAGCTGTTCTCTTATTTCAGCGTCGGTGGTGTATCGCTGAAGATTCTTGGAGTGGTGGAATGTGGCGATGGTTTTCATGCCACGCTTTTCAAGACTTTGGAATAGGTCACCCAAGATGTCCCGTCTTGGTCCCATGTCGTCGGCATTCCAGGGTGTCACATCGCTATCCCACATGGCAAATCCATCGTGATGTACTGCGACGGGACCGGCAAAACGAGCGCCCGCGGCTTGAAATAAATCGGCCCACTCCTCTGGATCAAACCGCTCTCCGGTAAACATCGGCACGAAGTCGTGGTAGCCAAATTCAGCAGGATGGCCATAGGTGTTGATGTGATGTTTGGCAACGGGGTGCTCTAATGGCGGATCATGATCAGGTAAGGAAAAATGCATAAATCGTGGATACCACTCGTTGTAGAACGCCGGAACGGAATAGACTCCCCAATGAAAGTAGATGCCAAACTTGGCATCTCTCAACCAATCTGGTGCTGCACGATGATTACCTAGTGACGCCCAGTTTGGTTCGTAAGGCCCGGTGATTGATTTGTTTACTGTGGTATTCTCTTCAGATCCGCATGAGGGGTCTGATAAAGTAGCTATTATTGCTAAAATTAAAAAGACAAATAAAGCCGTGCGCCTATTTTTTGTCTGTGCCGTTATCATTTTAAATCATCGTCAATCGTAGAAGGTGTAAATCAGTCTTGGAATAGTATATTAAGGTTATTTGACTTGCATGAAATCAGGCCAGACGGCCATAACCTAGAAAGTTAAAACCGACCATTATCGATCAGTTAATACTTGCAATCCGATATCGTTAATACCTGGGATGTATCAAATTAGTAATCGGGTTACTCCAATAATTCATCAAAATTGTATAGCCCTTCTTGTAGGTCATTGATGTTTGGGCTTGATAACAGCATAACATGTGAGTTGGCCGGGACAGCGAGAGCGGTTTGTTGATCTGGTTTTACATTTTGTGATTCGACGAGTTGGCCATTACGATTGCCAAGAAATTGGGCAGCAAAATTACCTCTCGGCCAACTACTAAGGTCCGCGATGTATTTGATCTGTCGATCCGAGGTATTGTGAAGAAGCAGGTATCTCTTTGCACCATCCGCTACCTGAATGCCACGAAGATCTTGATCGCGAATGATATCAACTGAATCTACCGGCTTTGCCCACTCGGGCATAATCTCGACGGTAAAGAAATGCCGAGTAGAGGTGGAGTATACGCGTTGTTCGGGTTTATGCTCTGTCTGATTGCTCAGTACAATTTCGGTTGACTTGAGTGGGCTGTCGCGAAGTACGCCCGCCATTTCGGTGTCAATACTCACGTAGTTATGGTCATGAAGCCGGACTCGCAAATCCCCATAGGCATATTCTAAATCGTCAATGACCTTGATTTCTTTTGGTCGCAGCGGGCCGCTTCGACCGTAGCCGAGACGAACCCGACCAGAGATATCAAAGGCTTTCTGCTGTTCTGATTTTGGAAAGACCTCTACCATACCAACGAGTCGATCGGGCAGACTGATCCACTGCTGAGTTCCACTCCAGTCGACGGGAAAAACTCTTTGAGCGTAGCTCGTCATCTCTAGATCGTGCGAGGTGGTCAATGCACCAAAAGCAGCGCCGACAGATGTGGCGTTCTTCTCGTTGCGGGACAGGTAAGCGCCCGCGCGCCAGTCGGGTTGGTCGGGTTTCAGTTGTACTCTCGGGTAGATCGCCATCACAGCAGAATTAAGCGGATGTCGTCGCTCACCAACGGGGTCCGCTATAATGGCACCTGCGAATGTCATTTTGCCGGAGTCATCATCGCCGTAATCTCGCGACACGATTGCGGTACCAAACCGGCCATATCGTGTTCGTGGACCTTGAATATTGCGATCAAATACGATGAAGTCAGTGGGAAGCTTCGCGGGCTTAATGTCCGATCGATAATATGGTGCCGCGATGATGCTGCTGATAGTACCGTTCCTGTAAGCCAACTCTTGATCTGCGATTGCCTTGTTGTATGGGCAGCCGGTCAATCCCGCGATGATGTCTTGGTAAGGACCGTACCCAGTGGAATTCCACTGATACTTCCACACAGGACCAGACCACCATTCATTAGTGTTGCCTGGCTCGACTGTAATCGGAAAAAAGTTACGTGTGCCTTGTAGGATTTCCATTGCAATTGGATCACCGGTCAGCTCCCAGTGTCTGAGGAACTTCTCTATGTTGACGGCTTGGTAGCCAAAGCACTGATTCTGTTTTCTGATATACCCCATCCCCCCATCAGGAAAAAGCACCTTCTTTTGAAGGCCGACGACGCGCTTGCCAACGTCTTTGTAGTCCTGGTTATCAAGGTACATACCGGCAAACTGGACGATCATTCCTTCCGTGACGTTGTGGTTGCAGAAGCTGCCAAAGCCACGCGGGTGGTCGTCGGACCACCACCCCTTGTGCTTGTCGATGAAGCCTGTCCAATAGTCGCCGACTTTCTGAACGGCCAAGTCCCACTGCTCCTTCTCGGCTGGCAAGATCAGATCTGGACAGCCACTCTGCAGCACCAGCAGGCCGTCCATCATGGTGTAGACGGCGAAGAAGTCATTGATGCTCATGTCTTCTTGGCGAAGTGGTGTTCTAAGGTAGGCGTCTGTCATCGCGTGAGCGCGGCGTAGAGCGCGGGTGAGAACTTCAGGGTCGCCACGGAATGGGCTCTGAGGATGCAGGCCGGCCCACGCGTAAAGCTTGAGTTCATCCGCAATTTTTCTAGACACCAGCCACTGGTCGCTTTCTCCTTTAATGAACTGGCGAGTGCCTTCTTCACCTAACTTGAAATCGATATCGTCAGCCGAAAGCTTGCGCTGTAGTTCATCGAGAGCGCCTCGAATGTACGGATTACCATCCCATTCGGGTATGGCCGGTAGTAAGCTCCTAGGCACTTCTTCGATCTGCCCCCATTCGGTATGCATGGACTCTAGGACTTGGTTCTCCAATGTCTCGGCGGTCTGGATGTCATCGCCTGCCCGATACTTGGCGGCGTTCTCGAGCATCAAGGCGAGTACCGCCTTTTTAATCCGTTGCTTGGGGGTCGTAGATGGCAAGCCGTCAACACTTAGATTGGTAGAACCCCAGGCGGCGAGCGGTAAACATGAACTAACCAGAATGGTGATAATTACTTTCGACATCGAATGCATGGCTTGCGCTCCTTTGAGCAGAGACGAACACGAGAACTCTTGCACCTTCTCTACAGAGCAGAGACAACAGCGCAAATGTTACATTGATCGAATTATTGTTACAAGACATACTTGCTAATATTTGCAATATGACGATAAATCTCAGCAAAGTTGAGCAAATTTTGCCGCAGTTTCGTGTAGTTCACTCGAAGTTTTATTTTACCCTGGACACATGTCACATTTGATGTTACGTTCGTGCCTGATTAATACAGTTGCTTTTCTCGCGGAGCGTGTCAGGTCTACAGCGTTCGATCTAATTTTGTTGAATTGGTTCCAGGCGTTGCTTCGTCGTCTCGCAGATGTATCGAAGCCAATGGGCGCTCTCCGCGGAGGTCCTTGGTCGTCTTTTCTTGATTATGAATTACGAGGTCGGTGTAGAATATGAAGCCGTGTCACGTTGTTCACATCTTTGAGGTTTTTAGCCAGTCTTTTTTCTTGCTGGTCGTCCTGATCTCTTCTGCATCATGCTGGGGCCAGGCGCTGCAGCCCGATTTTTCTGCCTTTACCGTCGATCAGGTGTTGAACAATGACATGCCTGGGCGCAAACTGTCGCCGTCCGTTCTTGCGGATCGCGATACGGCTGGATTCGCTAGCGAGAGGCTCTACAGCGTTCCGCCACCCGGCGTCCACCCGCGTATTCTATTTGGCCCCAACGATCTGCCCAGGATACGCGAGCAATTCGCAGCGCAGCCCGAGGGCATGCGGACACCCGAACTGCTCAAGAAGTCCATCGAGGAGGCGCTAAGTAGAGACGATGGGTGGGGGCAAGAAAGTTTTCAGTCCCTTGTTGATGGCGATGTGAAGGGTTTCGAAAAACTCTGGAGCGATCCTCGCAACCCCAACAGCGATGGCCCGCCTGGAAGCGGACGCAATCCTTTAATCGCGGCCATTCGAGACATGGCTTTCTTGGCATTGGTGGAAGAAGATGAGGCATTGGGAGTGCGGGTTGCGGCGGCTGTCACGACATACGCGATGTATCTGCGGCCCCGGGTCGAGATTGCCGCTGAGCTTCCCGGCGCAGACAACTACTGGCTGCAGATCCGCTCGGTCATGGGCGACGGTGCCACCGTAGGGTTCATGTACGACTTTGCACAGCCCTTTATGATCGAGGAACAAGCCGATACGGTCCGCGGTCTGATTGCATTGGCGACGACGGGGCGGTACGGGTTGGGCATGGACCTGCCGCCGCATTGGGTGAACTGGAACTTCATCGGGATGGGTCTCTACTTCCCGTTGATGGCGCTGTCGATCGAGGGGGAGCCCGGATACGACCCGCGGATCTACGATCGAGGCAGGGATGTGACCAAGTCCTACATCCTTTACGGCAACTCTGCTAACGGTATCGGCAGTGAGGCGGTGGGGTATCACACGGCAGGGATGACGCACACCGCGCTGATGATGATCGCTATGGCAAATCGAGGCGATAATCTCTTTACGCTTTCTCGCTGGCGCCGGATGTTCGACACGTGGCTGATCTATAGCATGCAGCCATACGGCAAGGAATGGCAGAGCAGCGGCGACCTGGGCACCTTTCCCCCGTCCAGCGTGCTGATGGGTGTCGCTCAGTATCTCTTTCCAAGCGACAAACTCATCGCTCTCGTGGTCACCAATCTACCCGAACGAAGACGCCTGGAGGCCGGGATGGACATCCGGCTGCTGCAGTTCATCTGTCCATTGAACTCTGAATCCGCTATGGACATAGTGGCTGCCGGGGGCAGCGGATTAGATGGACTCCCGACGACCTTATTTGACGAGGAGCGTGGTGTCCTTTTCACGCGGACTGGATGGGGGGCTGACGCGTTAATGCTGCAAGTCAATTGCCGCAGCGACACGACGTTTGCCTCCCACGACCACGCCGACCGGGGAACGTTCTATCTGACTTCGCATGGACAGGCATGGGCGGTCAGTTCGATGCGGATGTCTGAATCAAAGTATGCCAACGTTGTGACTATTGATGGGCGAGGCCAAGGACACTTCGCGCCGCCCGGCGAGTGGCTGGACGTGCAGATCTCGGACGAAGCAGTCTCGGCAGCGATGAATCTTAAGTATTGCTACGACTGGCAATGGCAGAAAACTAGTTTTTTGACCACAGATGAGCAACTGAAAAAACAGCCATGGTTAACGTGGATCATTGAGCCTCGTGACCGTTTGCTATCGCGGTTTCCACTTGAGCAATGGGAACAAGACCCGCTGCCGTCGGTTCGAGACTATTATGATGGCTACCTGGCGGGCAGTCCTCGTATGTGGGGGGCAGAGGACTCTTGGGTGGTTCGTGCGCCGCACTACCCGGTTCAGAAAGCATTCCGAACGATTGAGCTTGTCGAGGGCGATCGTCCCTACGTTCTGGTTGTAGATGACATTCAGAAAGATGATAAAGAGCGTCTATATCAGTGGCGGATGCGTATGCCGATGCAGATCGAGGCTTATGATATGGGCTGGGACTATGCTTTGTTGGGGCGTAACACCGATCGCCGTGACCGTTCTTATAGGGCCCACCTGACTCACAATATTTCCGGGCGTCCACTGCCGACGAAGGGCGAGCCCATGCTCTTGGTGAAGGTATTGCAAAGCAACCAGCCCGATATCCCGGGACTGCAAGACAATCTGACTCTTGAGACCCTGGACTTCGTCAAGCATGACGACACCTTTCAGTACTCAAGGCGGCGAATGGGCTTGGGCAAGCGGCTTGTAATCCCAAGTCGATCCGCTGAGCCCGGATTCAAGGTCCTGCTTTATCCGCACCGTCACGGCGATCTGCTGCCCGAGACCAAGCTGTCAGACGGCAAGATTGCGATCAAATGGCCCGCCCATGAAGATGTGTTCGATCTGCAGGTTGATGACGACGGCCGGACCCGCTTATTGCTGCAACGGGATCCATAGAATCTGTCAGGATTGCCCTGATGCATCTCTGAGCCCTGGTCACTTGTCCAGCGACATACCGTGATGAGGAATCAAATCCTATAAATAAAAATCTCGAGATTTCGTTGCAAGCTTACAGTACAATTTTGCTCAGGATCGGTATCGCCGACGAGCCCGAGGTCTTCGTCAGCCTCTATAAGAATCCCGCGCACGGTGTGGAGCCCACGAGATCTATACAATGGAACGACTGTTCGCAGAAACTTGATAGGTCAGTCGCCAGTTCTGGCTCGACTGCCAGGCAGGCCTCTAGCAGTCAACGGGGTGTGCTAGACTCGCGATACCAAGTTCGGGATCGAAGGTCCCCGCAGCAGCCGTCTGAAGTCACCCACCATGGATGGGGTTCGGTGCGAGCGACCAGTTACCAAAAGATCTTATCTTATGGTAGGCGCGTCCATGAGCCTGGATACTTTACACCCGGTGAAGAAGCGGTAGGGCAAAGTCTAGCTCGTTTGGGCGAGCAGAATTTTTGCCGATACTCGATATCCAAGAGCTTGAAGACCCGTGTTGACAACACACCACATTTCTTCCAGGCGAGAGACTTAATTTTCAGTAACCTCAAACGCCTGTGTAGGCGCCTAGAGGTTAGCCGCAAACCAATAACCTGGCTGCAGTCGTTATGAAATCAACCACAATTATTGAATTGCACGATATGAAAAGATTATTTGTCGCGTTTATTTGTCTAACACTTCTTACAACGGGTGAGTACACGCAGAGGCATCATGGGGTGGCTATAGGTACCGAGCTGACGGGGGGCCAATCGACGACATTGGAATCGAGGGTGCAAGATTTACCCGAAGGAACGACAGATCAAAAGATTAGGAAGGCAGTTCTGGAGTTGGCTCTTGAGAACGCTAGGAAATTGGCCAAGGGAAACGACGTCTCTCTTTCAGAGCGATTAATCGTCGATGTCGAACAAGCCTTGCATCAAAAAGCGGGGACGCTGCAGGAGGTCCCGCCGACGATCCTGCCTCGTATTCCCGAGTGGGACGGTAATCCATACGTAAACAAAGAACTAGATCGCTTGGCGCGTGAGCTAAGCCAGCCAGATCGCCCGGTGTATCTTGGTGATCGAGGGGTTGAGCAGTTCGCTTCCAAGAGCAAGAACAGTTCCGGTGTTGTGGAAACACTCAACGCACGGGTATTCGGTGCAGAGATCAGAAATTATGCATGGGCGTCCCTACACCCGCAAAGCCCGTACTACGGGGACCCGGAAGTTCTAAAACGAGCATTGAGAAGGGCACACGCCTACGTCGATGCTTATAACCGATCCGAGCTTACAGTCAAGGACGGGACAGTTAACGACTTCTTTGCCTGCTACTCGTTTCTAGACGGTCTTCTGACTTTGAAATCTGGCGTGTGGGACTTTGTCCTTCCCTCACAGCGTGAGCAATGGCTGCAGGCCGCTGAGAGCGCAAGGAAGATCTGGCTCGCCTACATCAAGGACCGCGGCGGATGGTGGGATGGCGAATCTCTGGGAGAGTTTGGCAGTTTCTGCAATCACGACATCACTAAAGGTATGAATATACAGTTTGCGGCCATGATTATCGGCGATTCAGAATACGCCGATGTTGCCAAGCGTGTCATCGCACTGCAGAAAAAGTCCCTGCTCCCCGACGGAGCGGTTCGATATATAAACAAGCAAAACCAGATATACGGATACCATATGGTGAATATCGAAAAGTTTGTTCGCCACTGGGAGCTTACGGGGGATGATAACGCTTACGACTTGTTAGTTAAGAGTCGAAACTATTACCCTCTGACCACTGAACCAGGGAATGTTGCCGAGTACTGGACCGCGCCCTATTGGAAGTATCAGTGGCACGGAACAGCCTTTGGCAACGGGGCCGAAATCATCGCGGGGCTACTCAATTGCGGTCACAATCGAAAGATTGCACAGCAGAATTTGGATTACGGAAACCGACCTCACTTTAATCATTTGAGCAAAGACATTATCTCGGCGCCTTACTTCCGATCGAGTTTGGAGCCCATAGAGAGGCTGGATGACTTCATTATTTACGACAGGAACCTGATGTCTCCTCGCGGTCGTTTCGGGAGGTTCTCGTTCGTGGGGACGACTCGCGATTACGGAGAAAATCCAGGAAAAATGTCTTTTATGGGTTGCATGGTAACCGACCCGCCAGACAGAGAGCACCCCCTGAATGCCGCGGTGAAAGCTGTCTATCCAAAGATCTTGCTGAATCCGGATCAGCCGAACTGGCGCGGGACCGCCTATCTGTCGTATCGAGAGAAAAATTCCACATGCGTTGGTCGCACTTTTGGCAGCCTGAGCACTTCCTATGACATGCTGACAACAACCTATGGGCACGCCATTACGCCGGTCGAATGGTCGGCAGACCAACAATGGGTATGCTTGCCCGACCGCATCATCGGTACCATCGCGGTCTATCCTAAAATCCCGGTGGCGAAGTCGTACGGGGTTTCCGGGCATATTCGACTCGGCTACGGTTTGGGTCGCGCCCATCAGAAGACTATGGAACAACTGAGTGAAGACACATACGCCTATGGAGACCTCCGGGTTAAATTGCATACTCACAACTACGCCGATATCTCGACGGAGGAATCCGGCATTCTTCGAGATAACAGACGTTTTGCGACAGAGATTGTTTTTAGAGATGAGAAGCAGGCCCGCGGAGATCAGGTTTTGCATGAGTACAGCCGAGAGAATCCTTATCTGTTTACCGTCGAGGTTTATCCGGCGTGGTCACAGACGGCTTCTGAAGTACATTCATTCCGAGAAGGGAGCGTTTCAGGTCTCACGATTGTACTGGAAGATAAGGCGATCATGCTGATTCACAATCGAGCGGACGAAACAACAGAGTTCGTTGCTCCAATCGTTCCACGCGGAACCGAAGCGGCAGGAAGGCTGTTTTCGTCGAGTACTGGAGACCCGATAGTCCCCGTGCCAGTGGTGGTTGAGGATGAATTTGAATTTTCCATACCTGCGCACGCGCACCAAGTCTTGATGCAAGGTTTCGATCTCGAAGATATGGAGCCAGGCCACTACGATTTTGATGAGTTGTTGCGATAAATATGCGGGCTCAAGACACGTGTGAACGGTCACTGTCTGTGGCTATCTTTTTTGTGCGTAGCCATGAATCCCGATCTAACGAGATTGTGAGTCCTTGCCGGCCAAGGTCTATTTCCAAGCCTCTTTGAGGCGAGCAATCTCGTCTTTGGCGACCGCAAATACCTGTTTGGGCAAGAAGTCGTTTGTCAGCAACCCGTAAGCGAAGGTGCTCGAGCCGCGGTTGTACCACCGCCAGTGCATCGGCACCCGCACGTCCATCAGGCACCAGGGAACCATCCCCACGATCTCGCGATGGCGGTGAGCGGCTCGGTAGCCGGTTCGTAACGTTGCGGCGTGTCGTTCAGGATGCCCCGTTTCACCAGGTGAGCGGCGCGGCAGCGTGGGGTCGTCGTCCAGCGTAGACATCGAGCCGAACTCAGTGATCATAATCGGCTTGCCGTAGGGGTTAAGCATCGCCACAAGCTTGTCGGTCGCCGCGGGGTTATCGTCAGGGTCGTATACGTAAAGATTAGCGCCGAGCACGTCCAGCAGTTCGTAGAACGCATCGGGATGAGCAGGGAGCCAGACCTGCTCGCTCACGTCGTCGTCGAATGCGTCGCCCGCAGCGGGGCTCCAGTTGGTCTGCAGCGTTGCGCGGTAGCCGCTATCAGCCGATGAGATCAGCCGGCTGGGGTCCAGGTTGCGAACCAGCTTGCAGGCATCGACCCAGTACGGATAGTTTCCGGTCTCAAGCGAGTCGTTGCTGGCCTTGGGCGTTCCGTCGCCCGCGCACTCGTTACTCACCGACCAGAAGATCAGGCTCGCGCGGTTCCAGTCGCGAACGATCGTCTCACGCAGCATGCCGAGCGCGTGACTCCGCTGGGGCTCTTCGTGTACACGGGGGAGCCAATAGACCGGAACCTCTTCCCACCAGAGCATCCCCAGGCGGTCCATCGCGCGGCCAAACTGCTCGGCGTAGGGATAGTGCGCGCATCGCAGGAAGTTGCAGCCCAGCTCACGGGCCTTGGTGACCATCCGCTCGATGCCCTCATCTGTCGGCGTTCGGCCGGTCCCCGGAAACTCGCTGTGTACCGCCACACCGTACAGCCGAATCGGTTCGCCGTTCAGGTAGATTTCTCGACCGAAACGCCGGATCTCGCGGTACCCGATTTCGTCGTTCAGCGTTTCATGCCGGGTGACCACCCTGGTCTCGTAGAGCTTGGGCGCGTCGGGCGACCACAGCTGGATGCCGTCCCGAGCAACCTCAACGCTCAGTGTCCGTGGCGAATTGCACGCTACCTCGGCATCAATAGCGATTTCGAGTTCGGGGATCTCGAATCTGACTTGTTCCCTGACATCTCTGCAGCGCCCCTGAAGCAACACCTCACAGTCGATCTGTACGCGGTTACCGATCAGTTTCGTCTGTGTTCGGAAATTCTGTACGTAGGTTCGTGGCGTGCTGACTAGCGTGACCGAGCCCGTGATCCCACCGTCGTTGTTCCAATCGCAGCGAATCCCGGGCACTCGGTCTTGGCGAATGTGGCTGTCTACCAGGACGAACAGGCGATTCCTCTTGGGGCGAACGATGTCGGTCACCCGTTTTACAAACGGTGAGTATCCCCACTCGTGATATCCAAGGTGAAATCCATTGAGATACAACTCGCAGTGATACGTAACACCGTCAAAACACAAAAAAACTTCACCATCATCGATTGGGTTATCGACATCAAAATCGAGCATGTAATTTGCGTATCCGTCGTACCACTTAAGCTCTTCAAATTGTGTCTTCCAAGTGCCGGGCACCTGAATGTTCCATAGGCCTTCCGCGTTGAAGCACGGGAAGAATTCATCCGCACCGCCTTCACGCAGCCACCACTTTTGTTGATGGCAACGCTGATACGGGTCGGGATTAAAACGCCACGTGCCATCCAGTCTTTGCGTGTTACTTCGGCGTGTGAGCATGCTTTGAGGATCTTATCAATAACTCTAAAATGATTGATGCAGATAACAAGAGATCAAATTCGAATCAACAATACTGATGTGTCAAAAACGATCGCTCTAGACAGATATTGGTAGAAATCTGGCATTTGGATTGATTACCTCTTTTCGTGGCTGTACGGCTTTGCATCATGCTCGTGGACATAAGAACTATCTGAAACCTGATCGGGGAGGGATTTCTTCCATTCCAATAGTGCCTTCGACATCTCTTTTACGACATCAGGGTACTTTGACTCTACACTCAATCGCTCTTGTGGATCTCGCGGAATATTGTACAACTCAAGCCGGCTCCCATCGGGATTCATGAATAGCTTCCAATCGCCATCGCGAATCGATAGTTGAGGTGGCGAGTATGAGTCTGGACCTCTCACCCCGAATCGCCATTCCCAAAAGAGCGGCCTTGTGCGTTGGCGTGTAGAGCCCATCAGAATATCACTGATATCCTCGCCATCAAACTCTGATTCATCGTTGGAAGATCCAGTAAGAGCACAAATGGTTGGAAACCAATCTACCGCGGCAATAACTGAAACATCGTTCACATTGCCGGCAGGGATCGTCCCTGGCCAGTACGCGATTGCTGCTGTGCGAACCCCCCCCTCGTAGATGCTCCGTTTTCTCCCCCTAAACGATCCAGGAGAGCCTACTCCACCTTTTACTCTTTGACTATACACATCTTCGGGACCGTTGTCGCTGGTGAAAAAGATGAGCGTATTTTCTTCTTCACCCATCGTCTTAATGCCGTCCAGTAGATGACCGATTGCGGCGTCTAGCGCAGATACGGCCGCGCAATAGATCTGCATGCGTGCTTTTAGCTCCTCCTGGGGTATCGATTCCAAATACTCCTTCATGTAAGAGGGAAAATCACCGGGATCAGGCTCAATGTGGTCATAAACGGCGAGTTGCTCCGGAGTAGGATTAAGCGTGGCGTGCGGTACGAGCGTCCATGCGTTGATATAGACCGGCGTCCCCTGGTTTTTCTCCATAAATATCAATACTTCATTAATGATGTTCTGAGATGACTTTGCGCGATAATGAATATCGCCGCCGCGAACAAAATGATGTTCACGCTCCACATCTTGGAAATATGTGTGATATGTCTTAAAGTCATCGAATCCATAGTGTGATGGATTAGGTACTTCATTGTCATAACTTTTAGGGGCGCCAGATAAGTGCCATTTGCCATAGTGTGCAGTGGTGTAGCCGTTCTTTTTTACGGAGTGAGATATCTGTCCGAGATACGGATCCAAAAAGGCAGGCATTACTTTGTCTCGAACCATCTTGGGGCCAAATGCGGTGTGTATCGATTGCCGGGCCGGGAATTGACCGGTTTGGAACGCGGCACGCGAAGGAGAGCACACGGGCGATGCCACATAGAATTGATTGAAGACGGTGCCGCCTGCGGCCATCCTATCCAGATTTGGCGTCTGAATATATGGGTGCTTAAATACGCTCAAGTCACCCCAGCCCAAGTCATCGGTTAAGATTAAGATTACATTTGGTGGTGCAGCACTTGCACACAAGCTTACAAAAAATAATGCAAGTGGGTAAAAAATTTGAAGAACTGATCGAATCATTAGAATAAGTCCTCTTCAAATATCCCACACAATGTCAATGAAATACACGCTGCCGCCATCTGGCTGATTTTGGTATCCAGATATCTAGCAATGTTCCAATGAGACTTTACTCATGTGCTAATTCTTTGGTATTTGCGTCGATTTCTTTATTCAGCCTTCGCACTTCTTTTCTCATTCGAGGTATTGATATTAACTCACCCGGCTTTGCATAAATCTGGTCAAGAAGTTCAGTTGGCAGTTTAAATTCTCTTTCATACGCTAAAACTAGATTGTCCAGCTCACGAACAACCGATGAATACTCCGGATTATTAATGAGGTTGTGAATTTCGTGAGCATCAAACCGAAGATTAAATAGCTGCTGTACGGGGGGGGCGTTCTTCACATAATAGTTAATCAATTTCCAGTCAGTCGTCCGAACGCCCCAGATTGAACGTTCTCGATCATAATGCGCATAATACCGATAGTAGAAGCTGGATCGCCAATCTTTGGGTGTTTGGCCGCGAAAGACATCTCGTGCGCTTACGCCCTGCATCGCTTCTGGTATCTTAATATCGGAGTAGTCTAGGAATGTGGGAGCAAAGTCAATATTTAGAATAAAGTCGCCGGCTTCTATTCCTGCTGGAATCTCATTCGGATAACGAATGAGAAATGGAATTCGGATACTCTCTTCTTGCATCAGCTGTTTGTCGATCTGCCCGTGTTCACCCTGTAGCATGCCGTTGTCGGATGTATAGACAACGATAGTGTTATGGGTGAGTCCTTCATCATCCAAGTAGTCGAGAATTCGGCCCACATTCTCGTCAACTGCGGCGATGCAGCGCAAGTAATCTTTCATGAATCGCTGATAGTTCCAGATCTTCTGCTCAGATTCGGTCAATCCTTGAGGCATGTCTCGAATCCAGCGATCGATCTTGAAGAACTCATGAGCCCGTTCAATATCTGCTGTGAAGCGATCCACCTCTGGCCCATCATATTGGTGATTGAACGTATCCGGCAGCGGGAGATCATCTTGATACAACTCCTGAAATCGTTCAGCCGGCTCCCAGTTGTAGTGAGGCGACTTGTAGTGACAGAGCAGCACAAATGGCCTTTGTTTATCGCGACCTTCCATCCATTGGATGGACTTGTCTGTAATGATGTCGGTCGAGTAGCCCTTGCTTTCTTTCCAAACGGGGCCGATGTCTGATTTATGGATAAAAGTGGGGTCAAAGTAAGTGCCTTGACCATCCAGAACGCTGTAGTGATCAAATCCGACAGGAATGCTATGCAGGTGCCATTTGCCAATGACGGCGGTTTGGTATCCATCTGCATGCATCAGGTTCGGGAACGTCGGTTGGTAACCATCAAAGAAGTTGCCGGCAATATCCACTTGACGATTGATATGGGGGTACGTGCCTGTCAGCATGCTGGCTCGACTCGGAGCACAGAGTGACGTTGTGACAAAGCAATTCTTTGCCATCATCCCACCCTGAGCGATCCTGTCGAGATTCGGGGTTTGATTGATCTTGCTCCCATAGCAACTCATCGCCCCGGTCCCATGATCATCGGTCATGATGAAAATGACATTGGGACGTTCGGCCGATACGGCGGGAAAAAAACACACGACAAATAGGATTGAAAGAATATAAGATCTCATTAGGCATCTCGCTCTATAGTTTCGCTATTACATCAGCTTTCGGTTCGTCGATTCATTCCCCCCTAGATCGCCAGCAGATTGCTCCTAATGCAGACATGAACACTAGCACCATAGAGCTCGGTTCTGGTACTACGAAAATCGTGCCATCAGTAAATATCGCGTCGATGATTGATCCATCGCTGGCTATGAAGGACGAACTATTGGCTGGATTGTCGAGTACGTTCGTCAACCTAAGAGACCAGTTACCTGTTCCTACGATGCTGGTTGTATCGAAGAAAACTCTAATCATGCCAGCGGCAGGGATTTCGGAATCGGGTATTGCCACCGTGATGCTGCCTTGTTCGATGGTGCCGTCGCCAAAGCTTTGGTTGTAGCCATCGCTGTTTCCGAAGAACAGCAACCCTGGGCTATCAAAGTGGACGTCGCTGATCAGCGGATTGCTGAGGGGGCCGACCACTTCCGCAAGGAAGTTCATCCCAGCAATAGTATCTGACGTATCCGTGCTTACATTAATCTCGATACTCTGACCGGAGATACCCGGGGCCAAGAAATGGTTGCCGACATCGACTGTGATGGCTGCCATTACCGCATCTGCCGAAACTATCGAGATTGCCATAATCGCTAATTTAAGTTTGCTTGGCATTGTTACCTCCTTATACCGCCGGCCTGATTGGTCCCCTGGATTTTCCCTATATCAGTGGCTGGCAGATTTCATCAATGGTGGGTGAGTTGACGCAACCGGCATGATACATGGGCTACGCGCTGTAGTTTGCCTCAATTTCTGGGGCCGTTATTAATGTTAGATGCGAGAAAATGCTCGTCTGTGAATTTAATGAGAGTAGACGATCTATACCATCTACCTTGCCGTCGCGGTTGAAGTCATATGGATTAATGGTTGTGGCTAAAGGATCGAATACTGATGTCTGATTGTTATTCACGAGTATGCGATCGCTGGCATCAACAGACGTCGTCGAGTCGTTACCTGTCTCACCGATCCAATTGCCGAAGTAGAAGACATCATCGCTATCGAGGCCTGTGTTGGTGTTGGCCAATACTCTGATTTCGATCCAAGTGTTGACAATCGATTCGGGTTCAAACAGAAGAGTCACCCGGTCGCTGCCGTCGATTCCGTCTCCTGGCCGGATCGTTACGCTGCTGATCAGAGATTCAAGAGACCACGCGGCGGGGTTGTTGTCGTTGCCAACCTTGACCTCGAAGTCGCTTGCCGTGAGTTGCGTGCTCCGCAGGCTTGCGATGTCAATCATGATGCCGTTGATGCCATTTGAATAGCTCGTGTAGCTGTCAGACGTGGCCGTTTGGCCTGGTAGCAACGCAGATTTATCCGTTGCGATCGCTAAATCATCATTGACGCTGGCCTGTACGTCGCCATCGTGAACAGAACCGTTGTAGAAGATGTTTCGGCCAACTACGCTGGTGTTTGCGGTTGGGACTGGTGTGGATCCATCCGACAGACCTACCGTGCTGAAGAACTTCGGATTGGGTTTGATGGTGATGTTCTGTATGAAGACGTCTTCGGAGCCGACGTTGGTGCCGACGCTGAGTCTGATTGTGAGCTGTGCTTGGTTCTGCAGGGCGGCGGGGAGCTGGATGAGCCCTGTGGAGGCGGGCGTTGTGTTGGCGGGTCCGGTGTCGTCGACGCCGTTGCCGAAGGGCCCGTTGTCTTGGTAGACGGAGACGAAGTTGGTGCCGTCGACGCTGGCCTCGATGAGGAACAAGTCGACGTTCTCGAACTGATTGACGGTGACGGCGTTGTTGTTGCCGTTGTACTGGCCCTGGAAGGCGGTGACGTCGATGGCGAGGTCGGGTAGGCCGGCGACGTTGAGGGTGCGTTGCAGGGTCTTGACGTTTGAGGCGCCGCCGCCTGCGATCATGAGGGCGTCCTGGTTCTGGGCGGCGCCGTCCTGGACGGAGACGAAGGAGAAGCGGTCGGCGGGCGACAGGGTCCAGTCGGCGAGCGACCCGCCGGGAGCGAAGTCCTGGTCGAGGACGACCTCGGGAGTGGCGAGGGTGACGCGGTCGACGAAGTAGTCCTCGACGCCCTGGTTGGACTCGAAGCCGAGCTCGATGGTGATGCCGCTGGCGTCGTCGGCCCAGTCGGGCAGGGCGATCCATCCGGAGGCGACGGGTGAGGTGACGCCGATGCCGTTGACGGCGAGGCCGTCGCCCCAGATGCCTGAGTCGACGACGAGGTCGGCGGAGTTGGACCCGCCGTCGCTGACTCGGACGTAGAGCTGGTCGACGGTCTCGAACTGGTTGGCGTTGATGGTTGAGCCGGAGCCGGTGAATTCGCCCTGGAAGGCGGCGATGTTGAGGTGCAGGTCGTCGACGCCGTTGGTGTTGATGGTCTGGGAGAGGG
>JBCDKD010000054.1:0-31703 GCA_039024275.1 Planctomycetota bacterium | reverse complement strand
CAGACCTCACCGCGGCGCACACCAACTGCCAATCGTATAAAGCCATACTTGCTCCTTTGTTGCTCGCTAAAGCTCAGGAGTAAGTATGGCTACGCGCTCGACTTAGCGCAAATCCAAGGCGGCGTCGCGCGAAATACACCTCTGACACGCTACGCCGTGACCGCGTCTGATCATGAATGAGATTGAGCGACAATAGGCGTGTCCTCGGCTGCGCGTCGCAGCGGAGTGTTTCGATCAACCCTTGCGACGACCAGCGTCGTCTCATCGCCCCAGTCGGTCGCGATCGGGTTGATGGTGAGCCTTTGCCGCTCTCGGAGGCGGATGATCTCGACCCTCGGCGGCATCATCGTCAACGGACGTTCGCGGGCGGAATGCAGCAGCGGGGTGATCGAGCCGTCGTTGTCCTGGTTGCCCTGCAGCGTGATCCCGATACCGGCGAGCGGCGCACCTTCGCCGATACGGAGGTCTCGCCAGTCTGTCAGCCCGACATGGAACAGGCAGTGCCCACCAGCTTTCTCTGACAGTTGCAACTGGTTGATCCTGCAGAAGGCCCGCCCATCAACCGCCAGCCAGTCCTCGGCAAGGCCCGCGGCATCGTCCTCGGCGCGCTCATCGCTGGCCCGGCCGACATCCACCGCCTCGATCATCAACGCGCTGCCCACTCGCTCGGCACCCAGGCCGCGCACGGCCCGGCGGTTGGCCCAGTGGCGGTGCTCGACGATCGTCTTCCGCCGAAGCATGGTCCGGTTCGGGACAAATCGGGCCGCGATTTCGATCGTGATGAAACCGGAATTCTCATCCGCTTCGAGCATGCGGATCGGTGCCGCGACCTCGTCATTGATATAAAACCAGCCCACCATCCTATGCCGCCTCCGAGTGATTCATGTGGCAAGCATACCCCCGTAATAGGGGATGTCGAATCTATTTCAGCCTTGTGAATATAGAGAATTGTGGGGTTTTTCTTTTCGACTCTGCAAGGGATTGAAAGCTATAATTCGGTAACGCAGACCAGCCTGCGCTGCTCTTTGACAACGGGGCCGACTGGTATCGACCGGACAGGGAAGGCCCTGCGGTTGCACGTCGAGGTGTGCGTAGGCCTCGTTAAACCACGCACAAAACCATAAATGCCAACGATAACATCGCTGGTCGGATCGGCTTCGCGCCGGCCCGTCTCGCTGCCTAATTTATTAGCCAGCAACGTCTGCCCGCCGCTCGTCGGTGGTTGTGGGCAGGCGAACGACTAGCCGAATCGCCCGGCGGCGACGCCTTAGCGTCGTCGGGTTAAACAACACTCAGGCTGGTCCGAGCGGAGGCTGCTTGTCTCCGAAGCAAGGGCGAGACTTTCATGACAAGCTAAACGTGTAGAAGCCCATGGCCGACTGTATCGGGACGGGGGTTCGACTCCCCCCGGCTCCATTCTTTTTATGCGGATCTCAGATTCAGCTTCCCAAGACGCAATGGCGGTGTTTAATTAGGCGTTGGACTGGCATGGTGTTGTGTGTGTGCCGATCATTGCCATTAACGCTACTGGTACGCTTCGCGTGCTCGACTGTGCCAATTACTGAGGAGCGAACTTCTCTATGAGCCATCGAGGCCCGGACGACGACACAAAGCCGAAAGGTCGGCCCGACGAGCAGGACACCCTTGAGGAGCCCTCGGGAGCCGCTTTTCAGAGTAGCTCTGACTTTGACGTCACGGCGAGTTCCGACAGCAGCTTCCTTGATTCGCGCAGCGGGATGAGCGGGTCCTGGTCGGGTCATGCGGTGTCGCAGGACGACACTGGCTTGCCCAGGATCGATGGCTACCGCGTGATCGAGACCTTGGGGCAGGGCGGCATGGGGACCGTCTGGCGGGCAGAACAGTTAAGCACGTCCCGAGAGGTCGCGCTCAAGCTGCTGGGCGGGGCGATGTTCATGTCCGATCGGGCACGGCCTCGATTCGAGCGCGAGGTCAAACTCGCCGCCAGGCTGGACCACTCCAATATTGCAACGATTTACGATTCGGGGATCCACCGCGGCGTTTGTTATTACGCGATGCAGTTGATTGATGGTCTGACGCTCGATGAGTTTATTCAACAACGTAAGCTGCCGCGTAAGCTCATCCTCAAGCTGATCCAGATCGTTTGCGGCGCCGTCCAGCACGCCCACGAGTTGGGTATCGTGCACCGCGACCTCAAGCCGGGCAATATCATGGTGACCGCTTCGGGCAAGCCCGTGGTGCTCGATTTTGGCTTAGCCAAAGCGGTGGATGAGGAGGAGGGCGAGGCGGCGCTGACCAACGTCGGAGATGTCGCTGGCACCCCGGCGTATATGGCTCCCGAGCAGGCAGAGGGCGTGATCGACCAAATAGGCCCGCACACCGATGTCTACGCCCTCGGGGCGATCCTCTACCGCTTGCTGACCGGCGAGCCGCCGACGAACCTGACGGGCTCAAAGCTCCAGGTGCTCAACCGTATCGCGCAAGGGGAGATCCGCGAGCCCAGCATCATCGTGCCGTCGATCGATGCGGAGTTGCAGGCACTGCTGCTCAAGGCCCTCGCCGTTGATCCTGCTCAGCGTTTCAACTCTGCCGCCGAGATGGGTGAAGCGATCAAGCTGTATCTGGATCACTTGAAATCGGGGCAGGTCCTCGCACCAAGCGATGCGTCCGGTGCCTACGTATCCGAGGGCCCGAGCGTGGTGAGCGGAGAACTGTCTGCACTGCAGACCCGGGTGAGTCCAGCCGATCAACCTGCTGCAAAGGGGCTCGATGACCTGATCCAGGCGGCAGCAACCTTTGAGCCCAGCAGCAATAGTTTGGGCGGTCGCAGTAGTGGAGTTGGTCCGCCGTGGTTGATCATTGCGGGAATTGCCGCGTTTCTTGTCCTGACGGCGACTTTACTGATTGTTTTGCTCAGCGGCCCGGGCGATGGGGGGCGTGATGATCGGCAGTCCGCAGGCTTAGCGATTGATCTGGATAGCAATCAGCCGAGCAGCCAGCCTACGATCCCGGCTTCTCCTGCTGAGCCAGGTCTGAGTAACCCGCTGCCGGACCCGCCCGTAACGCCACCGCAGCCCTTACCGGAGCCAGCACCCGTACCATCGCCGCAGCCATCACCTGGTCTCAACCCGCCGCCGGAGCCTGAACAAGAGCCTGACCCATCGACCGAGCCGGAAGCCGTGCGGACCTCCCGCGCGGTGGCGGAATGGGTGATCAACAGCGGCGGCCGACTCTCCATGGATGCCGCGCAACTCTATCCGAACCTCAAGCTCAGGTGGATTAACCGCGTGGGCGAAATCCCCCAGGATCTCCAAAAGATCAATGTCGTCTCCATACGTCTTGACCAAGAAGAAAACATCGAACAGCTTGTCGATCTAAGCCTCCTGCCGGGGCTGGAGGCTTTGATCCTGGTGGGGCAGGGCGAGCACCTTGAGGAAGCGGATTGGTCCGGGATCGAAGAACTTGATCAGGTCCGGTATCTGCGTATCGAGTCCGAGGATATCCCCGGTGATGTGCTTGAGCACGTCGCAGTTTTGCCTGACCTCAGGGCCTTGAAGATATACGGCATTGAATTTGATGACGAAGACCTCGATTATCTTGAAGACCTGGAGCAGCTGACCAATCTCAGCATCCGCATGACCGAAGTGACCGACCAGGCGATGAACAAGATCGCCAAGCTGTCCTCATTAGAGGCCTTGGACTTCTACGATATCGAAGGATTCACAACCAGAGGGGTCCGGTATCTGTCTAACATGCGGTCGCTCAAGCTGCTTGGCATCCGTGATTCGCCGCTGGACGACCGGGGTATGCGGTATCTTGAATCTCTGCGCGACCTCGAAGGGCTGTCGGTTGCGGGTACCGAGGTGACCATCGAAGCCATGATCCGTTTCAAACGGGCGGTTCCCGGCTGCATCTTGCGGAACGCGCCGGGGAAAGAGTTCAGACTGCCGGAGCGTGACCCAAACCTGCGCCCCGATCGCGATCAAGACCGCCGAACGCCGTCAGACCGTAAGCCGCTTAAGGATGAGCGTCCGGGCTCGAGGTGAGCGGCTCTCACAGCTTGCTGATATCAATGGTCCAATGCTGCAGCGGCATCCAGCTTCTTGAAGTAGTAAAGCGTCGTCTCACTACGAAGCAGGATGTGGTCGTTGATTGGGACGACGGTCGCGATCTGGCGTTCGGGCATCTCATTCGTCTTCACGAGTTCCATGCCCGTTTCAGTCTCTTTCGCGACATGGATAATGCCGCTCTCGTGTGAGAAGTAGAACAGGTTGCCGGCCTTGACCGGGGAGCTGTAGTAGCTCCCCGCAGCACGTGGCAGTGCAAAAGGTTCATCCCACATCGGCTTGCCATTCGTGATGTCGTAACACATGACCTGCCCGTTGGTCTTACCCTTCGCATCGGTAAGGACATATGCTTTGCCACCGACCGCGATCGGTGAGGGTACGTCCGAGCCGACCTTCGGGCCGGCCAGGCCGACGTGAGCGGTTTCGGTAATGTCGCCTTTGCCGCCGAGCTTGACGAATGCGACAAAGTCGGCCCGCCCGTAGGGCACGACGGCATAGCCGTTAGAGATGCCGTGGGACGCGATCACACGCCACATCGCTTTGTCCTCGGGGTTAAACCCGCCGCATGTCCAGATCAATTCACCGTCGAGGCTGTGTCCGGTGAGATGGTCGGCTCCCCAGGTCACGATCTGCTGCTGCCCATCGATCTCTGTCACGATCGGTGTGGTATAGGCCTGATCGGATTCTTTCTTGGTCTTGAAATTGCGGAGGGTCCGCCAGGCCACCTCGCCCGATTTTTGATTCAACGCGACCAGGTAGGACTCGCCCTCATGCATCACGGCGATGACGATGTTGTCGCCCGCTAAGACCGGCGATGTGCCAAGGTCCCACCAGAGCGTATCTTTGCCGTACTTGTTCTGCAGGTTGAGCTGCCAAGCGATTTCGCCGTTGAAATCGATCGCCGCGACCGTGCCAGACTTGTAGTAGACAAAGACACGCTCGCCGTTAGTGATCGGGGTCGGGTTAGAGCCGCTGGCGTTGCGATGCTTGCCCGGGCGCTGCTTGCCTAGTGTCTTGCGCCACTGTTCGCTGCCAGTGAGGTCGTAGCAGAGGATCCCATCTTCGCCATCGATGTCGCAGGTGATGAAGACGAGGTCCCCCCACACACAAGGCGTCGAACTGCCCTTGCCCGGGAGGACAACTTTCCAGACCGCGTTCTTTGTCGGGTCGAGCGTGGTGGGGTAATCTCCATCCGGGGCAACCTGGTTGAATGTCGGTCCGCGCCAGTTGGGCCAGTTCTCGGCGTGGGCGGTGCCGGCCAGGAAGAAAGCCGCCAGGAGCAGTGGTGCAAAGGTCTTACCCATGGTCTTGTTCTCTTTTGAAGGGATGATCGATTCGGTCCTTACAGGCTACAGACTACCATAGCGTCTTGACCCTTACGATTTATTTGCATGGCGGGCAGGGAAGATCGGTTTGCAGAATCCAGATGCCAAGACCCATTGTCAATCGTGTTTTGCCGAGCGTTATGGCGACACGCCTGTGGTAACTGCCTCGGCGCCGGGCCGGCTTGAAATCCTGGGCAACCACACCGATTACAACGCGGGGCTGACGCTGTCTTGCGCGGTCGGCTTCCGATGCTACGCGTCGATCAGGCTGATTGATGAGCCGGTGGTTCGGCTGTCGAGTACCGCATTCGTGGATGAACCGAAGTTGTATCCGCTCAACAGGCTTCATTCCGCCGCCGCGGACTGGACGGCATATCTCCTAGGGTTGGTCAGAGTACTGCAGTTGCGTGGGCATGTGGTACCGGGATTCTCAATGCTGATCGATTCCGAGGTGCCCGCTTCGGCCGGTCTATCCAGTTCGTCGGCGATGGAGATGGCCGCACTGACCGCCCTGGTCGAAGCCATCAAAATCCAGCTTCACCCGCTTGACTTGGCCGAGATTGGCCAGCAGACCGAGGTTCAAATCGTCGGTGCGCAGACCGGCCTGCTCGACCCGCTGAGCGTGCTGCTGGGTCAGGCCGATCACTTGCTCGGTATTGATTTCCAAAACCTGTCAACCGAACTCTACGCGATGCCACCGGGGTGGTGCTTTGTGGCGGTGGACTCGGGGGTCAAGCACGACCTGACCCATGAGTACAACGATCGCCGTAGTGTGTGCGAAGCCGCTGCTGTGGCGATGGGGCGGCCAAGCCTCCGCGAGGTAGATTTTGATTGCTTGTATGCCCATGGTTCTGAGATGGGCGAGGAGGCATGGCGCTGTGCCAGACACGTGCTGACTGAAAACGATCGGGTACGTCTCGCGAAGCGCGCGCTCGAGCAGGGCGACGTCGCACGTATCGGTCGATTGATGTTCGAGTCCCACACAAGCAGCCGCGATGACTTCCGCAATAGCTGCGACGAGTTAGACGTACTCATCGACTATGCAAGGCAGGACGATCGCTGCGTAGGTGCGCGGCTTTCAGGCGGCGGCTTTGGCGGGATCACGATCCACCTCGTCCGCGAGGCGGATGCGTCGGGCTACCTCGGCGATCTGCTGGGCTGGTGTGAAGACACGTGGCAGGAAGCGCGTTGGGGCAAGGTGTGTCGGATTGATCAGGGTGCTAGAGTCGAGCGATGCTGATTGATAGGAGTCGCTTTCATGCCAGGATGTCTGTTGCGACACGCCCGTGTACATCGGTCAGCCTGAATCGCCGGCCCTGGTAGCGGAATGTCAGCCGTTCGTGGTCGATGCCTAGCAGGTGCAGTATCGTTGCGTGCAGGCCGTGGACGTGCAGGGGTTCTCGGTGATGTTGTAGCCGATCTCATCGGTCGCCCCGTAGACCGTGCCGGGCTTTGGAGCACTGCCGATAAGTCGCGCTGGTGACGATCTCGCGGATCAGAGCCTCACGGTCCCAGTTGGTCTCGATGAAATGCCGCGCGAGGTAGTCGAGCAGTTCGGGGTGGCTAGGCCACTCCCCCTGCAGGCCGAAGTCTTCGCTGGTCCTAACCAGCCCGGTGCCGGAGAAGGTCTGCCAGAGTCGGTTGACCTCAACACGCGCGACAAGGGGGTTGTCGTCGCTGGTCATCCACTGGGCAAGGCCTAGCCGGTTCGCAGGTGCCTTCTCCGGGACGCTTCCCAGCGCGGCGGGCACGCGACGCGTCAGCGAGCGGTCCTTAAGCAACGTGTCGTAGGCGCCGCAATCGAGCACATACGTCGGGGTGG
Organism: Planctomycetota bacterium; assembly: GCA_039024275.1. Lineage (GTDB taxonomy): Bacteria > Planctomycetota > Phycisphaerae > Phycisphaerales > Phycisphaeraceae > JAHQVV01. Next base: position 24,510 of record JBCDKD010000054.1, on the reverse strand, counting down.
GCACGGCCTTTTCTCGCATCAGCATGACCTGTTGGCCGGTCGCTTCGTCCGTGATGAAAGGCGCGTGGGCCTGGCCGCGACCACTCGCCGCGGGGTCCTCGTTCTCCAGCGAATTGAAGTAGGCGAACAGGCTGAAGTAGTCCTCCTGAGAGATTGGATCGTACTTATGGTCGTGGCACCGGGCGCACTCGAGTATCAGCGAGAGCATCGCCACGCCGACCGTGCTGACCCTGTCTGCGGCGTATTCGACGTGGAACTCCTCATCGATGCTGCCGCCCCCGGTCGTGATGCCGTGGTTGCGGTTAAAGCCCGTCGCAATGAGCTGATCTGTGATCGGGTTGGGGAGCAGATCCACCAGCGATCTGCTCGCGGATGAACGCGTCGTAGGGCAGGTTGTCGTTGTAGGCCCGGATCACCCAGTCGCGCCAAGGCTACATCGTACGTTGATGGTCGTGGAGGTAGCCGTCGGTGTCCGGCGTAGCGTGCCGCGTCCAGCCAGATGCTGGCCATCCGCTCGCCAAACCGTGGCGAGTCGAGCAGCAAATCTACGTACCCCTCATAAGCCTTGTCTGGGTCGTCCCCTGCCGAGAACTCTGGCAGCAAAAGAGGCTCGGGAGGAAGCCCTGTCAGATCCAACGCGACGCGACGAAGCAAGGTATGTAGCGGAGCAGGAGGCGAAGGTTTGATGCCCTTTTGCTCAAGTTCATGCAGGATAAAGCGGTCGATCGCATTGCGCGCCCATGCGGTATCGGCCACTTCCGGCGCCGCAGGCTTCACGACCGGTATGAACGCCCACTGCGGTTCGTACGCCGCGCCTTGCTCGATCCATTTTCGCAGCAATCGCTTCTCGTTCTCGGTCAATGTCACGCCACCGAAGCCGGCGGTGGCATCACCAGACGCGGGTTCGCGTGCTGGATCCGGCTGCTCAGTTCGCTGCTGTCGGGGTCGCCCTACTCGATCACGAGATAGGCGCCGAAGTGGTCCTCGCCATCCTCGATGACATCCAACCGGAGCTGGGCTTCACGTGATTGGGCACCAGGGCCGTGGAAGTTATAGCACTTGTCTGACAAGATTGGGCGGATATCGCGGTTAAAGCTAACCGTTGTTTTGAACGAAGCCGCGTCCTTGACAGCAAAGACCTCGATTTCTTGCTTCTCGGTTTGCTCTACGCAGCTGGGTTGAGGCACGAATGCAGCAAGTAGTGCAAAGGTGGTTAGAGCATGCACGGCCATCGTTCTCGGGGACCAACGCTTGTGGTCATTCGGTCGGATCGTCGGCTCCTTCAACCGCATGCCAATCGATTACGCCATAAGGCCCTGCATCTTCCGGCCTTCGATGTCGGTCAGGCGGTACCGCCGTCCTTGGAATCGGAACGTGAGGCGTTCGTGATCGATACCCATGAGGTGCATCATCGTCGCGTGCAGGTCGTGGATATGGACCGCATCGGGATGGGTGTAGTGCTGGTCGAGCTTGGTCAGCGGCATCCCGTCCTTGTCGACGATGTTATAGCCGAGTTCGTCGGTCTTGCCGAAGACAGTGCCGGGCTTCACGCCGCCTCCCGCCATGAACATGGTGAAGCAGCGGGGGTGGTGGTCCCGTCCGTAGTTGGTGTTCGACAACGCGCCCTGGCTGTAGACGCCTCGCCCGAACTCGCCGCCCCAGACGACAAGCGTATCGTCGAGCAGGCCGCGCCGGCGGAGGTCTTTAATCAGTGCGGCCTGGGGCTGATCGATCTGTTTAGCCTGACCGCGAATATCGCGTGGCAGGTTGCCGTGCTGGTCCCAGCCACGGTGGTAGAGTTGGATGAAACGGACGTCCCGCTCGGCCATCCGGCGGGCAAGGATGCAGTTGTTTGCGTAGGTGCCGGGCTTTTTCGCATCCGGGCCATACATTTCGAGTGTCGCCTCGTCTTCATCGCTGAAGTCGGTAAGGTCCGGGATCGACATCTGCATGCGGTAGGCCATCTCGCCCTGGGCGATGCGTGCGTTGACCTCTGGGTCGAGGTTCTTCTCGAACGCCATCTCGTTGAGCTTGGCGGTCGCGTCGAGCATCTTGCGTCGGTCTTCGCGCGTTAGCCCCTTGGGGTCCTTGAGGAAGAGGACCGGTTCGGCGCCGCCACGGAAGCGGACCCCCTGGTGTTCGCTTGGCAGGAAGCCCGAGCCCCACAACCGATCGGATAGCGCCTGCATGTTGCCAACGCCTCTTGAGATCAGCACAACGAAGGAGGGCAGGTTCTCGTTCATTGACCCCAACCCATAGCTGAGCCAAGCCCCCATCGATGGGCGGCCCGGGATCTGGCTGCCGGTCTGCAGGTAGGTTACGCCGGGCTCGTGGTTGATCGCCTCGGTATACATCGATTTGATCACGCACAACTCGTCCGCAACAGACCCGGTGTGCGGTAGCAGCTCGCTCATCCACACGCCGTCTCCACCGTTGTCGTGCTTGTTGAACTTGAAGATGGAGTTCGCGATCGGCAGCGTCGACTGCCCAGAGGTCATGCCTGTGATGCGTTGGTTGTTGTAGAGGTGCTCGAATTCCTTGGCCCGCAGGTCCTTGCCGCGGTGGTTGACCAGGTCCGGCTTATAGTCCCACAGGTCAAGCTGCGATGGCCCGCCCATCATATGCAGGTAGATAACACGCTTGGCCTTGGGTGCGATGTGTGGGTTGCCGAGCGTGCCGTTGCCTGGCAGCAGCGGGGCGGCCTGAGCGCTGCTGTTGAGCATGCTGCCCAGCGCAGCGACGCCCATGCCGGCACTAAAGCCCTTCGCGGCCTTGCCGAAGAATTGACGCCGTGTAAGCCTGAGGAAGTGTTCTTCGAGTGGGTTGTGGCTCATGGTTGTCATCCCATCTTTCTAGCAGGGCAGGTATTGCCGACTGCCAAGTAAGTTTGTCGTTTAATCAGTCTCGCACGATCGTTTCATCCAGCGACAGTGCCGTCGAAGCGACCATCATCCAGGACGCTAGCTCGGAAGCGTCGTGCTTTTCTGGCAACGGGTATTCGCCTTGCGCAAGCAGCGCCCTAGCGTCGTCCTCTGCACTACTGTAGCGATCGCGGTAGTAGGCAAGCACCTCTTGCAGCACCGCCAGTTCATCCGCGCTGGGCAACTCGCCCGTGCACCGGCGGTAGATCAGGCTCAGCCGTTGAGCATCGTCTTGTGACTCAGCGAGTGTGCGCTGGGCGAGGACACGGGCCGCTTCGAGGAATTGCTCGTCGTTCCAGAGGGTGAGCAGCTGCAAAGGGGTGTTGGTGGTATCGCGGCCAACAGTGCAGAACTCACGCGTCGGGGCGTTGAAGATCTGCATCTGTGCGGGCGGGCTGGTCTTCTTCCAGAACGTGTACATGCTGCGGCGGTAAAGGTCTTCGACACCGCCGCGCTTGAAGCGCATCGTATTGGAACTGCCGATTGCCACTTCGAACCACAGGTCGCCGGGTTGGTACGGGATCACGCTCGGCCCGCCGATTTGATCGTCAAGTAGGCCGGCGGCAAAAAGGGCTTGGTCGCGGATGAACTCCGCCTTGAGGCGCTGGCGCGGGAAGTAGCTGAGCAGGCGGTTGTCCGCGTCTACCTCATCGGCTTCCGCCTTGCGCGTCGCTTGCTGGCGATAGGTCGCGCTCATCACGATCTCTTTGACCAATGCCTTCTGATCCCAGTCGGTCTTGACGAACTTAACTGCTAGGTAGTCCAGCAGCCCAGGGTGGCTAGGCCATTCGGCTTGGCTGCCAAAATCTTCGACGGACTTGACGATGCCGACACCAAAGAGCATCTGCCAGAGCCGGTTCACGTGGACACGGCTGGTGAGGGGGTGCTCGTCCTGCATGAGCCATTGGGCAAAGCCGAGTCGGTTATTCGGTGCACCTTCGGGCATCGGCACATCGACCATCTGTGGCGGTCGACGTTTAAGCGGCTCGACCGGGACCTCGGTGCCGTTCTCATCGACCCGGATTTTAATCGGCTTGTCGTAGGCGCCGCGGGCCAGGATGTACTGCGGCCTGGGCTTAGCGGCTTCCTTCATGATGAGCACGGGGACCGCCCGATCCTCGACCATCTTGATCTGCTGAGCAAGGTCGGTCGATTCCTGCAGAAGCGCGAAATAACCGGCTGCTGATTCGGGGATGACGCCCTCGGCAAGCGTTCCCGCATCGATACGCACGCGACCAAGGTTGTGCTTTTGATATTGTGACTTGAAGTGAAGCGTGACAACAAGTTCGGTCCCACCTTCATAGCCAAACGGTTCGGCGGTCAGTAGGTGAACGCGGCGATCGCCCCCTTTGACGTGCGACCCAACGGCCCAGCCCAACGCATCGGGGCGTAAGGCGTTTTGGATATCGAAGTCCCCGTTTTCCTGAGCAAAGTCGGCGTGTGCGTGTACGATCGCTAAATCACGGGATTGCTTGGGGTCTTTGATGGAGACGGCTTTGGCTTGGATATATGTCAGGACGGCATTGCCGTTGTCTGCTCGGCCTAAGCCTTGCTTGGGCAGCGATGGGTGTCTAAGCGCATCAAGGCGGATGACTTGCAGGTCCTTCTCGGTCGTATTTAAACGGATGGTGTAGGTGTCCTGATTGTGGTTCCTGCCGCTTGCGAGGACAGAGCCATCGTCTTGAACTTTGAGTTGGACACCCCGGCCGGCTTTCGCGTCTTTCACCTTCAGGCCAGACCAGGACACATTATTTGCATTTGTGATCTTGCCGCTTAGTTCATCTATTCTCAAATCCTGCTTCGCGAGTTTGGTCTGGAGTTGCGTGGCCTGGGCCTCGAGATCGGCGAGTCGTTTCTTGTCCGCTTCCTCCTGCCAAAGCATGTATGGCGGGTAGGCACGGGCCGCGGTGAAGTCATTGCGGTAGACACCCCGCTCGCCCTCGACCGAGTTGAAGTAGGCCATGAGCGCAAAGTAGTCTTCCTGCGAAGTGGGGTCGTATTTGTGGTCGTGACAGCGGGCACAGTTGAACGTCTGAGCCATCATGACTGTCGCGATCGTTTCAATCCGGTCGGCGTGGGCTTCGACGAGGTACTCTTCGTTGATGGCGCCGCCCTCATCGTTGATGTTGTGCATCCGGCAGAAAGCCGAGGCAAGGACCTGCTCATCCGTTGCGTCTGGTAGCAGGTCTCCGGCCAGTTGCTCAGTCACGAACTGGTCGTAGGGCATGTTTTCATTAAACGCATTAATCACCCACTGCCGCCAGGGCCAGGCCGTGCGGATGTTATCGTGGTGGAAGCCGTTGGTGTCGCCGTAGCGTGCCGCGTCGAGCCAGACGAGCGCGAGGCGTTCGCCGAAGTGTGGCGACGCGAGCAGCCGATCGACAAGGTTCTCATAAGCGTTGGGCGAGTCGTCTGCGATAAACGCATCGATCTGCTTGGGCGTCGGCGGCAGACCCGTAAGGTCCAGCGTGACACGGCGGATCAGCGTGGTCTTGTCCGCTTCCTGGGAAGGAGTTAAGCCTTTGTAGGACAGCCGATAGGCAACGAAGCGGTCGATGTTGTTCTTGACCCACTTCTCGCTGGCACCGCTGACTTCGGGGATCGCGGGCTTGGTTGGCGTCTGGTACGCCCAGTGGCCCTGGTACTCGGCTCCTTCGTTGATCCAGCGTTTGAGCAATGCCAACTCGTCATCGGTAACCGTGAGGTTGGCCTCGGGCTTGGGCATCACAAGATTCGGGTTCTTGTGCTTGATACGTCTAATTACCTCGGAGCCGTCCGCATCACCCGGGATGATTGGGATCGCTCCGGATTCACCGGGCATCATTGCCGCTTCGCGGGTATCAAGGCGGATCCCACCCATCTTGTCGCCAGCTGCGGTATCGGGCCCGTGGCAGGCGAAGCACTTATCCGAGAGGATCGGCCGGATGTCTCGGTTAAAAGAGATCGGCTGGTCCTTGCCCGCCTTGTCAACAACCGGGGTGACTGGTGCTGTGCTCACGGGGTCGCTCGGCTTGACCGTCGTGATTACAAAAAACAAGGCAAGGCAAATGGCTCCGCATGGCACCAACCAAGCAAGACGGCGGCGGGACAGGCGTGGTGGACAGGCGGTTGATTGCTTCGTCATGACTGCTCTGCGTGTGTAAAACGTGTAATTAAAACGGACCCGTTTTGTTGTAAATAATAGCCCTTAAAATCCTTAACGTAAATGTATAAATTTACGCATCGCACACTCCACCCGCATTTTGTTAACTGTATGGATGCACAACAGCGGACGCCGTTACAGCCTTACCACTGAGCGACACGGGTGATGTCCCCGGTGTATTCGCCCGGGGTGGTATTCCGCCTGAGTGTGTAGATCGGGGCGTGCGGCGGGCAGAGCAACCTAAAGCGGATCCAGGACCCGAAGAACCCGGTTTTACCCAGCCCCCGGCTGACCACAGCGAGCGTGTCCCGGTGCCGCAGGACGCCTGAGGACAGGTGCAGCGGCAGGTCGGAAGAGTTGTAGAGCGGCATATTGAAAGGCAGCCGCACCTGCCCACCGTGCGTGTGGCCCGATAGCATCAGGTCCGCGCCGAGGTCGCTGGCAAGCGGCAGAAAGTCGGGGCGGTGTGACAGCGCGAGCCGGAGCCTTGCATCCCGATCGGTATTCGTTGTAGGGAGGTTTGCCACTGCTTCCAGCAGATTCAGCGGCTCCGGTATGACGCGCTGGCTGCTGCAGTGCACGCCGACGATCTCGATCGGCTTCTCGGAGAGCGCGACCGCCTCATCGGCAAGCCAGTTCACCGGCAGCTGCTGGAGTTGCTCGATAAGCCGGGGCGAGTCATGGTTGCCGTAAATGCCGTACCAGCCGTACCTGGGCTTTACCAACTGGGTGAGTTCTCTTAGGTAAGGCAGTGCTTGTTGTTTGTCGGTTGGCCGGTTGCGCAGGATGTAGTCCCCTGTCAGCACACCGAGGTCTAAACGCAGCTTAGCGAGCTGGTTGATCAGGGCATCGATCGGGCGGTTCCGCTTGAGGATGTGAAGGTCGGTCAGGTGGGCGATGCGTAAGCCGTCCAGCGTGTGTGGCAGGCGGGTTAGTGCGAGGTCGATCGGTTCGGTCAGGCCGTAAGCCAAGGGCATTGCTTCATGATCGTTTCGTAGGGCGATAGCCGCAAGTGATGGCATATTTGTACCCAAAATGAACAACGACCCGATATGGAGGTAACGCCATGAATGAGTCGCACGGAACATGCCAGAGCCCACCGGAGTTAAGCCCCGCCGACGCGGTCATCGGTGGCGTGCTGGGCTGGTTGTTTATCCTTGTCGGCGGTACCGCCATCGCGGCCGCGGCGCTCATCCCCGCCTATTTCGAAACGCTCGATGTTAAGCAGGCCCGTGAGACCGAGGCGATCAAGGCCGAGATGCTCGTCGACGAACAGCAACGCTACATCGATTTCCATCAGGCCCTGCTGGACGATGACCCCGTGCTGATCGAACGCCTGGCGATGACCGAGCTCCGCCTCAAGCCCGTCGGGACCGAAGTCGCTCAACACGGCCCGACCGATCCGATGGCGCTGGCGGCAGACCCGGACCCGAGTGCGATTCGGCGTGCCGCTTTGAGTCAGTCGCAGGTCCACTCGATCGAGAACGAACTGAGCCGGCCCGATCTTAAGCGGCAGGCGGTGGTTGATGTGCAATTAGAGCGACCACGTGAAACCCGCCTGATCCTCGCGGCGACCGGTGAGTACCGGCCGATCTTACTAGGGGCCGGAGCGCTGCTTGTCCTGATGGGGCTCTGGCCGCGTCGGGCGGCGGCCTAGCAAGTCGCCTGCTTACTCAGGTTCCGATGACCGTCAGCCTTTAACCCTTGGAGCGGGAGCCGGGCGAGTTCGTAGCCGCTGAGCTTTCGTGCCTAGCCTCAACAGCGCCACGCGCCGTATGATCCCGGCTATGACCCAAGCCCTCCAGTCCGCTTTGATCGCGACAGTCGGGCGGCGTCACGTCTTGACAAAAGCTAGTCGGGCCGCCTACTTCTGCACGGGTTTCCGATCGGGTGGGGGGTGCGCGTCAGCGGTGGTGTTCCCAGGGTCGCTGTTTGAGCAGTGGCGGGTGCTGCAGGTCTGCACCGAGCACAGCGCGGCGATCATCATGCAGGCCGCGAAAACGGGACTGACCGAAGGGTCGTGTCCGAGCGGGGATGACTACGGCCGGCCGGTGGTCGTGGTGAACGTAACACGCATCAAGCGGGTCATCCTTCTGAACGGGGGTAAGCAGGCGATCGCGCTTCCCGGCTCGACGCTGCATGAACTGACGGAAATACTCAAGCCGCTGGGCCGGGTGCCGCACTCGGTGATCGGGTCGACGTCCATCGGCGCGACCGTTGTGGGCGGTATCGCGAACAACGCCGGCGGCGCCCTTTGCAAGCGGGGCTCGTCGTACACACGGCTGTCGGTGTACGCGCGGGTGAACGAGTACGGCAATCTGGAACTGGTCAACCAACTCGGGGTCGACGGTCTGGGCAACGAGCCGGAAGCGATCTTGCGGCGGTTGGAAGAGGGTGAGATCGGGGCGGGGGATGTGAAGGCATGGGATGTGCCGGCGTCTGACCAGGCGTACGCGGAACGGATCCGCAACCTCGAGGCCGACGTGCCGAACCGCTACAACACCGACCCGCGCCGGCTCTTCGGGGTTAGCGGCAGCGCGGGGAAGGTCTCGGTGTTTGCGGTTCGGGTCGATACGTTCCCGGCTCCGGAGCGGCGGGCGGTGTTCTACCTCGGCACGAACGACCCGGCCGACTTGATGCGGCTGCGGCGCGACGTTCTGAGCGACTTTAAGGCGCTGCCTGAGATGGGGGAGTATATGAACCGCGGGACCTTTGATACGGCCGAGCGGTACGGGAAGGACGTGTTTCTGACGATCAAGTACCTTGGTACACCGCGCCTGCCGAAGGCTTACAAGCTCAAGGCATACGTCGAGCATGCCCTCAACCGCGTGCCGCTGCTGCCGAAGTACTTACCCGACCGGGTGCTGAACTGCGTCAGCCGATTGTTCCCGCAGCACCTGCCGAAACGGCTTCGAGCATTCCGCGATCGTTTCGAGCACCTGCTCCTGCTGGATACAACGGACGACGCGATCGAGGAGACGCGGGCTTATTTGGCCGAGCGTTGGATAACGCCGGGGCCGGGGCATGGCACAGCAGCCCAGGCCTACCCGCGTGGTTATTTCGAGTGCGACGCGCAGGAGCAGGCGGCAGGGCTGCGGCACCGCTTCGCCGCCGCGGGGGCCGGGCTCCGCTACCAACTCATGCACAGCGCGACCACAGAGGAGGAACTCGCGTTGGATGTTGCGCGTCTCGGCCGCGACGAGACCTGGACCCAGCCGCCCCCGCCCGAAGTGGCCGAAAACCTTGACCGCTTGCTGCGATACGGGCACTTCTTCTGTTACGTCTTCCATGAGATCTATATCTTTCGCAAGGGCACAGACCTTGGCCGGATGAAGCGGCTGCTGCTCGAGCAACTGGATGCGGCCGACGCGAAGTACCCGGCCGAGCACAACGTCGGGCACCTTTACCAGGCGGATGACACACTCCGGCGGTTCTACGAAGAGCTGGACCCGACCAATACGTTCAACCCCGGCATCGGCAAGACGGACAAAGCCCCCCGGCCTCTCGCATCCCCACCCGATTAACGGCTGCCACCTTCTGCCTTGTACTTCTCAAGCAGTGCCGTCAGCTCCTCGACGACGTCGGGCTTGTCTTTCCAGAGGTTTGTCTTCTCCTGCGGGTCGTCCTTGAGGTTATAGAGCTGGCCCTTGATGCCCTCAGCCTTCTCAGCCTCTGTATTCACTTTTGTGAAGCCGCCCGAGCCTAAGCCGAGGATCAGCTTCCAGTCCCCTTTGCGGATGGCGAACATGCCACGCAGCGAGTGGTGCACGGTTGCTTCGCGGATCGGCTCGGTTGCCTCGCCTTTGAAGATCGGCATGAGGCTGATGCTGTCTTCGCCTTCATCATCGTTCATCTCGTGGCCAACGATCTGTGCGGCGGTTGCGAAGAGATCGGTCAGGCAAACCGTCTGGTCGCTCACGGTGCCAGGCTTGATCACCGCGGGCCAACTAACGAGGAAGGGCACGCGGTGGCCCGCCTCGTGGATGTCTGCCTTCTGGCCCCGCCAGCCGTTGTTTGCGTCGTGGTCGAAGGCCCGGATCTGTTCCTCGGGCCAGTGCGAGCCGTTGTCGCTGGTGAACACGATAAGTGTGTTGTCGGCGATGCCGTTTCGATCCAGCGCAGCAAGCACGCGGCCCAGGGACCAGTCGGTCTGCTTCACGAAGTCCCCGTACCAACCGACTTGGGTATCGCCCTGGAACTCTTCGCTTGGCATCCATGGTGTGTGCGGGGCGGGCAGCGGGAAGTACAGGAAGAAGGGCGTGGTTTCGCCTGCTTCCCGGTTGGCGGCGGCGCGGCCGTCGATATAGGCCACGGCGGCTTCGGTGGTCGCGGGAAGGAAGCCATAAAAGTCGAAGCCCGGCTGCATGGGTCCGGCCCGCCAGAAGCCCTCGCCACCCGACCAGCGGCGCTTGCTCCCGGGTGTCCGCTCCGTCGGCGCCTGCTGGGCCAGGTCATCGACCAGGTAGAGGTACGGTGCCATGTCCACCGACGCGGGGATGAGGTAGCTGTGGTCGAAGCCCAGTGTCAGCGGGCCGCGCATCACAGGCTTGCTGTAGTCGACCGCCTCTGCGGGGTGGTGCTTCTCGGTGATCGGCTTGTCGGTCTTCGAGTGCCAGTTCCAGCCGATGTGCCACTTCCCGATCGCGGCGCTGTGGTAGCCGTAGGGCTCGAGCATCGACGCGATCGTGGCGCGCTCTTCTTCGATCAGCGCCTGCGCCCAGCCGTTCCAGAGCACGCCCTCTTTCAGCGGGGTCCGCCAGCAGTACCGGCCGGTCAGCGCGCTGTAGCGCGTCGGGGTGCAGACGGCCGAGGGGCTGTGCGCATCATTGAAACGCATGCCCTCTTTGGCCAGCCGGTCCATATGCGGCGTGGGGATCTTCGAATCGGGGTTGTAGCACCCGGGGTCGCCCTGGCCCAGGTCGTCGCAGAGGATGACGATGATGTTCGGCCGGGACGTGTCGGCTTGCAGGTCGGCGTGGGCGCCGGCCAGCACTGACAGGACACACAGTAGCGTGAGGGTTCGTCTGATCATGGCGTCTCAGTGGGCCGGGGTCTGCATGGTGTCGCCGGCGATCTCGGCCAGCGATCGTGGGTTCTGGAGGAACTTGCCCGCGTAGGTCCCGAGCAGGATCAGCAGCATCGAGACACCGACCACGATCAGCATGAACGGCATCCCGAACGAGGGCGGCGTCCAGCGCTGCAGATCGATTGCTGGTGGCGGCGGGGGGGGGAGCGACCCGGTCAAGCGGTCGCGTTCGAACGGGTAGCTCGCGAGCAACGCCGAGGCGTCCCACATCATGCCTTCCTCAGGCGCGTCGGCCGCGGCAACATCGAGCGGTGTGACCGGGGCCGCGAAGTTGCCCCAGCTCTGGCGGACGTAGGTCAGCGCCGCGGCCATGTCGTCGTAGCTGAGGTGCGACTGCTGCTCCATCTGCGCGTTAAAAGGCTCGTTGTTGGCGGGGTTGATGCTGTGGGCCAGCTCGCCTTTTAGGCCATACTTCACGATCGCCGCGGCACGGACGGGGTCGCCATTGACCATGGGCGAGCCGGTGATCGCGGGGAAGCCGGATGTGCCCTGGCCCTTGTCGCCGTGGCACTTGTAGCAGCCTTGGTCGTGGCGGAAGTAGACATCCCTGCCGAGTTCCATAACGCTAGGCTCGGCCCGCGCGATGCGGTAGCCGTCAAAGCCCTCGGGCCACTGATCGTCGGGCGTCTGGTGCATGCCCGCAAGCGCCGCCATCGCGAGCCGGTGCGGTTTGCCCCACGCGTCGTAGCCGGCGTCCATGGCGGGCTTGGCCATCTCGGCGAGGCGTTCAAACAGAGCCTGCTTATCGTTGCTCAAGCGGTCCGCCTGGACGATCGCCGTGCCCGGATCGAGCCGGCCATCTTCGGCTAAGTCGATCAGCGTGGTCGGTAAGGAAGCAGGCGTCTGGTCGCTTGTCATGGACGACACCGCGTCCAGCAACGCTCCGGGGTCGCGGTCGGCGAGCGCATCTAGCGGGGCCCCGGAGCGGACCTTCAACGCGACGGCGGCGCTGCGGAGGCCGGGTGTCGTGCTGTCGAGCAGCGCGTCAAGTTCATCGTTGATTGAGAGGACAGCGGCAGACGGAAGCTCAAGAAGAAACGGGCGAATCGCTTCGGCTGTCACCTCTGGATCAAGCCGGGAATCTTTTGCCAGAATCATGAGCAGCTTGGCTCGCTTGGCAGGCGTTTCAGCCATTGAGGCATAAGCAGACTGCCTGACGTCTGCGGGCAACTCGGGCCGAGCTACGATGGCCCTCGCAATCACGGATGCGTCAGGGTCACTTTTTTTTTAGACAACGCTACGAGGTCATCCGCTTCCTTAGTGTAGTACTCAAGGAGCAGTGCCTGCTTGCCATCGAAACCTAAGTTCTTGAGATACTTGATCGTCTGGGCGTGGGCGGTACGGATCGGACCGTCCATTTCCTGGGTAGTCACCAGGTTGGCCAACTGCACACCCTTGGACGATTTCAGGTACGCACACGCCATCACCGCTTCGAGCCGAACCCGCATGTCACGGTCGGTCACGGCACGGGCGATGAACGACTCGGCGTCGGCCGGCTCCACGTCCTCGTACTGCAGGCCATAGCGGATCGCACGGATCACGCCTGCGAGGACCATCGGCTCGCGGGCGCGGGTCGCCTCGTCGATGAGCTTGACGTCGTACACGCCGTGGGCCTGCTGGATCCATACGGCTTCCAGCACCATGAGCTCGTAGTCATACTCGCGGGCGCGGGGGTCGAGCTCTTCGAACACCCATGTGTTCGTTGCGGCGATCACCGCATCCTTATCCATCGTCTGCAGCAGCCGGCGGGCGCGGTCGCGGGTGTTGCCCTCGGTTGTCGTCTTGATCACGTCGAGCAGCCCGGCGATGTCGAGCTTGGTCAGGTCGATCTTCTCGAGGACCGGCCGCTCCTTGTGCGTGACGCGGTAGATCCGGCCGTGGTCGTGGTCGCGGCGGGGGTCACGCAGGTTGAACTGCATGTGCCCGATCAGCGGGTTGACCCAGTCGGCGATATACAGCGCGCCGTCCTGGCCGATCTCCGAGCAGACGGGGCGGTAGTTGCCGATGCTGCTGGAAAGGATCGGCTCGGGCATCGGCTCGGAGAAGTAGCCCGAGTTCTTGGCCCCGTCGGTCTTGAGCTTGTCCAGGTGCGTTCCGAGGAAGCCGATACACTGGCTGTGCACGTAGACGCCCTGCATCTCTTCGGGCCAGTGCGCGGAGTCGATGATGTCGCTGCCGGCGGTGGGCCGGCCGCGTTTCACGACCGGCGGGCCCTTCTGGGGCTTCTCAAAACCGACATACGGTGAGATCAACGAGTTAAAGTTGTACTGATTGGATCCGGACGTATCCATCAGGATGGACTGGCCGTACTTGTCGTAGGTGATGCCCCACGGGTTGGGGTGGCTGGTGTGAGACACCGCGATCAGCTTGTGCGTACGCGGGTCGAAGCGCCAGACCGCCGCGTCGCGGGTGCGCTGTGTGCCGTAGGGGGTCTCGATGTTGGTCTTGGTGAAGACGCCTTCGAGCATGACGATCCCGCCGTTGGGGTCCCAGGTCGAAGAGCTGATGGTGTGGTGCGAGTCGGGCATGCCGAAGCCGGAGTACACGATCTCTTTGCGGTCGGCGACGTCGTCGCCATCGGTGTCGGTCAGCTTCCACAGGTCCGGCGCCTGTCCGACGTAGGCCACGCCGTTGCCGTCGATCACGAAGCAGGTTGGGATGTTCATGTGGCGTGCGAAGACGGTGCACTTGTCGGCCTTGCCGTCGTTGTCGGTGTCGTCCAGGATGAGGATGCGGCAGTCGGTGACCTCGCCGGGGTAGGGGTGCGGGTAGGTCGGCGAGCAGAGGACCCAGAGCCGGCCCTTGAAGTCGAAGCTCATGCCCAGCGGGTTGGCGAGCAGGCCGACGCCGTTCTCGTCCTTGAACATCTCCTCGCAGGCGAAGAGGTTGACCTGATAGCCCTCGGCGACTTTAAAAGTCTTGATGTACTCATCGGGGTCGGCGATGCCGCTTGCGTCCCCGGCTTTGTTGTCGTTTGCAATGTCCTTGCCCGGGATCTCGACGCCGGGCCAGTTATCGCCGGGGAAGTCGTAGGTCAGCGGGGTGGTTTCCCAGATCGCCTTCTCGCCAGGTGCCTTGGCGAAGAGCTGGCCGAGCGTCGGCTTGTCCATCTCGTGGAGCGCCTTCTCACGCGTCGCGACCATCTTGTCGAGGTGGTCGAGTTCGGGCGGGAAGTTCACGATACCGAAAGGCTTGTGGCGTCGGCCGTGCACATACTCGGTGTTCGTCGGGCGGTAGCGGTGCCGCCAGTGGTAGTGCTTGTCGTAGGCGGTCTGGCGGAACTCGTCCGCATTGCCAGAGTCCGCGGCGGTCTTGCCGTCCCACCAGCCCAACTGCTTTGCGATTTCGCCGGCATAGACGAAGCAGCCGTACTCCGTCGGTGCGATGCCGTTGTTGGTGAGCGGCCGGGCCTTGCCCTGCATCTTGGTCGAGGGCGTGAAAAGGTCGATAAAGACCAGGTTTTTGTCGTTGGCGACCGATTCCATCGCCTCGGCGTACATCTGAAGGACCGTGTTCCGCTCTTTAACCGCGCCACCGGTCGGCAGGTTGGGGTTGCCGAGGTCTTCATGAGCGATCGGCGAGACCAGGACGATCTTCGGGGCCGACGCGCCGTTGTATTTCGCAGCCAGGTGCGTATCGACTCGCTTAGCAAGATCGTCCCGGAACTTGTTCGCGCCTTCAAGCCCGTCGAACGACTCGCTCATGCCGTAGCACATGATGACAACGTCCGCGCCGTGACGCTTCAGGTAGAACTCTTCGGTAGGGACCGATCGCTCGCGTGGGCGGTCGTCCACCTCGTCGGCGGAGTTGGGCACGCTGCGGATCTCGATTTTCTTATCCGGGTTCGCCGCGTGGATCATCGCGTCGAGGTAGCCGCTGAGCGCGATCCGCTCGGCAAACGTGTTGCCAACGACGATGATGCTGTCGCCTTCCTTCAGTTCCAGTGCGGCGCGGGCCGGGAGGCAGGCGATCAGCAGGCAGGAGAAAACGGTAATAAAAGCGATTGGTTTCATGTGTCTCTGTAAACGGGGATGATAGATCGCAATCAACGTATCGACCGAGCGGTCCGCGGTCTTGTTTTATTTTACGGCTTCATCGCGTAGTCGGCGGGCTTGAGCCCGGCTTTGTACGCTTTCTGGTCGCCCCGGCTGAAAGCGTATTTGCTCGGCTTGAAATCGCCGACGAGTTCGACCTTCAGGCCTTCCGCGGGGATCTTGTCTTCCATCCCCAAGGCCCACAGTGCGCCCTGGACCATCATCTGGCGGAAACCTTCGACAAGGAGGTCTTCAGACGTGCCCATGGTAGTAACGAAAGCCTTGCCCTTCTTGCCGGGTTCGACCTCGTAGATATGCGTCCAGGCCACGGGCATCATCGGGTTGTTCTTCTCGCCTTCCACCAAAGGCTGGTCGAAAGAAAGCCCCTGGAGCGCTCCGCCTAGGACGATCGGAGTCGCCTCTTGCTTCATCGGAAGGTTGACGCGATAGACGCCGGTCTTGCCTCCGATCTCACCGGGCTCTAGGCCCCGTACGATCGGGTGGTCCTTCGCGTCATCGGCGATGATCCCGCGGATGTAGCCCCGCTTGTTCCCGACGTGGTGGCCGGCCCAGGTCTCACCAAAAATACGTCGGCCAAAGCCGCCTTCCCAGCCTTCCACCTTGCTTTGAAAGTGGTACTTGTGGAACTTGCTGCCGCCTGGGATTTTGAAAGCGTGTGTTGCGGGGCGCATGCCGACGACGGGCTTGCCGGTCTTGAGGTACGCGTCGATATGGCTCATCTGATCATCCGGCAGGTTGCGGAAACGCGTAACGATGATCATCAGGTCCGCGGTCTGGAGCGATTCGAGCCCGGGGATATTGCGCTGGTTGTTCGGATCGATTTCGCCGGTGTCCGGGTTCTGAGAAAATAGCACGGTGCACTTGAAGCCGAAATGCTTCGAAAGGAT
This sequence comes from Planctomycetota bacterium, assembly GCA_039024275.1. Classification (GTDB taxonomy): domain Bacteria; phylum Planctomycetota; class Phycisphaerae; order Phycisphaerales; family Phycisphaeraceae; genus JAHQVV01. Next base: position 8,419 of record JBCDKD010000054.1, on the reverse strand, counting down.
CTTGCCAAGCTGCGGCATCGATTCTTCTGAGCGGTACTCTTCATCCCCCGCGATCAGGACCACGTGCTTACCCTCGCCCGGCCCTTCGCCACCGGGGTAGGTGACCCAGCGTTTGCCTTCTTCTGCAAGAGCACGGTTGGCAGCAACAAGGCTGATCATCAGGGCCAGAGGCATTATCCAGGCGAGCAGGCGGGGCATGATCGGATTCCTTTCAGTGTGCTCGTTCAGCACATACGGATATACGGATTAGACCATCACTTCGCCTCGGATGTTACACCATCGCGGGCCCGCGGGGCGTGAGCGGCGGCCGTTGGGCTCGCCCCCGCGTTTTACGGATTCCCAAATCCCTGTTACGCTGTGCCGTAACCGGGGCATCCTTGAGGGCGCTTCGTTGTTACTCTTTCAGTTAAGGTCCTTTGTATGCCGCGTCCAGACTATCGGGGTTCACGTTCATCAAGGAGCACAGGCGGTCCCCGTGGTGGCCGCGGAGGTAGCCGGGGTCGCAAGCAAGCGGACCCGATGCTGATGGGCGAGCCTTCGCCTGCGCTAACCAAGATCGCGCAGATGAACACGGCTAAGCTGCGGGAGTACATCAAACAGATTTCCGTGAATGCCGAACAACTTAAGGCGAAGATCGAGAAGCTCCAGGCCGCCGAAACGCCGGACGAGACGAAGATCTCTGAGCTAACAGCGCAGCGGCAGAGGCTGGCCATTCTCATCAAGACCGCTGCGGAGCGGCTTCAAGGCAAACTCGAGCGGGCCAAGGAGTACGCCCAAGGCACCCGTACACCGCGAGGGGGCGGCCGGAGCGGGGGGCGTGGCCCGAGGCGGTATTGATCGGCCAACGCTAGAATCGCCGCCTGGTCGAACCGACCCGGTAGCCCAATCGGCAGAGGCAGTGGATTTAAAATCCATCCAGTGCGGGTTCGAGTCCCGCCCGGGTCATTCCATGCTTTGGATTTCGTGCTGGATATATCGCCTATGCTTGCTCAAGCACATGGCTGACCGATGACCCAACTCATCCGCCATCTCGCGAATCTCGGCCTGCTTTTCGCGTTCACTACGCTCGCAGTGACCGGCGTGATGTCGTTTGTGCTGCCCTTCTCCATGACGACGGCGCGTGTGCATATCGTCTTTGGCTTGGTGACGCTGATCCTGGTCGGGCTGCACCTTTCCACGCGGGTCGGCTACTTCACGCGGATTATCAAGCAGTCGGCCGACTTCAAGGCCAAGAAAAGGCCGCAGGTGCCCCGGTGGCTACTGGCGTCGGTCGTGATCGGCTGGGCCGGGCTGCTGGCCGTTTCGTTCTACGGGGCCCGGCCCGCGTCGGATCTGATCGCGGTGGGCTACGAGGCACGCCACGCCGCAGAGATCTTCCGCGCCTCGCCTGAAACGGCTTACCAACAACTCGGCCAGACCGTCCGGCTTGCGACGCTGTCGGCGGAGGACGGCGGGGTCGTGATCGGCGTCGAGGTCGAGTACCGCGAGGATGTCGATCCTCAGCCCGCCGCGGCGATCTGGGCGCAGACCACCGGGGTGCCGGGCCGGATGATCGAGACGCTCTACGTCGATAAAGCCGTGGCGTACAGCGCCGATCCGACTTGGGCAGGTAAAACCGCGCCGCGTCACCACATCCTCCCGGTCTGGCGGCACCAGTACCGCGATATCAACGGCGTCGACCCCACAGGCGATATCGATGCGGTGACCTCGGCTACGCCCGAACACAGCTTTTCAATCGAGCAGTCCCTGCAGGCTGACGAGGGCGAGATTGTGATCTGCCTGGAGTTCAACGCCCCGGGCGATACGAACGACGCCTACCCCGACCCGCATCTCGGACAGCCGTCTGTCCTCTACACCGCCTTAATCGATCTCGCGAGCGACCAGGACTACTACCTGATGGTGCTTACCGCGCACGGGGGCGGGGCTGAGTCCGACGGGCAGCCGCGCTATGGATTTGAAGAACTCACCACCGCAAAGCACCTGATCGAAAAAGTACTGGTCCACGTCAAGCGTCCGGCGGCTGCGCCGTGATGGCGGGGCGCTTAGTGCCGCCGGGCACCGCGTTGTGGATCAACCGATTCAGATGGCAAGTTTTGGCAACCCTGGCCTGATGGCTCGGGCCGACTAAGCAGCGTGAACTCGTAAGAACGCCCGCTCTGCTTGAGAAGGAGTTCGTTTGAGAAGTGATGAGGCCCACGGTGGTAGGCCGCGCGGTCGGCGAGCAGGACGCGGCCGATCATGCCGCGGAGTTGCTCGGGCTCCAGGCCGTTAAAAGAGGGGGACCAGCGATAGCTTGTGCCCAAACTCTGGCTGAGCTTGGTGCCATCACTCGGGCAGAAGAGCACGTGTGCCGACTGCAGCCGCTCTTCGATAAAACCTGAAAGTGTCTGGCCTTGTTCTTCCGACTCATCACGGCCCAGCATCGGCATCCGTTTCATATCGTTGGTGTACGAGGCGATTGCCTCACCGATCTCGGCGAGATTCTGTTGGCAGAGTTCGGACCGTGCTCTCGCGTTGGCTCGGCTGATCATCGGCAGCGACAGCACCATCATCACGGTGATAAGCGTGACAACCATGAGCACTTCGAGCAGGCTGAGTCCGCGACGCGACGCGAGCAAAGAGGGCTCCAGTAGTAGGAGAAAAGAGCCAAAGAAATGTGCGGATTCCCTTCCTAAAGCCAAGGCGAATGACTTGGCTTTCGACGCTTTAAAATACCGTAAAACGCGCCCGATGTCACGCATTGTTTGTAAAAACAGCGGGCGACAGCGGCGGTCAAGTCGTGTAATCGGCGTTAATCGCGATGTACTGCCGGCTCAGATCGCAGCCGAGCCAGGTACACCTTGCATCGCCATGGTGGGCGTTCAGTTCGATCACGACACGGTCCGCTTTCATGCTCTCGCTCAGTTCCGCGAGCGGGTCTTCTTCGGTGACCGTCGGCGTGTTGTTCTCGAACACGGTGACGCCTTGGATCTTGACGGTGAATCGGGCCGGATCGAGTTCAACGCCCGCCTTGCCCGCGGCCATCACCAGCCGCCCCCAATTCGGGTCACAGCCATGGATCGCTGTTTTGACCAGCGGGCTGTTGGTCACCGCCCGGCCGACTCTGTCCGCGTCTTCAACGCTTGCCATACCTTTGATGTGCACCTCGAACGTTCGTGTTGCGCCTTCGCCATCAACGACCACCTGCTCGGCGAGGTCGCGGCAGGCCGCGGTGAGCGCGGCGGTGAAGGCGTCGAATGCTCCGCCGGTTGGTTCGGTGATCAAATCATTGCCCGCCGCGCCGTTGGCCAGCACATAGATTGTGTCGCTCGTGCTCGTGTCGCTGTCCACAGAGATGCGGCTGAAAGAGGCAGCATTGGCCTGCTGCAGCGCGGTGTGCAGCAGCTTAGCGCTGATCGCGGCGTCCGTGGTCAAGAAGATGAGCATCGTGGCCATCGACGGCGCGATCATCCCCGAGCCCTTGCCGATCCCGCCGATGTGACACGGCTTGCCATCGATCTCGAACGGTTGCAGGGTGCACTTCTCCACAAGGTCGGTGGTCATGATGCCTTGGGCCGCAGCGGTGTCATGGTCTTCGCCCCGGCCCATCGCGGGCTTGAGCGCGGTGATGCCCTGGAGTACTCGCTCGATGGGCAGCGGCCGGCCAATCACACCGGTTGAAGCCGGCAGCACGCTGTGCGGATCGCAGCCAACGACCTCGGCGGCGGCCTTGCACATGTCGATTGCGTGCTGCTCACCGCCAGCCGCTAGCGTCGCAACGTTGGAGTTGCCGGAGTTGCAGACGATCGCCTGTGCCTGGTGGTAGCCACGGCCAGCCAGGTGGCGCCGGCCAACCAGCACCGGCGCGCCCTTGAACTGGTTTGTGGTGAATACCGCCGCTGCGGTGCAGCGCCGGTCTGATGCGATGAGGCAGAGGTCCGGCTTGCCTGATTCCTTGATCCCACAACTCCCACCCGCTGCAAAAAAGCCTCTCGGGACGGTAACACTGGCCAGTGATGCTGGGCGTGTGGGCGGCATGGCGAAAGAGTATAATCGGGGTTTGGTCGCTGCCTGTGGCCTTAATACCCAAAACCTACAGCCAACCATCACTCAGGAGCCCGCGATGCCCGTCGCCGATTACGACACCTACGTCCGCATGCTGGACAACGCCTTCCAGAACCACTTCGCCTACCCGGCGATCAATGTCAGCTCGATGGTGACCGCCAACGCGGCGCTCAAAGCATTCGCCGAAGCCAAGTCGGACGGGATGATCCAGGTCTCTACCGGCGGAGGCAAGTTTGCTTCGGGCCTGATCAACGGCGACATGGTGATGGGCGCGATCTCGCTGGCCGAGCATATCCACCGCGCTGCTGAGAAGCTGGATGTCAATATCGTTCTGCACACCGACCACTGCCCGCCGGACGCGGTCGACACGTTTATGGTCCCGCTGATCGAGGAGTCGGAGCGGCGCGTGGCCGAGGGCAAGCTGCCGCTCTACAACTCGCACATGCTCGACGCGTCGGGCCTGCCGCTGGAAGAGAACCTCGCGCTGTCCGTGCCGATCTACGAGCGGATGGCCAAGATCGGCCAGATCATCGAGATCGAGGCCGGCGTCGTCGGCGGTGAAGAAGACGGCGCGGCGGGCTCAGAAGACACCCCCGAAGAGCACCTATACACCACCCCCGAAGACATGGTCCGCGTCTACGAAGTCATGTCCAAGGTCAAGGGTACCTACATGTTCGCCGCGACGTTTGGCAACGTCCACGGCGCCTACAAGCCCGGCGCGGTCAAGCTGCGTCCCAAACTCCTCAAGGAGGGTCAGGACGCGATCAAGGCCAAGTTCGGCGAAGATGCCAAGTTCTACCTCGTCTTCCACGGCGGCTCGGGCTCGGAAAAGCACGAGATCGAAGAGACCCTCGGCTACGGCGTGATCAAGATGAACGTCGATACCGACTGCCAGTACGCCTTCACCCGCCCGGTCGCTGGCCACATGTACGAGAACTACGACGGCGTCCTTAAGGTCGACGGCGAGGTCGGCACAAAGAAGGTCTACGATCCCAGGAGCTACCTCAAGAAGGGCGAGGCAGCTATGGCTGAGCGCGTGATCGAGGCCTGTGACGATCTGCACTCGACGGGTAAGGCGCTCGGCGCTGCCGCAGCCGTATAAGCGGCTGCATATCTAATACAGCTACAGCAACAGCCCCCACCTGCTCCGGGTGGGGGCTGTTTATTAAATGAGCGTAGTTTGAATTGCCTTAGTCTTCCCCACGGATCAGCACGGACAGGTGCTCGCGGGACTTCTCGGGCATGTCGAACTCTGCGTACGACTCAGCGAGTTGCAAGTGGATCGCCCGGCGAACCGCGACATCTTTTACGCGGGGTAGTTCCTCTTCAAGAAAGTCCACATAGTCTTCTGGCTCGTAGAACAGGTCCTTGCCGGTAATGAGTGCCATGAGCGCGGTGGCGGTCGGGTCGGTGGTTACCTCCTGGCTGCCGTTGACGATCTCGATCAGCTTGTTGACCATTTCGAGGTGCTGGTTGAGGATCTCGACCTCGAACATGGCCTCTTCCATGCCCCATTCCTCTTCATCCCATTCTTCTTCCTCTTCCCACTCTTCTTCGTTTTCCTCATCTTCAAACTCTTCGTCGTCATCCCGGTCGCGTCGGCGTTCACGGTCAAAGCCTTCGACCTCTTCAAACTCTTCTTCGTCGATGCAGAGCGTGTTCTTCGCCTCCGCGCGGGCGGTGGGGGTCCAGTAGCTCAAGGCGACGATCGAGCAGCACGCCAATAGCAGAGCGATGGGCAGAAGGCGGGCCTTAAACGGATTCATTTTGTGTTCCTTGCGGTTTGGGGCGGGGCTTGAGAGCCAGTGTGCGTGTAAAGGCCTGATTGATCGAACTGCGGGTGGGTGTGGACAAAGACAGCCTTACACGTTGATTAGGGTTGGGGTGTTCGGCAAGCCTGCTGTGCCGTTCGAGTTGTCCGCGGTGGACGGTCGGCCCGGCGAGCCAGGTGGTCTGGGTGTTACGTCTCACCGGTAAAAGAGCACGGTCGATCTCGGGCGGCTTGGCCCTGGCGGTTTGTATGGTTGTGGGCTGGGCTGGCGGCGTTTGTGCCATTTCAGATGGCGGCTGCGATGCCGCGGCAGTTTCGGGTGTTGGGGTTCCTGGCGTGCTGGGCTGGGCGCTGAATGCTTGGGGCGTGTTGTTCTCATGATCATCCGTCGGTCGCAACGCGATCCCAACCACGACACCAAGCACGATGATCGCGGTGGCAAGTGAGGCGTATCGCATCGCGTTAGGCAGGCCCGCCTTTTGCTGCTCCTGCAAGGCAACTCGGGCCAAGTCGCCCGGAAAGGCCTGCGATGCCAAACGCCGGCGTTCTTCATCCAACGCGCTGCGCAGCGACTTGTTCGGCCGCTCAGTCATCCGTATCTCCCCACTGTTGACGCATCGCGGTGAGTGCCTTGGCGAGTGTGGCCTTGACCGTACCCTCCGCGCACCGCATCGCTTGGGCGGTCTGCCTGGTGTCGAGCCCATGCAGGTAGCGGAGGGTGACCGCTTCGCGTTGGCGTGGCGGGAGCTTACCGAGCAGGACCATCAGCTGGCTCTGCCGTTCGGTATTGCCGGCCTGTTCGCTTGGGGACGGGGATGGGTCCGCGGTCGTCCAGTTGACGGGCAGTGCCAGCCAACGCCGGCGTCTGCGGTGCTCACGACAGACGTTGAGTGCGATCGACAAGGCCCATGTCGTAAACGCGGCGTCCCCGCGGTAACGCCGCAGCGAACGGAGCACCCGCAGGGCCGTCTCCTGCGTGGCGTCCCGCGCGGCGTCCTGGCAGGCGAGTTGGGCCAGGCAGAAGCGGAAGCAAGGGTCCTCGATCTCGCGCAGCAGAGCCGCGCGTGCGTGGTTGCAACCCGAGACGGCGCGGGCGAGCCGGGCCTCGTATTGGTTCGCATGATCCTCCGCTTCCGTGCCTTGATGCCGAAGCGACATGGCCTGCATCACTTTATCCCACGGCTGGCTGGCGGCGTTGAACTGCATGGTTTGACCCTGAGGGTGCTCTGTTGTTTAGTATGTGCTGTTTTGAGGCCGGGGGTTTACTTCATTCCATTGATTGGGCCAAGATTTTTAAGATGACGACCGCAACCGTACAACAAAGCGATTATGAACTGCTCCTGAGTCACACTAAAGAGGCCAGCCTGCTGGGCTCCACCGCTTCCATCCTGGGCTGGGACCAGGAGACGCTCATGCCGGTGCAGGGGCTGGCCCACCGCACCAGGCAGCTTGCGCAGCTGGCCAAGCTGACCCACCAGATGAGGACCGATCCGAGGATCGGCGAGTGGCTGGATGCCTGCGAAGCCGAGGCCGAACTGGCAGGCGACCCCATCAGCGAGACCGCGGTTAATCTCCGCGAGCTTCGGCGGGCCTACGACAAGGCGACCAAGCTGCCCGAGGCGTTAGTCGTCGAGATGAGCGAGACGACGAGCCAGGCCAAGCACGCCTGGGCCGAGGCACGCAAAGACAACGACTACGGCAAGTTCAAGCCATGGCTGGCCAAGGTGATCGAGCTCAACCAGCAGAAAGCGGCGTGCTTCGGCTGGGACAAAGCGAACGGCGAGCCGTGGGACGCCCTCGCCGACAACTTCGAGGCGGGCATGACCGCCGCGTCCGTCACGGAAGTCTTTACGCCCTTGCGTGAGAGGCTCGTTGCGTTGCTCGGCGACATCCTCGGCAGCACGACCGGGCCCAGCAACGCGTTCAACGAGCTCAAGCTGCCGCTCGAACAGCAGAAGGCATTCGTAAAAGGTGTCAGCGCGGCGATCGGCTTCGACTACGACCGCGGCCGGCTCGACGAGTCCGTCCACCCGTTCTGCTCGGGGTCGCACTGCAACGATGTCCGGATGACGACACGCTTCCACGAGGACAACGTCAACGATGCGCTTGGCTCGACGATGCACGAGTCTGGCCACGGCATCTACGAGCAGGGCCTGCCCGAAGCACACATCGGCACACCCATGGGCCTGGCGGTCGGCCTGTCGATCCACGAGAGCCAGAGCCGGATGTGGGAGAACCAGGTCGGCCGCAGCCGGGCGTTCTGGGCCTGGTGCTACCCGAAGCTAGCCGAGTTCTTCGGCGACGCGACGGCGTCCCTTTCCGAGGAGCAGGTCTACGGCGGGGCGAACATCGTCAGCCCGGGCCTGATCCGCGTCGAGGCCGACGAGGCGACCTACAACCTGCACATCATGATCCGCTTCGAGATCGAGCGGCTGCTGATGAAGGGCGAACTCGGCGTCGACGACCTGCCCGAGGTCTGGAACAGCAGGTACAAAGCGTACCTGCAGGTCGACGTGCCGGACCACGCCCGCGGCTGCATGCAGGACATCCACTGGTCCATGGGCGCGATCGGCTACTTCCCGACCTATACCATGGGCAACCTGT
>JBCDKD010000053.1:0-32377 GCA_039024275.1 Planctomycetota bacterium | reverse complement strand
GCCCCCGCCCCCGGAACAAGGGCCGCTTGATGCGGCGTCATCGTCGGGTTGCTCTTTAGGCGTCAAGCTGTTGATCGACGCGTCGCTCTGGATCAAGGTGCCATCGACGCTGAAGTGCTCCTCGCCGCACAGCCCGGCGGCATGGGTGGCGGTGAGGTCCATCGCAAAAGCTTTGTTGAGGCGGCGGAACGGCCTCTCTGCGATTCGGGAACGCCGGTCGTAGCGGTTTTTCGTTGTTTGCATAGGGCCAGGAGCAGTTTACTGGCCGCTTAAATTTCTCAGAGCCTTGGCAAAAGTTAGGGCTTATCTCATAGCTTTGGATCATAGAAGACCCAAGGCCCGGTGCCGGAGCATCCTGGAGGAATCTGGAGAAAGCCATCTGCCCGGGCCGCCGCCGCGAGATCGCCCGAGCCCTTGGTGGGTAAGAACTCGACTTGGCCATCCCCGTGCCAGGCGACGGGCAGGTACTGCCAGAGGTTGAGCCTGCGATCCGGTGGATTGCGTAGCAAGGCGGTTGGGCGCCAAGGCGTCGGTGATCGGAAGCCCGCGAGCATCCGGGACACCGGGCTGATCAACAAGGGCAACCCGGCCGCCACCGCGACCGGGTTGCCCGGCAGGGCGACAACCGGCACCGTACGACCAGGAGCCTTCCGCGGCTCGACCAGGCCCCCAAGCGAGGGCTTGCCGGGGCGGATGGGTAGCTTGTGATAGACCACCTCGCCACCGACGGAGATCAGCGCGGGCTTGAGGTAGTCGTGATCGCCCATCGAGACACCGCCTGTCGTAATGATCAGGTCGGCATGCTCGGCCGCGGACCCCAGGGCGTTGGTGAGCAAGGCCGGGGCATCGACGATGTGTTCGGCATTGATCAGATCGATCCAGGGAACCGACGACAACGCGGCGCGGAGCGTCGCGGTATTGCTGTCACGAATCTGCCAGGGGCGCGGCGATGATTCGATGGGCAAAAGCTCATCGCCGGTTGTGATGACCGCCACCCGCACCGGCCTGTAGGCCGAAACACTCGCCCGGCCGAACGCTGCGAGCGCACTTGCAACCGGGGGCGTGATCGTGGTTCCTTCTGAGATAACGATCGAGCCTTGCGTCGCGTTCTCGCCCCGAAAACGGATGTGCTGGCCGGCACGAAAGCTCAACTCGGATGGGATGGTGATCGCTTGATCCGACTCTTCAACCTGCTCACGGGGCAGGATCGCATCGCAACCCTCTGGCACACAGGCACCGGTCCCTATTTTCAAGCAGCCCTCACGCGGCATCGGCAACACGGGCTGACCGATTGCGACCTCGCCCGAGACTTCAAAGAGGCCACCTTGCTCGGCTTGCGCCGTCCGGACCGCGTAGCCATCCATCGCGGAGACATCGCTGGGCGGGCTGTCACGGTCGGCATAGATCGGTTGACTCAGGACGCGTCCGGCCGCCCGCTCCAATCTGATGCTCTCCTGCCCCACCGGGAGCAGGCGAGATAGCAAACGCGCGAGGGCGTCGTGTGCCGATGCATAGTCAAAACCACGATTAATCTTCGAACCCTTCATCGGATCGGCTCCGCGTTTTCCGCCCAGACCGGCCGCTTCCATATCGGCGCGTCACGCTTCAGCTCGTCCAGGATGGTGTCCATGGCGGACAACGCCGGTTTGCGATGCGCGGCAGCCACGACCAGCCTCAACGAGGTTTCGTGAATGCGGACGAAGCCGCGGCTGTGTGTGATCCCAACATACAACAGCCCAAACTGCTCGGCAGCCCGGTGTGCAATGCGCTTGAGCTCTCGGGCAGCCATCGGGTCGTAGCTTGTGTACACCAGCCCTTCGAGCTGTCGGCCCGATTCCTCACGACGTACCACGCCACGAAAACAGACCACAGCACCAGCCACCTCAACCGCTTCATCGGGCATCGGCCCCACGGGCCGATCAATCATGGCGACTTCGATCCGCGCAGGATGATCCCGAAGTTCAGCCACCCGACACCATCCCGATCAGAGCGACTTCATCCGATTCACAAAGCGGCGTGTCCTCCGTCGTGTATTGGTGGTTGATCGCCAGCCGGCTCTGGTCGAGGGTCGCCGCGAGCTGTGGCAGCGCCTGACGCAGGGCATCCTTCACCGACGCCGGAGTTGGGGCAACGCCATCGACCTCGACCAAGACACGGTCACGTCCCGTGATGACGGCCTGTGGGCCAAATAGCAAGACTTGAATCTTCATGGTTATCCTCCAATCGCCGTCATCACCGCCTGCCCAAACATCGGGTGCTCTGCCTGCTTCTGTGTGAGCGCGGCCTTCAGGATCGTATCGACCCGCGAGCCATCGAAACGGGGACGAAGTGCGGGCAGCAGCGAGCCCGCGGGCCGATCCATCAAACACGGGTACACACGCCCATCCGCTGCAAGCCGAATGCGGTTGCAGTCCGCACAGAAGTTACAGCTCATCGGGGTGATAAAGCCGACGGTCGTCTTTTGCTGGTCTGCGAGCTCGACACGGTATCTCCGGGCGGCATCTCGTCCTTGCGGCATGGGCCCGCTGAACCGCATGGTCTTGGATAGCCGGTCGCGCGTTTCCTGAGCCGTGACGTAGCGCTCGTGCCAGTTGCGACTGAGCGGGCCCATCGGCATCAGCTCAATAAATCGCACCTCGAGGCCCCGGCCCGCCGCGAATCGGACCAGATCGGGCAAGCCCTCGTCGTTCTGTCCACGGACAACGACCGTATTGATCTTGACCGGCGAGAGCCCCGCGCTGATTGCCGCATCGATGCCGCGCAGCACACGTTCAAGCCCGTCCACCCCGGTGATCGTTCTAAACCGCTCTGAGTCCAGCGTGTCGAGGCTGACGTTGACCCGGGCCAGCCCCGCTTGCTTGTACCGCATCGCCATGCGCTCAAGCGTTAAGCCATTGGTCGTCATGGCCAGGTCGCTGATCCCGGGGACCGACGCAACGCGCTGAATGATATCGACCAGTTCGGGCCGGCTGGTCGGGTCACCCCCGGTTAGCCGGACCTTCTTCAAGCCGTGGTGTTGTGCGAGATGACAGACGAGCTGCTCAATCTCTTGGGGGCTGAGGCGTTGCTCGCCGCGGGGGTTGTCATCGGTATCGGGCCGGCAGTAGGTGCACCTCATGGAGCAGCCGCGCGTGAGTGACAAACGCAGGTACCCGAAGCCGCGTCCGACGGGGTCGCTAAGCCCGCTGTCCTTGTCCAGGCCCATGACCTTCGCCATCACGGCGGGCATCACCGGCAGGGCGAGGGGCTTCATGCCGCGCCCCCCAGTCGAAGTGCCGCCTTTAACGCCTCGGGCGTGTTGGCCTGGGGGAGCGAACCAAGACCCTCGGGAAGGTTAACGGCCACCGCGTTGGCGGCCATCAACAGCTGTTGCACCGAGTACTGCTTCAGCCGGATCTGATGCTCGACCCGCGACAAGAGGTCGGTGTGGTACAGCGCCAGCATCGGTTCCCAACGGTCTGATCGGTAGGCCACGGCCAAGCGATCGCGCGAGGTGGCTTGCCGGTTTAAGGCCTCGAGCCAGAGCGTGCTTGGCCGGACCAGGTCACACGCAGCGATAGCCAGCCACCCCGGGCCGGCATGTTGCAGCCGGTCCAGCAGCGCGGCGTTGAGGCCACCGATCGGGCCGATGCCGGCCGGCTGGTCGGTGATCACCGGTAGCTGGATATCGGCGTATCGTTTCGTCGCCCCCGTTACAAGCGTGATGTCCTGGTGGTCAGACCGAAGGTGATCAATCACCGAACGGATCATGGGGACCCCATGGACGCAGGCCACCGCTTTATCCGAGCCGAACCGTCTGCTTGCGCCGCCTGCCAGCACGTAGAGGGGGTTGATCTGTACGGTCGTGGTCATTGATCCGATGTCCTCGACAAGCCTGACCTGTCTTGATCGCGCTTCAACTGCTCCTGGACCCAGGCCCAGGCGGCGACCGTGCGTGGGAACCCGCAGGTCGTCATCCCGAGCATGACCGCTTGCTCCAATTCTGCCTCAGTAGCGCCGGCCTGGATAGCGCGGCGGGTGTGACTCCGCATGGCACTCTCCAGGCCGGCACCGAGGCAGATCCCGATCTTAATCAGGTGCTGCGTCTTCTTGTCGAGCGGGCCTTCATCCGCGGCCTCGCCCATCGACTGATGGGCTAAAGCAAGCTTGGGAAACCGCTTGGCGAACTTCACAAACGTTTTAGGCAGTGGCCCCGAGACAGGCTCGGGCCCATCCGCCTGATCAGAAGTCATGCCCTGCTCCTTGGCCTTACAAACACACCCCCCAGTGTACTAAAAGTCCAGCTCAAGCTGCAGCCAGAACCTCTCGATATCGGCCCGGCCTGCATCGCCATCGTAGTAGGCGTACTTGGCAAGCACGGTCATGTTTTCATTGAGCTTCTTGGCCAGGACGAAGTCGATCTCGCTGCCCAGATCGGCGCTGGTGTCATCCGCGGTGAAGAAGTGGTAGGTCGCCATGAACTTCGCATCGATCCCCGGGATGATTGTCCCGCCGGTGATGTAGTAGTCACGGAGTCCCGCGGCCGGGGTCCCAAGGAAAGAGTCGGCAAAGCCATTGAACTTGTGCCCGGTGGCCAGCGGGGTTGAGAAACCGATGACGCCTTCGTCGCTGCCGAGCATCTCAAAGCCCGCACCGATAAAGCTGCCCGGGGCATCTTTAAACTTGAGCTTGCCTTCTACCAGGACATAGAGCGCGTCGTAGCTGGTGGGGTTAGGCCCGTAGTCTGACTGGATCGCGACGCTGCCGATGTAGCCCAGCGCGAGCGAATCACTCAGATCGGTTGAGCCGTCGAGACGGACGCCATAGGTCTGGCTGCTGACCGCCGCGCCGGCGGCACCCAGGTCCAGCAGGTAGGCGAAGCCCACGATCTTACCGACATCAAGCCCCGAGTAGGCGACGTTGATCAGGTGGCTGTCGGAGACGAAATCACGCCCGGAGTCTGCGCCAAAGATCCGGTTAACCTCATCGATATAGATGTATGTCGCGGCGAGGTCTTCGATCGGCTGATAAGTCAGCTTGGCGGCATCAAAGGTCTGCTCAAGCTGACGCCAGCCGACGTTGCCGACAAACCGGGCATCGTCAAGGATGATGCGTTGCCGGCCAACTCTTGCCGAGAGATTCAGGTCTTCGCTGAGCTCGGCGAAGTTGTAGTCCAGCCAGAACTGGTTGAGTTCGGTGTCTTCCGGGTCGGCGATCGCCGATAGGCCGCCCTGCCCGTTGAGGCCCGCGGCGTTGTACTGGTCGTAGTCCGCAGAACGGTTGTCCTCGAGTTCGATCATGGCCTGGAAGCCCGCGAACCTTTTGGTCGTAAAGCCAAGGCGGGTCCGCATCGTGAAAGCATTGGAATCACCAAAGCCGTCGATATCGGCGTGCTCGTAACGAAAACGCACGTCCAAGTTGAACTCCCCTTCCTTGAAGAAGGCCACCAATGGATGGTCCGGCGGGGGTACGATCTCGGGTGCCTCGTCCTGCGCCAGCGACGAGGCGGCGGGCAAGAGAGAGGTGGCGAGTAAACCCGCCGTCAGACAGGAACGATAATTAAAAAACGAGCGCATCACGAACTCCTGAATAAATAGCAACCAAACGCAGGCAGGCCTTGCCCGCTTGGCGCTGATAACCGCTTCATTGCGGCAAATAGTGATAAAAAAACTGGTTTAGGCCGGGCTCGGGGCCCACCTATGTCATGCTTCTGATCTGCTTATTCCCATCAAGCAATTGCTTGAGGTAACCCATCGGGTCAGAAGGATCAAACCGCTGTCCATCGAATAGAAGATCACTACCCATCTTGATGGGCTCGGTCGCCTGCTCCAGGACCCATGGCCCGCCGTGGGTACACTCTGTTTTCTCGTTGATAAGCGGTGCGGCAACGCCGAGTTCCTTGGCCGCATGCCGGTACAACTCATCCATCATCACCTGCCCTGCGACGCGGTCGAAATCCGGGACATGCTCAATTTGATTCCACCTGAGCATCTGGGTCATAAACCACTTCGCGTGGGATTTCCATGGGAAGTTTGCCGCGTAGCGGTGGAAACTCATGAAATCAGGCTGGGGCTCAACGGGGCGATCCAATTCATACCGGAACTGCCCCATCATCGACATGCGAACCGCATCGACCGGGGCGTCGATGTAACGCTGCTGCGCGATGATCGACGCGACTTCTTCACGGTTCACTTGCTTGTCGACCCAGACACATGCCTCCAGCACCGCTCGGACCAACGCCTGGTGAGTCTTGGGGTGCTGCTCGGCCCACTGCCTGGTCGTACCCAGCACCTTCTCCGGGCCATTATTCCATAGGCCCTGCTTGGTAATCAGGGTCTTGCCCCAGCCCCGCTCGACCGCAAAGCTGTTCCAAGGCTCACCCACGCAGTAACCATCGATCTTGCCGCTGCGCATGGCATCGGGCATCTCCGGCGGGGGCACGACCAGGATCTGGACATCTCGGTCCGGATCGATCCCTGCCGAGGACATCCAGAACCGGAGTTCATAGTGGTGCGTGCTCGTGGGGAAGACGACGCCGAAACGCAGCGGCCCCTTCCCGGATCGGTGCCGGGCATCGATGGTCTTTTTGAGCACGCGGGCGCTCTCCGCCTGATGTATCTCGACATGCTCGCCGATATCCGACATCTCGCTGTGCAGCGCGTTGCTGACGGTGATCGCGTTGCCGCCGAGGCTTAGACAGATCGCGGTCACCATCGGACACTGGACCCCACCGACTCCCAGGGTCATCGCGATCGGCATGGGGTAGAGCATGTGCGCCGCGTCAAACAGCCCGAGCATCGTCTTGTCACGGATGCTGGCCCAGGACGCCTCGCGATGCAGCGTCACGCGCAGGCCATGCCGCTCAAAAAACCCTTTCTCATAAGCAATCGCCAGAGGCGCGCAGTCCGAGAGCGGGATGAACCCGATGTCCAGTTGCGACTTCTCCAGCGACTCGGTCCGTCCGACCCAAGAGGGCCGCTCAATGAGTGGTTTTTTCTCTGCCGGCATGATCAAGAGCTTACCTCCTTGTGTTGTTGCGCCCCGCTAAACAAACCGGCGACCTGCACGATTTCAGCCGCAACCTGGCCAATCCGTTTTTTCTGATCCATCGCGACCTTCCTCAGCAGGGCAAACGCCTCGTCTTCACTACAGCCCTTCTTGTTCATAATGATCCCCTTGGCCCGGTCGATCATTTTGCGTTCCTCGAGCGAGGTTTTTGTGCGCTCAAGCTCCTCACGCACGGTCTGATGCTGCTGGAAGTGCGCGATCGCGACATCGATGATGGGCTTGACTTTGCTGTTGGACAGGCCGTCGACGATGTAAGCCGAGACACCCGCAGTCACCGCGGCCCGGATCGTGTCCTGCGCCTCGTCGGCGGAAAACATCACGACCGGACGCGGCATGTCGTGCTTGATCCGCGTCAACTGCTCCAGGGTGTCACGGGTCGGCGAATCGGTGTCGATCAGGATGAGATCGGGCTTGGCCTGCGCGACCTGGGTCGGGAGGTAGCTGTCGGGCCCGGCCATGCCGACCACGTCATAGCCGTTGTCCGCGAGGATCTTGACCAGCAGTTCGCCGCGCGCCTCGTTATCGTCGGCAACCATCACCCGGATGCGCCGGTGTGTTGGGTTCATCGCTGGTCCCCTTCCAGTAAAGGGGCCGGTGCCGGCTCAAGACGTACTGCCGCGAACTTCAATTCCGGTTGCAACGAAACGGGATCAATCGCATCGTTGGTTACGAAGTTCGCGGAGGTTTCGGAATGGAAACGATCGCCCCAATGGAAGGGCAGGAAGACCGAGCCACGCGGGACACCGTCCGTGACGCGTACACGCGCCAGCGACTTGCCACGCCGCCCGACCGCGTAGGCCCACTGGCCCTCGGAAAGGCCGATGTGGCTGGCGTCGTGTGGATTGACCTCGATGAAAGGCTCGGGCGCCTGCTTGACCAACTCGGGCACGTTGCCGGTCCGCGCTCGGGTGTGCCATTGAGCGGCGACGCGCCCGGTCATCACGGCGAGCGGGTACGCCTGGTCTGGCAGCTCATCGGGCAGGCTCGGGGCGGCTGCGTGGAACCGCGCCTTGCCCGAGGGGGTCGGGAACGCGCCATCGCCGTAACGCCGCGCGGTGCCGGGGTGGTCTTCATTGGGGCATGGCCAGTGGATGCCGCCCAAATCAAGGCGCTGATTCGTCATGCCGCTTAGATCGCAGTGTGTCCCGGCGGTGGTCTGACGGAACTCGTCCCAGACCTGCTCGGCGGCGGTGTAGCCAAAGCCCTCAAAGCCCATCGCCCGTCCAACCGCCGCAACAATCTGCCAATCGGGGACCGCTTTGCCCGGCGCGTCTTTGACCGCTCGGCTTCGTGTGACCAGCCGCTCGCTGTTGGTCATCGTTCCGCTCTTCTCGCCCCAGGTTGCGGCAGGCAGCAGGACATCGGCGTATTGTGCCGTCTCCGTATCAACAAAACAATCCTGGACGATGACCAACCCCGCGCGACGCAGGCCCGCCTGGCTGACAGACACATTAGGCATGCTCACCGCGGGGTTCGTACAGGCGATCCAGAGCGCATCAATCTCACCGTCCGCAGCCGCCTGGAACATCGGTACCGCCGATCGCCCGGGGGTGGGCCGGATCGACCCGGGCGGGATGCCCCAGAGCCGTTCGACCTCACCGCGGTGCGATTCTTCCGTCACCTTGCGATAGCCAGGCAACTGGTGGCAGAGGTAGCCTACCTCGCGGCCGCCCATCGCATTCGGTTGGCCGGTCAGGGAGAAGGGCCCGGCACCAACCTTGCCAACCTCACCAAGCATCAGGTGCAGGTTGATGATCGCCGTGTTCTTCTCGACGCCGGAGGTGCTCTGGTTGGCACCCATACAGTAGAAGCTAAGTAGCCGGCGATCTCCACAAAGCATCTGAACAAACGCTTCGATCTGGGTGGCGTCGATGCCCGCCGCCTCATAAAGCTCGACCGGGTCACAGGCCTTGAGCAGATCGGAGAGCTCGCCAAACCCCTCGGTGTGGGCATCGATGTACGCCCGATCGATCTCGCCGAGTTGTAGCAGCCGACGCATCGCGAGAAGAAGCAGCGCGACATCGCCGCCGGGCTTCACGGGCAGGTGCAGGTCGGCGAACTCGGCCGTCTTACTCCGCCTCGGGTCGATCACAATGATGCGTGACTGGTCCTGCGTCGCCCGTCGCCGACGGACCCGGTTGAACAGGACCGGGTGGTTCGCGGTCATGTTCGCGCCGAGGATGATGAATGTGTCTGCGGACTCGATGTCGTCATAGCACGTCGGTGGCCCGTCGCTGCCAAAGGCTTTGACATAGCCGGCCACAGCGCTGCTCATGCACAGCCGGCTATTGGTATCCATCTGATTGGTTCGCAGGTAACCCTTAAAGAGCTTGGTAAAGAGGTAGGACGCCTCGGTGTCCAGCTGCCCGGAGCCGTAGAACGCGATCGCATCAGGGCCACGCGCTTGAAGGATGCCGTTAAGACGTTGGCCGATGTAGCCCAGAACCTCTTTCCACGACACCTCGCGCAGCGGCGCGTCCTTGTGTTCGCGCATCATGGGCGAGGTGAGCCGGCGTTCGGGTGCGTCCGACTTAAAGAGCAGCGCCCCCTTCGGACACAGCATCCCAAAGTTTGGGGCGGTCTTCGGGTCGGCGGTGATCTGAACCAGGCGGTCCTCCTCGGACCTGACATCCAGCACACAACCGACGCCACAATAGGGGCAGGTCGCCTTGGCCTGCCTGAGCGTGACACGCTTGGGCGCTTGGGCCTGAGCGGAGGCAGCGGGTTGTTTGGATGCCAGTGAAGTCAAATCGATCTAATCCAGCCGGTTACCACATCAGGACGGCCACCGCCGCCACATCGTCCAAAACGATGATCGGGATCGCGATACCACTCGTGATGCCATCTTCTGAAGCACCCCGCCTTTCGAGCGCCTTGCCCGTGCTGTCACAGACCACCTCGGGCTTGCGCGTCGCCCAGGCGCGGCCGATCCACGTGTCGCCGGCCGGCACATCGATCGAGCGCGATGCCCTTTCAAGCGCGGGCGAATGGATGTAAGCACCATCCACGCAGGACAGGCGGAGTGACCCACCACGCTGGCCAGGGACCCAGGTCTCGTATGTCTTGGCGAGCGGTTGTTGGTTTCCACTCATAAACAATCCAACGGATTGAAGCGAGGTACCGTCAATACATGGGATCGCGTAGCCGACCTCCAGCCCCTCGCTCCGGGCACCGCTGGAACGCATGAACGTATCGGAACCCGTTAGGTCGGCATCGATCTGGGGCAGGTTGGTCTGCCAGGCCTGCCCGGGCAGGCCCGACCCTTTCGGGAAAGCGATGTGTGGGCTGAGCTTTGCAAACCGATCCAGCCCGGTGTAACTCGACTGCTCCAGGCAGAGCTCGCTGCGCCCCGGCCGCCCCTGCCAGAGTTCGGTTGCAAGGGCGGTTTGCGGGCCCGCATGAAGATACAACACGATCACCGAAGAAACCCTGTCTCGATCAAGCACGGGCCAAAGCACCGCGACCATCTGAACCGCCTTGAGTTCCAGCAGGCTCGGAAGCCGGTCCGCGATGACCTTGCCGATGCGAGTCGAGACGGGGTGCTCACCCTTGGCCTTGATCTGCTGATCCAGGTCACCGATCGAAGGCGTGGCGACGTGACGCACCATCTCACCATCGACCCCAGCCCAGACTTCGACACCCACGATGAGTGCGGTCGTAGACCGAGGTGCAGTTAATATGGAATCTGTCGTCGTCATGATTCTGTCACTCATCCGACCGCATAGGCTTCCGAAACCTGCGCGCTGTCCTTCAGCGTGAGCTCAAAGCTGGCCGAGGCCTCTCCTTCTGGCTCGAACTCTGGCTTCTGGATCTTCCGTTGATCCTGCCCCTCCAGGAAATCGATCAGACAACCGCGGAAGTCGTAGTACATCTCGTGATTCAGGACATCCGCCCGTGTGCGCGGCCGTTCAAAGGGGATATCTAAGACCTGCCCAACCTTGGCGCGTGGCCCGTTGGTCATCATGACCACACGATCAGACATAAAGATCGCTTCGTCCACGTCGTGCGTGATCATCATCGTGGTGATGCGGTGCTCGTCCAGCAGGTTGAGGACCGTTTCCTGCAGGTCCATCCGGGTCAGTGAGTCGAGCTTGCCAAAGGGCTCGTCCAGCAGAAGCATCTTGGGCCTCAGCGCGATCGCCCGTGCGATACCCACGCGTTGCTGCATCCCGCCCGACAGCTCCTTGGGGTATTTCTTCATCGCGTCGGCCAGCCCGACAAGGCTCAGGTAGTACTCGACCAGTTGCTTGCGCTCGGCACGGGTCGCCTTGGGGTAACACCGCTTGACGCCCAGCATGACATTGCCGAACGCGGTCATCCATGGCAACAGGCAGGGCGACTGGAACACGACCGTCCGGTCCGGCCCGGCACCGACGACTTCTTTGCCCGCAAGCACGATGTTGCCGCTGGTCACTTCGTTTAGCCCGGCAAGCATCGTCAGCACCGTACTCTTACCGCAGCCGGAGTGACCGATGACCGCGACGAATTCACCCTCGGCGATGTTCGTCGAAAATCCATCGACAACACGCACCGCTTCACCCCGTGGGTTGGGGTAGGCCTTGACCAAGCGGTCGAGTTCAACGTAGCTGTTTCCGAACTGGCTCATAGGTCTGCTTTCGTCAGCGGGGCGTTGGATCAGGCAACAAAATGCACCGGCTGGATATCGGGCAGCGGCAGGTCCTGGACCGGTGATAAACGCTTCGCCTCTTCGTTCAGGTCCATCAGATACTTGGTGACCCGGTTGCGGATTCGCTTGAACTCGGGATTGAAGTTCAGCGTCGTGCGGTCACGCGGTCGATCCAGGTCGACGGGGAACGCCTTGGCCAGCGTCGCCTTCGGACCGGGGGTCAGCGGGACAATCCGGTCGGCCATGAGCACCGCTTCATCCACGTCGTTGGTGATCAGGACCACGGTCTTCTTCTCTTGTTCCCAGATATTGAGGATCTCGTCCTGTAATTGGGCACGCGTC
This sequence comes from Planctomycetota bacterium, assembly GCA_039024275.1. GTDB lineage: Bacteria > Planctomycetota > Phycisphaerae > Phycisphaerales > Phycisphaeraceae > JAHQVV01. The sequence continues at coordinate 20,361 of JBCDKD010000053.1, read as the reverse complement.
AGCGCGTCGAGCGCGCCCAGGGGCTCATCCAGCAGCAGCAGCTTGGGCTGCATCGCGAGCGTACGCGCCACAGAGACGCGTTGACGCATCCCGCCGGAGAGCTCCTTGGGCCGCTTCCAACTCGCCGGGGTCAGGTTGACCATCTCGATGTACCGCGCCGCGTGGTGCTTCCGCTGCCTCCTGGACATCTCCGGGAAGACCTGCTTGACCGCAAGCTCGATGTTGCCCGCCACCGTGAGCCAGGGCAGCAGCGAGTAGTTCTGGAAGACGATGCCCCGGTCCGGGTGCGGGCCCGTGACGGGCTGATCCTCGAAGACGACCGACCCGGTATCAGGGCTCTCCAGGCCGGCCAGCAGATTGATCAGCGTGCTCTTGCCCGAGCCCGAGAACCCGACGATGGCGACAAACTCGTTCTCCTCAATTGAAAGATCGATCCCGTCGAGGACTTCGGAACGGTTATTGGGTGCGCCGAAGCCTTTGTTCACATTCTTGAGTTCGAGGATGGGCATCTCTAAATCCTGCATTTATCATGCGCTGGCTGTAGCTTCAAAACTAACGAGGCGTTGGAGAATAATCATGATCCGATCAAGAAAGAATCCGATGATTCCAATGATGAAAATTGCCACAAAGATTTGGCCAAATGCGATAGACGAGTTGTCCTGGAAGCGATCCCAAACAAACTGACCAAGACCCGGGTTCTGCACAAGCAACTCCGCAGCGATCAAGACCATCCAGCCAACACCGAGCGAGATACGCAGCCCGGCAAAAATCAGTGGCAAAGACGATGGGATCACGATCTTAAACAGCCGCGTCCACCAACCGAGGCGGAGAACCTTGGCCACGTTCATATGGTCTCGATCAATCGATGCAACACCTAACGCGGTGTTCGTCAGCGTGGGCCATAGCGAGCACATCGCAACGACAATTGCTGAGCTCAGCATCGCCGGGAGGAATAGAGTACCGCTGTAGGTGGCACCAACTAAGATCATCGCGACAGGGACCCAAGCGACCGGAGAAACGGGCTTGAAGATCTGAATAATTGGGCTTGCCGAGGCCATGAAGACAGGATTTAGTCCGCAAAGGATGCCAATGGGGAGCGCGATCACGGTCGCAAGGAAGAAACCGATGCCGACAGTGAACAGGCTGTGCCCAATACGGCCAAGAATGGTGCTATTGCCCGAGTATTCCGCACTTCTTGCGTTTTCAGCAAGTTTTGCCTGGGCGACAGATTCAGCGAGAAAAGCATCCTTCTCAGCCGCATTCTTGGGTAACTCTGCCGCCGCAGCGAACTGCGCCGCTTTGGTCTCGTGCTCGAGAGCGAGCACTTCTTTCTGTTCATAGAAAGCGATTTTGGCCTGCCAATTCTCCAAGACCTGATTGGCCATGACCTTGGTCTGCTCCCAGGTCACTCCGGGTGTGGGCATGCTGCCGAACTTGGTCTCGATGTTGCTTGCCGCAGCGTGCCAGATACCCAAAAAGACGATAAAAGCGATGATCGGAATGACGATGAACTTGCCGATCTTCTTTAGCTGTGTCTTGGGGTCTTCGCCATAGCAGAGGCGAACAATGGGCTCGAAGACAGAGAGTGCGGCGATGTCGAGCGCCTTGAGAAGGAAGAGTTTAAATTGCTTCATGGCTTTTCTGTTGAATAAGGACTCATGCGAAAAGCCGTCACCGGCGGTTAAGCCGATGGCGGCATGACCTCGTCAGGAACTAGTCTTTGTTGCCGATCTCAAAGCTGTTGAGATAGCCGATCGGGTCTTTACCGTCGTACAAGTTGCCGTCGATGAAGTCGGTCGTTGTCGGGCGGTAGCCATCGGTGGTCGGCGGGGGGATCAAGGCGATGTCGAGCTTGCCCTCGGCGATGAGGATCTCGGCGGCCTCGCGGTAGATGCCGGGCTTGTAGACCTTCTCAGCCATCTCGGCGTACCACTCGGCGGGCTTAGCCTCGCCGATCTGGCCCCAGCGTCGCATCTGGGTGAGGAACCAGACGCAGTCGCTGTACCAGGGGTAGCTGGCATAGCCCTTGAAGAACACGTTGAAGTCGGGCATGTCCCGTTTGTCGGTCTTCTGGAAGTAGAAGAAGCCGGTCATCGAGTTACGGATCACATCCGCGTCGGCGCCGACGTAGTCGGAGCTAGAGAGGATAACGGCGGCCTCTTCGCGGTTCACGAGCTTGCCGTTCTCGTCCGTCTCGTCCAGCCACATGCCGGCGCGGATCAGGGCCTTGGTCACGGCCAGAACGGTCTCGGGGTTTTGCTCCGCGAATTCGGCGGTGATGCCGAAGACCTTCTCGGGGTTGTTTTTCCAGATGTCGTAGTTGGTCGTCACCGGGACGCCGATGTCCTGCTTGACCGCGACCTGGTTCCAAGGTTCACCAACGCAGTACCCATCGATCGTGCCCGAGTCGAGCGTGGCGGGCATCTGCGGCGGCGGGGTCACGGACAGCAGCACATCCGCATTGGTCTGGCCGGTGGGGTCGGCCGTGGTATACAGCCCGGGGTGGATGCCCGAGGCAGCGAGCCAGTAACGCAGCTCGTAGTTGTGAGTCGAGACGGGGAAGACCATGCCCATCTTCATGGGTTCACCCGCGGCGATCATGGAGTCGACCAGTGGCTTGAGCGAGTCGGCGGAGATGGGGTGCGGCGGTGTCGGCGAGTTGAGGGCCGGGTCGTTCTTCTGCATCTCTTTCCAGACTTCATGGCTGACGGTGATGCCGTTGCCGTTGTAGTCCAGGGAATAAGGGGTGATCACGTGGGCGTTGGAGCCGACACCAATGGTCGCGGCGATGGGCTGTCCGGCAAGCATGTGGGCGCCGTCGATCTCGCCGGAGATGACGCGCTCGAGCAGGATCTTCCAGTTGGCCTGCGCGGTGAGTTTGACGTTGAGCCCTTCGTCCGCGAAGAACCCTTTTTCTTTCGCGATCACCAGCGGGGCGCAGTCGGTCAGCTTGATAAAGCCGAACTCCAGGTCGGGCTTCTCGGGCACGAGTGTGCGGGCCCCAAGTTCGATGTCTTCCAGATTGACATCGCCCACATCCGTGGGGTCCCCGGACGATTCCGCTGCGCCCTCGCTTTCGCCACAGCCCGTCAGGCTGACAACGCCAAGCAACAAGACGAACAACAAGACGGTACGATTCATCTGGGCCAAAAGGGAAGTCATTCAGTTAACTCCGTGAAGTGGATGGTCGGTTGCAGGCGGGCCTTTGAGCACAGCGACAGAAGGCCGTCCCGAGCCAAACACAACAAAGGCGTCGTGATGACGAGTCTGCCGTCATCAGGACGCCTTTGTCCTGTCGTTACTCATAGTCAGCGGCCAAGGCATGCTTGCACAGGTCTAGCCGCGGTCTGGGTCAATGCAACTCGGATACCAAACCGAATTTCGATTTCTGATTTCATTGTGGATTACGTTCACGACCCTACGGCGAACCATTGCTTACGCGGAGATTTTGAGCATTTAGCGCGGAGTAATCTTCTCTAGCACGCAGCGATTGGTCAATCAGGAAAGGCGGATTCGCCTACCGATCAGGCGCGCGCGAAACGAGCAGACGGACAAACCGAGCCTATTTTTGCGGCAGTCGATCGGGCCAGTCATCTTGTTTCTACTTATCCGGATGGAGAACAGTCGCCCCACAACGATCTGGCACCGGATTTGCGGAGTTGTTTCACGCGCCCAGCACGACATTACGCCTGAACAATGACGTTCGACCCGGATTAACTCTGTGGTCGATTTTTTTATGCCCGTATCCCTTAAACGGGTATGTGGAGACGCGACATGGCATGTGGTGGAAAATCCTCACTCGATACCGCGCCGCTTGAAGGATTCAGCGATCAGCAGCGCACGTATCTCCAGCAGTTAATCGATCAACTCGACCTCGCCGCAGTCTACAAGTCTCCCGATCCAGGCCAGGGCGGCACGCCACTGACCGTTTATGGAACGCCTATCGAAGACCTCTCAAAAGAAGAACGGCTTAAACTGGACGAGCACCCATGGGAACTGTTCCCCAAGTTGGAGAAACACGCAGCCAATGACCAGATGCCTGAAGACGGCGACGTCTTCATGTTCAAGCACCACGGCCTGTTTAATGTCGCCCCCGCGATGCCGGGGTTTATGTGCCGGTTGCGGGTCCCCGCTTGCAGGCTTCGCGGAGATCAACTTGCCGGCTTGGGAGACCTCGCCGAACAGTTGGCCGGTGGCTACGCCCACATCACCACCCGGGGCAATCTACAACTGCGTGAAATACCCGCGAAACATATCCTCAACCTCATTACAGGGCTCTACGACCTTGGCCTGACGAGCAAGGGGTCCGGGGCCGACAGCGTCCGCAACATCACGTGCAATCCGACCGCTGGTTTTGATCCACAAGAGATTGTGGACCTCAGCCCGTATGCGGTCCAACTGCATCAGCACATTCTCCACACGCCTTCGCTGCACGGTATCCCGCGTAAATTCAATGTCGCGTTTGATGGTGGCGGTACTGTCTCGGCAGTGGCGGACACCAACGACATCGGGTTTGTTGCAACAAAGGCGAGAATCGGTGGCGAGGAAAAGGTGCTCTGCAAGATCCTGCTCGGCGGGATCACGGGCCACCTCGACTTTGCCCGAGACAGCGGCTTTGCCTGCACGCCGGACCAGACCGTTGCCGTCGCCGTCGCGATGATCCGTGTCTTTATCGAACACGGCGACCGGACGAACCGGAAGAAGGCCCGGCTCAAGTACCTGCTCGATGACTGGGGCCTGGAGAAGTTCACCCTCGAGGCAGAGAAGCTGCTCGGTTTTGATCTCATCAAGACACAAAACACCCCGTTGCAAGAACGCCCCGCGGTGGATCGTCAGGCACACATCGGCGTGCACCAGCAAGTTGATAAGAATCTACGCTACCTCGGCGTGGCGCTGCCGATGGGCCGGCTTTCGCCCGAGCAAATGCGCGGTCTCGGACGAATCGCACAGACCCTCGGCAACAACGACATCCGTCTTACCGTCTGGCAGAACCTCATCATCCCCGGCATCCCCGAAGGGGAACTCGACCACGCCCTTGAACGGATCAATAGTCTTGGCCTTGACACCTCCGCCTCTTCCTTCGCAACGGGTGTTGTGGCATGTACCGGCAGATTCGGCTGCAAATTTGCTTCCGCTCACACGAAAGAGCACGGTGCCGAGCTGATCGGCTACCTGGAGGACAAGCTGCAACTCGATCAACCCATCAACATCCACCTCACCGGCTGTTCACATTCCTGCGCCCAGCACTACATCGGCGACATCGGCTTGCTTGGCGCCTCGACCGAAGATGGCCGAGAGGCATATCAGCTCTACATTGGTGGTGGCAGCGACCACGATCAAGGCTTGGCACGTTATCTCTGCGGGCCGGTTGCTGCCGAGCAGCTGCCCGGTCTGATTGAAACCATTTTATCTGCCTACTTAGCCGCCCGGCAGCAAGACGAATCGTTTTTAGCCTTTACGCGCCGACACGATGAAACCGAGCTGAAGCAGCGCCTTCTCCACGAGACGGCCTGGGCCGACCAGAGTGTGATGGAGGTGGCCTGATGACCACAGACTTGATCCCCAGCGACGCACCCTTTGAGAAGGACCAGCGCAGGTTCGCCGAAGGATTCCTGGCCGGTCTACTCTCGGTCCGCGCGGCGCACGAAGCGAACAAGCCCGTCGACGACAGCGCTGGCACCCCGCTGACTATCGCCTACGGCTCACAGTCTGGGAATTGCGAAGCCTTGTCGAAAGACCTACGCAAGCTCGCAAGAAGCAAGGGCTTTAAGCCGAACGTCGTTGAACTTAACGCCATCACCCCCGAGGCGCTGCAGGAGACTCGGCACCTGTTGGTCGTGTGCAGCACGTTCGGCGAGGGCGACCCGCCAGACAACGCGGCGGCCTTCTGCAAGATGTTGCAGGCGGACGAGGCTCCGGCGCTCCCGGACATGCACTACGCGGTCTGTGCAATGGGCGACCGAAGCTATACCCACTTCTGCAAGACCGGCATCGATATCGACCGGCGGATCGGATCGCTCGGCGCAACACGGATGGTCGATCGGGTGGACTGCGACGTCGCTTTTGAAGACGACTGGGCCCAGTGGAAGCAGGGCGTCTTTGCATGCGAAGAAATGGCGGAGGTCGCCGGGGAGGTGCCCGCAGGTCTTACAGAGATCGAAGACGAAGACCAAACCGCAGCCGGCTGGGACAAGAACAACCCGTACTTCGCGCCGGTGCTCGAGGTGAGCCTGCTCAATGGCGAAGGCTCGGCGAAGGAAGTTAATCACGTCGAGATCCTGCTCTCCGGGTCAGGCTTGGAGTACGAGGTCGGCGATGCGCTCGGGCTCTGGCCCACCAACCACCCGGGCCTGGTCGAGGAGACCCTGGCCCTTACCGGCATCACCGGCACCGACCGCGTCATGATCAAGGGGGAGCTTTTCCCGATCCGCCTGGCACTGCAGACCAAGCTCGATATCGTCACGCTGACCCACAACACACTCGAATCACTCGATATCAATGGAGCGATCGACGAAGTCGCAGGCCTGCACCTGCTAGACGCGCTGCGTAAGTGGGAGCCAAACATATCCGCACAACGCCTGGCCGACGCGCTGCGCCCGCTCCAGCCCCGGCTGTACTCGATCGCGTCCAGCCCCAAGGCCCACCCCGGCGAGGTCCACCTCACCGTCGGCGCAGTGCGCTATGAGTTGGATGAAACACCCCGACACGGCGTCGCATCAACCTATCTCGCCGACCGCTGCGGCTTCGGTGAGCGGGTCGGTGTCTACGTCCACAAGTCACCGCACTTCCACCTCACCCCCAACGACCAGGCACCGATCATCATGTGCGGGCCGGGCACGGGCATCGCGCCTTTCAGAGCTTTCCTCGAAGAGCGCCAAGCCCGCAAAGCCGAGGGAATCGAGATCGGCGAAAGCTGGCTGTTCTTCGGCGACCAGCACGAGGAGACCGATTTCCTGTACCGCGAAGAACTCGCGGCAATGCAGGCCGATCAAACCCTGACCAAGCTCAGCCTCGCCTGGTCCCGTGACGGGCAAGAGAAGGTTTACGTGCAGGACCGAATGAGGCAACAGAGCGAAGAACTATTCAGATGGCTTGATCGCGGCGCACATTTCTATATCTGCGGCGATGCCTCTCGCATGGCGGGTGATGTCGACAAGGCCCTGCGCGAGATTGTCGCGGAGCACGGCGGCATGGACCCGGCCAAGGCGTCGGAATTTGTTGACACATTGGCACGCGAAGGACGTTATCAGCGTGACGTCTATTGATTCGAGCCCGACAAGTTGCAAACCCATCAAGAGCACGCCGATCAGCGTCATGCCGATGCGTGACACGCTGTTACGCCTCAACGACTACTACGAGGTTTACTCACCCGCCGACCCCGAGGCCGCACAAAAAGAGGGCGAACGCTGCCTGAACTGCGGCGCGGCGTTTTGCATGCCGGACTCCGGCTACGGCCAAGGCTGCCCCATCTACAACAAGATCCCGGAGTGGAACGAACTGGTACGTCTCGGCAGGTGGAAAGACGCTTACGACCGGCTTGCTCAGACCAACCCCTTCCCCGAGTTTACCGCACGCGTCTGTCCCGCGCCATGCCAGGACGCATGTATCCTTGGCATCAACGAGCAGCCCGTACAGATCAAGGGGATCGAACGCGCGATTATCGACCGCGCTTTTGCAGAAGGATGGGTCCAGCCATCCCAAAGCCCAACGCCGCAAAGCCAACACGTCGCAGTCGTGGGTTCCGGACCCGCAGGATTGAGCACCGCCCATGAGCTGAATGCCATGGGTTACCAGGTTACCGTCTATGAACGCGACGACCGCCCCGGCGGCCTACTGCGATACGGCGTCCCCAATATGAAACTCGACAAGGGCGTCCTGGATCGCCGGATCGCCCTATTATCGAACAGCGGCGTAACGTTCAGGACCAACTGCACGGTCGGCAAGGACCTGCCCGCAAGTGCGCTGCGTGAGAATCATGACGCCGTGGTACTTGCGTGTGGCGCGAAGCAGGCCCGTGACCTGCCGCTACCCGGGCGGGAACTCAAAGGCATCTACCAGGCCATGGACTACCTGACCGCATCGATGAAGGCTCAGGCCACCGGCCAACCACCCCAGATCAATGCCAAAGGCAAACGCGTCATCGTGATCGGTGCCGGTGACACGGGTGCCGACTGCATCGCGACCGCGCTTCGACAGGGCGCGATCGATGTTATCAATCTATCAAACGGCCCCATACCGCCAAACGTCCGCCCCGAGCAATTCCCTTGGCCCGGACCAAGAGGCACGCTGCGCACCGACTACGCCCACCAGGAGGCCGCCACAAAATATGGCGCGGACCCACGATACTGGCTCACCGAAACATCAGCTTTTCTCCCAAGCAAAGACGATCACAACGCCGTCGGCTGCCTGGAGATCACAACCCACGGGCATCAGACCAGGCAACTCAACGCGGACCTGGTCATCCTCTCTGTTGGCTTTACCGGCCATGACGCCGCGGTCCTGATCGATGGCCTGGCAAGAAAGACCGATTCGGTCCCAGTTATTCAAGCCGGCGACATGGCAATCGGGCCGTCCTTGGTTGTACACGCCATCGCGGAAGGCAAACGCGCCGCCAGAGAGATCGAACATCTTGTGAATTCTGCATCAGAGCAAGTCTAAACTCGATCACGCTGATCAATCATGTCGAGTTGCTTCTATGGTTGCCGTTCGAATTTCATTCCCGCTTGCCCATGATAGCCACGGTGAGTAAGATCAGACATCGCAGTGGCTTAGGGCCGCGACGCGGGGCGTAGCTCAGCTTGGTAGTCTTCCGCACCCAACCCAGTTCTCTTGCCTGCTGAAACAATGCTAAAAGTCTCTTAGGATTTTTTTGAGATCATCATCCGTGACATCGTGCAAATTGGGATGTTCGACCTGCTTACAAGCACCACGCGGATTCGCCGCCCGGTGGCGGGCGGGTTTCTGGTGATCAACTCTCCGATAGGAGAGTTTCTTGTGTCTATTAGGGGGTGCAGATTCAGTTGTGGATTGCCGCTTTGGGGGTGCGGATCGGTGACCCCAGTCCATCAACCACACCAAGGGGCGGCCGAACCGGTTCAAGCGGAACTGATCGGCGTCAAGCAAACGTAAGAGACCAAGTGAAACCAGGCGCTTACGGGCGTCCTTCACCGCACGCACGGCGACCTGAAACGTGTCGGCCACCCAGGAAGCCTTGCATCAATCACCCGACCGACAAACACCGTTCTTATAGAAGAGGCACCGCAACAGGTGCCCCAGCGTGGTCGCGATGAAGGCCCGCCCCCTTTCCTTGCAGAGCATGCGCAGGGCCGGGCGTGGAACCGGGACGGGGCGGCCGCGATCTTGGGAGCAGGCTACCGGCGTCGTCTCTACACAAGACTCTGAGAAACTCAGGTATCGCCGTAGCGCTCGACGCCCGTCTTTCCGCGTCGCAAATCGTACCCCTTGTCATCGATCTGGCCGACTTGGACTGCGGCCAGGTCGCTCTGTCCGAACCCAAGGCCGATACCCATCCAAATCATGGCCTTACCCCGGACATCGGTGGCATCGAGTAGCTTCTTCAACTGGCTCAGGGTGGGGAGCGTCCGCTTGCTGGACGACTGACCATGCGATACATCGCGGGCGTCCCAGTTCCAGTGTAGGACCTGACTCCCATGCTCGGGCCGGCCAGCCCGATTGATCAGGCCTTTGACGATCTGCATCCGCTTGCTCACCATCGACGATGAGTAGCCGGCCTTGACCAGGCATTGGTTGTAGGCTTCAACATCTTCCATGCTGAGGTCTGCCAACGTCATCTTCGCTACAGCGCCATGGCCATGCTGCTCATTCAGGAAGGCCAGGAAGGCGTGGATGTACTTTTTGCGATCTTCGATACGCCCGGCGTGATGGTGCCGGAACGCCTCGCTTCACCGGGTGCCCTTGTCCGTCTTTCCTCGTATTCGATCAAGGATGATCCGATAAGCAGCAAACTCCCTATCTTGGTGTCCTCACTCTTCGGAGGCGGGTCAACCAGTTTGGTTTGCTTCTGAGGATCGGGCAGAATCTTGATGCCGTCCATGTGCACGACAAGCCAGATGCAGTACGCCCGGCGAGCCTCTTCTTCGGAGATCGCGCCGAACTGTTTCTTCCGAGGCGTGTTAGTCTCGGGGTCGCGATAGGTGGAGTACCAGCCAATTCCTCTAGCTTCCGTGTAGCAGAGTTGGGGCTCGCGACGCTTGCGTTGCTTTGCCATGTATGCCCCCATGGAGTACCATGAATTGCAGAATCGGCCGCACTACAAAACCGGCCCGGGCTTGCCTAAATCCAGCAAATTATACCCCGGATCTTCAGAAAAGTAGTGCAGACCCCCCGCGGGGCGTAGCTCAGCTTGGTAGAGCGCCTGCTTTGGGAGCAGGAAGTCGTCAGTTCAAATCTGGCCGCCCCGATTCTCGAAAAATCTTGTCAGATTAGCGAATCCGCTACGCCCGCCGACCGGCGGTGCTGGCCAAACCCCAATCCCAAGCGCGGTAATTTACCGCGCTTCAGTGGAGGCCCAGCGATGCCGGCACCCAAGAACATCCCCTCTCTGCGACTCCACAAGCCCAGCGGGCGGGCGGTTGTCACCCTGACCGATGTCAACACCGGCCGGCGGAAAGACCACTTCCTCGGCGAGTATGGCACCCCCGAGGCCCACCACGCCTACGCTGAGGTCCTGGCCGCATGGATCGCCCGCGGCCGAGTGCTCGATTCCTCATCGACGCCGACGCTGACCGCCACGCACACCCACGCGACCACGAGCATCGCGGCCCTGGCCCTGGCCTACGTCCGGCACCTAGAGGAACGCGGGACCAGCAAGGATCAACTGGACTGCATCCGGGCGGCGCTGCGGGTGATGCGGTCCACCTGCGGTGGGGTGGCCGTGGCCGAGTTCGGCCCTCTGGCCCTGCAGGAGGTCCGCCAGTCGATGATCGCCCTGCGGTACGCCAAGACCAAGGCCCGGCCCAAGGGCAAACGGTGGACCCGCTCGACTATCAATCGCCGGGTCCGGCATGTCGTCAGGATGTTCCGCTGGGCGGTGGCCCATGAGCGGGCCCCGACGGCCCTGCCCGAGGCGCTGGCGTGCGTGGAACCGCTTAAGGCTGGGGAGTTCGGCGTGCCCGAGGGGAAGCGCGTCCTGCCCGTGCCTGACGCCGATGTCGATGCAATCCGTGGGCACGTCTCCAACGTTGTCTGGGCGATGGTTCAGGTGCAGCGGTACACCGCCGCCCGAGCCGGCGAGGTCTGCGCCATGCGGCCGATCGACCTGGACACCACCGGCAAGGTCTGGCTCTACCGGCCGGGGATGCACAAGAACGCCCACCGCGGCCACGAGCGGACGATCTACCTTGGGCGCCGCGCCCAGGCCGCGATCAAGCCGCTGCTGGCGGGCCGGGCCGTCGATGCCTACCTGTTCGATCCTCGAGAGTCGATGGCCCAGCGACGCGCGGCCAACGCGACCAAGGGCAAGCCCCGCCGGGACGATCAACAGCCCAGCCCCACCCTGACCAACCGCAAGACGCGGGACCGCTTCACGACGGGCAACTACCGGCAGGCGATCCATCGCGCGTGCGAACTGGCTGGCGTGCCGAAGTGGTCAACGCACCAGCTCCGGCACCTGGCCGCAACCAAGGCGCGAAAAGAGTTCGGGGCCGAGGCCGCGCTGCTGCTTGGCGATCGCACGACGCGGATGGTAGACCTGTACGCCGAGCGCGACGTCGGGGCTGTGATGGATGTGGTGAGGAAGATCGGATAAGACACGGCCCGTGGTGGCTGTCGGCTGACCCCGCATCGAATTTACCACTGGAGGCAAGTAAACGATGAACCTCCTCGACCTGAACCCCACGCCCGAAGAACTTGCCCGCATTCCCCGGACCCCGGCGCTGCTGCTGGACAAGCGGCATGCGGCGATGGCGCTGGCAATAAGTGAAGGGACTTTAGATAGATTAGTTCGTGCGGGGCAATTGAGGCCGATCTATCTCGGTAAGCAGTTACCGCGTTTCTACATTGCCGATCTCATTGAAATGATTGACCGGATTCGAGACGAGCAGGTCGCTCAACCCGGTGTCCGTGGAGGTCGCAACCTACCAGCGGATGCAAGTCTGTTTGCCGAAAGTTCAGGCGATGATGCCATTGCTGATGAAGAGGAATCGCGCGGACCAACGCTGGTCGGTTGCCGTACAATTTAGCGACGGGTCTCGTCGCGCTGGCTAGCGTGACGGGTTAAACGTCTCTCTGCGGGCTGGGTCCAGTTCACCGACCCGGCCCGCGGAGAGGGGCCCGGTATCGAGGTGAACGCCATGACACAGAAAGAACTACTTGGATCAATCATATCGCTGGGCGCATGGTGATCTGCCCCCCTAATTCTGAACCAGTCTGAGGTACCCTGATCGGTACGTTCAGGCTCAAGATGAAAGGGACAGATTCGATGGCTCGTAAACGATTTAGTGCGGAGCAGATTGTCAGCAAGCTTCGTGAGGCGGACGTTTTGCTCGGCCAAGGCTCAACGGTCAAGGCGGTGTGCAAGCGTCTTGAGATCACGAACAAGACGTACTACCGCTGGCGGAAGGAGTACGGCGGGTTAAAGGTCGACCAGGCCAAGCGGCTCAAGGAGATGGAGCGTGAGAACGCCCGGCTGAAGAAACTGGTCGCGGAGTTGAGCCTGGACAAGCAGATGCTCCAAGAGGTCGCTGAGGGTGGGTTGCGGAAGCGCTGTGCGCTAAACTTCTGAGCCCGCGGAGGAAGCGTGAAGCGGTCCAGGTGATTCGGGATCGTTTCAACGCTTCGGAGAGGCGGGCATGCAAGCTGCTCAAACAACCCCGTGCTACGCAGCGTTATATGGCGCAGATGCGGGATGATGAAAAGCCTTTAACCCAACGGATTATCGAGTTGGCGTCGATGTTCGGCGGCTACGGCTACCGGATGATCCACGCGCTGCTTCGGCTTGATGGCTGGTGGGTGGCGCCCTACTGGACGCTCACAAACGTGTTGAACGCATCTGGCAGCAGGAAGGGCTGAAAGTGCCTAAAAAACAAAGCAAACGCGGTCGGCTGTGGATCAACGACGGTTCATGCATCCGGCTTCGGCCGACGCGCAAGGATCACGTGTGGAGCTACGACTTCGTGCACGGCCGAACGCATGGCGGCCGGAGCTTCAGGATGCTGACGATCATGGATGAGTACACGCGTGAGTGCTTGTCGATCGACGTGGCCAGGAAGCTGAACCACGATGATGTGCTCGAACGCCTTGCCTGGCTGATGGCGACACGCGGCGTGCCTAAGCACATCCGCAGCGACAATGGCAGCGAGTTCACGGCCAAGGCGGTGCGTGATTGGCTGGGACGTGTCGGTGTGCAGACGCAGTACATCACCCCCGGAAGTCCGTGGGAGAACGGGTATATCGAGAGCTGCAACGGGACGCTGGGTCACGAAGTCTTAAAGCGTGAGATCTTCTACTCGTTGAAGGAAGCGAAGGTGGTAATCGAGCGTTGGCGTGTTCACTACAACACGAAGCGTCCACACAGCAGCCTGGACTACAGGCCACCTGCCCCGGAAGTATTCGCGCCCGTTGGGCCTGCTTCCGCTACGCTCCAGCAGCCCCAACGGGATAAACTATAGAACCAACAAGTGGTACAACTCTTGGGGGCAGATCAGTTTGTTTCCGCGTCCTGAGACATTGCTGTTTAGTTCGGGATCACGGCGATTAGATGCCGACTTTGGGTACCAACAATGTGTGATAAATCAACTGCGACGACAGAGTGGGGCAGGCATCGTTTCACTCACCCCCCCCGGGTTGAGTGGTACGTAATATATCGCCTATTCAGCACCACAGGTGAAATATGAGTCATAATTGCATCGAAATAGCAAGTGATTATTGTCTTAATTCAGAGATATTGCTATTGAGGGCTGGCTTGGGTTAAGATTGTACACCTTTGTCTCGTGCTTATAAGGAGTGTGTATGCAATCCGACAGAAGAGCACTTTGCCAATTACCTACCCCATGGAATACGCCGGGGTCTGAGGTTCTATCGATACTACAACTGGAAACGGGCTGTGCGGGCATCCAACTAGAAGTCATACCGGTCGATGTGTACAAAGATCGAGTGGCCTCTTGGCGGATAATGTACGGAGAAACGGCGAAGAGCAAGAACCCGAAACGATCTCAACAGTGCAGCTTACTTCGATACGTCCATCGTGACCGGCTAAGCTCCTGGGTGTTCACCGTTAACACGGGGCAGAAGGGGTTTTCAAAGATCCACGATGAGCTCTTGGATCTGATTCTCTTACGCTGGCACAACGATTTTATGTCAGGACCGACGGTGGAAGGCGGGCATGTGCTGCTCGATGCGCATCAGCGGCTGATTACCGCCGACCTTAAGACCCAGTCATGGCTCGTTGGTCAACCAAATGCGCTCGATGAGCTTTTTGCAAAAGTCGCAGAAATTTCTCGGCAACGGTTTGAATCAGTCAGTCCTTATCAACCAGTCGAACTAATCCTGGACTACGCTGGCCAGCATGCATGGATCACGCTGACCGCTTCGTCTGCCGGTGGTGATACGACAGAGGGCTATTACGGCGAGATTCGACTAGTCCCGAATGGAGAGGTGCCTGTTTATGGCCTCATCGAGGATCCTCGTGTCGCCCGTGTATTAGGGTTTTTGGATACGCGCTATAATGAGAACCCAGATCTCAAAGCACTCGCTAAAGGTGTTGGTCTAAGCATCTACCATCTGCACCGGCTGTTTTCCGAGTACATCAATATAAGCCCGAAGCAATACCTACTTTGCAGGCAGCTACAAGTTGCAAAATGGTTATTGCGAACAACGAGCCTTCAAATCTCGGAGGTTGCCGAGAGGAGCGGGTTCAATAGCTCGGGGCATTTCTCCACCACCTTCAATCGTGTGACAAGTATCAAGCCTATCCAGTATCGTAACCGATTTGAATAGCGTCAATCTTCCGCGGGGGTGGAAGGCTAGCGGGCCTGCGTCAACATCACCGACCGTACAGAGAGAAGCACCTTCGTGGCAAAAACGCTAGAGACAGGACAGGAGAGTTTCGTGGGTTTCAGCAACAGTCAGGGCACACCCGGGCGTGGTACGCTCGTTCGTTTGACCAGGCAGCTCGCGGTTTTTGAGGTTTATAACCCCTACTCGATCGTCCAACTGAGTGAAGTGCTCGACAATGTTGAGATCCGGCGTCAAGGCCGGGTGATCTACCAGGGCCGGGCAGTCGTCAGCAACCTAATCTCAACGGGCCTGATGATGATCGTTTCTGTCGCTCTGGTTGACCCGTGGACAGACCTGGCGGAGCTGACGCCTGGAAATGTGCTTAAAGAAGAAGCGCGCCGTTTCGTGAAGGACTGGGAGCGCACTCATGCGCTGTCGCCGAAATTTCAACTCACGGTGACATCGCTTGCGAATTTCTTGCAAGAACTTAGCCGCTGGCTTGAGGGCACAGAGGCGTCCTCGGAGGCGATTGGCTCTAAGCATGAGCCTGAAGAGAAGCGAGAATTTGTTGGGCAGGTCCACGGCGAAGTGGTGGACAGGCTGAATACACTGATGTACGAGTTTGATGAGCACGGCAGAGAAATCGAGCCCGACGATATCCCGCACCACAAGGCATTTGCTCAACGGATACTCCACCCGCTCACATTGGTGAGCCCCTGGATCAACCGCACGTTCAATAAGCCGTTCGGATATGCCGGCGACTATGAGATGCTGAACATGGTCATGCGTGACGCGGCGGAGGGGCACAATGCATACTCGAAGGTATTGAACATGGCGATCCTGGGGCAACAGCCCCAGCAGGCCTATCGCAATCGAATCGATATGTTGACCGAGCGTTTACACGAAGAGGCAACGCGGTTGGGCCGTCAGGGCCATAAGCTTCGTGCGTTCACGGTCGGCTGCGGACCAGTTAACGAGGTGCAACGATTCTTGCGGACCGATCCGATCTCGGACGGCTGCCAGTTCCACATGATGGATTTTAATAAGCCGACGCTAGACTTCGCCAGCGACAGGGTAGACGAAGCCATCCGAGATTCTTCGCGTCGGATTGAGCATACGTTTGTTCAGAAATCCATTCATGAATTGCTGGAAGAGGCCAAAGGCCGTCGTGTGTCTTATGAGCCGCGGTTTGATCTGGTGTATTGCGCAGGACTGTTTGATTATTTATCTAACCGGATTTGCGCAAAATTGATAAAGCTATTTTATAGCTGGGTCGCGCCGGGTGGAATGGTGGTTGTCACGAATGTTGCGAACTCAGACCCGATCTTGATACCGCTCGAGTACATCATGGAGTGGTATTTAATTTATCGTAGCCCCGACGACATGTTGGAGCTAATCCCGGATTTGGGCGAGCAAACAGTCTCGGTCGATGAGACCGGGATCAATGTATTCCTCGAGATCCGAAAACCATCAAGGAACGCATGAACGCCGCAGTGACCAAAGAGATGCGCGCGGCTTATGCCGAGGCGGACCATGGCCAGCGGGTCCGGATTTCCCGCATCGGCTGTGTTCTCGCGCTGATCCTGGTTCCCCTGTTCTGGGGCCTGGATTGGTTTGTCTACCCGGACCAAGCTTGGTCGTTGCTGGGTATTCGTCTTGTGTGTAATGCACTCATTGCGGTGGTGCTGGGGCTTCTGTTTTTACCCGTGGCGGGCCGGCATGTTCGTGTCTTAGGCATCGCTTGGGCGGTGGTGCCAGCTGCAGCCATCGCCTGGATGATCTATATCACCGAGGGCTGGATGTCGCCGTACTACGCGGGCTTAAACCTGGCGATGATTATTGTCTGCCTCTTGATGCCCTGGACGTTTACAGAAGTTGTAGTCTTGTGCGGTTTGGTGATCGGTCTCTACCTGGCTGCGTGTGGATTTCATAGCGGCACAGACGCAGCCACAACCCCAACACTGATCAACAACCTGTATTTCATGCTGGCGACAGCAACGATCTGCTGTATGTCCGGTTTCTTTGCGGCACAGCGTCGTTTCTCTGAATTCCGTTTGCGTTACGAACTCGATGAGAAGAACAAGCAGATGGAGGAGTTGGACCGGCTGAAGAGCAATTTTTTTGCCAATGTCAGCCATGAATTGCGGACGCCGTTAACGCTGATCTTAGGCCCCGTCGACAACCTATTGCATTCCGAGAGCCGTTCAGATGAGTTCGTCGTTCGTCAACTCAAGACGGTGCGAAGCAACGGCCTGCGGCTGCTCAAATTGATCAACGATCTGCTTGACCTGATCCGTCTAGACTCGAACAACGAAACCGGCCGACAAGCGGAATCACATAAGCCTGTCGATGTCGCGAAGATGGCCGATGCTATGGCTTCGAGTATCCGCCACACAACCGACGAAAAGGGGCTGCACCTTGTCACTTCCGGCGTGGCTGAATCGATCTACGTGATGGGCGATGACACGTCGCTTGAGCGCATGCTGCTGAACCTTCTGACCAATGCGACGAAGTTCACTCCACCCGGAGGACAGATCGAAGTCATATGGAACCGTGAAGATGATGATGCGGTGCTCCGTGTCCGTGATACGGGTGTCGGCATCCCTAAAGATGAGTTGCCGTTTGTGTTCGACCGGTTCCGGCAGGTTGATAGCTCTTCGACACGCCGGTACCAGGGCTTGGGGTTAGGCCTTGCGCTAGTCCACGACATTGTCGAGGAGCACGGGGGCACGATCGCGGTCTCGAGTGAGGTTGGGCGGGGCACAAGCTTCGAGATCCGTCTTCCGATCGTTCAGCCCTTCGTGGATGGTGAGCAGCCTCGTGCGGCTGTCGAGCATGACACACAGGACCCGCTGGTCAAGATGCATCAGTTGGCTGCACGGCACGGGTTGGAAGAGCAGGGCGGCATGCAGCCCGACATCCCCGCCCCGGCGTTCAAGCCCGGTGTCGGCCGGATCCTGATCGTCGATGATGAGCCGAGTATGCAGCGTTACTTAACCGATACCTTAAGGGACGACTACAACTTGCTGCACGCGGCGGATGGCCCGGCCGGCCTTCAGATCGCGCGCAGCCAAGTACCCGACCTGATCTTGCTCGACCTCATGCTACCCGGCATCGACGGGCTGGAGATCTGTCGGCAACTCCGCGAAGACAAATCAATGGCCGATACGCGGATTATCTTATTGACCGCACGGGTCGATGAATCGTCTAAGCTCACGGCGCTGGACCACGGCGCCGATGATTTTCTGAACAAGCCGTTCAGCTCGATCGAGCTAAAGACCCGGATCCGCAATCTGTTGCGAACCAGCACATTGCAGCGTGAGCTGCGCGACCGCAACCAGCAGCTTGAACAAGCCATCCGTGATTTGGCGTCTGCCCGGTCGCAGTTGATGCAGAGCGAGAAGATGAATGCGCTCGGAAGCCTCGCCGCGGGCCTCCTGCATGAGATCAATAACCCGCTGAACTATGCGATGGCTGCGCTCCAGCTGTCAATGGGTGACCCCGACGCGATGCCCCCGAATTTGCGGGAAACCCTGATGGATGTTCATGACGGCATCAATCGCGTGCAAGACATTATCGTTGACCTCAGGAGCTTCGCGCATCCCGAACATAGCGCTTGCCTCACGCATGTCGATTTTGACGACGTGGTCACGACTGCCCTGCGTTTCACCGCGAGTGAGACCGGCCATATCGAATTTGCCATTTTCATTCCCGACGGAATTTATATCGAGGGCAACCGGAACCAAATCATCCAGGTGCTCGTCAATCTGTTTACCAACGCCGGCCGCGCCACCCTGAGCACGAAGGATCAGCGGCCGGCACGCGTGGAGGTGTCCTGCCAAGACAACGGTGACAGCCTGCATCTATGCATCCGGGACAACGGCATTGGTATTGCGTCCGAGCGGCTCCAGCGGATCTTTGAACCATTCTTTACGACCAGTGACGTCGGCGGTGGATTGGGGCTGGGGCTAAGCATCTGCCACACAATCGTAACGAAACATGGGGGGTCCATCTCTATCCGCAGTGAGGCGGGCGCTTGGACAGAAGTTCTAATTGACCTCCCCCATCAACAACGAGTAACCACAGACCATGAAATCGCCAATCCAAACTAATGCACGCCCATACATCCTTTTCGTTGATGACGAAGAACTGGCCCAGAAATACTTCAGAAAGGCGATAGAGTCTGATTTTGAAGTTCTAACGGCTTCAAGCGTTGCAGACGCTGTTGAGATGCTCGGCAGCAACGCAGACAAGATTGGCGTAGTCGTCACCGACCAGCGTATGCCCAAAGAAATGGGTACAAGCCTGCTCCGCCGGATTAACGAGGATTACCCCGAGATCATCCGCATTCTAACCACGGCCTACTCGGATTTGGACAGCGCAATCCAAGCGGTGAACGAAGGGCATATCTACCGCTACATTACGAAGCCTTGGGATATACGGGAACTGCAGACGGTGGTCCGTCAAGCGGTAGATCTCTTCTGTCTACAACGCGAGCATGACACTTTGGTCGCGGAGAAGCTGAGTGTTATACATCGGACGATTCTGGTCGATCGTGCGAAAACACTTTGCGTCCTCGCGTCTGCTTTACAACCAAAGCTACGGCACAGCCTCCATGCAATTCGAGACTACGTCGCGTTCGTCGCGCAACCAGGTCTGGTCCCGGACATATCTGCTTTTGCGGGATGGGAAGATCTCTGGGCCGGCACGGTTGATGAAACCCTCTCATCTGTTGGTATCACCGAAACTGTTACTGATGTGCTTCAACCTAAGGATTTTGAATCGATCGATCTAGGCCGGCTCTTTCAGGAGTTGGGTAAAGGGACTGAAGGTATCCATATTGGGGTTGAATCACTACCCGACGTCCTGATGCTCGACGACGGGATCATCAACGTTCTTATACGCCGGTTACTCAAATTGACTGCAGATCTGTGGGCCGATTCGAGCGTTGTCGAACTCGAATGCAAGCAGTCGGATGACTCCACAGCGGTCAACATTTCAGTAGCCGGGCCTAGCAATCCACGAGTATTTTCTAGTCTCGCGCAATCTGCTCACCAACGCCATTGGGCGACAAGTGGGCCTCATCTGGATTTGCTGATCCTGCATCTTGCTGCGAACCATCATGCGGGGCATGTCACTGTGACCGCCGATCCGAATTGT
This sequence comes from Planctomycetota bacterium, assembly GCA_039024275.1. Taxonomy (GTDB): domain Bacteria; phylum Planctomycetota; class Phycisphaerae; order Phycisphaerales; family Phycisphaeraceae; genus JAHQVV01. The sequence goes on along the minus strand of JBCDKD010000053.1, from coordinate 225 downwards.
CCTCTCGCAATAGAGGTTCATCTACCCGTGGGCGGGAACCAACAGGGCCGAACCGCGCTTCCTGATAACTGGATCGAGCAGCTTTTCGATCTGCTTGAACACTGACCCATCCCCTTTTCTCTTTTCATTGTCCCTTCGATGGGTTTGAAACCCTCGCCTTTAGGCGACACCTTTAGGTTTTACGATCCTAACCTAGACGACGCGGTATGGAGCACGATCGCACCG
>JBCDKD010000052.1:0-34356 GCA_039024275.1 Planctomycetota bacterium | reverse complement strand
TGCAGCAGCTGGTGAGCCAGTTCAAGACCGACCGCGGGTAAGCGGAGGGATCACGGATCAACCAGCCGGGGCCCAGACGCCCCGGACAACTAAGCCCCCCATCAAGCGTCCGGCGTGCAGCGTAGCCCGTCGGGCGTTTTTATTCGGCCTCAAGCCCGTCCAGCTCTTGGCGAGCCTGCTTAGCGGCCTCCGTATTAGGCAGGTCTTCGATCAGCCGCTGCAGCGCACGGACGCCTCGGGCTTGATCCCGCGCCAGCGTTCGGAGCGCGACCTCCAGCCGCCGCTCTGCCAATCTTTCGGTGCGCTCGTTAGCAGGTGCCTCTTGCTCGCCTGAGCCATCTAATAGCTTCAACGCCCTATCGAAGTACTTCGACTCGGGGTAGGCGTGGCCCATGCCCTCAACCTCGAGATAATGGGCGTGGTCGAAGCCATCACGCTCAAAGCCCTGTTCGAAGTGCGCCCGCATCTGCGGCATGTTGTAGTCCTTCTGACCGGCAAGCAGGACCCATCGCTGGTTGCGCTTCATATGGTTGAGCTTCTTCGCCGATGGCTTGAGCAGCCCTCTCGGCCATGCGGCCACACCTTCCGGGGGTTTGGGCTTGATGAGCGCACGCAACGCCGGGTCGTCAGGCAGCTTGACATCGCGGAAGTACAGCGTCCCAACAATCGGCACAGCGCCAGTGAATACCTGCGGGTAGTAGATGCCCGCCATGCAGGACATCCGGCCGCCGCCGGAGAGTCCCGAGACGTACACGCGGCCCTCATCGATCTGGTACTGCTTGGTCATATTGTGGACCGCGTCAAGCGCCAGGCCTAGTCTTATATTTGGCATGACATCGTTGCCCGCCTTGTTGTAAGAGACCCAGATCAGCTTGTGTTCCGCGAGGACGTCCTTGATCACCCGGCCGTAGAACCGGTTGAGATCGATCTGGTTGTTGGGGTGGATAAACACGAGCAGGCCATAGGCCTTGGAACCGTCGTAGCCCTGGGGCACGACGAGCTGAAAGGTGTGGTCTTTGATGTCGTAAGCTGTCATTTTCTCACGAGGCCAGCGCGTGATCTCTGCCATCCTGTCGGGGGCCGAAAGCAGGCTACGCTCTTCAAAGATCTTGGTGTAGATCCCGGTCTTAGGCTCGCTTTCATGACCGAAAGCGGATGCCTTAAGCAAGAGTACCAAGAGTCCCATCGCAACATGTATCGGCATGGCTATTTCCTAACGGAGCATACGGCTACTGATCCTCAAGGATCCCGAGCTGCCACATGAGGAAGATGCGTTGGTCAGCGATATCACGGACACGCTGTGATAAGGGCTTGCCGCCACCGTGCCCGCCATCACGGTCGACCCAGAGCATGACGGGCTTGTCGGCCGGGTCGCTCGCGGTGGCGCCCTGCAGCAGCGCCGCCATCTTGCGGGCGTGCAGCGGGTGGACGCGGGTGTCGTTTTCGCCGGCGGTGATGAGCGTCGCGGGGTAGTCGGTCCCGGGCGTGACGTTGTGGTAAGGCGAGTAGGCCCTGAGCCAGTTGAAGTGTTCCTCGCTAGCCGGGTCGCCGTACTCGGGCACCCAGTACTTGGCCATGAGGAACCGATCGTAGCGGAGCATATCGAGCAGGGGCACGCCGCAGAGTACGGCCTTGCACAGGTCGGGCCGCTGAACCATCACGGCACCAACCAGCAGACCGCCATTGGACCCGCCACGGATCGCAAGCTTGTCATTACTGGTATAGCCCTGATCGATCAGCCATTCGGCGGCGGCGATGAAGTCGTCGTAGACGTTCTGCTTGTTCTCGAGCTTGCCGGCCTTGTGCCAGTCGTCCCCGTACTCCCCGCCGCCACGCAGGTTGGGGATCGCCATGACACCGCCCGCCTCGTACCAGGGAAACATCGTCGCGCTAAATCGCGGCGTCATGCTGATGCCAAACCCGCCATACCCGCTGAGAATCGTCGGGTTGCTGCCGTCGAGTTCGATGCCCTTCTTGTGGACAAGGAACATCGTGACAGGTGTGCCGTCCTTGCTGTTGTAGGTGACCTGTTTGACGTCGAGCAGCGAAGGATTAACGGGGACATCAGGTCGGGACCAGATGACGTAATCATTGTTTTCGAAGGTATCAAATACTGTTCGATAAACACTCCTGGGTTCGTTGAAAGAAGTGAACGTTAAAAAAGCTTCCTGTCGGTCATAGCGTGTTGAAAAACCTGCAGAACCTATGCCAGGAATATCCAGTGGCGACAGCCACTTCTTCTCCTTGTTCATGAGCATGAAAGAAGACTTAGCTTTATCGGTGTACTCAATAACGAGGTGGTCTTTTGTTTCTTGAATACCGCCTAATACCATATCGAGGTGAGGAATTAGAACTTCCCATTGATCACGCTTAGGGGTGTCGATGTTCACTTCGTAGACCATGCCATTGGGCGCATCGACGTGGGTCGTCAGCAGCAGGCGCCCGCCGATAAACTGCCCGAACGTATTCGCGTCGGCCCCTTCAATGAGTGGCGTCATGACGAGCTCATCGGTCGGCAGCCACTTCTTGACATCGACCAGGTACAGGTCGTTCGCCGACGTCGAGGTCCAGTAGCCGATCAGGCCCCAGTTGCCCTCTCGCTGCATCGAGAAGAACGGGCCCCAGGTCGTCGCGAGCGGGCCTTCTTTGTACTGCTCAAACATCAGCCGGTCGTTAGCGGGGTCTTCGCCGATGGTGTGCAGCTTGATCTGCTTCGAGTAGGGGTTGCCGATATCCGCGAGCTTGCTGTAGAAGAATCGTTTGTTATCGGGCAGCCATTGGATACCACCTGCCTTGCCCGTGATCTTGGTATCGAGCCACTCACCGGTCGCGACGTCCATGAGGTGCAGCGTCGTATTCTCGTCACCGGCCTCGTACAAGCCGAACGAGAGGAGCGACCCGTCCGGGCTCGGGCTCCACCAGCCCAGCGCGGTGAGCTTGTCTTCGCTGAGTGTGTTGACGTCCAGCAGCACGCGCTTATTGCCGTCGTAGCCCTCGCGGACATACAGCACGGCGTGGTCCTGGTCACCCTCGCGTTCGGCGTTGAAGTAAAGGTTGCCGCGCATCGTAGGGGCACCGACGTAGCCGACCTGCATGAGTTCGGTCAGGCGAGCTTCAAGCTTGTCACGGCCGGGAAGGCCATCGAGGATGGTGCGTGTGTAGTGGTTCTGCGCGGTTGTCCAGTCATCAACCTCCTCGGTTAGTTCGGCGTTAGCGTCACCTTCGAGCCAGCGGTATGGGTCGACGATCTCGACGCCGTGCATCGTGTCGGCAACGGGCCGTTGCTCGGTAGTGGGTGGCGAGAAGGTATGGGACTTACAGCTCATCAGCACTAACGTTCCTATTATAAATAAGGCGGCAGAGATCTTGGTCATGCTTGTTATCTTAAGTCGTTTGAGGAAGACCAACTCACCTAAGTGATACGCGGTGGCGCCTCCAGGGTTCGTACCCAACGATGCATCAACACAAAGCCGGTTTGCTCAGACAATCATGCTAATCCATCGGCTGCTGAGCAGAACGAGACGAAGACCCAGCAGTGGCAGGTGTCAAGCGACCGAGTCGAGCCGGGCATGACGGTGAAAGACACCAGTAATCCGCTGAAGCTCAAGGGTGTCGTGCCTGACGACAGCAAAAACGACGACCTGGGCGGGTATTTGAAGCCGTATCTTGCTGAAATCGCTCAGGTCCCAGGCCAGCCTTCAAACACAAACCTGCCATCGCGAGAGATGACCTCGCCGTCGACCGTAATGGTCCCACCGGTGCGGAGGTCGCAGACCATGTCCCAGTGCAGGCCCGACTGGTTCTGGTTGCCCGTTTCGGGGTAGCCGGCACCGACAGCGGCGTGGAAGGTCCCGCCGATCTTCTCGTCGAATAAGGTGTTCTTGGTGTACTCGGTCACGGCATAGTTCGTGCCGATCGCGATCTCGCCGAGGTTGCGGGCGCCCTCGTCCTGGTCGAGCATGGCGTTGAGGAAGTCGAGCCCTTTGCTTGCCTTCGCATCGACGACCCGACCCTTCTCGAAGGTCAACTCGATGTCGTGGACCTCCCGCCCGTTGTGCACCGCGGGGAAGCTGTACTTGACGACGCCGTTGACCCCGCCGTCGGGGTGGTTGAGGTTTGGGCCGGTGAAGACCTCGCCGTCGGGGAAGTTCGATTCGCCGGCACAATTGATCCATGCCATGCCGTCGACGTTCACCTTGAGGTCCGTTCCGTTGGGCGTCTGGAAGTGCAGGAGCGACTTGCCGTTGAGGTAGTCGGCGACGCGCTGCTGCTTGTCGCGGATCTGCTCCCACTGGGCAGCGGGGTCGTCGTGGTCGAGATACCCGGCCTTGAAGACAAAGTCCGCGTACTCACGCAGCGAACGCTCGGCGTCCTGCGCACTCGCGTGCGTCGGGAACTGCGTGCCGACCCACTTGAGCGGCCTGACGCCAGGGTACTGGCCGGGGAACTCGGCCGCGGCGGCCCGCTTCATGAAGACCTCGAAGACCGGCTTGCGTGCGGACGAGACCAGCCCGCTGCGCTTCGGGTCGACACGCGTCGCGCTCTTGGTGTTCGTATCCGCCCACAGGCTGATGCTCGCATCGATGTGCTCGACCTCGGCGAGGTTGACCGGGTTTACATACTGCAGTTGGCCCTCGCTCGCGGTCTGCAGGAAGATGTCTTGGCAGGCGTCGATGTTGCATCGCAGCATCGGGTGGCCGCCTGCCTTGAGCACCGCCTCGTAGATCGCTTCGAGCAAATCAGAGCCGACCCGGTCGCCGGTGATCCGCACGAGTTGTCCCGGTTGGACCTTGACGGAGTAATTCACGAGCACATCGGCGAGCTTATCCAAACGTTGATCACGCATCATAATTCCTTGGATCAGGTTCAATAAAACACAGCGGGGGAGGGATCGTATCGCTTTCAATGAAAAAGTTCTTGCCCCGGGCTCAAACGCCCGGTAGGTTTGAAATGCCGATGTATCAGACCCGTCGTGCTGAATCGAACCCCTGGAAGGCGGCCTGATGGATCAGCCGGACACGCCAGAACACTGCACAGGCCTGGGCCAGCTGGGCCAGACTCCCACTGAATCACATTCTCAGCAGCCCGCACAGGCCAGCGACGCAGACGACACCCCGTGCGAGCCGGTCGAGGTCTTGCCCAGATCGCCTCCGCCCGCCCCGCTGCCTGAAGACACCCGGATGACGCCGTTCGGCGCAGCGCTGGCACCCGTGCTGCTCGAGCTCTGCGAAGGAAGGCTTGCAGACATCAACTGGTTCCGCACCGACTGGCAGCGTGGGGGCGCGCTCACTGGCTACGCGACCTGGCAAGACGGGCAGGCCAAGCACCCCGTCGTTGTCAAGTTCCCTATCCCGCCGAAAGAACGGCGTTGGCTCGTGCAGCTCTCGCCGGACGATGTGACGCCACGCATCTTCGCGCACGGCAGTGAGCTGGGCGGCTACGACCTCGCATGGGTAGTCATGGAGCGCCTGCCATACGGGCCGCTCGGTACGGCGTGGGGCTCGCATGCTTATGAGCTCATCGCAGACGCCGCGGCGAACTTCTACGCCCGCGCCCGGCTGATCCCGATGGGCGACCCGCCCACCACACGCGACTGGGCCGGCCTGGTCAAACGGTCCAAACAGTCAATCAGCAAAGACACCATCGAGCACTCGCAGCGCTGGCGCAAAGCCCTCAAATCAGCAAGCAAGAAACTGCCCGGCTGGCTGGAGGTTTGGCATACACGCGATACGGGTTTCTGGTGCCACGGCGACCTCCATCCCGGCAACGCGATGTCACGCACACCGGCACCCGCGCCTGGAAGCGAAGCCACCAGCCCGGCCGTGCTCTTCGACCTCGCCTGCGTCCACCCAGGGCACTGGGTCGAGGACGCGGTCTACCTCGAGCACCTGTACTGGGCAGCGCCCAAATCGCTGCACGGCACCAAGCCCGTCAAGCTGATCGCTCACCACCTCCGCGACTACGGCCTGGCGCCCGGGAACAACTGGCCGGACCTCGCCAACATCTACCGCGCGCTGCTCGCGATGACCGCGCCGGCGCGGCGTCACGCCAACCTCGGCGGTGGGCATACGGGCGCGGCGTTGAGGGTTTTAGAGCGGTTGGTGTGATCCCTATTTGCATTTAGATAACGCAATTGTCGCAGTTCACCCAACCCGTGCGACTGGTTCTGTTAGATTGCTGGTGTTACGTGATGCCAAAGGAGTCTGTTATGCACATGAGGAAAGTTGCTGCCTGTCTTGCCCTACTGCTTTTGACAGTGCCGACGCTCGCTGAAGAGAAGAAGCCCAAGCCTGCTGCAGAGGTGGTCGCGGAGGTCGTCAAGGCAGCGGATGCGTTGCTGGCGACACTGGACGAGAAACAGCGTGAGAAGATTACTTATACGTACGACGACGCCGAGCAGCGCGAGCGGTGGTCCAACCTGCCGTCGCACATGGCCCGGCGTGGCGGGCTCAAGATGGGTGACCTGACCCGGCCGCAGCAGGACGCGGTCTACGCCCTGATCCGCGCGACACTCAGCGAGCGCGGGTTCCAGGAGGTCTTCGATCACGTGCACAGCGACACCGATTGGCTGAACCGCGGCGAGGTCCGTAACAACTTCGGGCGGGACCACTTCTACATCGCGCTGCTGGGTAAGCCGTCCAAAACGGAGCCTTGGATGTGGATGTTCGGCGGGCACCACCTCGGCGCTAACGCAACCGTTGTGGGTGAGCAGATCACGCTGTCCCCAACGCTAACCGGCGGCCAGCCGATGAAGTACATGAGCGGCGACCGCGAGATCGAGTTGATGGCGAGCGAGGTCGACAGCGCACACGCGATGCTGAATGGGCTCAACGCCGAACAACGCGAGAAAGCTGTCATGAGTGATCGACGTAGCAACCTCGCGTTCGGCCCGGGTGCCGGGGACATCACGCCGAGGAAAGAGGGCGTCCGTGGGGATGCGCTCAGCGACGCGCAGAAGAAGCTGCTGCTCACGCTCATCGAGGAGCGCGTCGGCCTGCTCAACGCGACGCACGCAGCCATGGCGATGCAGCGGATCGCGGACACGCTCGACGAGACCTATTTCGCGTGGTTCGGCCCGACCGAGAAGACCCAGCCGGCGATGTGGCGGATCCAAGGCCCGGCCGTGATCATCGAGTTCTGCCCGCAGAACCTCGGTAACGAGCCACACAACCACATCCACGCGATGTACCGCGAGCCGGGCAACGACTACGGCAAGGCGATCGCGGAGTAGGCATCGTTGCTGGGTGCCACATAACTGCCGCAGGCAGCGATGTGCGAATCGTCTCAAACCAATCCAAGAAAACTCGCACACCGCTTGCTTCGCAAGTTGTGTGGCACCAACACCGTTATCAATTGTATAGCGCACAACCAATCACACTCGTCATCCTGCCAGTAGATTCGAGTTGACGCTGCGTCACGTCCCGCCGGTAGCTGAAGAACTCTTTCTCGTGCTCGGCGGTACACCGATCGGTCGTGTCGATCTGTTGGGCCCCCAGCCGTTGGAGCATCGCAAAGCTCGCGGCGCGGAGGTCGATGTGTGGCCGGCTGCCGAGGTCCCGCCGAACGAAACGCGGGTCGAACTGCTCTGCCACTTCCTCGCCGACCTCGAAGCGCTTGACGCCGATACACGGGCCGATCGCTGCGACGAAGCCGGCGCTCGCCAGCGTGTCGACCGCGTCGCCGATGACCCCGGCAAGGAACCCGCGCCAGCCCGCGTGCACCGCGGCGACCGCGCTGCCGTCGCTTGAAGCCAGCAGCAACGGGACACAGTCCGCCGTGAGGATGCGCGTCACCGCGTCCTTGCGTTTGAGCACCACCGCGTCCGCATCGCAGCGCGGCTGCTGGTCACGAAAAGGCTCGCGATCCTCGTAGTGCACCGCGTGGCCGTGGACCTGGTGGACGGTCACCCAGGCACGCCCCCCGAGACCGAGGGCGGTTGCGATCGTTTTGTCATCGCCCCGCCGGGTACCGAAGCCATGCGGCACGTCAAGCGCATCAAGCACCGGCGAACGGTACACGACCACCCCATCGTGTTCCCAGCGGTAGAGCATACCTGCATGATAAACCATCGCCGCGACGCTACGCGTCGCTGGCGAAGCATCACAACCTCATCTGCGATCGACCCGCGATGCGTAGCATCGCGGCTATTGAGAGGAATTGTTGAGGTCTTGCTTCAGCGTCTGCGCGATCGCGACCTCGGCCAGCTTAATCGTCGCGTGGTCCATGTCGTGCATCGCCTGCTGCAGCGCGTCCGCATCGACATCGCTGTCGGGTGATTCGATCATGCCCTGCACCGTCGCGATGTAGTGGTCGATCTCAGCACGGTAGTCGGCATCGATCGACTCACCAACGCGGTCGAGTTGCTTCTGGATATTGCGGATGTCGAGCCTCGCGTTAAGGCGCAGATCGATCAAACGGTGGGCGTTCATGTCGGCCTTAGCATGCTGAAACGAGTCGCGTTCGATCGCCTCGACCTCGTCGCGGGTCAGGCCGTGGTTGGGGACGACCTGTGTGCGGGCGCGTCGGCCGGAGCGTTCCTCGGTCGCGGTAACGGTCAGCACGCCATTCGCATCGACGACGAAAGTGACGTTGAGCTTGGGCAGCCCTGCGGGCATCGGCGGGATGCCGGTGAGCTCGAACGAGCCGAGCAGCCGGCAGTCCTGCACGAGCTCGCGTTCGCCCTGATAAACGTTGATCGCGACCTTCGTCTGTCCCTCGGCGTACGTCGAAAAGATCTCGCTGGCCCGCGCAGGGATCGTGCTGTTCGCGGTGATGAGCTTCGCAACCGCACCGCCCATCGTCTCGATCCCAAGCGACAGCGGGATGACGTCGAGCAGCAGGCCGCCCTGCTGGATGCCTGCCAAACGCGCCGCCTGCACACTCGCGCCCAGCGCGACGACCTGGTCCGGATCCAGCGCGGTGTAGGGCTCGGCCTCGAAGAACCTACCGACCACTTCACGCACCAGCGGGATGCGCGTCGATCCACCAACCAACACGACGCGGTCGATGTTGCTGACCATTAGGTTCGCACCACGCAACGCCTGCTTGCACGCATCCAGCGTGCGATCGACCCAGGGTTTGGCCATCGCTTCCAGTTCTTCGCGCGTCAGCGTGCGTTGGTAGCGATTGCCGTCACCGAGGTCGATTTCGATGTCCGCCGCGTCTTCATTGGACAGCCTGATCTTGGTCGCCTCGGCGAAGTTGCGCAGGGCCTGCTGCGTCGCCGGGGGGAAGTCGAGCGCTTCGCCGAACTGCTCGCGGACCTCACGCATGACGAGTTGGATGATCATCTGGTCGACATCGTCGCCGCCCAGGTGCGTGTCGCCCGCGGTGGCGAGGACCTGATCGACCGCGCCGCTCTCGGTCTGTTCCAGGCGGAGGATCGAGATGTCGAACGTGCCGCCGCCGAGGTCGTACACGGCGATCGTTTGGGCTTGAGGCTTGGGGCTTGAGGCTTGAGCCGCTTGCGGCTTCGCCCCGTCTGCACACGCCTCGGGGTTGAGTTTCGTGTTCAGCGAGATGCTGCCCGCCGATTTATCTTTGATCAGCGACGTGTCCTGGTTGGGGATCCCGCCACCCAAGCCGTAAGCCAGGGCGGCCGCCGTGGGCTCATTAACCATGCGGACGACTTCAAGCCCGGCGAGCCGGCCCGCGTCCCGTGTGGCCTGGCGCTGGGCGTCGTCGAAGTAGGCCGGCACGGTCACCACGGCCTTGCGGACCTCCCGGCTTAACGCCGCCTCGGCCCGCTGCTTGAGCTCGATCAGGACCATCGCGCTGATCGCCTGCGGGCTGATGATGTTCTCGCCCACCTGCACGCGGGCGGTGTTGTGCTCGCCCTCGACGACGCGGTAGGGCAAGTGTGCCACGGTTTCGTTGGCGTCCTTGACCCCCCGGCCCATGAGGCGCTTGACGCTGTGGACCGTCCGCTCGGGGTGCTCGATGGCGGTCGCCCGGGCGTCGTAGCCGACCGCCTCGGCCGAGCCGTCGGTTTGAGTGAGCCTGACCACGCTCGGCAGGATCGCCCGGCCCTGCTCATCGGTGAGGACGCGTGGGCCCTTCTCATCGCAGTACGCGACCAGCGAGTTGGTCGTGCCCAGGTCGATGCCGACGATGAGGTCCACTGACTGATCGGTCATAGGGTGGTTAGTTTAGGCTCTGAATAACCGCTCTGGTGGGGTGGGCATCCTGCCCGCCGTTACGACGAAGTCGTAAAATAATCATACGCTTCGGGCTAGCGCCCGACCGGCGGGCAGGAGGCCCACCCCACCTGTTGCAAACAGCATCCTATGTACGAGATCATTGTCGAGTCCGTCTTCGCCGCCGCGCACGCGATCCGTTTGCCGGACGGGTCGCTTGAACCCACCCACGGCCACAACTGGCCGGTCAAGGTCACCGTCGCCGCGGACGAGCTTGACGAGATCGAGACTGTCTGCGACTTCCACCTGCTGCAAGGCTTATTAGCCGACGCGCTGGCCCCCTGGCAGAACAACGACCTGAACCGGTGCGAGCCGTTCACGGATGGTGCGGGTAGCCTTGCGATCAACCCGACCGCCGAGCGCGTCGCGTGGGCGATCGCGGAGAAGATCGCACCGGAGCTGCCGGACAACTGCACGCTGGTGTCGGTCAGCGTCGGCGAAGCGCCGGGGTGCACGGCGGTGTATCGATCTTAAGCCACGAGGTATTCAAAGTGACTTTCTTAATTTCAACTGATGGCCCGCCAGAAGATTGGTGGCAAATTAAGAATTCTCTGTCTGATGAGTTGATTGAAGCTGCGACTTCAATACCTGAATCAATACCGGGCATACACGAACACTTGATCTCGGCGCGCTATAACCATGGACTCGCACTTGATGATATTGAATCAGATGAGTTTCATGATGCACTCGTATCAACCTTGATTTATGGCGCAAAGTTGATGCTCAATCGACATGAAATATCTGAATCTCTGCGCGAACACTATAAAAAGTTAATTGAGTTTCTTGAGCAGTTAGATAGCAATTGATATCACGCCGCCTTGAGCCGGTACACCGCGGCAATCAGTTCTTGGATCGTTTCCGGGCGTTCATCGGACTGCATGACCTGATCGACCCAGGCGAGGGCTCGGGCGCGGTCTTCGCCGAGGGTGACGAGGGCTTCGACGGCGCCGCGGGCGAGCCCCCCAGAAGTGGCCGATGCGCTTGACACATTGACTGCGATATCGGGGTCGCCCGGCGTCGAGACGCGCGGGGCATTGAGAAACTCGTCGACCTTGTCACGCAGCGTCAGCGCGATCGTCTCGGCGGTCTTCTTGCCGACCTCGGGCATCGTTTGCAGCAGCTTGATGTCGCGGTCGGCGATCGCGCTGGCGAGCTGGTCCGTCGGCAGCACCAGCGCCCGCAGCGCTCGGCGGTGGCCGATGCCCTTGACGGTGGTCAGCAGCTGGTAGAACGCCTTGTCGGCAGGGGTCAGGAAGCCGGCGAGCCGGGGCAGGAACAGCGCGCCCTGGTTCTGGCCCTCGAGGAAGTGCAGCGTGTGCAGCATGACGGTCTGCCCTAAGGAAGGTGCCAAGCGTTGGGTGACGAACGCGGGCAGCAGCAGTTCGTGGACAATGCCCGGGCTGGCTTCGATGAGCGCGGTGTCGGCTTGGAGGTCGACGAGTTTGCCGGTGATGCGGGCGATCATGGATGGATGATAGTGGGTTTGCCTTGCCCCCTCTCCCCACGGGAGAGGGTTGGGGTGAGGGGCGAGCGGTTCGCGAGATGGGCTGGCCGTGGTGTGGATCAAGCGTGCAGCTACGCCGCCCCTCTCCCGTGGGGAGAGGGAGCCCGAGCCATTAGTCTTCCAAATCAATCGACACCGGCGCGTGGTCGGAGACCTCAAGGCCGCCGGCGCGGTGGATGTGGGCTTGTTGGAAACGCTCGGCGGCGGCTTCATTCGCGAGCAAGTAATCGATGCGCCAGCCGCGGTTCTTGGCTCTTGCACTGCCGCGGTTGGACCACCAGGAGTACGGGCCGTGCTTGTCGGGCTCGATGCCCTCGCCCTCGACGCCGAAGCGGCCCGCGACATCGCCGCCTTGCGCAAGCAGTTGGTCGTAGTCGTCGCGGACCATGTCAGCCCAGCCCGAGTCGATCACCTTGCCCATCCACTCGCGTTCTTGGGGCAGGTAGCCCGATGTTTTCTCGTTGGACTTGGCGTGGAAGATGTCGCGGGGGGTGTGGGCGATGTTGAGGTCCCCGCCGAAGACGAAGGGCTTACTCGCCTTGAGATGCTTATCGGCCCAGGGCTTGAAGGCCTTCATCCACTTTTCTTTCTCGGCCTGGCGGTGGTCGCCGGACGAGCCGGAGGGCAGGTAGACCGACGCGATGCCGATTCCTTGGATGATGGCGGTGATGAGCCGGCCCTCTTCGTCTTTGTCGGTCTTGGTCAGGCCGATGGTGTGCGTCTCGATGGGCTGGCGTGACCAGATCGCGGTGCCCGCGTAGCCCTTCTTTTCTGCGGGGTTCCAGAGCACGTGCCAGCCGTCGGGGTCCTGCCAGGCCTTAGGCAGCTGCTCAGGCAGCGCGCGGACCTCTTGCAAGAGGAGCACATCCGGGGCGATAGCGTCGAGGTGCTTGGGCAAGCCCTTGCGCAGCGCGGCGCGCAGGCCGTTGACGTTCCAGGTCGTGATCCGCATGGCGGGAGTGTAACGGGCTGTGAAACAACGGGTGTTGCGTTGGGCTGATCTATCCGCGGCGCTTTGCTATATTGCCCGCTGGCCTGGGGTGTGGATCGACCCATCAACAAAGCATCTCACTGATAGGAAGCAAACCATGAATTTTTTCAAACCGCTGCTGGCTCAAGCCGACGGCGAAGAGGCCGCTGACGGAACCGAGGCTGCCGAGCAGACCCCTGAAGGGCAGATCAACGAAGCCGCCGATGAAGGCAAGAAAGCGTTGGACGACGCGATGTCGGGGGATTTCAGCGGTGTGACACAGCTGCTCGTCGATTGGGGCCCCAAGGTTGCTGGCGCGATCATCATCCTCGTCGCGGCTTTTGTCCTTGGCAAGATCATTGCCCGCATTGTTAGCCGGGCCGCCGAGAAGGCGAAGGTCGATATGACCTTGTCGCGCTTCTTCGGGAAGATGGTGTACTACCTGGTGCTGGTGATCGGCGTGATGACGGCGCTGGGCACGGTCGGCGTAGCGGTCACGAGCTTCGCCGCAATCCTCGCCGCCGCGGGCTTCGCGGTCGGTATGGCGCTGTCGGGCACGCTGGGCAACTTCGCCAACGGGATCATGCTGCTGATCTTCCGCCCGTTCGATGTGGGCGACGTCATTAGCGCGGCGGGCGTCACGGCCAAGGTCAACGCGATCGAGCTGTTCACCACCACCCTGGACACGCCGGACAACAAACGGATCATCGTGCCCAACAGCGCGATCTACGGCGGCGTCATCGAGAACATCACGCACCACGACGAACGCCGGTGCGACGTATTTGTCGGCGTCGACTACTCGGCGGACATGGACAAGACCCGTGAGGTGCTGACCAAGGCCGCCGAGTCGCTGGACGAGTACAACGTCAAGGGCGAGGGGCGCGGCTTCCAGGTCTTCATGATCGACCTGGGCGACTCGTCGGTAAACTGGACCGTCCGTTTCTGGGCGACCGGCGCCGACTTCTGGACCGCCAAGGAGAAGCTGACCCACGCGGTCAAGCACTACCTGGACGAGGCGGGCATCGGGATCCCCTTCCCGCAGATGGATGTGCACCTGGACAAGGTCGGCGAGTAAGGCGAGTCAATCACGATTTCATTCTCCAACAAGGATGTTTTGACCATGCGTACTGCTATCTCCGCCGCCGTATTGATCGCGGCCAGCCTGTTCACCCCGGTTATTTCCGCCGAGACGATCCAGCTCAAAGGCGGCGACGTGATCAACGCGGCGATCACGGCACAGGACGATGCGAGCATCACGATCGACCACCCGTCGCTCGGATCGATGGCCATTGCGCGCGACAAGATTGAAGCTATTTACGCGGACCCCGACGCGATGGCCGAGGCGCTCGCGGAGCAGGACGCCGCTGATAAAGCTGCCGCGCTCGAGGCGGAACGTGCAGCGGATGAAGGGCTGTTCGGTACCGGCTGGCTTAAGGGCTGGAACCGCCAATTGGAGATCGGTCTCAACGGTGCCGAGGGCAATTCGCAGAACCTCAACTTCCGCGCGGCGTTTGCGGCGGACTACGAGGACGACGAGGACCGCTGGATTTTCAGCATGCTCTACCGCGCCGCATCTTCCAACGGCACGACGACCGAGAAGAACTTCAACGCCGAGCTTTTCAAGGACTGGCTGCTGCCCGGCGAGGACTACTTCTATTTCGCCAACGGCCGGTTCGACTGGGACGACTTCCAGGACTGGGATACGCGGTGGTCGGGCTTCGGCGGGATCGGTTATCAGTTCGTCGATAACGATAAGTGGAATGTCCGTGGCCGGGCCGGCATCGGTGGCAACCAGGAGATGGGCGGGACGATGGGCGATGAGTTCACACTCGAGGCGCTGCTGGGCGTCGAGGCGGACTACACCATCAGCGAGAACCAGTCGATCGCGTTCACGAACTACCTATACCCCTCGCTGGAGGAATCGGAGGACTTCCGGAACATCACAACGCTGGACTACATCATCAATATCGATCGGGACAAGGGGCTGGCGCTGAAGCTGGGCCTGGCGAACGAGCACGACTCGGCGACGCCCTCCACATCGAAGAAGAACGACTTCACGTATTACGCGTCGTTGATCTGGCAGTTCTAAGCCGGTCTGACTGATTTAACAAAGCAGACCCGTGGCGATTCGCCGCGGTTTTTTTAATGCGGGCGGGTCAGACGCGTCACTATTCTTAGAAGTTCGCGTGATCAAATCGGCGGCCGAAGCGTATCTTAATAGGTGGCCTATCGCTGGCGAATCGTGCCAGCCCTTCCAGACTCAGCCGGAGATCGTTGATGAAGCCAACCCGCCCTGCCGCATGGATGCTCGCTGTCTTGCTGCTGATGGGGGTCGGGCTGCCCACGCAAGCCGCGAACGACCCGGGCGAAGACCTGTCCACGTTCAACCCGATGCTCACGGGCATCGCCGACCAGTGCCGGGCGGCGACGGTCGGCATCGTGATCCCGGGCGGTTCGATGGGTTCGGGCGTGATCATCAGCGAAGACGGGCTCGTCCTGACCGCGGCGCATGTGCTGCCCGAGGCGGGCGGTGACGTCGTCATCGTGCTGGCGGACGGCCGGCAGGTCGCGGGCAAGGCGCTGGGCGTCAACCGCGGCGTCGACTCGGGCATGGCCCAGATCATCGAAGAAGGGAAGTACCCCACCGCCCCCGTCGCGGACAGCGGGACCATCTGGGAGGGGGACTGGTGCATCGCGTTTGGCCACGGCGGCGGCGTCCAGACCGACCGCCCCGCGCCCATGCGACTCGGACGCATGCTGCATGTCACCTCCGCCACCGAAACCACCCGCTGGCTCACCACCGACTGCACGGTGATCTCCGGCGACTCGGGCGGGCCGCTCTTCGACCTCAAAGGCAACGTTATCGGCATTCACTCGAACATCGGCATGAACGTGCTCGTCAACCGGCACGTGCCCATCAGCGCCTACCACGCGCAGTGGGACGACCTCGCGACCGCGGGAAAGGAAGTCAAGATCCCCCCGCCGCCCAAGGCCCCGCTGATCCCCGGGCTCGACACGCTGCCCGATACGATCGAGCGCGAGATCGCCCGCCGGCTCAACGAGAACGACACGGACCTCCGCGCCCAGCTCGAGGACCTGCGTGATCAGAACGGTCGGATCGAGATGACCCCAGAGCAGGCCGCGGGGCTCCTCGGCCGGGACGACCTGATCGAAGAGATGCGGGCGTTCCAAGAGCGGATCGCTGAACGTCAACGACGTACCGACGAGATCGAGAACGCGGGTGCCGATCAAAACCAAGGGAAGAAGGCGCCGAGCGGGGTGAGCAAGCAGTCCGAGCTGACGCGTCTGATGCTGCTTGAGAAGAAGCGGGAGCGCCTGCTCGACAATATCGCCGAGGACCTGAGGAAGACGCACGGGAAGATCGCGCCGCACGTGCTCGCACGCTTTGAGCCGTCGGTCTCGTCGGCCGGTTCGAATACGGTCGAGATCATATGCCGGGGCAAGGTCGTTGCTCTGGGTACGATCGTGCGCGAGGACGGCTACATCGTGACCAAGGCAAGCGAGCTCGTCGGCCCAGCCCGCGTGCTCGTGGAAGGCAAGGAGTACCGCGCCCGCGTGATGAACGGCAACGGGCCGAACGACCTCGCGCTGCTGAAGATCGACGCGAACAACCTGACGCCCGTGCAGTGGGCGAGCGAGACGCCCGCGCTAGGCTCGCTGCTGGTCGTGCCCGGCGCGGACAAGCGGCCGCTGGCCATGGCGGTCGTGAGTGTCGATGCCCGGGTGATCCCGCAGCGTGTCAACAACGTGCGCGTCGAGCCGCCCGCCCAGCCGTTCCTCGGGGTCAACGGGCTGGAAGCCGACAAAGAAGCCAACGGCGTGCGCGTCGAGTCGATCCTGCCCGACAGCGCCGCAGCCAATGCCGGCATGCAGGACGGCGACGTCATCACGCAGGTCAACGGCCAGCCCACCCCCGCCCCCGCCGACATCGTCCGCGTCATCCAGGAGGCCAAGGTCGGCGAAAGCGTCAAGCTCACGGTCCAGCGCGGCGAAGAAACCCTCGAACTCGAAGCCACCCTTGGCAAGCGGCCCGCCCCACCCGAGATCGTGCGCCAGGGCGACGACCGCAAATCCGCCGCGCAGGTCTACAGCGCCCGCGGCGGCAAGCTGTCCGAACGCCGTACTGATTTCCCGATGGCGCTCACCCACGACGCGGTGATCTGGGCCCCGCAGATCGGCGGCCCGGTCCTCAACACCGACGGCCAGGCAATCGGCATCAATATCGCCCGCTACGGCCGGACCGCGACCTACGCCATCCCCGCCGACCACGCCCGTCAGGCGATCGAGCAGATGATGGGTGGAAGGTAATCTTCTTAGCAGCCAATGCCTGACACGACCCGGTGCATAAACAAAGCCCGTGGTTTTTAGCGCTGCTATTGAACGGCCCGTGGCTTTTGATATAGTTAGAGTATGCACTTACTTTTCTGGGTCATCTCTTTACTCGCTACTGCTGGTTTGGCGGGTTGCCATGTAGACCTATACGGGCCGATCAATAACCCAGATCACCCCGGACAGCCAAACGATCTTGATGCAAACCTCCGCAAACATGTCCAGGTGCTGGCAGGAGACATCGGTGAACGCAACTGCTACCACCCGGCGAACTATGAGGCGGCTGCAAGCTATGTCGAGTCCATCTTCAAAGAGGCAGGACTCAAACCACGCCGGCTACCGGTTCTGGTCCCCGAGAACGACCGCTTCCTACTCCCTGCAACAACGGCGTACAACATCGAGGCCGTTGTTCAAGGCGAGTGCGCAGAGAGGGTGATCGTTGTCGGCGGGCACTACGACACAAAGGTTGCTTCTGAATGCTGGGATGACGACGGCACCCCCCCAATACCGGATCGTCCCGGCACGCCTGGTGCTTCGGATAACGCAAGTGGCGTCGCGGTGATGCTTGAAGTTGCGCGACACTTAGCAAAGACCGAGCCCAAGTACACAATCCGGTTTGTCGCATTTGCTAACGAGGAGCCGCCGTTCTTCCTGACCGATTCGATGGGCTCGATGGTATATGCACGCACGATGAAAGATCAGCAGATCGATGTGAAGGCGATGATCTGCATGGACACGATCGGCTGCTTCCATGAAACCTCAAGAAGCAAGCGAAAATACCCCGTCGAATTATTAGGGCTCCCCTACACCTTTGACTACGTCACATTCCTAGGCAATACACATTCGAGAAAGATCATGAAACGCGGCGCGTCAACATTCCAACGGCACACCAATACCCCCTTGCGGGTGGCATGGATTTGGCGCATCAGTAAACGGATCGCATGGTCGGACGATGCCTCGTTCTGGGAATATGGGTATCCGGCATTCACGGTGACTGATACGGCTTACCTGCGCAACCATCACGCCCACGAGCCGACTGACACCGCTGAAAAACTGGACTACGGCCCTATGGCCGATGTCGCGTGGGCGGCGGTATTCTTAGTCAAACAACTAGCGAACGAGCCTGTAGACTGATTTCAACCAATCTCAATCGGTTCGTTTCCTGTTCTCGATGGGTTGCCGGGGTGTCCGGTTTGGCCCCGCGTAGCGCGCTACAACTTAATCCATCGAACACGATCCGTTCCAGGAACTCGCTACACTCGTCCCCTGATACCCCGATCGCGTTGACGCCCAATAGCTACGAACATCGTGACCGTTTCAGAACTCCTAAACCCACCGATTATCGGGGCCAACGCACATTTCTATTGACCCAACCCCAAACGCGGTTCATCATTGATCCACGGCGGACACCCCGCGCGTCGACGATCAGATAGGAACCGACCCCTTGCGTTACCGATTCAGAGGCCTGATGCGCGACACCGGCAAGCCCGTCGAGGGTCATGTCGATGCGCCTGACGGCGAGACCGCGTTCAAGATGATGGCCGACAACGGCATCGTCTGTGAGTCCCTCCGGGAAGACCCGGTCACCAAGCCGGTCGCGGAGGGCGCCACCGGACAGGACGCCGAGGTCGCCAGCCAGATCGAGTCGGCCCTGGATGTGTCCTCGACCGACGTCAACGTCGACGACCTGTGGAAGCGGTACCGCGGTCAGCGCGTCCGCGTCATCGACCGCGACAAGATCCGAAACAACGTTATCGCTGTGATGACCAAGGCGGTCCAGCAGTCCGGCGGGGGCAACAGCAACCAGACCCTCGAGCGCGTCGAAGAGGCGCTCACCAAGATGTTCGGCGACAACCAGAACCTCACCTCCGAGGTCTCGCCCACACAGACCGCGCTCGAAGACCAGATCACCCGGCTCAACGCCGTCGTCCTCCGCCTCGAGAAACAGCTCGCCCAGCTCACGATGGCGATCCGCCGTGGCGGCTACGGCGGGGGCGGCGCACCGAGCGGCAAGCTGATGAAGCAGGTCCGCGACCCGAAGAACGACAAGGTCCTGCTCGAGATCTTCGAGACCAACCTCGACCTGCAGAAACAGATCAAGAAGAAAGAAGACGCCGACATCAAGTCTGCTCCAGATACCAAGCCCAAGCCTGACTAATACCAACGCGAAGACACGCACAAACCACTACCGGAGATTTTCACCATGAGCGACACCAAACCATCCACCGCAGACGATAGCGGCGCGGACGAAAACGCCCTGTACATCGGCATCGACCTCGGCACCAGCCGGTCGTCCGTCTCCTGCGCCAACGGCATCCGCAAGACCCTCGAGTCCTACGTCGGCTGGCCCAAGGACGCGGTCTCGTCCAAGAAGTTCAACGGACGCGAGATCATCTATGGCAAAGAGGCGATCGACAACCGCCTGTCGCTGGACCTGTACCGCCCGCTCGCAGCGGGTGTGATCCAGTCTGACGCCGAAGGCGACCGCAACCTCGAAGCGGCGCGTGAGCTGATCGCCCGCATGGTCGAGATGTGCGAGCCCGGCCGGGGCGAGTCGCTCTACGGCGTTATCGGCGTGCCGTCCGAAGCATCCATCACCAACAAGCAGGCCATCCTCGACGTCGCCAAGGGCACGCTCGACTCGGTCATGATCGTGACCGAGCCGTTCTGCGTCGCCTACGGCATGGACCGGATCAGCGACGTCCTCGTCGTCGACATCGGTGCAGGTACCACCGACCTCTGCCGTATGCATGGCACGGTCCCCAGCGAAGAGGACCAGACCACGCTCGACATCGCCGGCGATAACGTCGACGCCAAGCTGCTCGAGCTGATCAACAAGGCCTACCCCAACGCTTCGGTCAACATGACCATGGTCAAGAAGATCAAAGAAAAGTTTGGCTTCGTCCACACCGCCAAGGACAAGATCGAAGTCGAGTTTCCCGTTGATGGCAAACCGACCAAACACGACATCACCGACCAGGTCCGCGAGGCGTGTACGATTCTGGTCGACCCGATCGTCGAGGCGATCCATAAGCTGATCGCGACCTTCGACCCCGAGTTCCAGCAGCAGCTCCGCGAGAACATCATCCTCTCCGGCGGTGGCGGCCTGATGGACGGCCTGAACAAGGCCATCGAAGATAAACTCGACCGCGTCGGCGGCGCGAACGTCACCGTCGTCGAAGAACCGATGTACGCGGGTTCGAACGGCGCCCTGCAGCTCGCGCTTGATATGCCATCGAGCTACTGGCAGCAGCTAAAGTAGGTTACCTCGCTAACAATGACACCAACACCCAAACCCGAGGCCGATTAGCCTGGGGTTTTTTTATTGTCACACCGCTGCCGACCCTATCGATTACGAAAGATAGGATCGGCGCGAGTCAACTGGCACCACAAGTAGAAAAAGGCAAGCGCGATCAAGCACCCACCCTTTAACTACTCCAGTTTCTCCTAGCAGCCTCTCCAACCGGTTTTTTATTACTTTTCTATCGTACCCAAGGGCTATCCATTGGGATTACTTGCCAAGTCATACATTATCGATCTACCGTCAGGGAATGGTCTGAATTATTTTCAGATGCCTCATCAAACATGACTGGGTTGGTTAAGTACAGGCGATTGAAAACTTGTTCTGAGAACGTTTGGTAGGCGATCTTGAGCGTGTCCGCTTGCCCGGCTGGCCGGCTGGGGTTACAAACAGCCATGCAAACAACCGGCCCAAAACTCCTCTTGATTGCCCTGCTCCTGTCCTGTTTCGGCTGCGCGTTCCCGTCGTACAGGCCAAGCGAACTGGGCGACTTCCCGCCTCAGCCCGATGGGTTCGAAGCCGAGCTTCAACGGCACGTCGAGATGCTCGCCGGCGACATCGGCTCGCGCAACGCGTTTGTACCCGACGCCTACGAGCGTGCTGCAACCTACATCGAACAGCAGTTCCGCGAAGCCGGGCTCGAGGTCCGGCGGCAACCCGTCACCATCCCCGATCGCGGCCGGTTCAAGTGCGGACCGATGACCGTCTACAATATCGAGGCCGTTGTGCCCGGCAGTGATCCCAATAAGACCGTCGTGGTCGGCGCGCACTACGACACCAAGGTCGCCTCCCGGCACTGGAAAGACAGCGGCACCAGCCCCCGCCCGGACGAGCCCGGCACCCCCGGCGCCGATGACAACGCCAGCGGGGTCGCCGTCACCCTCGCACTCGCTAAGCAACTCGCCAACACCAAGCCCAACTGCACTATCCGCTTCGTCGCCTTCGCCAACGAGGAACCGCCCTTCTTCCAGACCGAGGCGATGGGCTCGTTGGTCTACGCCAAATCGCTTAAAGAAGAAGGAGTCGATGTCCGCGCCATGGTCTGCATGGAGATGCTCGGCAGCTACTCGGAGACCTCCCAGGAACAGTTCCACTTCGTCACGCTCGTCCGCCCGATCCTCGGGCTGCCCTCGCTGAACAACGAGTACGTCGTCATGCTCGGGAACATGCGGTCCTACCCGCTGATGCGCCGCAGCGCCCGGGTCTTCCAGAAGAACTCGACGACCCGCCTGCGCGTGCTTCCGATGGTGCAACTGCCATATATCGTCGCGTGGTCAGACGACTGGTCTTTCTGGAACCAGGGCTTCACCGCGTTCTCCCTGACGGACACCGGGCTCTTGCGCAACCACAATTACCACGAGCTCTCGGATACGCCGGACACACTGGATTACGACATCATGGCTGACGTCGCATGGGGTGCCGTCGCCTTGGTAAAGGCGATGGCGGATGAGACGATGGATTAAGTAAGCAAAATCGGGACTATATTATCTTCTTCCACCACTTACAACATCATCGAGTTAAGACATGGATGCACGAGCCGCGCTAATAAGCGCAGCTCTCATTTCGGGGGCGCAGCACCTGATCCCGTTCTTCTATTAAACGCCTGTACTCATAGAGACAGAAGCACTGGAAACGGCTGTGCAAGACACCAAGGTCCTACTGTAAGCGGGAGACAAGGCCTGGCAGTACTTTCTCGGCCTTCTTTTCGGTATACCGAACAAACCTGCACCAGTTGCGGTGACGAGTTACCAGTTGATTGATGGTTAGCAGAGGTTGACCGCGCTGGCGTTATACCCTGTATCAAGCTCAACGCTGGATCAGGCATTAAATCACTGCGAGATTGAAAGGCCTTCGATTATGGGTCGGCTTACATCATATGGCCAAAGGATCACAGTAAATGATGGACTGGGCGGCTTGGCTTGATGATAGATCAGGCTTGTGAATCGATAGAAATGATAGAAATCTATATTGTGATCAATTTGATTTTCTATGACAGCGAGCGTTGTAGCAGTGTGATTAGTTCGCGCTGTACCTCAGTATCGGCAGCAGTGTGCGGTAGCTTTTTTTCGTTGAGGTTGGCTACAAGGATTCCCGACCTTGACGCAAAATTATCGGGATCGGCTGCGTCAACCACCTTCTTGGCTTGCTTATCCGCAGGGCTGAACAGCAATGGGGCAATCCATTGAAGTGGTTTGGGCATGGCCGCATTACCCTTGGTCATAGGGGTCCTCGTTGCCCCGGGGTCGATCGCACGGATGAGGATATGGTCTTCTGCCAGCGCACCCGCCAACGCGGCAGACATCGTTGTGACTGCGAGCTTACTCTGTGCGTAGGTGCCCATCAAGCCAGTTACTTGATCAGGCTTTGCGAGGCTACCCAAATCAAGAGACTTCTGCTGTTTGATGACACTAGATGAGAAATTAATGATCATGGCAGCATTGTCTTCTGAGGCCCGTGCCATCTTTGTCCGCAACCCATTGATCATCTGAAAGGACGCTAGCACGTTCACCGTGTAATGCGATTCAAAACCTTGCACACTTAGTATTTTCTCTGATGTCAACACGCCCGCATTGTTGTAGAGCACGTCGATCCGTCCAGGAATCGCCAAGATTTCTTTGATTGCCTCGGCAATCTTGGTCGTATCCATGAAATCTGCAGTGACAAGCTCGATGTGCAATGCCCTGTGATCTGCGAGGAGCCTAGAGCGTTGAAGATCGGCTTTCTCGCGTGACCTGTTGACCAGAATCAGGCGATCGCCACGTCCGGCGAGGATCTTGGCGATCTCCGAACCGATTCCGCCAGTCGAACCTGTGATGACCGTCCAGCTTACTTCCTTCTCAGGCATTGATGTCCTACCGTTTTGAATTAATGGATTCCATATACTATCCAAATGGATAGTATAGTCGATCGATTGCAGCCTCAGAACTGAGGCTATTCAGATAAAAGCGTTGCCTGCTTCTGATTTCTACACAACCAGCTAGTCAAGCCAAATGAAGGGTAATCACATTGACAGATAGATCATCAAATAAAGCGAATGGCCTTGGAGTTTCTGATCGGCCTGGCGTATTAATCATTGGTGGTGGTTTTGCGGGCCTGGCCACAGCCAAGCAGCTGAATAAGGCTGAAGCGAATGTCGCCCTGCTTGATCGCAAGAACCACCATGTCTTCCAGCCACTGCTTTACCAAGTCGCGACGGCTTCACTTTCCCCTGCCAGCATTAGCGCGCCGATCCGTTCCGCGCTTGGGCCGAATTCCGAGTGCCAGGTCGTGCTTTCTAATGTAGTGGGAATCGATCTGAATCAAAATCGGGTTCTTGTCGAAGAGGGCTCGGTACCCTACGACTATCTCGTTTTAGCCGTAGGTGTGCGCCACGATTATTTTGGCAACGAGCAATGGGAGGCTTTTGCGCCTGGCCTGAAGACACTTGAAGACGCAACCGAGATACGCCGGCGGATGCTTCTTGCATTTGAATCGGCCGAGCACGAGGCTGATGAAGCCGCACGCCGCGCGGCTTTGACGTTTGCCGTGGTGGGCGGTGGGCCTACAGGTGTCGAGCTGGCCGGCGCGATCAAGTCCATCGCCAGCAAGACGCTGCCGCGTGAATACCGAAACATCGATACGACGACAGCCCGTGTCATCTTGTTCCAAGGCGGGTCACGGGTCCTAGAGTCGTTCCCAGAATCACTCTCAAAGCGGGCCGAGCGTGATCTGAACGCGCTTGGAGTTGAAGTTCATTTGAATAGCAGGGTCTCTTCAGTGAATGAAGACGGCGTGGTTGTAGAGGACCAACTCATCCCTGCCCAGAACGTGTTCTGGGCGGCAGGCGTTCGCGCCAGCCCGATCTTGAAGAGCCTCGGCGTGCCGCTCGACCGTTCGGGGCGTGTCATCGTTGGTCCGGACCTCTCCGTTCCTGGACATCCAGAAGTGTTTGTCATCGGTGATGCGGCCTCATACACCCCGGTGGGATCTGATCGTCCCTTGCCTGGAGTCGCACAGGTCGCGATGCAGATGGGGCGCTATGCAGGGCGCATCATCCACGAAGAAGTCGAGGCCGGCACATCAAAGTCACGCTTGTCTGCGTTTGTCTACCGAGACAAGGGATCGATGGCCATTATCGGGAAAAACAAAGCGATTGCCGCGGTTGGAAAGCTTCATCTCGCCGGCTTCTTTGCTTGGCTGCTTTGGGCCGTTGTCCACATCGTTTTTATTGTTGGCTTCCGCAACCGGACCCGCGTGTTGTTGAGCTGGATATTAGGCTGGTTGTTTAACAGCCACGACGCCAGGCTGATCACCGGCGAGTCCCGCTTGCGCGTCAAGGAGCCACAAGGACCCGGCTTTGAGCCAGTCGATAGTTAACCTAAATGATTGACAGTTATTGAGATAAAAAACTTGTCGATTTTATTCCCACGATGTACAATCTTTTGACGAGGAGATCGGCTTCCTTGCGTCCCTTTAAAAGAACCCACAGCTGACTGCGTGGGCCTAGCACCAGCTATTCATGTCAAATAAGGATACAGAACTCAAGCGGAAGCTGGTTTCTACAGCTTTAGAACTGTTTTCTGAGCAGGGCTACAAAGGCACTTCTCTACGCCAAATCGCGGATCATGCCGGTGTGAGCCATGGCAGTGTGCGTTACCACTTTGGCTCAAAGCAATCGCTCTATAACGCGACGCTTGATTGTTTTTCCAAAGATAATATCGGCTCGCACTTCCCCGCTATACCCCCAGCATCGGAGATGAGCAAGAAACAAGCTAGGGCGCTCTTCACGGAAACGGTCTGTACCATCGTGTCTGTTAAAGCAAAGATCGGTGAGAACCCTGCGATTGCAATGTCCTACCTGGAGAGGGAGGGGCAACTCGGTAAGCCGATGAATCAGAAGTTTTATAACCGAGTGGTCAAGCCCGCGCACGACGCGATGAAACGGACGATTCAGGCGATGCGACCCGATATTCGGGACGATGACATACTAGAGATCATTGTGCTAAATGTGATAGCGCAGTGCCTGATGCTTAGGATTGGACGCAACGTCATTTTCAAGCGACTGGGTAAACGAACACTGACACGAAAAGACATCGATAAGTTTGCTTCGGTTATTTGCGAGCTCTCATTGCTCGGGATCGATGGCTTATCTAAGTAAGCTCGTTGATGATTGGGCTCTGATCAGCAAGGATCCGTCAGACTACAAGTTGCCTCAGGTACCGATTCAAAATAGGCCGAGCCTTCACATCAAGAAACGCTCAGCCGCCGGCGAGAAAGTCAAGCAAAACGTCCAATTAGATTTTTTATTTATGCTATCCATACGGATAGCATTTCCTGTACACTTGGAAAGCCTCGGCTTGCTGCTCTGTCTGCTATGAGATACCAAATTTCATATCGGTGTAGAGTTCCTATTAATCCTAAACACAAGTCATACAATATGGCCACCCCAATAAGCAATCATGCATCTATGCAGCGATTATTGAAGCGACCTCAATCCTTGTATCGTCGTATAGATCTCGTACTTCTATTGGCCTTCAGTTTGGTGCTCATCACTGCTTGTGGCAGCGATGAGGTGGCTGGTGTTGAGAAGCCCGCGAAGCCTGTTAGTACGATGGTGCTGGTAACAGGCGTTCCAAGGTCAGAGACGCGTGTTGCCGGTGTGGTTGAACCGTATCGGCAGTCGGATATGAGTTTCGATGTCTCGGGGGTTCTAACCCAGGTCATCGATTTGGGTGATACAGCAGAAGGCCCACAACTTGATGGCCAGGGTGGGCTGTTATTGGATCAGCAAGGGGTTCCCGTCAAGAGGGGCACGGTTCTTGCCGCCCTCGACACCACACGATTCGAGCAGTCTGTCACGGCAGCTCAACTCGCCATCGCCTCAAACGATCGTGAAATTGGGTCGCTTAAAACAGAACTTGATGAGGTCTATCCTGCAAGGATCGGCAACGCTGAAGCCGCGGCAGCGGCAGCTTCTGCGGATGTTCGCTCTGCGAAAGAATCTGTTTTCTCTTCTGAGGCAGAGCTCAAGCTCGCCAGAACATCGGTCGAGCGCGACCGGGTCCTGATCCAATCCGGAGCCATTGCGCAGTCCGTGCTTGATGAAAGCGAATCAAACTTTGTGACTGCGACCGCCAATCTCGCTAGGGCGCGAGCAGCTTTAGAGTCGGCGCTCCAGAGTGAGCGGTCGGCTTCTGCATCATTGCAAGAAAATAAGGGCCAACTGCGCGTCCAACAGGCCAACCTCGAGACGCTCAAAGCCGCAAAGGCCGAACTCATAAATGCACTCGAACAGGCAAAGACCGACTTAGATTCTTGCGTCCTGCGGGCCCCTTTTGATGGCCGGGTCACTGGTCGGTACCTGGAACGGGGCGGTTACGTCAACGCGGGTACCCCGATTCTTGAGCTCACGATGGAGGCCGTTGTCAAGGTCGTTATCACGGTCTCGGCCGAGGAAGAAAGACTCATCAATATCGGATCTCAGCTACCGATCTATGTCGACCTTGGTGAGAGAGACAACGGTTCGGAGATTGTGATGGGGGCGGTTTTCGAGAAGGCTGGGATTGCTGATACCGGCACGCGCACGTTTCGTATCGGCCTGATCCTTCCGAACCCGCTCATCAGTAATACGCGGGGCAGTGATCGCGGTAGCCTTGTCGCGGTCGGCGACTTGTTCCCTGTTTTGAATCCACCGGGCTTACCAGAGGATGCGCTTTATATTAATGTTGCTTGTATCTATCGAAAAGACGGTAAAGACTACGTCTTGGCTCTAAAAAGCTCGCAGCTCGATTCAGAACCTGTTGGTTCTTTGCAGACGACATCATTGATACCGATCACGCTGACCGATGAATGGGCACAGCTTGATACAACAACGCTCCGCCGGATCAAACTGGTTGAAGGCCTCGAATCAGGTGATGCCTTACTGATCGATCCACAGCCAGACGATGAGGCGGGTGTCCGAGTCGGGATGAATCAGTACGCGTTTCGACCTGGCGATGTGGTCCGGGTTGGAGTCGATGCGGCCCTCCCATTAGAGGGCCTCTGGGTGCCGGCTACCGCGATCGTCGAGAGGACAGGCGAGAAGCTGCTCTATGTGATCGACAACGGCAAGGCACGAGAAGTGCCTGTTGATATCCTTGAGACCTCCGGCGGCTTCCGGAGGGTTACATCGGAGGATCTCGGTGAGCAGGCTCAGGTCGTTGTTAGGGGGATGCAGTACCTGGCCGACGGTGACGCGGTTGTTAACAAGCTCGCAGCGGGTGAGGGCGGTCGATGAATCTCCCCAAATTTGCAATCACCCATAAGCCGATCACGCTTGTCTTGGCTGTTATCGTGCTGATCACCGGCGTCATGACCTTCCTGTCCATGCCGCGCCGAGAGAATCCAAGGATTACGATCCGTGCCGCGGTAATCGAGACGCACTGGCCAGGCGCTTCAGCCCAACGCATGGAAGAACTGGTCACCGAGTTGATCGAAGACTCGGTTGTCAAGATTGAAGAGATCGATACGGTCGAGAGTATGTCTCGGACCGGGTATTCCCGCATCGATATCACGCTTCTTGACAGTGTGACGGCAGATACGCTCGATCAGTCCTTTGATTTGGTCCGAGATAAGGTTGACGCGATACGCGGGCAACTGCCCGACGGCTGCGGTTCGCCCTTTGTGAATTCGGATTTCGGTGATACCTCGGCGGTCTGCCTGGTGATCCACCCTAAGGGTACCGGTCGTGAAGAACCCTACTCCTATCGCGAACTGGAACTCGTCGCAGACGATCTGGAGGCCGAGCTTAAGCGCCTCGATTCAGTCGCGAGCGTTCAGATATTCGGTGTACCCGACGAAACAATCACGCTGGCGGTTGATGCGGCTGAATGGTCCAAGCTCGGGATCAGCAAGGACGATCTTGCGGCCGCGATCGATCAGCGCAACATCGCTAATAGTGGTGCGGTGATCGTCACGGATGAACGCCGGTTCCCGGTTCGGCCAACCGGCGAACTGTTCACTACCGATGAGATCGGGGGCGTCCCGATCAACACGGTAGATGGCGAGCGCCAGGTCACGATCCGCGATCTGCCGTTCGAGATTACACGCGGGCCTGAAGACCCGCGGACCAACGGCGTCCGTTTTTCATCTCATAAAAGCCGGTCTGATCGAGCAGTGCTGCTAGGGATCACGATGAAGGAGGGCGAGAACATTGTTGAGATGGGCGCAAAGATCGAACAGATCGTTCGTCAATTTTCTGAAACATCGCTGCCTGATGACTTGGAGATCACGCGCGTCAACGACTTGCCCCGCCAGGTGGATGACTTGATCGCGGACTTCGTTGAGAGCCTGTGGCAGGCGATCGTGATCGTGCTCGGTGTCGCGCTGGTCATGATGGGCTGGCGACCCGCGCTGGTGATGGCGACCGCGATCCCGCTCTGCATGATCTCCGCACTCGCGATCGTGCCCCACCTGGGCGTCGAGCTCGAACAGTTCGCGATCGCATCGCTGATTATTGTACTTGGCATGGTGGTCGACAATGCCATCGTGGTTACTGACAATGCGCAGCGGCTGATGAACGAGGGGATGGACAGAGAAGACGCCTCCATCGAAGGCGCGAACGGCCTGGCGCGCTCGGTTCTTTCCTCGACGCTGACCACCGTCGCCGCATTCTTACCGATGCTCACAATCCCCGGGGCGACCGGCGAGTACATGCGCAGCCTGCCGATCGTGGTCTCTGCGACCCTGCTGAGCAGCTACCTCGTCGCGATGACGGTGACCCCAATGATGTGCTCTTGGATTCTGCGTCCGAAGAAGGAGAAGGCGGGTAAGACGTCACGGGTAGGCGAGATCTACACGAAACTGATCCACCGGTGTGTGTCCTACCGGATCATCACGCTGTCGGCGGCTTGTCTGGCTGTGGTGATGTCGCTTGGTCTGATGCCGGTGGTGGGGACAGCGTTCTTCCCAGGCGGTGTGCGTGACCAGTTCTTTGTCCATATCACCGCCCCGGTGGGAACTTCTTTAGAGCAGACCGAGGCGCTCGCCTCTCAGGTCGAAGAAGCAATCTTGCGCACGAGCAAACAGGGGCCGGGTGGACCGGATGAAGAACGCCTGGTTAGTGCGACTACGTTTGTCGGGATGGGCGGGCCGAGGATGATCCTCTCGCTCGACCCCGAGCACAGCGTTCCGCACTACGCGATGGTGCTGGTCAATACCTCGGACGCGGATCTAAGCAGAGATTGGGTTGACCAGCTACGAGAAGAAGTGGCGTCGATCCCGGGAGCGCGGATCGATGTCAGGCCTTATATGACAGGCCCGCCGGTGGACAACCCGGTGGAGTTTCGTTTCTACGGGCAAGACCTCGATGTGATGCATGATGTCGGTAGCCAGATGCTCGCGGAGTTTGATCGCACGCCGGGCGCGGTGATGCCTTTCGACGACTGGGGCGAGATGATCAACACGATCGACCTTGAGATCGATCCGGACCGTGCTTATCTGGCCGGCGTCACCAGCCGCTCTGTGTCCGAAGAACTCGATCTTCTGTACGGTGGCGGTCATCTTACGACGCTGCGCGAAGGTGATCACCTTGTCGATATCAAGCTGAGGCTGACTGAGCGTGAGCGCAAGTCGGTTGATAGCCTGGACCAGGCTTCGATTAGCAGCGTCAGTGGCACGGTCCCCTTGACTTCTGTGTCGAAGATCGACAGCGGTTTCGAATACGGTGCGATCGGTCGCTACAACCGCGAGCGCTGCTACACGGTCGGGTCTCAAGCGGATACTGGCTTCCTTGCGAACAACATCACCACGGACTTATATCAGCGCTTAACACCGATGGTTGAGCAGCTCCCGCAGGGGTACACGCTCGAAATTGGTGGCGAAGCAGAAGAGTCGCAGGAAGCACAACAAAACGTTAGTAAGGCGTTCATGATCAGCGTCATCCTGATCTTTCTGGTGCTGCTGGTGCAGTACAACTCGTACTCAAAGCCTTTCGTCGTGCTGACGGCTTTCCCGCTTGCGCTCATCGGCGCGATGTTTGGGCTGTTCCTCAGCGGTTGGCCGCTTGGGTTTATGCCGTTATTGGGTATCGTGGCGTTGGGCGGCACCGTCATCAATAACGCGATCGTCCTGATTGATTTCATTGAATCAACCGTCGCGGATGGTGTTGAGCTGCGTGAAGCGGTGGCACGTGCCGGCTTGGTCAGGATGAAACCGATCCTCTTGACCACGCTGACGACGGTCGGTGGCCTTCTCCCGCTCGCACTCTTCGGCGGGCCGATGTGGGCCGGGATGTCATGGGCGATGATCGGCGGCTTGAGCCTGTCAACCGCGCTAACGCTATTGGTGATCCCAACGCTCTACGTCCTGTTTGCCGAGCGGTTCGGAATGAGGACTTCATGATGAGTCGATGGTTATTCATCTTCGTGCTACCCGTAGTGTTTCCAATAACAGGCTGTATCCAGGTTGGACCAGATTATCAACGGCCGGAGATGGATTCGCATGCGACATGGGCCGCCTCAAAAAAGGCGTCATTCAATCAAGCTTTGCCCGAGGATATTGAAACATGGTGGCGGGCGCTCCAAGACCCAGTGCTTAACAGCCTGGTCGATCGCGCGTTTAATGCCAATCTGGACCTCGCCATCGCGGTACAGCGCGTACGGCAAGCGGCGGCGAATCGGGGGATTGCGGCGGGCGAGCGATTCCCAGACCTGGATGGCTCGGGCTCGTATAGCCGCGAGCGCCAAGGCGCGAACAACTTCCCCGCACTCACCGACCCGCAAGAGTTCAATTCCTATGCGCTCGGGTTCGACTTAGCCTGGGAGCTTGATGTTTGGGGCCGTGTATCGAGACTGATCGAATCCGCCGACGCGGACCTGGAGGCCAGCATCGAGGGGCTGCATGACGTAAGGCTGATCCTTGCTGCCGAGGTTGCAACCGAGTACGTTCAGCTCCGGACGGCGCAGGCGCGTCTTGAAGTCGCCGAACGCAACATCGAGATTCAGAAGCGTAGTTTCGAGATCACCAAGGCCCGATTCGATGCTGGCGCAGCCCCGCAACTGGATGTCTCTCAGGCGGAGACAAACCTCGCCAACACCGAGGCCGAGGTACCGTCACTGAAATCGGATGTGCGCAACAGCCTGCTGAGGTTGGCCGTCCTGCTTGGAGAGAACCCGACCGCACTGATTGAGGATTTGTCGACACCGGCTGCTGTACCTACCTCCCCCGAAGAAATCGCCGTTGGAATCCCCGCAGACATCCTTAGAAGACGGCCTGATATCCGGTTAGCTGAGCGTACCCTGGCCGCGGAGGTCGCGCGTATTGGGGTCGAAGTAGCCGAGTTTTACCCAAGGTTTACTCTGGGAGGCACTTTCCAGTACAGCGCCACCAACTCGGGCGTGTTGTTCGACTCCGATAGCTCTGGCTTTGGCTTTGGTCCGTCGTTCTCGTGGAACCTTTTTGATGGTGGACGGGTGCGTAATGCGGTGCGTGCACAAGAAGCGATTGCTGATCAGGCACTGCTCGAATATCGATCGACAGTCTTAACCGCGTTCGAAGAGGTTGAGAGCGCGATGTACACACACGCAAGAGAACTGGAACGAGCCGAAGCGCTGTCACGCGCATCAAACGCTGCCCAACAATCTGCAGACCTATCTCGCCAGCTATATCTGGAGGGCAGAAGCGATTTCCAATCCGTACTCGATAGTGAGCGCGAGCTCTTCTCCGCCGAAGACAATCTGATCTTGAGCCGCTCGCAAGCCGTAGCAACCTACATCACCCTACAACGCTCGCTAGGCGGTGGATGGTCACCATATCTTGATGAAGGTGAGGAGAAAGATGGCTCAGAAGAGTGAGCCATCAACGAAGCTATCTCCTCTGGCGGCACACAGTGGCTTAATCCTACTCGTGTTACATATAGTTATGTCCATGTATGCCTTGTACCAGATCGACTCGATCTTTGGTATTTGCATTCAAGCAGTATTTTATGGATTACTCATTATCATCTTGATCGATGTCGCTACACATCGCTGGCAAGTGATGGCCTGCGTTTTACTTGTAGCCATTTCAACAGCGATTCGACTGCTGGGCGAACCCGATCAGCGTGACATTCAAGTAATCGCCGTGGGAGCCTTGGTGCTATGCGGTGCTATGGTTCTGTACCTGGCTATGACGCGCATCCTGGTCACGCGTCAGGTTGAACCCGCTCTGATCAGTGGCGCGGTGAATATCTACCTGTTGTCCGGCATTACCTGGGCGGTCGCTCTGTACGGGATCGAATTAGCTACGCCCGGTTCATACGCTTTCTCCGGTGATGGCACCCCTACACCGAGCGATCTGTACTACTTCAGCTTTGTAACTTTAACCACGCTTGGCTACGGCGATATCCAGCCGGTGTCTGAACTTGCCAGAGCAAGCGCAATCCTCGAATCCGTTTTTGGCCAGATCTTTCTGATTGTCCTGCTTGGCCGCCTTGTTTCTCTACAGATTTCACCTCAACAACAGATTTCTTTGCCTACCAAGCATACGGGTAAGCAAGCTGTTTCCGGAGGGCATGATGAAGTTTGAGCAGGACTCAGTTCAAGACATGACCTCGCTGGACGCGGTAATGTCGGCAGCGGTACGCTTCAGGACCGCTGCCGTCCTCGCCATCCTGCTCGCATCCGCGGTGATCAATGTGCTCCGAATTCTGCTCAGCCCGGATGAAACGTTTTCGGATGTACCGGTAGCCGTACCTATCACTATATCTTCCATCATCCTTTATGAAGCCGCGACACTCTTCTGGCTTTCGAAGCTGCGTGATAAGTCGGCCCCGCTGCCTCGGTTATGTGTTTATACAAACGCGGCCATCGAGTGCGCGGTACCAACCATCGTCGCGATGACCATCGGGATGACGAGTAAGTTCACGATCGAACAGGCTGCGCTCGGACCAGCAAGCCACCTCTATGCCATCTTCATCGTACTGTCCGTACTACATATTCGTATGCAGGTTTCACTTGTATCAGGAGCCGTCTCAGCCGTTGGTCTGGGCACACTTGTGATCCTCGCGGGTTCCGAACCAGGCCTTAGCAGCGAGTATCAGAGCGTGCTTCCGAAGTCGCTTGAAGTCTTCTCAGCGGCGCTGATCCTATGTACCGGCGCCGCCGCGGGGCTCGTTGCTATGCGGGTTCGCTTGTATCTTGAGACCGCCACACAGGAAGCAAAAGCTCGTGTCCGCGCAGAACAGGACCTGCGGGCCGGGGCGCTGATCCAACAGAGCCTGATGCCTAGTGAGCCGCCTGTCATCTCAGGCTACGAAGTGGTGGGATGGAATAGGCCCGCGGATGAAACCGGGGGCGACTACTTCGATTGGGTCCCGCTTGAGGACGGGCGATTCGCAATTTGTATCGCAGATGTTACAGGCCATGGCCTGGGACCGGCCATGATCACTTGTTTCTGCCGAGCATATGCACGCACTGCGCTGCGTGTCGATAACCGTTTGACAAATGCAGTTAACCGGCTAAACGCCGAACTCGCTCATGATCTTGGCCCCGGCCGGTTTGTTACTTTTGCTTCGGTACTCGTTAAACCCGATAGCGATAAAGTGATATCCGTATCCGCAGGACATGGCCCAATGCTGGTCTACCGCGCCCAAGACGCATCGATTGAGAGTCATGACGCCGATGATCTACCGCTTGGCATTGTTGAGACGCTTGATGAGATCGATCCCGTTACCCACTCACTACATAATGGTGACTTGGTCCTATTGATCACAGATGGTTTCTTTGAGTGGTCCAATCAACAAGGCGAGCAATTTGGAACGCGCCGACTTAAGGAATCAATATCGAGACATGGTGGCAAAAAAGCAAAAGAAGTGATTCGAGGCCTACTCGCTGATGTCGAACGTTTTGTGCAAGGTACACCACAACCCGATGATTTAACCGCAGTCGTGATACGGAGACGAGTAGTTTCAGAAGCCTGATCAAGGTGTAATCCCCCCTGTTGTCCGCGCGTTTAAAAGTAGGGAGTCCTGGGGTTCTTGGTCTGGGTTGTTGATCCGTGTTGCTGAGGCCGGAGGGAGCGTAGCGACCGGAGGGCTCAG
>JBCDKD010000051.1:0-34392 GCA_039024275.1 Planctomycetota bacterium | reverse complement strand
TTTCCATGAGCTATCCCTTACCTGAAGGCACGTTAGGTAGTTGTTCCTCGCCCTTTCGCCACTCTACTTGCACCGAAGTGCTTTCGCGTTCGACTTGCATGTTTTAGCCATGCCGCCAGCGTTCAATCTGAGCCAGGATCAAACTCTTCGATTGAGATCTATTGACTCTGCAGGCCGAAGTGGCCTGCGATGTCTACAGAAAGAAGGTTTGCCTGTTCAATCAAAAGAAGCCTTCGCTTCGATTGACCGGTCTTCAATACTCATCAAGAGCAAGCTCTTGAATCGATTCGCCTGCCGACCGGCTATTGCCGACAGGACTTGGGGTTTATTAGGCTTTCATCCCGCAGCTTGCCACAGACTAAATGCCTGAAAACAAGCTGCGTTCTACTTGGATGTGAAACCCGCTTCGGCCGGACTGTGAACTCCGGCCTCGGCTTAGATTTTTATCACGCCGGGCAGGCTCGTAGAAGCCCGTCCCGTCGCGTCACATCCTCGCAACATACCAACTGTTCACTTGTCAAAGATCGGATTGGATCCTGGCCGAAGGCCCGTCCCTAAAGTGCTCAGGTCGGCGAGACGATTGCCTCGCCGGTAACTCGGCCTTTCGGCCGGGAGAGCGGCGTATCCTAGTGATGGTTAGCGACTTGTCAAGCCGATGGCCATACTGTGTGGAAAATCCTGCGGACAGGATGGAACCACACCCCGGCTCAATCGGTCGGGCCAAGTATTAAAACACATTCCGCAATGCTTGTCAACCGCAGCAATGGGGGTTTTGGGGGGCTTTGCAATCATCCGATCAACCCGCCCCGGCGGGAATAGAATCCGGTGTTTTAAACGACAGGAGACGCGATGATGGCTCGCCCCGCCCTTTTCTTGTGCCTCACACTGCTCACCGCCTTCCAACTCGGCTGCAGCCAGGACCCCGGCTACGAGCACACCTATACCACCCGGGCGATCGTCCTGTCCCTGCCCGGCGAGAAGGCCACGCAGGAATTCATCGTCCACCACGAGGAGATCCCCGAGTACATCTCGATCAACGGGTCCGTCGGTATGAACGAGATGGCGATGCCCATCCCCGTGCCCGACAAGTCGCTGCTCGAGGGCTTCGCGGTGGGCGACAAGGTCGAGTTGGTCTTCGGCGAGCGGTTCGAGCCCGACCACGCGATGGGGTTGATCTCGATCACGAAGCTGCCGGTGGATACAGACATGAACCTGGGGCAGACGATATCGGGGGTAAAGCCGAGAGAGCCTGATGGTCAAAATGGCTTTATCGCGATCTTCGATGGCGAGACCTTCGACGGCTGGGAAGGCGACATGCGCTACTGGTCGATCGAAGATCAAGCAATCGTCGGTCAGTTCACCAAAGACAACCCGCTCGACGCGAATACGTTCTTGATCTACCGGGGCGGCGAGAACAAGGGTGTACTCAAAGACTTCGAGTTCAAGTTCCAATACCGCATCAGCGAAGGCGGCAACTCCGGCGTGCAGTACCGCAGTCAGGAAGAAGACAACTTCGGCATGAAGGGCTACCAGGCCGACATCCACCACGGCCCACGCTGGACCGGCATCTGCTACGACGAGCACGGCCGAAAGGTCCTCGCCGACCGCGGCCAGTCTGTCGTCGTCGAAGCCGGCGAAAAGCCCAAGGTTGTCGAGCAGTTCGGCGACCGCGATAAGCT
The DNA here is from genome assembly GCA_039024275.1 of Planctomycetota bacterium. GTDB lineage: Bacteria > Planctomycetota > Phycisphaerae > Phycisphaerales > Phycisphaeraceae > JAHQVV01. Next base: position 32,713 of record JBCDKD010000051.1, on the reverse strand, counting down.
GATGGAATCGATCGATCTAAAAGGCTGGAACGCGTACCACATCATCGCCAAGGACAACCGCCTGATCCACAAGATCAACGGCGTGCGTATGGCGGAGGTCCTGGACAACGACGAAGCGGAGCGTGAGTTGAAAGGCTTGCTAGGCCTGCAGATCCACCGCAGCACACCGGTGAAGGTCGAGTTCAAGGACGTTAGGCTCAAAGTCCTGGACTGAACGGCTATCGCGGCCCGCTTACTAGGCCGTTCTTGCCATATCCCACTGTAAGGCGCCGCCTAGCGCTATCAGGAGATTTTTTTCCTAGTTCAGAAATAGGCGTGTCCATCGCATTCGCCTTTCGTTATCCATTACGTAGCGGTGCACTGATTGCCACGAGAATGTTATCGGTCCGTACTCATGTCTGACCCGAACACGCCAGATCGGCTAGAACAATTCACCCGCCTGTGGGTGCAGAACCAGCGGTCTGCCGCGGCGTTTATCCATATGTCGCTGCGTGATGCCCACCACGCGGAGGATGTGCTGCAGGAGGTCGCCGCGGACGCCTCGCGGAACTTTGACCGGTACGATCCGTCGCGCCCCTTCGCCGCCTGGCTGATCGGGATCGCCCGGCAGCGCCTGGTCGACCACTACCGCAAGCAGGACCGTCAGCGGGCCGAACTCTCGCAAGACACTTTGGACCTGCTGGACGCGTCTTACGCCGAGGCCGCCGAACAGATCGACGATCGGCTGGTCGCCCTGCGCAAGTGCATGGAGCATCTGCCCGAGCACCACAAGCTACTAGTCAACCGCCGGTACGGCTTCGACGACCCGCTGGCCGAGATCGCCAGGTCGGTTGGCAGCAACGCCAAGGCCGTCAATGCCATGCTGACGCGTGTCCGCAGCCTACTGGCCGACTGTGTCGAGCAGCGGATGGAGGCGACGCGATGAGTGATCACTCGCCACCACCCAGCGACGCCCAGATCGATCGGATGATCGCCGACTACCTCACGGGCTCGCTTTCTGAATCGGACAGACCCGCCTTCGAGGCTTGGCTGCGTGCTTCACCAGAACACCCAAAGCGTGTCGCACGGCTGAGCCTGACCGAGTACGGGATGCGCGAGGTCTGCCAAGACACCAAGGCAGGCTACCTACTCGAAGCGCTTAATCAGATTGACCAGAGCTTAGGCCCCGTAGAACCTGTCACACTCCACGACTTCAAGGTGAAGCGACATAACGACAGGCTTCTTGCGATCGCATGCGCGGTCGCCGCGATGATCATCTTTTCGATCACGTTGGCATTATTATTTAACGACGGTCCTAAACCCGCACCGCTCGCGCCAGGCGTACTGTCTAACGACGAAAGCAACCCCGGGCCTGTCGAGTTTTCGCATAGTCAATCGGTTGCGACGTTGACCACCGAGTACAAAGCGGCGTGGGGCCCTCAGCCGGGTGGTACCCACCGCCCAAATGCATTGCGCCCAAGCACCCAACTCCTCGCAGGCCAGCGGCTCAACCTAACCCAGGGCTTCGCCGAACTTACCACTCACCGCGGCGCGAAAGTGCTGCTCCAAGCACCCTGTAGCGTTGAACTCACCGATAGCGATAACGCCATCCGCCTGCACAGCGGCAGGCTCGTTGGCACCTGCGAGACCCTTCAAAGCAAAGGCTTCACCGTCCACGCCCCGGGGATAGACGTTGTCGATCTTGGCACCGAGTTTGGCGTCTCCGTCAACCCACACGGCCCCAATATCGTCCAGGTCACAAACGGGCTGGTTGCGATCGAGAGGCCTGGCAGTCCTGCAGACCGGGGGCCATCCGACCACGTGCAACATCTCGTCTCCGCAGGGCAGGCCGTTCGAATCACTGGCAGCGAGATGGTTCAAGCAGACTATGACGCCCACGCCTTCGTCAATAACGTCAAACTGCAGGCCATCCGACAAGCGGGGATCGATGGGTATCAACGCTGGCGTTCATACAGCGAGACGCTGCGAGAACGCGGTGACCTGGCGATCTATTACAGCTTCGAGAAGAACACGGACCGGCCTGACCGGCTGGCCAATGTCGCGGATTCAACCAGAGGCCACTACGAAGGCAAGATGGACAGCCTGCTAGGCCTGGCCGGCCCTGCCTGGACCCAAGGGCGTTGGCCAGGTAAGGAGGCACTTCGTTTCGACCGCAGCAAGCAGCAACTGGTCCGCGTGCCGATTCATGACGAGACGGTCCTGGATGGGCCACACTCATTCGTTGTGTGGGTTCGATTCGATGACCTGACGCAATCCCAACACCTGTTGGCACAGAAGAACCCTCGTATCGAAACAGGCGAGGCCGTCAACGGATGGACACTGAGTCTTGGCTGGAACGGTGAGGACAAGGGGTTCGGCACCAAGCGATCGTTCTACTACGCGTTGGGGGAGGACGACGGCCTGGAATTCGATAAGCGCTTCAAGGCCGCTTCAAACCTGGAACCCGGGCAGTGGGTGTGCTTTGCGGTGACCAGCGATCGGGTAACGACCACTTATTTTTTAAATGGCAAGCCGTTCGCCAGCTACGCGGATGCACACACCGCAGGAATCACGACCGCTGATTTCACCATCGGTACCGCCGAGCACTTCCCGGTGGAAAGCCTCGGTGGTGTGATCGACGAGTTTGCCATCTTCACGACCCGGCTTTCTGAAAAGGAAATCCTGGACTTTTACATGGCAGGGAAGCCCTGAACCCATGAGCCTGCAGTTCCACTCCAGCACGATAAAGGAGGCGCTGAGGAGAAACCAAATCGGCGACGCTAGAACAAGCAAAGCCTGACAGAACAACCTTGTTTTCTTTTTATACCCGCTCCTCATGAGCGGGACCCCACAACCCGCTCTTCATGAGCACGAAAGGAAAGGCAGAAAATGAAAACCGCCTACACAACCGCAGCCCTGATCACCGCTTCAGTCTTCGCCGCGTCTACGAACGCCGCGCTGGTCGATGGACAAACCATCGGGATTGACTTCGCCAGCGGCCCCAATACCCCCGGCTCTGGCGCCGAAGCAAACTTTGTTCTACTGACCGGCGATGTCACCGGTGCAGCCACGACCGACACGACCGGCGGCTCTACCGGTGGCGTGACGGTGAGTGTCGTTGGCGCTCAGGGTGTCATGGGTGAAAGCGACCTGGGATTTGGTGCCGCCGGCACCGGTGACTACGGGAGTTTCGGGATCACCGACCTGACTTACAACGATGGTGTCTTTAACAACATCGGTGGTGCCACTTTCATCACGATTACATTTAGCGGTCTAGATGACTCTTTGAACTATGACATTGTTGGTTTCGTGAATGGTGGCAATACGATCAACAACACCGTGCCCGTCACATTCTCTGCGGATGGCGTAGACATCTTGACGACGGGTGCAGCGACATCTGGCGGTTCTTCAAGCGGAACGCTCGCACCCGCAATCATCAGCAGTGCTTCAACAGATGGCTCTGGAGTATTGGAAGTCACTTTTAGCACTAACAACACACCCTTCGGTATCGGTGGCCTGACCCTCACCGCCGTGCCAGAGCCCGGCTCACTGGCGCTCCTAGGCCTTGGCGGGCTGTGTGTGCTGCGTCGCCGTCGTAGATAAGGTTGATTTTCCTTTATGCCGTTGGCCATCTAACAGTGGCCTGCGGCTTTGATTGCTCGCTCAGAGACAACGTCCACTATCCTTCAGTTCCGGTCCGCTGTGTAGGCGGCCCGGGGCTTTGCAGCCCGGCCTGGCTGGCGTGTTCAACCCCTTCTCTTTAACAACAAGTGCCCCATGCGAATCCGCAAAGCCTTCACGCTCATCGAACTCTTAGTGGTCACCAGCATCATCGCGCTCTTCATCGCGATCCTGCTCCCGGCCCTTTCTTCGGCTCGAGAGGCGGCGCGATCCACCCAGTGCCTTTCGAATGTGCGGTCGTGGTCGAACCTGCTCATCGCCTATACGGTCGAGAACAGAGACCGCTACCCGATCGATACCAGCATGGACGGGATCGAGGGATTCGGATTCGAAAAGGAGAGTTGGATGACCCAGCTTGACCGGCTCAGCGGTAGCGACCTCTCCGAGGCTAGGCTTTGCCCCGAGGCTGCCACGCCGACCAAAAACATATCAGGGCCGACCCAGGGTTACGGCAATACATTCGAGCATTTTGGGCCTGCACCACAGTTTAATAACAGGCCTAGTGAGATCGGTAGCTACGGCATTAACCACTGGGTCAACGAATTGGTGCCGGGCTCAGGGAGTACGCTATTAGAGAATGGATGGCGAGGCGAGCCAGACTCCCATTGGCGCAAGGCCGGTGCCACACCAGCCGTTGGCACGACTGACCGGATCCCACTCTACTTCGACTGTGCCTGGTACGGTGCGAACCCCGGGTACGGCCCGGTCGGTGGGCTAGGCCATGCGGTCAACCCGACCGCCACGTTTAATAAAGACAGCCCCGATTTTTCTCGCGATATGGGCCGGATCCAGATGTACCGCCACAACAAGGGGATCAATGTCTCCTTCGATGATGGGTCGGCGAACTATGTACCCATCGTCGACTTATGGAGCCTTAAATGGCACCGCAACTATATCCGGGTCGGTGCCCCTCCAACACCGATCAATTGGTAATCAGGTGGTTGATCGCCTAATACCGGTTATTAGAGCCGGAAAAGGGATAGTCCCTCTTTATCAGAGTACGAAGCGTGAGCGACCGGCATGAGTTTTCTGCGGCTTAGTGCCACTCGTTGACGCTTCGTGCTCTGACAAGGCAGTCACCTGCTCCTGGTCAAGACCATTCGAGCCCTTGTTGCAGGAGGTTGAGGTTCTCGCAGCCGGTTTGGGTGACGATGACGAGGTCTTCGACGCGGACGCCGCCGAGGTGTCGGTTGTAGAGGCCTGGCTCGATGGTGAGGGCGTCGCCGATGATGAGCTCGGGTCCTTTGAGGTCGAGGAGCGGGGGTTCGTGGACGTCCAGGCCGATGCCGTGGCCGGTGCCGTGGGGCATGGTGGTGGGGTGGTCGTCGGTGGGGAAGCCCATGGCGTAGCCGTGCTGCTGGATGGCTGCGGTGGTGGCGAGGTGGACGTCTTCGCCGGTGGCACCGGGCTTGGTCACGGCTTGTGCATCGGCCTTGGCGTCGAGCACGGCCTTGTGCATGTTGGCGATTTCGTCGGGGATGTCGCCGTGGACGACGGTGCGGGTGCAGTCGCCGTTGTACTTGGTCTGTCGGTTCTGCGGGAAGATGTCGATGATGACGGGGTGGCCGGTCTTGATGGGGCCTTCGCCTAACGCATGGCAATCGCTGCCTTGGCTTCCGGGGGCGACGATGGAGCGGGGGTTGGTGTAGCCGTGGGTAAGGAGGAAGACGTCGATGGCGAGTCGGATGCTCTCCGCTGTCAAGACGTCGCCTTGCAGTTGCAGTTGTCCTTTCGCGTCAGCGGTGGCTTTACCGACCATCGTGCAGGCCATCTCCATCGCGCGCTCGGTGGCGTGCTGGGCCTGGCGGAGGTGGGCGATCTCTTCTTCGGTTTTTGCTCGGCGGTTGGTGACGCCGAGGTCGGGGTCATACTCGATGATGATATTCTGGCGCAGCAGTTCGTCGGCGAAGCTCAGCGGGAGCGTGCGGTCGGCGATGACGCGGTTGCAGCCGGCTCGGACCACGGCCTGGGCGACGGCTTGGGCGGTGGCGGTCTCACGGTCGCCTGAGAGTCCTGAGTCCGTCGCGAAGTCCGCGGGGCAGGCGACTTGGTCTGCGGCGGCGTGCTGCCGGGCACGATCCATCTCGATATCGCGGAGGATCAGCAACCGTTGGCCGGCATCGCCCTGCTGCGTGACGATCAGCGCGGCGGGGTCGGCGACATTGAAGCGGATCGCGTGGTAGAGCGAGCGGTTGGTGGCGGGGATGCCGGCCATGAGGATGGCGGTGGTTGGGTCGGGGGGTGTGAGCATGAAAGTGGATTCACTTGTAGCCGCCGGTCCACGACCAGGCGGACGAGTTGGAGAGCGTTTGTCCGCCCGTGTGGTGACGCGGCGGCTGCCAAGCGTGGACGATTCGCTCGGATCGTTGTGCAAGCCTATCATGCCGCGTTTACCAGTGTGAGTTGTATTGTGGCAGATGGCAGTGTGATTGTTGTGGGCGGCGGCGTGATCGGGGCGTGCTGCGCGTATTACCTTCGGAAGAGCGGCTGGGACGTCACGGTCGTCGAGCGTGAGACGATCGGTGCGGCGTGTTCGCATGGCAACTGTGGGCTGATTTCGCCGAGCCACGCCTTGCCATTGGCCGTGCCGGGCACGATCGCCAAGACGCTGCCGATGATGTTCAAGCGGGATGCTCCGCTGCGTGTCGCGCCACGGTTCGACCCGGCGTTGTTTGCGTGGCTGATGAAGTTTGCGCTGCGCTGCAAGGAAGCCCCGATGCTTGAGGCGGCGGCGGGCCGACACGCGCTGCTGCAGTCGTCGGTAACGCTGTACCGCGACATGCTCGAGGCCGAGGGGATCGACTGCGAATGGGAAGACCGCGGTGCGTACTTCATCTACCAGAGCGAGGCGGGGATGGACAGCTACATCAAAAGCGATAAGTGGCTGAAGCAGTTCGACCTCGGTGCAGAGCGTATCAGCGGCGAGGAGATGGAGTCGCGCGAGCCATCAATCAAGCCCGGCACGACGGCGGGTGCGTGGTACTACAAGATGGACGCGCACCTCCGGCCGGACAAGCTGATGCAAGGGCTCAGGGATGTGCTGCAGCGCATGGGCGTGAAAATCGAAGAAGGCATTACGATCACGGGGTTTGCGGCTCAGCACGGTAAAGCCCTCGCGCTACTTACTGACGCAAATGAGATGGAAGCCGACCATTACGTGCTGGCGACCGGGGCGTGGACGCCGAAGCTGAATGAGTGGATCGGCGCGAGAGTGCCGATCCAGCCGGGCAAGGGGTACTCGATCACGTACCCCAGGCCGGAGACATGCCCGACCGCCCCGCTGGCGTTCATGGAGCAGAAGGTGATCGCGACGCCGTTCAAAACCGGGTATCGGTTGGGCTCGACGATGGAGTTCGCGGGCTACGACAGCACCATCAATAAAGAACGGCTGGGCGCACTCAAGCGTGGCGCATCGATCTATCTGAAAGAGCCCTACTGCGAGCCGGAAGAAGAGCAGTGGTACGGCTGGCGTCCGATGACTTACGACGGCAAGCCGGTGATCGATAAGAGCCCGGCGATGAGCAACGTGGCGGTCGCCGCGGGCCACAACATGCTCGGGCTGTCGATGGGCTCGGCGACGGGCAAGCTTGTCGATGAAATGCTCAGCGGTGGCGAGCCGCATATCGATCTGAAGCAGTTCTCGATCGATCGGTTCTGAACTGTCTCACGTAGCCGCCGCGTCATACGCGGGCGGTCGAACAGTTTGATATGTTGCAGAGCTTTGACCGCCCGGGCGTGGCCCGGCGGCTAACCAAACGCTAAAGCTTCGCGATCAGGTGCCGGACCGCCTCGTCGATCGAGCAGAAGGTCACATCAAAGACGATATCGGCGACCTCTCGGTAGGCCGGGTCACGCTGTACGAGCACCTCTTCGACCTCGGCGGAGGCGTCTGCCGCTCCTGTCAGAGAAGGCCGCTCTTCCGTGGTTTTGGTGTCTTCAGCGATACGGCCGGCCAGGGTTTCCGCCGAGCAAGCGAGGTAGATCCTGGTCGCGTTTTCGGCAGAGGTCACCGCCTCCTTGCCCGCATCGTGGGTGAGGATCCCGCCGCCGGTGGCGATGACGAGGCCCTCTTTGGCGAACTGCTCGGCAGCGGCTTCGGCCTCGGCCTGTCGAAAGCCCGCCTCGCCATACTGCTCCCAGATCTCCGCGATGGTCTGGTTGTTGAACCGCTTGCGGGTCTGGTCATCGAGGTCGACGAAGTCTTTCCAGAGTTCGTTGGCGAGCTGCCTGCCGATGGAGGTCTTGCCGGAGCCACGGTAGCCGAGGAGGACAATATTCATGCAGGGATTCTATCGGCGGATAGGATGACCGCATGGCAACCGACCCGGTACAGGACCATCTTGATCGCTTGCAGAAACACCGCGGGCTGCCCAAGCGCGACCTGTCGCTTGGCTTCCTGGCTGAGCAGTTCAAGCGTGAGGTCGCCAAGCCGTACAAGCAACTAGGCGACCTGGCGGAGCTTTGGGCGGAGTTGCTGCCTGATCGGTTGGTGCAGCGGTCGCGCCTGGTTGGGCTCAGCCGGGGCGTATTGCACGCGGAGGTGGACAACGCCGCAGCGCACTTTGAGATCGATCGGCTGTTGCGTGGTGGGTTGGAAAGGAAGCTGATCGAGGGGCACAAGGGGCCGGCATTCCGGAAGGTGCAGGTCAAAGTTACGGGGCGTCGCGAAGCGGATGAAGTGGATGCGCGTCGCCTACCACCGCGGGGCGATGTAGACCCCAAGCTAGACCCCTCTAAGCAGCCGGCGCGGGGGCGTGCGAAAAACAAGAACGATTAGAACGGCCAGACCTTCGGCGCGATCAGCAAGGTCGTGATCATCACGAGGATGTTCAGCGGCAGGCCAACGCGCAGGAAATCGACCGGCTTGTAGCCGCCCGCGTTCGCGACCATCAGGTTGGTCTGGTACGCGCTGGGCGAAGCGAAACTGGCGGCGGCGGTCATCATCAGCGTGACGGCGAAGGGCGTGAAGTTGCAGTTGAGCCCGCTCGGGCCCGCGATCGCGACGAGGACAGGGAACAACAGGCCCGCCGTCGGTACGGGGCCGATGATCGAGGTCAGCACCATCGCAACGACGTAGATCGCGGCGAGGGTGTAGATCGGTTGGCCTGCAGGCATGAGCCCGATGATCGCGTTGGCGGCCTCCGCGGCGACGCCGGTCGTGTACATCGCTTCGCCGAACCCGATCGCAGCACCCATCATCAGCAATACACGCCAGTTGATGGATTGCCTCGCCTCATAAGGCGAGCAGCAGCCCGCGGCCACCATGATGCCCCCGCCGAGCAGGGCCGCGGTCACCAGTTCCATAACCCCGGTTGTGGCGAGCAGCACGATCGCGAGCAGGACCGACAGTGCGACCCACGCCCGGCTGCTTCGGTAGCGCTGGGCGGCACCGAGGGCGTTGAGGTAATAAAAATCCTGGCGGTTGCGGTGGCGTGAAACGAACTGCGTGTCGGCCTCGAGCAGCAGCGTGTCGCCCGCCCGCAAGACGATGTCGCCGATCTTGGCTTCGAGCCGCTCGCCACCGCGGTGGACCGCGATCACCACGGCGTTATAAACCGAGCGGAAGCCGCCCTCCTTGACGCTTTTACCCGCCAATGGGCTACGGTCACTAAGCACCGCCTCGATCAGTTCCAGGTTTTCGGGAAGCTTGCTGGCCTGCTTGCGGGTCGCTGGCGTCAGGCCGTTGATCTGCTTAAGGTCCTGCATCGAGTCGAGTTCGCCGGCAAAAATAAGCACGTCGTTGCTGTGCAGCACGGTCGAGGGCGCGACCGCAACGCGGCGTTCGCCGCCACGCTCGATGCCGATGAGGTAGCCGCCGGGCAGGTTGCGCAGGCCGGCTTGCTCGATCGTCTGGCCGTCGAAGGGGCTGTCAGACTCCACCTCCATCTCGAAGGTGTACTGCCGGGCGTCGTTCTCGTCGCCCATGGTCGGGTGGTCCGGCAGGAGCCAACGCGATGTGAGCAGGATATAGCCGATCCCGACGATCGCCGCGGGCAAGCCGACCGCGGTAATGGAGAACATGCCGAGGTTCGCGCCGGTGACCTGGTTGCTGCTGAGCGCATCGCCGTACTCGGCGGCGACAAAGACGTTCGTCGCTGTGCCGATCAGCGAGCAGGACCCGCCCATGATCGCGGCGTAACTCAGGGGGATGAAGAGTTTGCTCGGGCTCATGCCGGTGCGTCGGCACCAATCGGTAACGATCGGCATCAGCATGGCGACGATAGGCGTGTTATTCAGAAACGCGCTAAGCGCCGCGACGGGCAGCATCAGCCGGGTCTGTGCCACCGGCAGCGACCTAGGCCGGCCCAGCAGCGGGCGGGTGACCATCGCCATCGCCCCGGTCTGACGCAGGCCCTCCGCGATCACGAACAGCACACCGATCGTGACAACGGCCTTCGAGCCGAAACCCGCGACGGCTTGCGGGGCCTCCGGGAAGTTGACCTGGGGCGAGTTCAGGCCAAGCCTCTTCGACACCGCACCCAGCCCCATCACGATCGCCAGCCCCGCGAGCAGCACGGTGTCCGCCCCGGCCAGTCCGCGGAGGATCGTGATCGCCATCAGAGCCAACAGGCCGAGCATCACCCAGCTTTCCCATGTCATTGTGTTGGTCTCTGGAGGGGTCGGCGTGGTTGCATGGAATGCGGATGATATCGACCCGATCGCCTCCGAAGGTCAATCCGTAGAGGTTTGATGCCGCCCGATAATCGGCTAAAGAGCAGGATCGGGCCGCTGAATCGTTGTGAAGTCGGCCGGCGATCCGATCGATACTGTGTAAGCCACCGGGGGAACCACGTGGAACGCCAGATGGCCAATACTTCGATCCGACTCATGTGCCCGAACCTGCGTTGCCGGACCCTTCTGGCGGTGCCCATCACCGCGCGCGGCAAGAACGTCCGCTGCCGGCTGTGCGGCACCCGTATCCAGGTGCCCACTAAAAACACCGGCAGCAAGCCCGCGCCGGCTCAGGCGTCCGCCGAGCCAGCCGAGCAAGAAGACTGATCAAATCGATTCTGTGACGGGATCAGGTGACGGGATCAGGCGCCGCGACCGGGCTCAGCGGTCATCGTCGTCATCCAGGAAGAACTCGATGTCGTCGAACTCGTCCGAATCATCGCTATTGGCGAGCGACTCAAGTGCCGTGATCGGGTCGTCGTCCAACTCGATCGATGAGCCCTCCGCTTCGTCCTCGATAAGGTCGGGCAGGTCCAGGTCGTCATCGACCTCGAGTTCGACCTCGGGCTCCGCCGTAGCGGACGGGGCCGCCGCCGAGCCTGTGGGAGGCGTCGAAATCGGGGTGCCGGAACTATCGTTCTTTACGATCGTGCGGACGGGCTTGATATCCGAGGGCTGGCCATCGACAATCAGCGTGAACACGACCGGGCCGACGACAAGTTCATCGCCGGCGGAGAGGTTGGCTTCCTGGACACGGACGGAGTTGTGGTAGGTGCCGTTGCTTGAGCCGAGGTCCTTAACGGAGACAATACCCTCGTCGACGGTGAGTTCGCAGTGCTGGCGGGAGACGCTGGTAAGCGGGATGCGTAGGTCGCAGTTGACTTTCCGGCCGATGACGACGCGATTTTTCACCAGCGGGAAGTCCCGCCGGGTACCATCAGACTTGAACATCGCCAGAGCAAGATTCGCCATTTCGACCCTCGGCCGCCTTTCCTTCGTTTCACCTGCAAACCCGACTATATAGCCAGTTGAGTGTACCCCAATAGACGTCCATCAGCAACAGCCCGGCAGTATCGCTCAAGGGACAAAACCCCCGGAATTGGCTGAAAACCAGCAGGTTAACGCCCTATACCTCCACCTGCCGTTCTGCTTTCACAAGTGCCATTACTGCGATTTCTACAGCGTTGTTGAGCCGAAAGGCCGGGGTGCGCCGAGGCAAGAGGCGTTCAATCGTGCCCTCATGGGTGAACTCTTGTTTCGTGCCGAGCAGTCCGCCATCCGGCCCCAAACGATCTTCGCCGGTGGGGGCACGCCGACCTACCTCAGGCAGCCGCTCTGGGAGCAGTTGCTGGAGCAGATGCAGCGGCTTGGGATACAAAATCAGGCCCAGGAATTTACCGTCGAGGCCAACCCCGAAACGGTCACGCCCCAGTTGATGCAGGCCCTCGCCGACGGCGGGGTCAACCGCGTCTCGGTCGGTGCCCAGTCGTTCGATCGGGACTCGCTCAAGGCCCTTGAGCGCTGGCACGACCCGGAGAGCGTACCGCGGACGGTGCAGGTCTGCCGTGAGGCCGGGCTGACAAACCTGTCACTGGACCTCATTTTTGCTATCCCGGGCCAGACGCTCGCGATGCTCGATCGCGACCTGGACGCCCTGCTCACGCTCAAGCCGCCCCACCTCTCGACCTACGGCCTGACCTACGAGCCCCACACCCCGCTGACCGCAAAGCTCCGCGTCGGCCAAGTCGGCCGCGTCGATGAAGACCTCGAACGGGACATGTTCGAACTGGTCCTGACCAAACTCGAGTCTGCGGGCTACGCCCACTACGAGGTCAGCAACTGGGCTTTGACCGACCCCGACACCGACTACCGCTGCCAGCACAACCTCGCGTACTGGCACAACAAGAACTGGCTGGGCGTGGGCCCCTCTGCGGCATCGCACATTGACGGCCAACGCTGGCGCAACGCCCCGAACCTAAGCCAGTACCTCGATCGCTCGCCGACACCGCCGATCCTGGACTACGAGCAGCCCGACGCGAGCGGCCGCTTCGCCGAGCAGTTGATGCTGGGCCTGCGCCTGAGTGAGGGCATCGATGCACAGTGGTTCGACGGGCACCCCGCCCTGCGCAACGACCAGCGCGAGACCGCGAACGAATGGGTCGATCTCGGGCTGCTCGAGCGCGCCGAAGGCCGTCTCCGCCTGACACGCAAAGGGGTGTTTGTCGCGGACTCGGTGATTGCGAGGCTGCTTTGAGCTTCAAGTTATGATGATTGATTATGTCAACAAGGGCACATGCATTCATCTGGGAGCAATTTCTTCTCGTCACAATCGCCATGACGATCGGTTTTTTGATCGTTTCTATTCCAATCTACTTCATCTTTAAACGTATCGATCGAAGAGATAAAAGTGGACCAAGGTGCAGAAGGTGTGATTACGATCTCAGAGCCAGCACAGGGGCTTCATGTCCGGAATGTGGTAGAGATCTCGAACGAAAAGGCGTTTGGCCGATTGGCAAACCAAACCGAGGACCAGCGGTCATTGCCGTATTAGCCTGGTCGTGGTTCATGGCAACGATCACACTATCGGGAGTGATTATCTATTCCGAGTACCGCTACCAAATACTGTGCCATTATGATGGCTTCCGCGATCTGCTGGTGCTGGAAGAAGCGGTATCAGGCAGCGGAGTATCGATCTATATCACGGGCTATGGTGAAAGTCGAAACTGGTTTTCTTTGCAGGACAAAGAAGAGCTTCCATTGAAGTACGTATGTATCGAGTTGTTCGACGCGGAGGGCTATACGGCTACGATCGCCACAATCGCTGCAGATACACAAAAACTTACCAATCCCCCAACAGACACGAGAGCGAGCTACCAGACCGTGAATAATCATCATGGGGAAGCGGCTCCACCCGAAGATAAAACAACACTGGATTACATGCTGGAGCCGCTTTACAAAAAAAGCAGTCGTGTGACCGTGGATCAGGCATTGAAACAGGATATAAAACAAGCGATCGTGCTTGCAGAGAGGATCGCTGCAGATTTCGAAGTAATTTCTAGAGATGCCCTGATTGATCAAAATCGATACGATGACATGCTTAGCCATTCATCGGATCCACCAAGATTTGCTGCTGTGCACGAACTGGGCGACTTTGATGTGTATAGCGAACCACTGCCAGAATGGGGGTATGCCATCACACCAGCCGCTGGGTTTTTGGTTTGGATTGTTTTTCTACCAATCATTCGCGCGTCCATCTATAAACGAATGGCTGCGAACGGCATACCAACCGAATCAAACTAATGTCGCCGGCTCACCTGCCCTTGCGCTTCCGCGCCTCCTGCGCACGACGTTGCTTTCGGCTAAGCGGACGCTTCTCGCCGTCGCCGCCGGACTCGCCGCGGTTGGTGGTTTGACCTGGCTGCGCCGGCTTGCCGCCGCCCGAGCCGGGCCGAGCGTTCGCGTCGGGGTGGGAGGTGTTCATCTGCTTGCCGTAGACGTCGTTGAGCTGCACATTCGGCTGCAGGCGAGCGCGGAATGCCAGTTCGGTCACCTTGTCGCGGACCGAGGCCTGCATCTCGCGGTAGGTCCTTGCCCCCTCGCGTTTGTACTCGATGCGCGGGTCCTGCTGGGCGTAGCCGCGCAGGTTGATCGAGCTCTTGAGCTGGTCCATCTCGAAGAGGTGGTCCTTCCACGCCTGGTCGAGGATGGTCCGCAGGACCTCCGCCTCCAACGCGGACAGCTCGCTGCGGAACAGTGCGTCCGCCTTGGACTTGATCAGGCCCGCGCGGTCCCCGGCGTGCTCGGCCAGCTCTTCGTCCGTCACCACCTGCCCGAAGCGCTCCTGCACGTATTCACGCAGGGCCCGGTCGTCGGTGAGCTCGGCCCCTTTCTGCTGGGCGAGTTCGTCGAGCTTGCCGCCGTCTTTGATCCAGTCCGTCATCTTTCCTTTCAACACATCGCGAACGACCTTGCCGTCGAGGTCCTGGATGAACGCGTTCTGATCTTCGTAGCCGAACCGCTGCTTGCACCAGTTGTACAGCCGGTCCATCGCCCAGTTCTGGTCCTGCTGGGCGCCCTGCTCGAAGAGGTCCATGATGAACTGGACGGGGTAGTCGATTTCGCGCTGCTCGTACTTATCGCGGGCCTCGGAGAGGATCGACGCGACCACCTGCTCGAAGCCGGTCTTGTCGTCCTGCATCATCGCCTGGACCTTCTCGGGGTCGAGCTTGATCTCGAACTTCTGCTCGGCCCAGGACTGCAGGTCCTTCGCGCCCAGCAGCGGGTCGAGGTATTTCGACAGGCCGGTCAGGTCCGCGCCTTCAAGGGCCTCCTGCCCGCCGGCGACGATCGCCTCGCTGACCTCGTCGACGTTCATCTGCATCAGCCGGTTCTTGGGCAGGTTGACGTTGAACTTGGTCTTGGCCCACTCGGACAGCGACTTGAGGTCCCACTCCTCGGGGGGCACATCGTTGCTCATGTATTCGCCAAGCGTGACATCGACGATCGTGCGGACCTCTTCCTGCGCGGCGCCGCGGATCGTGCGTTCCAGGTCTTCCGCGTCGTCGAGGTGCAGCTTGACCGGGTCGACGTTGACGTCGAGCTGCTGGCGGGCCCACTCGGCGACCTGCTCCCGCGCGTAGTTCTTGTCGAGGTACTCCGTCGCGGCGTCTTCGACCGCGTCGGCGATGTAGTCGAAGATCATCCGGTCGATGCCCTCGTTGTTGAGGACCTGCTGCCGGGTGCCGTAGAACTCGCCACGCTGGTGCTCCATCACTTCGTCGTATTCGAGCAGGCTCTTGCGGCGTTCGTAGTTCTGCTGCTCGACCTTGCGCTGAGCACGTTCGACGGCTCGGGAGACCATACCCGAGTCGAGCGCGGTGCCTTCTTTGAAGCCAGCCTTGGACAGCAGGGTCAAGGTTTTGCCGCCGGCGAACATCTTCATCAGCCCGTCTTCGAGCGAGAGGAAGAAGCGGGACGAGCCGTTGTCGCCCTGCCGGCCTGATCGGCCGCGGAGTTGGTTGTCGATCCGGCGCGACTCGTGCCGCTCGGTGCCGACGATGTGCAGCCCGCCCATGCCCTCGGCCGAGTCATACAGCCTGAGCTTGTGCAGGTCGTGGATGCCGAGCATCAGCCGGTCGTAGTCGCTGCAGCCGTCGATGAAGTCGATGCATTCCTCGGCAGAGAGGTCGGCGTAGGCCGCCTCGCCCGACTTGCCACGGCCGCTGAGCTGGGCGATCTCAAAGGCCCACGCCCGCAGGAGGCGCACGCGGAGCTCCTGATCAGACAAGTCTTTGACATCGTTCTTCTTGAGCCCCAGCTGGGTCATCGCCATCTGCCGGTACGCCTGGCCGACGAGTTCGTCATCGCTCATCTCGGGCTTGGCGTTAGCCGGGAGCAGGCCGCGTGTCTGCCAGTGCTTGACGAGTTCTTCGCGCTCGATCGGGCGGAGCTTGATGTCGGTGCCCCGGCCGGCCATATTGGTCGCGATCATGACCGAGCCGAGCTGGCCCGCGTCTTCAACGATGTTGCCCTCGCGCTCGTGCTGCTTCGCGTTGAGCACCTCGTGCTTGATCGCGTACTTCTTGGTCAGGCGTCGGCTTAGGTCTTCGCTGGTCTCGACGCTGGTCGTACCCACCAGCACGGGCCGCCCGATGTCGTGCATCCGCTTGATCTCGTCGAGGATCGCCTCCCACTTGTCCTTCTCCGACGGGAAGATCAGGTCGTTGCGGTCTTCGCGGGCGATCGGGCGGTTCGTCGGCACGGCCACGACGTCGAGCTTGTAGATCTCCATGAACTCGGTCGCCTCGGTAATCGCGGTCCCCGTCATGCCCGCGAGGCGTTTGTAGAGCTTGAAGAAGTTCTGGATCGTGACGGTCGCCAGCGTCTGGGTCTCGTCCTTGATCTTGACCTTCTCTTTGCACTCGATCGCCTGGTGCAAGCCATCAGACCACTGCCGGCCGATCATCATACGCCCGGTGAACTCGTCGACGATGACGACCTCGCCCTGGTGGACGACGTAGTCCTTGTTGTTCTGGTAGATCGCGTGGCCGCGCAGCGCGTTCTCC
Source organism: Planctomycetota bacterium (assembly GCA_039024275.1). Taxonomy (GTDB): domain Bacteria; phylum Planctomycetota; class Phycisphaerae; order Phycisphaerales; family Phycisphaeraceae; genus JAHQVV01. The sequence continues at coordinate 16,316 of JBCDKD010000051.1, read as the reverse complement.
AGCAGGTGCGGGAACTCCATGTTCTGCCCGACGTAGAACGAGCCGATACCCGCCTTCTTCTGCGCCTCGGCGACGCCCTCGTGGGTCAGGTGCGCGGCCTTCTTCTCGCGCTCGACCTCGAAGTACTGGATATGCTTATCGCGCTCGTCTTCGATCTGCCCCATCTCGGCGGTGAGGGTCTTGATCTTCTCGCGCATCGGGCCGATCAGCGACTTGTCGCGGGTGTTCCGGATGTCGCCCTCCAGCCGCTTGATCTCGACTTCCTTGGCCTTGACGCGGTCGTCGACGGCGGCCCAAGGCTTCTGCATCTGCATCAGGTGCCGGGCGACCGTGTCCGCCAGCTCGTACGGCGGCTTGTTGTCCTCGGCATACTTGGGGCCAGAGATGATCAAAGGCGTCCGCGCCTCGTCGATCAGGATCGAGTCGACCTCGTCGATAATCACAAAGTCGCGTTTCTTCTGGACCTGCTCCTCGCTGGTGCGTTTCATGTTGTCGCGGAGGTAGTCGAAGCCGAGCTCGCTGTTGGTCGCGTACAGCACGTCGCAGCCGTAGGCCTGCTTCTTGAGCTCTTGTGCGCCGAAGAACTGGTCTCGGGGCGTGAGCTCTTTGCCGAAGTATTCGTGGCCCGTGGTCTTGACGTACTCGGCGAGCTGCTTCTCGAACTCGTGCTGCGGGTGGGTGGCGCCGACGGTCAGGCCGAGCCCGTAATAGAACGGGAAGACCCAGTCGCGGTCGCGCTGGACGAGGTAGTCGTTGACGGTGACGACGTGGCAGGTCAGGGACTGGCAGCAGGCGACGTAGCACGCGAGCGGGCCGACGATCGTCTTGCCCTCGCCGGTGCGCATCTCGGCGATCTTGCCCTCGCCCAGCACCATGCCGCCGATGAGCTGCACGTCGAACGGCCGGCAGCGAAACGGCGGCCGCGACTCGGGGTACAGCGCCTTGACCGCCTGGTAGAGCTCGACCGGGAACTCGACCTGCAGGTACCCCGGCGCGGGCATCCCGCCCTGCACGTGCACCGGCTCAAGCGTTTCGGCTTCCGCCTTGAGCTCGCCGTACACCTTGGCCAGGTCCGGCGGGAGCTGCTGGGGATCAAAATCAAATGCCGGGTTGAGGATGCTGCGGATACCGACGAACCGGTCCATCGCCTCGCGGGCGACGGCCATGACTTCGGGGAGCGTGTCCTGGTCAGACTCGCCCTTCTCGGAGCGTTCGCGGAACTCGGTGGTCTTGGCCTTGAGCTCGGCGTCGGTGAGGCTGCTGACCTGGTCTTCGAGCGCGTTGATCGACGCGACACGCTGGTTGTACTTCTTGATCATCCGGTCGTTGCGTGAGCCGAAGACCTTGGACAAAGAGTTGCTGATCTTTTGGGTAAACATGGCATTGCCTTGAGATAAACCACTGGACCGAAGACGCAAGCGGGCGTTCGGTGGCGGCGGATTCGTTGGGTTGGGTCGGGGAGGGGGCTCGCATCAAACGCGCGCGAGCCAATGAAAAAACTGCGGCATCGGCTCAGCAGGCCGGGGGCGGCAAGTTCAGCAATGCTTCACGGAGGAGGGGGCCTGCCGGGTGGTCATTGCCGGTCGTGATGAAGGTCTGATCGGCGGCTATTTCGGAAGGCGCCAACGTCTGGCCGGGCAGGGCCGCAACCTGGCTGTCAAGCCGATCGGTCAGCTTCTTGGCCGCCTGCTGGATGGCCTCAAGCAGGTGCTCGAGCGTCTCGCGTTGTTCAGACTTGGTGGAGCTGGCCGTGCGGAGCGCAGAGGCCTCGACCGTGCCCGCCGCGCCAAGGCAGACCGCGACCGACAGCGCGAGCAACGCGCTGGGCAGCGGGATCGGCTTGGAGCGGCCTGTCTTCATGCCTTAAATTATCGACCACACGGGGCCGTAAAGCAAACCGTAATCCTTACGGGACCCGATAGTCCTCATGAACATGCTGAAACGACTGATCACGCTCGTTTTGCCCGCCGCCCTGCTCCTCGGCTGCTCGACCGCCCCCGCGACCAACCCGGTCCCGCTGCTGGACCCACAGGGCGATGTCTACAAGACCGAGGGGCCCAACGACCCGCTGATCTACGACGATGCGCTGGGCAGCAAGTCCGTGATCATCGTCTACTGCGACTTCCCCGACCGCCCCGCGAACGAAGAGACCACCGAGCAGCGGGCCGCGAAGGTCCTCGGCGGGACGCCCGAAGAGGGCACTTTCCAACAGATCTTCAAGCAGAACTCGTACGGCAAGCTCACCCTAGACATCACGCAGGTCCCAGGCTGGCGCACGATGCCGAAGGGGCACCAGTCGTACGACCCCGCGACGACCGAGGGCCACCGAGAGATGTTCCTCGACGCGTTCGCGCTCTATCCGGAGGTCGACTTCAACGCCTACGACTACACGATGGTCTTGATGACCGCGAAGGGCAACTTCGCGTTTGGCGAACGCGACGACGAAGCGATCCCCCACCGCGGGCAGAAGATCAACGTCGCGCTCAACCAGGGCAGCCGGAGCCCGTACGTCCTCGCCCACGAGCTCGCGCACTGCATGGGCCTGCCGGACCTGTACACCTACGGCTGGCGCGTCCCGGAGGGGACCCCGAAAAACCCGCTCGGCCCTTGGGACATCATGTCCAGCACGCGCACCGCGACCGGCTTTATCGGCTGGCACCGCCACAAACTCGAGTGGCTCGACGACAACCGGAAGACGTACCTCACGCAAGGCACGCACATTATGACCGTGACCCCGCTCAACGCCGACGATGGCATCTCGATGGTCGTCGTCCCCGCAACGGGTGAAGACACAGCCAACCCGAGCAAGGCGTACGTGATCGAGGTGGCCCAGTACCTGCAGCCGCGCGGCGATATACCCAAGCCGCGCGGGGTGCTGGTCTATTCAGTCGACGCGACGATCCCCACCGGGTTCAACCCCCTGGTCCTCTACCCGCGCGCAGACAAGCTGGACGCCGCGTACCACGAGGGCGACCGCTTCGAAAACGACGCCGCGCCGTTCGGCCTGCGCGTGCTGAAGAAGGGCGGGGATGAGAGCTACGAGATCGAGGTCGTGATCAAACCATGACTTCACGGATCCATGCGTCACTGCGTTTGCCGCGGTGGCTGCCGGGCTTGCGCTGCTTTGGGCCGTCCATCATCTCGGGATATTCGACGAAGACGCCGGCGAGGAAGCGTTCTTCTTTGGGGATGCCGAGGTAGTCGAACAGGTGGGGCTTGCGCAGCGCCCCGCCGCTGGACCAGTACGTGCCCATGCCGTGCGCGGTGAGGACCAGCATCAGGTTCTGGACCATGGCGGATGCCGCGGCGAGGTGCTCCTCATCGCGGGTGCGCTGCTCCTCGATCACCTGCGGCTTGAGCGGCTTGTCATGTTGGCCGTCAAACTCCGGGAGCCAGGTCACGACAACACACGCGCTGCAGCCCGCGAGCAGCAGCGGCAGCTTGGAACCGTCACCAAGGCCGTCCCGCAGGTGGTGCGCCGTCTTGATCGCCTGGTCGTGCCAAAGCACGTGCGCCCGCCAAGGCTCGGCGATGCCCGCCTGCCTCGCAAAGTGGAACGGCGCCCAGCCCGCGGTCTTGACCGCATCAAGCACCTGTGGCCGACGCAGCGCGTCGACCCCGTCCGGCACAGGCCGGTGGTCCTCCAGCTTTGCAAGCACCTTCTCGGTCTTGCGGGCGCGGATCGCTTGTTCCATCACGTCGGCGGGGTTCTCTGGCATAGCCCATCAGTCTATGCCATGGCTTACAAACGCGGCCATCACACCCAGCGCCGGACCGCCTCGACCGAGTCGTAGGGCAGCGTGTTGAACGCGATCTTCGCGTCCGTCGCCGCCCCGTGCACCGCGTTGATCACCCGCTCAAACAGCAGGAAGTGCTCCGGGTCCGTCCGCAGCCCCGCGCCGATCAGCACCACGTCGGGCCCCACCGCCCTGAGTTCATCCAGCACCTGCCCCTCCGCGGTCTCGCCCGTATCGGTCAGGCACCACCGCGCATCAAAACCCGCACCCGCCATCTCGCCGAGCACCCGCTCGAACGCCGCCTCGAGTTTCTCGGCCGAGAGCCGCGGCCACTTCTCGAAATCTACGGCGTCCGAACGCAGGCCGATCATCAAGACTTTGGGTTGCTGCATCGGGTCAGTCTATCGGCTGCGTCACGGCGGCACGCCGTCAGCCCGCATCAGACGACGGAACGTTCGGCAAAAGTACGACCACAAGCTCCGCAAGAGACGCGATCATGACGAAGCCAACCCGGAAATTGGCTTCCTTCTCCGCACTCGTAATAAACTCCGACGTGTAGAACCCGAGCACCACCGCGACCACAAACGACGCCATGAGGGACGCGATCAAACGCCTCTGCAGCCTGAACAGGAAGCCCGCGCTGATCGCGACAGCACCAAGAACCAGGCAGAACCAGAACGAGTTGGGCTTGAATTCCGCCGCCTCGATACTCCGCCAAAGCCCTGTCCAGACGAGATACAAGCCGAACAGGATCGTTAAAAGATCGCGGTGTTTCATACGTTTACCTAGATGCCTTTAACACTAACGGACGACGCGACCACGAAGCCCAGAAACGCAGATTTTGCACTGTACCTGGCACAAGCGTGTCCCACACCGCCAGGCTTCACCCGGCAGGCCAAGCGCCCCAGAACGTATACGAGAAGTGTGAAATAGCCGGCGGCCTACGGACGCCGGACGCGAGAACACGGGGGCTGTTCAGACAATCAACCTCTTGCGTGTCAGGGGCCCGATAGGCCCCCGCTGTGGTACGTACTTCTCGTACGTGTTCTCAGACTTGTAAAAGCATAGGAGGTGACCGGGCACAGGCGGCGGGAGCACCCGGGACGGATGGGGTGCTGATAGACCCAGGCGTATTCGTCCGGGTGGAGGCGCCAGGGCCTGTACGCCTTGCCATCCGTTGGCCCCGGCTGCTGACCGGTGCTATTGCACGACCTCTACTTTTGATCGCTGTATCCGGGTCGCGAGTTCGATCGTGATGGACGAATCAGAACTCTTGGTCCAGATAAGACCCGACCCTTTTTTATGGCTCATTCGCAGGGTCATCCGCACATCAACGGCCGATACGATCTCGGGTGGGGTCGGTACCTTCGAAATCTCATCCACCATATTGTTGAACATGGTGGCTAACGGCTCTGTCTCAACTTTTAGGACCGACATAGGCCTCTCCAATCAATGTTTATTCTGCATCAGCTCCGCGATTCGAATCGGTTTCATAGCGGATGTCTGGGTTGATAACGCCTTCGATGGTTGTCTCTAAGCCGCCCTGCTCGTTGTAGGTCAAGCGATCATTGCCGTCCGGGCTCAGCTTCATCGTGATTGCAAACTTGATCGGGCCCTCTACAAAAGCGACCGCTTCATCCGGGTGATCAGATTGAAAGCTGCCCGATTCACGGCTCACCCGGCTGAATGACTTCTGCAAGGCCAGGACGATATCCTCGAGCCCGGTCTTAGAGGCAGCGTCTTTCGTGGAAGACTTCTGCTCCTCAAGCATCTCATAGATGTTCAGAACCACGTCTTCGGGAGTAGATGAAGAAGACTGATTACCCGACTTCTTAGGCTTGCTCTTCTTCTTGCTTTTCTTACGGCCCGGGGATGGCTTAGGCATGATTCATTCCAGTATTCGTAGTCGCGATCGGGCCAGATCAACCTTCACCATCGTCGCCGGGCAGCGCCGGGAGCGCGTTTTGGAGCGTACCGAGTTTGGCTACCGCGTTCTCGACCTCGCCCGGGTCCAGCGGGTCAACAATGCCGAGGTCTTTGAGTACATCGACGAGCCCAACCTCCCCCGCGTCGTTGCTAACCACGTACGCGGCACGTGCCTGAATAACACTTTCCGAAGCGGTTTCCGACATAAAACCGAACGAGCCGGAAGCCTGGAACGGGCCGACACCGACCCCGAGGCTCACGCCGGCTTTCGTCTGCTTGAGAGTCGCGAGCCGCAACACAATCGAGACATCGCCTCGCAACGAAGCAGACCACTTCGGCGCCATCTTCAAGGCGGTCGCGTACTCCGCGGGATCGGCACCCGTGTCGAACTGCCCAAGCAGCCGGACCCAGTGGTCTACGATCTGGATTTGTGCATCATTAAAGCCCTTGAGCGGCTCGGTAAACAGGCTTGAAACGATATCCGCAAGTGCTGCTGTTGCGCTGGAACTCATGTCTATGACCTCGGAAAGACTCGGTGGGTAAACCAGAACTGATGACGACACCAGCAACGTAACGGATCGTGAACAAGGCTGCAAATGAGCTGTTGTGGTTTACTGTGGCGGGCTAACCTGCCATACGTTTTGATGCACAGGCGTTGGCTCGCTGGCCGGGGGTGATACGCCAAGCCTACACAGAGCCGGGTCAAACCGGCCTGACATCAGCGGCCGATAGGCCTGTGTTTTATTTAGCTTTGCCGGTCATCCTGGGCCCCGAATCCCAGAGCGTGATATACCGTTGAAGGACGATGGGCTCCTTCCGGTCGATCAGGTAGACCTTGGCGATCAAGACATACTCACCGTTGGCCACTTCCTTGAGCTGGAACTTCTCTTTTCTCTGCGAGCGTATCCGCCTCGGCTCTTCGTATGACTTGTGCAAGATGTACTCGACGTGCTCAACACGGCCCAGCGCACCGCGGTAATACGAGTCCACAACCACCCGGATGTCGTAGTGCGGCGCGTCAAAACCGGTGCGCTGAATGAAATCGGCCTGCATCTCCGGGCGTAAAAAAGAGGTGTGATTGATGAAGTAATAATCGGCCGGTAGTGGCTCGGTCTCATCGATCGGGACCAGGTCCTTATCGTCGCTGGCGACTGTCTTCGGCGTCCGCTGCGTCTGGGCGGGCTTGACGGCGAACCTGGTGCCAAACCCCTCGATGATCAGCTCCGAGCCGGAGTCAAGCAACGCCATAATCCGTTTCCGCAAGAGAACAATCACCAAGACAAGCAGGACCGGCCAGAGCAACTGGGCGATTGCGGTGATCAGTTCGGCATAGTCATTCATGATCGATCAAAGCCCCCAAGGTACGAGACGCAAGGATTGTACAAGGCTGCAGTGTGGATAGATTCAAGATCACTCGTTCCAGGGGCAGCATGCGCCGCCAAGCGGCGATTCGCGGCGCTACCGCACGATCTCGATGCCGAGCTTGTTGAGAAGGGCCGCCCCGCAGCCGATCAGGCCGATACCGCCGCCGATGATGAAGCCGGGCGTGCTGAACTCCCAGCCGATGACGAACTTGGCGACGTACCACGCCCCGCCGAGCAGGATCAGCGAGACGATCAGCAGCAGCCAGCCAGCTTTGGTGAGGTTGGATTCCATAGGGTGAAAGATACCGGAAGAACAGGCTCGGGTGCCCGGGGATGAGCGTCAGCGAACCCCCCGGAACAGGTCGGCGCTGATGGATTCAAGAAGATCCGTTCCGGGGGGGGCGCCAAGCCTCCACACCGGCCACCCGCCGCAGGGCGCTGTGTGCGAGTTATCTAAGTTGAGTCAAGGAAAGTTCGCACACAGCGCCGTGCGGGACGCGGTATGGCACCAGGCCACTCGCTGACTCCCGACTACATCAACCTAAGCCAGTTCACTATCGCTCCCCACGTGGTGACCGTGGCGAAAATTGCTAGAACAATCTGGGGTAGATAGTTCTCTGTCCAGCTTAGCATCGGAGCATGCTTGGGCCGTAGTGGGTCGTATGAGACAGTGACCACGGAACCGATTGTTAGTGTTTTCTGGCTCATTGAGTCAGGCGAAATAGCGATGACCCATTGATCATGATCATTTTTAAAACGCAGGACTGGGTAGTAATTCATGCCACTGTCTGAATCTTTTTCGCAGTAGTAGCGAACGATCTCTGCGTTGATGTGGCGGTTGAGAATTAGCCGTTTATAGCTTCGGAAAGAGAACATCAAGAACAAGATCAGAAAGGCGATTGAAAATACTGTCAAAACAATCACAGCTGTCACTATTTACCCCCTATTGGCAATATTCGAGCGTCTGTCGGATATTTTCGGCCTCTTCAGCTGTCTTGATCACGATCGTAATCCGCTCAATCGGGCTAAACACTTCGTCACACAGTTCTTTGACCCCCACCGCAAATGCTTGGGGCGACAGCCGACCATAACCGGTCCCCAAAGCAGTCAGCGCCACATCGGTTGCCCCTTCATCCATCGCGTGGTGCAGCGACTGTCTTACTACCGATGTGATTACTTGCGATGACGATTCGTACATGCCGTCAACTGCGACTGCATGGATGATTGACTTGTAGGGCGTATCCGATGGGAAAGTGACAATAACGCTGCCGCGGTCAACATAGTTCACGCTTCTTGACTTCAAAACTTCTTCGAGCTCGATACGAAGATGGTCTCCGTAACGTTGCAACAATGCTCCGCCAACACCACCCGAGAGTGTCAAAAAAGGGTTTGCCGAGCAGATCAGGACATCTACCGGCTCATCCAAGATGTCGCCACGCTTCACGATCCATTGCATCAGTGCCCCATCGGAAAACGCTCGCACAGTGCTAGCACGTCCTTGTTGACTTCCGCGATGACCGCTTCATCGCCCTTGCTGCGGATGGCGCGGTCGATGAGGCCGGCGACTTCGGCGATGTCGTCTTCGATCAGGCCGCGGGTGGTTAGGGCCGGGGTGCCTAAACGGACGCCCGACGTCTTGAACGGGCTGCGGGTCTCGTTCGGCACGGTGTTCATGTTCGCGATGATGCCGGCCTGTTCGAGCCAGAGCGCCGCGTCCTTGCCCGTGAGGTCGGGGTCGACCGGGCGGAGGTCCATGAGGACCAGGTGGTTGTCCGTACCGTTGCTCGCGAGCTTGTAGCCCTTGGCCTTGAGTTCGTCGGCGAGGCGTTTGGCGTTGGCGACGACCTGTGCGTTGTAGGCCTTGAACTCGGGCTTGAGCGCTTCGCCAAACGCGACGGCCTTGGCCGCGACGATGTGCATCAGGGGGCCGCCCTGCGTCCCGGGGAAGACGGCCTTGTTGAACCGTTTGGCGAGGTCCTCGTCGTTGGTCATGATCAGGCCGCCACGCGGGCCGCGGAGGGTCTTATGCGTCGTGGTGGTGACGACGTCGCAGTACGGGAATGGTGAGGGGTGGGCATCGCCAGCGACGAGGCCCGCGATATGCGCGATGTCGGCCCAGAGGATGCAGCCGTGCCTGTCGGCGATCTCGCGGAAGCGTGGGAAGTCGATCGTGCGCGGGTAGGCGGAGTAGCCGCACATCAGCACCTTCGGCTTGTGCTCGGCGCACACGGCGTCGACGGAGTCGTAGTCGAGGTAGCCCCAGTCGTCTTTGGATTCGTCGGTGACGAGGTTGTAGGTGACGGGGTTGAGCCACTTGCCGCTGATGTTGACGGGGCTGCCGTGGGTGAGGTGCCCGCCATCGGAGAGCTCGATGGCGGCGAAGGTGTCGCCGGGCTCGTAGAGCGCGAGCTGGATGGCGATGTTGGCGGACGCGCCGGAGTGCGGCTGGACGTTGGCGAACTTGCAGTTGAAGAGCTCGCAGGCGCGGTCGATGGCGAGTTGTTCGACTTCGTCGTGGTGGACGCAGCCGGAGTAGTACCGCTTGCCGGGGTAGCCCTCGGCGTACTTGTTGGTCATGACCGAGCCGCAGGCCTCCATGACCGCGGCGGAGGTGTGGTTCTCGCTGGCGATCATCTCGAGGGTGTTCTGCTGGCGCTTCGCTTCGTTGTCGATGATCTCGGCGACGGCGGGGTCGATCGCGGCGAGCGAGGTGTGGCTGTGATTCGGGCTGGCGGTCGTGGTCGTCGTGGCGGTCATGCCTGTCTCCGTACGGGCGTGAGATGGGTTGCAGGAAGCGGCTCATTCTAGCAGTGCTAGCCCGCGTTCGACGAGCGTGGGCTTCGTCACGGCAAACTGTTGTTTTAGATGGGCTTGCGGTTTACACTGCACGTCCCTTCTTGAAGAATCAATACTCTTTTCTGGAGACCTGCGATGCCCGACAAAGATGGCCACGCGACGGACGACGAACTGCTCAGCCAGGCGTTGCCGATGCCGACCGAGGACGACGACGAACTGGAAGAGCTCGAAGTGATTGATGATGGCGTCGATCATGAGCTGGACCCGATCGAGGTGGGCGACCTCTCGACCGGCGGGATGGACCCGGCCGAGATGAGCAGCACCAAGATCGAGGCTTTCGGCGTGCGGAAGCCGCATGAAGACCACTGGAACCGCACGCCCAACGTCACAGGCAAGGGCGCGATCCACGTCAAGACGTTTGTCACCAAGCTCCGGCTCGACGCAATCGACCACCTGGACACCCAGGTGAACGAGTGGCTGGACGCCCACCCCGAGTACGAGGTCAAGTTCGTCACGACCACGATCGGCACGCTGTTCGGCAAGAACAAGGAGGAGGCCCTGTTCATGAACATCTGGGTGTAAACCGATCGGCCGCACTCCATCGCTGCGAGGTGCCTGCCACGCGCACGCCATGCCGGGTCATCATCCGACCGACACTGGCACGAACCCGGCTCGGGCCTGCTGCTACCGGATAGGCGGGCCGAGGGCGCGGGCTTGGCCTAGGCTGCAGGCGTAGCACAGTGGCGCACGCGGCTGATTCGAATCAAGCTGTTTACAAAAAAACCCATGCTCATCGGGCGTGGGTTTGATCATTATGAACCGTAGCATGCTACTGCAGCTTCGCCTTGAACTGTGCCGGGTTCGCATCGAACTTGGACTTGCAGTTGGGGCAGCAGAAGCCGATCGTCTTGCCCTCGAACGTGCTGACAAACTCGGCCTTGGCCGGGGCGCCCGCGACGGGGCACTTCTCGTTGACGGGCTGGTTCGCGGGCTTGGCCGCGGCCTTGTCGTCCTTCGCGGGATCGCCGGGCGTGGCCTCCGGGGTCACCGGGGTGAACTGGAACTGCCCGTCGTGGTCGGAGAAGATCTGTGCGTTGGGCATCGCCTGCCGCAGCGTACTGACACCCTCTGCCGAGACCTTGGTGCCGGTGAGGTAGAGCTTCTCGATCGTGCCGTATTTCTTCAATGCTTCGAGCCCGGCGTCGGTGACCTCGGTGCCGAAGAGGTTGAGCCAGCTGAGCTTCGGCATGTCGGGCAGTTCGGCGAGGCCCGCGTCGGTGATGTCGCTGTCTTTGAGGTTTAGGCGCGTGAGCACGGCCATGTCAGGCAGTTGCCTGGCGGCCTCGTCGCCGAAGCTCGAGCCCTCGAAGCTGAGCCAGGCGATGTTGTCGGCGCCGCTCTCTAGCTTGGCAACCGAGGCGGGCTCGAGGCTCTTGAGGTAGGCGAATTTGACGGTGAGTTTGTCGGGGTCCTCTTCCTGTGAGAGCGACTGGGCGTTGCCGCCGATCGCGGTGATGGCCTGCAGCGCCGCGGGATCGATGACGGGCTTGGGCGGCTCGGGCTCGGCTTGCGTGGTGGCGCCGTCAGAGGGCGCGGCGGCGACCGCCGCGGGGTCTTCGAGTTCGCCATCGAAGTTCTGGATCCACTCGCCGATGAACGAGACGAGTTCCGAATCGAATGCCTTTTTGGGGTCGGGCGGCATGAAGAGGAAGTGCGACTGTGGCAGTGCGACAACGGTATGCAGCGAGCTGAACTGCGCATCACCCGCGGTGATTGCCGGGTAGTCGAACTCGTAGCCCTCGCCCTGCACCGTATAGGCGAGGGAGTCGAGCCGCAGGTCGCTGTTTTGTTTTCGTGGACCGTGGCACTTGACGCAGGCATCGTTAAGCGCGGGCTGGATCACGCTGTTCCAGGCGAGGACCGAGCCGTCGGGTTCGAAGGTTTGGCCGTCTTCGGTTTTAACAACCTGTACCTCGGGCGGTCCTTCGGGCCAGTAGACCGCCCACTGGGGCACATCAAACGGTGCGCGATCAACGAGGTACTCCGGGCCCTTGGACATGTTCCCGCCGAGGTGGCCGACGATGGGCATCGCCGCCATGACGCCGACGAGCGAGACGCGGGCCAGGCCGAGCGACCAGCCGCCGCGTTCGGGGATCGAGGACGCCGTGTCCTTCCACTGCTTGCGGACCGCCAGGACTTTCAGGACCGCCGCGACGCCCGCGATGACCATCATGGTCAGGCCCAGCCACATGTGCAGGCCGAGCGTGTCGGAGACGCCCTGGTCGGCGTCGGCGAAGAGCAGCGTGAACGCGTTGAGCGACTTGTCGGTGGCCTGCTCGGTACCAAGCAGCATGCCGGTCGCTACCGCACCAATGCAGGAGACAAATCCGAGCACGAACAGCCAGGCCGCGGCGATATCGAAGCCCCTCGAGCGTTTGAAGAGCCCGAAGAACTCGATCGCGAACGCGCCGATCAGCAGGCCGATCGGCAGGTGGAGGAACAGGATGTGCGTGCGACCAAAGAACGCGCCCCAGCTGCGGTCGGCACCACCGCCCCCAACCGTAGAAGCCAGCAAAGGCGTAGCACCCACAACACACAAGACGCCGACGATGGTTAGCGCAGCCGTTCGAAGGGTCAAGCCGCCAATGGTTCTTTGCCTGTCTTGCATGATGCTCTTTTCGGACATGGGTCGTGTCATGCTGTTGAAAAACACTTCTGATGCGGACGGATCATACGCATGCATATTACCCCACGGGATCATGCACAGACGGGCATACAACAAAATGCACAGCAAGCTAAAACTAAATTGCAACTCGGTATCAAGATGCTACTGGGCGATCTCGAGATCGGCCCCCTCGAACTGTGCTAGCGCGGATTGTGCGCGGTTGCGCAGGTCGATGATCGTGGCGTCGTTGGGGTTGCTCTCGATAAGCGTATCTAGGAGGTCGATCAGCTTCTTAAAGTCCTGCCCGCGCTGGAAGCGGTCGAGCGTGACCAGCTCAGCGTTCTCATCACGCTGCCGGTCGGTCAGCGGGTCGTGAGCGGCGAGCTCGAGCAGCGACTTGGCCAGCTCGATCTTGTAGCGCTGCCGCTCGGGGTTCTGACGCGCGATGCCCTCGAGCAGCGCGACCGCCTCGGCCAGGTGCGTCTGCTTGTCCTTGATGTTCAGCCTCGGCGACATCCGCCTCAACGCGATCGCGAGCACCTCCTGCATCGGGGTCGTCAGACGCATCGCCGGCTCCTCGGCCTCGACGCTGAACAGGTCCAGCACGTTCGTCACGATGCTGTTGTAGACGATAAAAGCGTCCGCCTCCGCGCCGATCCGCTCCAGCGTCTCGGCGATCTTGAGCTTGACCTGCGCCAGCTCGCTCGCCAGCACACGGTCCGGGTTGTCGCGGTCGAACTCGCCGAGCTGGATCGTCTCCGCCGTGGCAAACGCACTCAACGCGTTCTGCAGGTACGGCGCTGCGGCGGCGGGCGTGCTTTGGGCGTCCGCGATCGCCAGGTTGATCTCGCCCTTCAGGCGCAGGGCCTCGGCCTGCGAAGCGAGCAGCTCTTCGTACGATACGGGTGGCGCGGCGCTGAGATCAAGGAACGCGTTGATATCTTTGATCGCCGCGTCGAGGACTTCGAGGCCTTGCACATTGCGGTCGGTGTTCGCAAAGACGCGCGCAAGCACCTTGCGGATCATCGCCTGCTCGTAGCGGACAGCGAACGAGTCATCGACACGCTCGAGCAGGCGCAGCGCCTCGCGGCACTGGTCTTCCGCTTGCTTGATGCTGTCGACTCCGCCGTTGCCGAGCGCGAGGGCCGCCCCGGAGGGCCGTGTACTCTCTGTGATGTCGAGGTTGGTCTCTGACAAGAAGCGGAGCGTGCTAGCGAGGTCGATTGCGAGGTCCGCATCGAAACCGGTCTCGCGGAGCAGGCCCCGGTACTCGGCAACAATCTGTACAAGCAGCTCACGCGACTCGCTGTAACGGCCAGCCCCGCGGAAGACGTCGGAGGTGGTCAGCCTCTCGAAGAGGTTGGCCAGGCCCTTGCGTTGTCTCTCTCGAGCGGCCTGCGCCTCGTTCAGCGCTTGCAGGGTCTCGCGCTGCGCGGCGAGGGCTTCGTCGGCCTTCTTGTTGACTTGGTGGAACGCGATCGAAAGGATCGCCGTGATCAGCGTCAGCACGAACACGACCGACGCGACGAGCGCCTTGCGTCTGCGGACCCAGCGGCCGATCAACTCGCTGTTGGTCGGCGGGCGGATGGGCAGCGCTTCGCCGGCCAGGTAGAGGTCGAGGTAGTCGGCAAGCTCTTCGGCGGACTGGATACGCTTATCGATCTCTCGTTCGGTAGCGCGCGCGACGATGGCCTCGAGGTCCCGGTCAAAGCCCGGGTCGATCTCGCGGAGGCGCGGCACGTCTTTCTGGTGGATCAGGGTTGCGAGCGCGCGTTCGTCGCCCGCTTCGCCGAACAGGCGTTGGCGCGTGACGAGTTCCCACAGCGTCGCGCCGAGCCCGCGCACGTCCGCGGGCGGCCCGACATCAAGCACCGCCGAGGCGAGTTGCTCGGGCGCGGCGTAGCGGAGCTTGCCCATGAAGCCCGCGCCGATCGAGACGGCCTGCGACTCGCCGCCGCCCTTGGCCAGGCCGAAGTCCATCAGCACGATGCGCTGGCCGTCCGGCGTGAGCATCAGGTTGCCCGGGCTCACATCGCGGTGCACGACGCCCTGGTCGTGGACCGTATGCAGCGCACGCGCGGCGTCGCGGATCAGCTCGACCACGCGGATGACGTAGTGCTCGTGATCGTGTGGGTTGTGCGTCGGCTTAGGCAGGTCCGGCAGCGGCAGCGGCGGCAGGTCGATCGGGTCGTCGGCGTCATCCGCGCGTCGCAGGACCGGGCTCATCGTCCGTTCGTAACGCGTCTTGACATCGTCGCGCTTGCCCTGGCTGGCGTGTTTAAGGGCCTCCGAAAAGGTCGACACCGGCAGGGTCGTGATCTCGTTGTCCGCGGTGGACTTACTCAGCTCCTTCCAGACCTGCTCCAGGTCCGCGCCGGGGACGTACTCCATCGTGTAGTACATCTGCCCGTCGGTAAGCGTGCCGGAGTCCAGCAGCTTCACGATGTTCGGGTGCTCGCAGTTGCCCAGCACACGCATTTCCCGGCGGAAACGCGCGAGCGCGCGGTCGTTGCTCGACAGGTCACCGGGCAGCGTCTTGAGCGCAACGATCCGGCCGAGCGACGCCTGCCTCGCGAGGTAGACGACGCCCATGCCGCCCCGGCCGAGTTCCGCGAGCAGCTCATAGTCACCCAGCATCGTCGCCCGGTTCGGGCCGAGCCGGCTGTCGCCGACGAGCCCTTCGACGGATTCGCTCTCGCTGCGGCTCTGCTTCTCGAAGTTGCGGACGTCTTCCTCGGTGATCTTGCGGTCGGAGATCGCGGTGAGGATCATCGCCATCGCGCCGGCCATCTCTTTGTCGCGCTCGGTCCGGCCGGTGGTGTAGCTGAGGTATTCGACCTGCCGGCCGCCGCGGTCGCGGTTCAAGAGCAGCACCTCGTCGGCGACCTCTGATTCGCGGAAGCGCATCATCGGGCCGAGGCGCATCGGCGCGGCAACGCCGGGCCAGAGCAGCGCGAGCCCCGGGAACGAGCCGAAACGCGGCGCTAACGCCTCGGCGAGGTCGGCGTCGAAGGTCATCGGTGCGCTGCGCTCGCCTTGCAGGCCGATAAGCTCGCGCAGCGATACCTCGAACCTGCCCTCGCCGACCATCCGCATCTCAGTCATATAGACAAGGCGTGTGCCCGGGGGGCCCATGGGCTCGTAGTTGCGCTCGTTGAGCACCTCGTTGACCGCGGGGAACATGAGCGGGCCCATCTCTTTTTCGAAGAAGTTGTCGAAGCGCGGCCCGCCGTGGCCGACCACGTCGTTGCGGTAGCGGACCAGCCGGTCAAAGAGGTCCAGGAGGGTGCACTTGGTGTCGGCGGAGAGCTTGCCGTCGGGCCCGTGCTTGATGCGTCGGTACAGGCCGACGATGCCGGGCGAGTCGCCGACGGTGTGCTTGCGGGTGAGCTGTCGCCAGACGGGCCGGAGCGGGTGGCCGCGGGTGGTGTCCGATTCGCCGTAGTGCCGGGCGAGTTCACGGAGCATGCCGACCCACTGGCCCAGCGAGGGCAGCGCGAGGTGCGACAGCGCGCGGTCGGCGTGCTCGTTGTGGTCTTTGCCGCGTTTGAGGTCGTCGAGGTAGGACCCGATGAGCGGGCAGGTCGAGAGCTTGATGAGCGACTCGAAGATGTAGAAGCAGTTGTCGTGCCGGGTCCGCGTGTCCTTGGCGTTGTGGGCACGGGAATACAGCTGCGCGAGCGGCAGTGGGAGGCGGAGCAGGTAATCGCGGCGGAAGCCTTGATCCATGTCACTATAGTTTAGCTTTGCTGTGTAGCGGGAGACGCGAAGCGTCCCGTTTCCATGATCTGGGTTAGTGCGATGCACGGGACGCTTCGCGTCTCCCGC
>JBCDKD010000050.1:0-34854 GCA_039024275.1 Planctomycetota bacterium | reverse complement strand
CTTCAATGAGCTTGCGGCGGGAGATCACGATATTCCGACGCTCGGTATCGATCTTGAGGATCTGCGCCTCGATCGTCTTGCCGATGTAGATGCCGATGTCCGGGGGCCGGCGGATATCGACCTGCGACGCGGGCAGGAAGACGGGCACGCCGATATCGACGAGCAGGCCGCCCTTGATCTTCCGCATGACCTTGCCGTCGATCGAGTCGCCCTCGCCCTTCTCGGCGATGAGCTTTTCCCAGCCGCGGATGCGGTCGGCCTTACGCTTGGAGATGGCGACCATGCCGCCTTCGCCCTCGACGGTTTCGAGCAATACATCAACGGAGTCACCGACTTCGACGTCGGCGGGGTTGTCAAACTCGTTCTTGTCGAGGATGCCTTCGGACTTGAGCCCGACATCGACGAGGAAGTCGTCGCCGGCCTTGCCGATAACCTTGCCTGTCAGGATCGTGCCGCTGGAGAAGTCGGCGATGTTTTCCTGCAGCAGTTCTTCCATGTCGCCGCCAGCAACCGCGGTACCGAACGCCGCCTCAAGCATCGATTCGGCTTCGATATCTTCTACTGATAATTCTGCAATGAGGGTCTTATTGACCATAAAAGAGGGGTGTCCTTTCGTGACAGTTTTACCCGCCCCGGCACGCGCCGAGTCACAAACGGGTCGCGGCCAAAGGTGAGGCCGCCTAGTGCGAATCCCCAGCGGACCATCCGCTGGAGCGAGCTAAACAGTGTAGCAGAACCCGTAATCATCGTAAATCACGACCTTTCACTAAAAACTGCCCCCATCGGCATCGGCATACCGAATGATTTCGATATCTGGATTCGCTTGAACCATCGCGTCTATCAGTGGCTTGTAATGGCGAATGTATGGGTATTTCAAGACAGACATGCCACCCTCTATCACTTCGATTTCAAGGCCAATAAGTCGGTGCAGATGGATTCTCTTGATCTGATTTAATCGCAAACGATCTTCACGTTTACTATTTCCCCACCGCAAGTTTTCTTGATCAACGGTGACCCAGTTACGCCCTCCTCTCAGAATGCTAAGCAGCAATAAAGTCGATAAGCCGAGGCATGCCACGCCCCAGATCACAGTCACGACTAATCCCGCGCCAAGCGAAAGCAGCACCAACCCAAATGAGCCGGTACTTAGTATGAAGCCAAGCGACAAGAAAGAGTACAGGTCTCGACTGCTGTAAGCACGCTGATAGATAACTGAAGCAGAAGTCGAAGCGGCAGTTGCCCCATCACCGCCCATTACTTCATACCCCCGCCGCGACCTTCTCACGGATGTAGCTGACCGCATTCTGAAAGATGGTCAACCCGGGCATGGCCTGGCTGAGAAAGCCTCCGCCCATGCGGGTCCATCGCGGGTGCTGAGTAGCGGTGACGTAGCGTTCGGGGTGTGGCATGAGGCCGAAGACAACGCCGGACGGATCACAGATGCCCGCGATATCGTTTTCTGAGCCGTTGGGGTTGCTGCCTGGGGAGTAGCGGAGCGCGATTTGGCCTTGGGACCTGAGTTGATCGAGAAGGCCTGCCGGGCCGGTGAACCGGCCTTCGCCGTGTGCGATGGGCATTTCGAAGTCGCCCAGACCCTGGGTCCAGATGCACTTGGAACCGCTGTCCGCGACGACCGGACCCCACTTGCAGGTAAACCGACCGGAGGTGTTGTCCGCCAGCGTCACGACCTGCTGCGCGGCCTCGGGGAAAGGCAAGAGCCCGAGCTTGACCAGCACCTGAAACCCGTTGCAGATGCCAATCATCGGCACGCCACACTTCGCCGCGTCCTGCAGAGGACCGAGCAGCCGGTGCTTCAAGCGGTTCGCGAGGATCCGCCCCGCCGCGATGTCGTCGCCATAGCTGAACCCGCCGGGGAAACCGATCAGATCAAACCGCCCGATCAGCTCGGGCTGCTCGATCAGCTTGGCGATGTGGATCGTCTCAGTCACCGCTCCGGCCTGCTGGAAGGCGTAGGCCAACTCAGCATCGCAGTTTGTACCAGCAGAACGCAGAATGAGCGTTTTGGGTGTCATCGCCGACATCATATCAGAGCACCAAACGCAAGCGAAAAGCCGGAGTATCTTTCGGCTTGTCCGGCTTGCTCACGCTTCGTGCTCTGATGAGTCAATCCGTTCGCCGGTCTCTCGAAACACGGCTCGCCGCTTCGCGTATTCCTCCGGGCTGTGCGGCAGGTCGGGGTTCTCGACGCCGTCGATGGCTTGTTTATGAAGAGATTTCAAAAACGGCACACACCAGCCACACCCGGTCCCCGCGCTCAGGCACTCGCTGATCAGGCTCGCCACCTTGGGTTTCTCACGCTTGCAGTAGTTCACCACCTTGCGCTGGCTGACATGAAAACAGAGGCAGACATGGTCGTCGGGGTCCATCGCTACAATCCTAGCATGACCGATAGCGCTTACGACAACCTGCTGGACGAGTTGGAGAAGCTGCCCGGCGTGGGCAGACGGTCCGCCGAGCGTATCGCGTTCCACCTGCTCCGCCAGCCGGCTTCGGCGTCTGTCGCGCTCTCTGAGGCGATCACGCGATTCCGTACGAACTTGAAGGTCTGTTCGATCTGTGGGCACGTGACCGAGTCGGACCCCTGCCCGATCTGTATGGACCCGAAGCGCGACCCCGGCACACTGCTGGTCGTCGAACAGCCCAGCGATGTCGTGGCGATCGAGCAAGCCGGGGCGTATAAGGGTCGCTACCACGTCCTGATGGGCCGGCTGTCGCCGATGGACGGTATCGCCGCGGGCGAACTCAACATCAAGGGGCTGATGGACCGTGTCGAAGACGGGCAGAGCGACAAGCCACAGAGCGACATCATTTCGGAAGTGATCCTCGGTACCAACCCCACCCTCGAGGGGGATGGCACCGCGCTCTACCTGGCCGAAGCCCTATCCAAGCTCGGTGTCAAGGTCACGCGTCTGGCCCGAGGGATGCCGGTGGGCTCGAGCGTGCAGTCGGTCTCCAAGGCTGTGCTCAGCGACGCGATCCATGCCCGGACCCAGTCTGGTGGATAACGTACCCAGCGCATAGAGGTGGTATGATTGTTGCACGCAAGCAAACCGCGGGCCACGATCGAAACCTCCGTAAGGCATAAGCGAGCAGCAGGGACGCATGAGATTCGACACCGGACAACAGATGCGGATGGACCAGCGGATGAAGCTGGACCCCCGCATGATCCAGTCGATGGAGATCCTCCAGATGCCGACGCCGGCGCTGGAAGAACGTATCGAGCAAGAACTCGCGTCGAACCCGACCCTCGAGATCGCCCAGGCCGGTGCCGACGCCAACACGCTGCAGGCCGAACGCGAGCAGGCCCAGCGTGACGACTATGAAGGCGAGCGCGAACTCGTCGTGGATGATGGTGCCGCGAATCACGCTGAGGCCGCCGACGACTTCGAACGCCTCTCCAACCTATCCGAACAGTATGGCGAGTCGTGGGAGTCCAACACCTTCGAATCCGCTGGCTCCGACTTCGCGCGCAGGCAGGTCAGTACGTCGGCCGGTGACCGTGACGGCAAGCTCGACGCCATGGCCAATACTGCCGCCCGCGGGGCTTCCCTCTACGACCAGCTTGTCGACCAGTGGCACCTCGCCGAGATCCCCGAAGACCTGGTACCGATCGGCGACTTCCTCATCGGCTTCATCGACGCCGACGGCTACCTCCGGTCGCCTGTGGATGAATTGCTTCCGGACGCTCCGAACGGAACGACCGCCGAACTCATCAGCGCGGCGACCGGCCTCCTGCAGCAGACCCTCGACCCGCCGGGCCTGGCCGCCCGCGACTTCAGAGAGTGCCTGCTCCTTCAAATCGATGCCAAGCTCGACGAGGACCCCGAACTCGATCTCGGTCTGCCTCGCCAACTCGTTGACCACTACCTTAAGGACATCGAGGCCAACCGCTACCCCAAGATCGCCAAGGCCACCGATCGCTCGATTGAAGAACTCCAGCAGGCGGTCCTCAAGCTCCGCCAGTTCCACCCACACCCCGGCCGACTCCTCGCGACCGACGAGGTCCGCACGATTACACCCGACGCTACCATCGACTACGACGACGAGAGTGACGCGTACACCGCCACCCTTACCCACGGCCGGCTCCCCTCTCTAACGATCTCGCGGGACTACCAGGACCTCGCGAAAGATAAGGATGCCGATAAAAAAACCCGTGATTTCGTCAGCAAGAACCTGTCCAGTGCCCGCTGGCTCATCGACGCGATCAACCAGCGTAACAGCACCCTGCTCCGGGTCATCGGCGTCGTCGTGCAAGCCCAGCGGGACTTCTTCGACCAGGGGCCGCAGGCCCTCAAACCTCTGCCCATGACGACCGTCGCGGACCAGCTCGGCATCCATGTTGCAACGGTCAGCCGCGCCGTAAGCGAGAAGTACCTCCAGACCCCCCGCGGCATCCTCCCCCTACGCATGTTCTTCTCAGGCGGGACCGAGTCCTCCGACGGTGAATCCATGGCCTGGGGCGCCGTCCAGCACAAGCTCAAAGAGGTCATCGAGGCCGAGGACAAGAAGAGCCCCATGACCGACGACGAGTTAGTCACCGCCATGAAGGACCAGGGGATCGATATTGCCCGCAGAACGGTCGCCAAGTACCGCAAGGTGATGAATATCGCCTCGGCACGACAGCGACGCGAGTACTGAGCGGCGTGTTTTCAGGTAAATTTAAGCTGCCCCGGTGGCCCCCAATACACCCTCACCCCAGCCATGACGCTCCACAACGCAAGACGGCTTACCTTCTGCCTCGCGATGGGCGTAGTCCTCTACTGGGCCCTTGGCCTGGCCTACGCCATCAAACGCACCGAACCCTACCCCGCCATCATGATGCCCGACTTCAAGACCAACGGCGGGCTTGAGGGCACCCGGTTCGGCTTCGACCACCGTGTACTCGTCCTCACCACGACCGACGGCCGAACCATCCGCACCTCGCTCATCGACACGCTCACTCGCAACGGTTTCAGCCGGGGCCAGGCTGTTGTCCTGGACTTCCAGATCGCCCACAAGCACCGCAACGAGGACGGCACCTACGAGATCCAAGACCGCCTCGGCCGAGTCTGGGGCGTCGCGCTCAGGGGCATCTCTCCGGACGGCCCTATCCCCGCCAACCAGGTTGATGAGCTCCTGCTCATCCTCGAGCGCGGCGAGATCAATGTCGCCAGCAAACAGGACCGTAAACCAGTCTACAAGCTGCTTGCGGAGACCGTGATCCCGCCGGGGAACTCGCCGTGATCGAACGCCTGGTACGGCACTTCGAGCAGCAGTATGCCACCGACCTGCGCTCCCTCGCGTTCGCACGGATCGCTTACTGCATCTATGTACTCGTCTTCCAGTTCCCGCTTGCCGGCAAGGTCGTCGGGATGCCGCAGGACGCCTTCCGCCCTCCGCCCGGCCTGCCCAGCCAGTTCCCCGGCGTGCCCGGGCCCGCTAGCGTCGCCGCCCTCAACGCGATCATCCTTATCCTCCTCGCGATGGTGCTGGTTGGCTGCCGCACCCGCCTCGCCTCGCTCTTCCTCGGGCTCGCCCTGATCGTCGGCTACTCAATGGATTTCACTGTCGGCAAGATCAACCATACCACCACCCTCGTGCTGATCCCGCTGGCGATGTCCCTCTCAGCATGGGGCGCGCACTTCAGCATCGACGCCCGCCAATACCGCGCGCTCCGTACCGAGCAGCGCCAGCGGGTCGAGGTGGGCTCGGCACGGGCGCTGTCGCTGCTCGCACTCGGCATGGCCCTGGCCTTCTTCTCCGCCGGCGCGATGAAGGCCTTCAACGGCTGGCTCGACCCGAGCACCTCCGCCGTCCTCGGCCACGGGCTGCGCGGCATCTACGTCAGCAACCGCGAGCCCCTGCTCTTCATGACCTTCTACGAGGTCCTGCCCCTCTGGATGTGGGAGGCCAAGGACTGGGCGACGCTTGCGCTGGACTTCGGCCTGATCATCGCCATCTTCAACCGCAGCCTGCTCCGCTCCCTCATGAGCTGCGCGGTCTTCTTCCACGTCGGGGTCATGCTGCTCATGGCGATCACCTTCTCGTCTACCCTCGTCGGGTACGCCTGCTTCGTCGGCTGGGCGTCACTGCTGTGCTCAGACCAAACCGGCAGCCAGCCTGAGCCCGATCGCAGGAAGTCCGGCTACGCCGCCGCCCTAATGCTCCTGCTCGCTGCGGGAATCACTGGCATCCTGACCGGCAAGACGCTGTCGCACCTGTACAGCCGCGACGGCACCGAAGCCGTTCTGATCACCGCCGCAGCGCTGTTCGTGCTCGGCTGGTGGGGCCGGTCGCTCGTGCAACTGCTCAAGCTCAAGCCGCCTGCAGCGATAAATTGACGACTCCAGCGTACACGTGGCCCAGGCTTACAGTCGCGGCATGCCGTTTCAGAACCTCTTGACTGCTTTTGTACCCGTCGTGTACACCGCATCCAGGATCTAGGCCGACGACCAAGCGTACAACACGCTCGGCTGCACGGGCAACGAGATCGTTGCATTCCCGGGGGCGAGCGCCTTGAACAAGCCATGTATATCGACGACCTCATGCCGACGCTCAGCGAGATGGCGGGCGTTGAACCGCCTCAAGACAACAGGTTCCTCGATCTGCGTCCGGTTCTTCTGGATGCAAGGCGCCCGCACCGCCCGGTTAGTTATGCCGCCTTTATGGGGGCAGCGTGCGATCCGATACGGGGGCTTCAAGCTGAGTTCAAGGCTGCTAAACCTTGGCATCCTTGCACAACGCTTGACCGCGCAAACTCAAGCGCCTCGTACAATTGCCGCATGGACGACCTCGCCGAATACACCTGCCCGACGTGCGGCGAATCGATCCAGATCGGCATCGACCCCACTGGCGGCCGAGAGCAGCACTACATCGAAGACTGCCCCGTCTGCTGCAACCCCAACGCCCTGCAGATCCGCTTCGACCGCGAAGGCAACGCCTGCGTCGAGGCAGATGTTTCGCAGTAATGGATTGGGGAAGGATTTATTTTTGACAGGATGACAGGTTTAACAGGCTTCAAAGCAAGGGTAGCCGGGGATGAGCAAAGCGAGCCCCGGAACGGATGCCAGTGGAGTAGGCCCGGCTTTAGCCCAGAATGTATTGGTTGTATCTATTCGCCGTGCTGAAGCCCGGCCTACTTAGCTTGATACGTAGATTGCCTTGAATCCTGGTAATCCTGTCAAAACCGAGCCGATCTAAGCCCCAATCTGCGCCAGCGACACGAACCGCTCTTTGCTGACCGCGTCCTCGAACTCGTCCCAGAACTTGTTCACGATCGTCCGCACGGCCCAGTTAGCGCCGTCGGCGAGGCCGCAGATCGTTGTGCCGGGCATCGAGCCCATGCTGGACGCGATCTCTAGGAGCAGGTCGAGGTCTTTCATCGTGCCGTCGCCGGCTTCAATACGGGTGAGCATCTTGTAGAGCCAGTTGCCGCCTTCTCTGCAGGGGGTGCACTGGCCGCAGGACTCGTGGCTGTAGAAGCGGGCGCAGTTGCGGGCCATGGCGACCATAGAGACGTCGTGAGGGATGATGGTCGCGCAGGCGGTGCCCAGTCCGAGGTTGTTGTACTTCTTGCCGATGTCGAAGTCCATCTCGGCCTCGAACTCGTGGGTGGCGAGGACGCCCATGGAGATCCCGCCGTGGAAGGCGGCCTTGAACTGCTTGCCGGGGATCATACCCCTGCAGTGGTCCTCGACGAGGGTCTGGAGCGTGACGCCGAGGTGCTCTTCATAAACGCCCGGTCGCCGGACGGGGCCGGAGATACCCATGAGTTTCGTGCCGAAGGACACGGGGACGTTGGGCGGCGTGCCTTCGGGACGCCCCTTCCCGTGGGACTTGAACCAGTCGGCCCCCTTCATGAGGACCGGGACAACGGTGGCGAGCGTCTCGACGTTGTTGATGATGGTCGGCCGACCGAACGCGCCGGACACCGCAGGGAACGGCGGTTTGATCCGGGGCCAGCCGCGTTTGCCTTCGAGCGATTCGAGCAGCGCGGTCTCTTCGCCGCAGATGTAGGCGCCCGCGCCGCGCTGCAGGTAGAGGTTGGGCCAGCGTTCGTTGACCTTGCCGGTACGGGCGTTCTCGCCGAGGACACCTTTGTCGTAGGCCTGCCGGATCGCCGCCTCGAAGATATCGCGGTGGTGGTGGTACTCCCCGCGGATGTAGAAGTAGGCGGTATCCAGTTGGCAGGCGATCATACAGATCACGATGCCTTCGATGATCAGGTGGGGGTCGTACTCAACGAGGACCTGGTCCTTGAAGGTGGCGGGCTCGGACTCGTCGCAGTTGATCGCGAGGAAGCGCTGGCCGCCGTCCTGAGGCGGGAGGAACGACCACTTCATCCCGGCGGGGAAGCCCGCGCCGCCCCGGCCACGCAATTCCGCCGCCTTGATCTCATTCACGATCTCGCCGGGCTCCATGCCGATCGCCTTCTCAAGCGATGCGTAGCCGCCAGCCTGGACGTAGTCGTCATACGACAGCGTCTTGCGGTCGGCGAAGTCGGCCCACGGCGGGGTGGGGATGTTCTTAAGCAGGATGGGTTCGTCTAGTGGCATGCGTGATTCATGTTTTGCACGGGACGCTTCGTGTCACCCGCTACACATGGCTTGATATTGGTTACTGCGATTGGTTTGGCCGCTGTTCTTTGTCTAGCTTGCTCTCGTCGGTGCCGGGCTTCATCTCGATCTCTTCGATGGTTGTGCGGCGGAGGGTGATGTTCTCGCCAATCTGCTCTTCCTCGACCTCTTTCTTCACAACCTGTGTGCTGCCCTGCTGGGCCGCGTCGTCCCTGATCGGTTTCGCGACGTTGTGGACCGTGAGTCCCAGGTTTCGGCAGAGGTTTTGGAACCAGGGCATGTCTCAGTCCAGCCCTTCGATGATCTCTTCAACATTGTCTTCGGTCAGATTCTCGTGCAGCTTGTGATTCACCAAGGCACACGGCGCCCCGCCGCAGGCACCGATGCACTCGACATTCATCAGGGTGAACTTGCCGTCTTCGGTCGTCTCGTGCGGGCCGATTCCCAGCTTATCGGAGAGCTTGTCGACGAGTTTGGTGTTGCCCATGATCTCGCAGGAGACGGACTGGCAGACCCAGATGGTGTACTTGCCGCGGGGCTCGAGGAAGAACTCTTCGTAAAAGGTCGCGGTGTCGAGCACGGTCGACGCGGGCAGGCCGAGGAACGCGGCAGCCTCTTCGATCGCCTGGTAGGGCAGCCAGTTGTGCAGGTCCTGGATCGCGTGGAGCAGCGGGATCGTGCAGGCCTGCTTGTCGGGGTAGCGCGGGAACATGCTGTCTCGGAAATCCTGCTTGATCGCCTCGGTGAGGTACGGCTCGTCCCGACGCTCGATCTTCATCGTGCCAGATTGTTTGGTGATCCACGCCATGGGATTTCTTGTGCTAGCTCCGTATGTGAATGCGGGGCCATCGGTGTGTCACGGTTCGGGCACCACATTCACATGCGGTGTCATGTCAGAGTCTTCTTCTTGTTATTCATGATACGCACCATGAGGAGGATAATCCCGCCGAAGACGAACGCGGCACCGAGCCAGCCCAGCTGCATCACACGTGTGTAGTGAAGCACGAGAAACACGATCCCGATGACGATCGAGCCGAGCGGGCCGATAGGGTTGAAAAAGGATTTATCCATAATGAGGCGCTTCGCTGCGGCATCAATCTTTATCGTAAGGTGGGTGGTTCTTGATGGACGTGCCAATCATGCTAACCCCGGTTAGGAATATGATAAGCGCAACAAAGAGACCTTTGCCACTGGGACCAGCCGCTTGGCCTCCATTAGGAAGTAAGCCAGCATACCCCACCATGACCCCAACCATCAGCACGCCCAGACCAAAGGCAAACATCCACTTGCTAAGAATCATCGATCCAGCTCCGCCGCGATGATGTTGATCGACCCGAGGATCGCGACCGTGTCGGCCAACAGGTGGCCCTCGAGCATCTTGGAGAACGTCGCGTAGTTGATAAAGCAAGGCGGCCGTACGCTGACACGCCACGGCCTTGGCCCGCCGTCGGCCACGATCGTGTAACCCAGTTCGCCGTTGGGCGACTCGACACAACTGTAGACCTCGTTGATCGGGGCTTCCCATCCGCGATTGGTCATGACCAGTTCGAAGTGCTGGATCAGGCCTTCGATCGAGCCGTAGACTTGGTCCTTGCCGGGCTTGACGGCCTTGCCATCGGCCATGGTATTCATCGGCCCGCCGGGGATATCGTCGATCAGCTGCTTGATGATGTCGACCGACTGCTTGATCTCTTCGACACGGACGAGGAACCGCGCGAGGACATCGCCGCCTGTCGCGATCGGGACCTTGAAGTTCACAGCCGAACTGCCCTGCCCGTCCCAGTTGTCCTCGAAGCAAAGGAATGGCTCGTCCTTGCGGAGGTCGCGCTTGACGCCGGACGCGCGGGCGAGCGGCCCGGTCAGCGACCACGCGATGGCTTCTTCCTTGGTCATCACACCGACGCCTTCGGTGCGGTCGCGGAAGATGCGGTTGCGGTTGAGCAGCCCCTCGAGGTCGTCGAGCGCCGGGGGCATCTTCTCGGTGATGAACGACTTCACCATCTTCTTGAAGAGCTCTTCATCCGGCAGGTCCATCATCGTCCCGCCGACACGGGTGTAGTCCGGGTGGTACCGCTGCCCGGAGACGTAGTCGATAATGTCGTAGATGTGCTCACGCTCGTTGAAGCCGTAAAGGAAACCCGTAAAGGCGCCGAGGTCCAACGCCGCCGCGCCAACACACATCAGGTGGTTCTGGATCCGCCCGAGTTCGAAGAGGATCGTCCGAACCACCTTGCACCGCGGGGTGATATCGATATCGAACAGCTTCTCGACCGCGGTGTGCCAGGCGATGTCGTTACAGATCGGCGAGACGTAGTCCATGCGCGACACGATCGTGACGTATTGGTTGTAGTCCAGTGCCTCGCCGAGTTTCTCGAACCCTGAGTGGAGGTAGCCGATATGCGGGACCGCACGCGCAACACGCTCGCCGTCGAGTTCCATCACGATGCGTAGCGTCGTGTGTGTCGCGGGGTGCTGGGGGCCGAAGTTCAGGGTCCACCGGTCGCCCGCGATGTCCTCGCGGCCCTCGAGGTAGGGGGTTGTCTCGACGTCGATGTCGATGGGCTTGAGGTCGTAGGGCATGCGTGTCCAGATCGGATGAGGTGCTGTATGCAGATTGTAGTTGTCTTGAATCGCTCGTCCAATGAGGTTTGTGCGATAAACTAATTGAATGCAAGTCGCAGCTGAGCCAGAAATCGAACGGTTCCATGCCGCCGGGCTCGCGCAGTCGCTGGCAAAGGGGCAGGGCTTTGCGATGTGCGGGATCGCGTCTGCAGAAGCGAGCGCCTACGCTAAAGAGCTTGAGCAATGGCTCGCGGAGGGCAAGCACGGCGAGATGCGCTACCTCGCCGAGCACGCCGACATCCGCGCCGATCCGGGCAAGCTTGTCGAAGGCGCCGCGTGCGTGATCGTGTTCGCCGATGCGTATCACGTTCACCCAGTCGATGGAGAGGGGGCCAACCCCAGCAATCCGCGAGGCCGCGTCGCGAAGTACGCGTGGGGCGATGACTACCACAAGGTCTTGAAGAAACGCCTGCACGCCGTTTGCAACGAACTCGAAAAGAATTACCCCGGACATATCTACCGAGCCACGACCGACACCGCGCCGATCTGCGAACGCGAGATGGCCTCGCGGGCCGGCATGGGCTGGACCGGCAAGCACACGCTCATGATCCACCCGCGCTATGGCTCGTACTTCCTGCTCGGCACGATCGTCACGACGCTGCCGATGCAGACCAGCGAGCTCGCCGGCTTCCCCGACCCGCTGTCAAGGGCGACCGACCACTGCGGCAGCTGCACACGCTGCATCGACGCCTGCCCGACCGAGGCGATCACAAAAGAGGGGTACAGCCTCGATGCGCGCAAGTGCATCAGCTACCTCACGCTCGAACACCGCGGACCGATCGACGAGCAATACCACGAACCAATGAGCGGCTGGCTCGCGGGCTGCGATATCTGCCAGGATGTCTGCCCGCACAATCGCCGACGCAGCAGCGCCGCAGAGCAAGGCAACGACCCATTGCAGGTCCACACGCGTTACACGCCGCACGACTACGCCGACGGCTTTGATTTGCTTGAGGTACTGAACTGGACCGCCGAGGACCGGCAGCGGGCGTTCATTGGCTCGGCCTTAAAACGCGTTAAGCTCGAAATGATGCAACGCAACGCGTTGATTGCAGCAGGCAACCATCTCAAGCAACACGACCACCCCGGCCTGCGTGATAAGGTCATCGAGTTAGCACGAGCCGATAACCTGCCACCCTTGGTATCTGACACCGCGCGAACCGTTTGTGCTCGGTTAGGATTGATGCGTTAACCGCCGATAGTAGTGGCAGTTCGTATCTCTCTTGGCAGGCCCTTTCGTGACAGAAAAGAAGCAAGAAAATACCACTTGGCGTATGGACCCAAACGGCAAGCCAGCGCCGAAGATGAAGTCTGTCGGCTACGACATGGGTATCGTTGGCAACGGCAAGACCTGCGCCCTCATCGATCACGAGGGCTCGGTCGTCTTCATGTGCATGCCCGACTTCGACTCCGGAGCCGTCTTCTGCGACCTCTTGTCCAAGGGCAGCGGCGGCAAGTTCGGCATCACCATCGAGAACGGCAAGACCATTTGGCAGCGCTATGAGCACGCGACCAACGTTCTGGTCACACGCTACGAATCCGACGAAGGCGGCTTCGAGGTCATCGACTTTATGCCGCGCTACCGGCTCAGCGGCAAGGACCCCGAGCCTTGCAACCCCGCCGACTTCGTCCGCGTCCTCCGACGTGTTTGGGGCAGGCCCCAATACCGCGTCCATTACAACCCACGGCTCGAATTTGCCGAGCACGAAACCACCAGCAGCATCATCGGCCCGGGGAAGATCAAGTCCACCGTTGAGCACAAGTTCAACGGCTCTGAGGTCTACGAATCGATCTACCTGCACACCGACATGGACGTGAACAAGGTCCTGAGCGGCGAGATCAAAGAACTCAACGAAGAACGCTTCTTGCTGCTGAGCTATAACGACAAGCTGCGCGAGCCTTCGCACGAGCTCATCCAGCTCATGCTCACCAAGACACGGGCCTACTGGTACAACTGGGCGCTGCACACCTGCCGGCCGCCGCGCTACCAGGAAACCGTTGTCCGCTCCGCACTCGCGCTCAAGCTCATGCAGTTCGGCCCAACCGGTGCGGTCATCGCCGCGGCAACCACCTCGCTGCCCGAGTCGATCGGTGAGGTCCGCAACTGGGACTACCGCTTCTGCTGGATCCGCGACGCGTCGATGACCGTCTCCGTCCTGCGCCGCATCGGCCACGCCGATATGGCCCACCGCTTCGTGGACTGGGTCATGGACACCGTCCCGACCAAGGACGACGAGTTGCAGATCATGTACGGGATCCGCGGCGAGAAAACACTGACCGAAAAAACGCTCGACCACCTCGACGGCTACGAAGGCAGCAAGCCTGTCCGCACCGGCAACGCGGCCTACCACCAGAAGCAGCACGACATCTACGGCGCGGTCATGGACGTGATCTGGCAGACCCTGCCGCACTTCGCCAGACGCTTCGACGAGATCGAAGAGGTCTGGACGATCGTCCGCTCGATCGCCCGCGCGGTTGAGCGGCAGTGGCAGGACCCGGACCGCGGCATCTGGGAGATCCGCGGCGAGAAGCGCCACTTCGTCTTCTCAAAGGTCT
Source organism: Planctomycetota bacterium (assembly GCA_039024275.1). Taxonomy (GTDB): domain Bacteria; phylum Planctomycetota; class Phycisphaerae; order Phycisphaerales; family Phycisphaeraceae; genus JAHQVV01. The sequence goes on along the minus strand of JBCDKD010000050.1, from coordinate 21,100 downwards.
TGTGCTGGGTCGCGATCGACCGGGCGGTGAAGATCGCCGTCGCGCTGGGCCGGCACGAGTGGGCTGAGCAGCACCGCAGACTCGCCGACGAGATCAAGGCACACATCGAAGCGCATGGCTGGAACGAACAAATCGGTGCCTACACGCAGGCCTACGGTACGGAGCACATGGACGCGTCCAACCTGCTCATGCTCGACTACGGCTTCTGCGAGCCCGACGACCCCCGCTTCATCGCAACCGTTGATAAAACGCTTGAAGAACTCGGCCGGGACGGCCTCCTGTACCGCTACAAGGCCCTCGATGACTTTGGCGAGACCAACAGCGCGTTCACGATCTGTGCGTTCTGGATGGCTAAGGCCTTGGTTCGAATCGGGCGGGTCGAAGAGGGCCAGCAGATGTTCGAGGACTTGCTGGACTGTACGAATCACCTGGGCCTGATGGCGGAAGACCTCACGTTTGAAAATCGCCGACAGCTTGGCAACTTTCCTCAGGCCTACTCGCACCTTGCGATGATCGACACCGCGCTCGCCATCAACGCGGCGCTGGGCTGGACCGAGCCGATGGACCTCTCCGAAACCGCAGCATATTGAGGCCACTGCCATGCCACATGGGAATGCGATCGATACCGGGGAACAGGAATGGCAGCTTGATCTGACGTGCAACCAACAGACGCTGGCGCGCTATGAAGCGCAGCAAAATGTCGAGATCAGCGAAGTGTCGGAGCAAGCCCAACCCCGTGCAACCGGTCAAAAGGAAACGATACAGCCACGAAGTGGGAAAGACCTGACAGAAGGGCTCTTCCGCTTGGCGAGCCATATCAACGCCTTGATCAACATCGTCTTGAAACTCTGTGCCGCCGGCATCTTCCTGTACATCCTCCTGTACCTGTTCGCCGGAGGTTGAGAACTCAGTGATGACGCGGGTGGTCGTCGCGAAGACTGATTAGAAACTCAAACGACTTCGAAGGGCTGAAGCCCGTGCTGCGGGTTTTGCTATAGCCCGTTCATCTTCTGATACCGCACACTCAGAACCCACCCTAAACCATTTAATATTCTTTAATGCGGTGGCGTACCCATAATGCTGAAGCCTGTATCGACGTGGATCGTTTCGCCTGTCACGCCGCTGGACATATCGCTTAGGAGATAAGCTGCCGTTTCGCCGACTTCTTCGCCGGTGTTGCAGCGTTTCATCGACGCGGCCTAATACTGGTACTCTATCAACATGTCCATCACGCCGACGCCAGCGCCTGCCAAAGTCTTGAACGGGCCCGCCGAAATGCAGTTGACCCGGACGTTCCGGCCGGGCTGCTAAACTGAATAGTCAGCCTGGGTTTGTGGCTACTAACAAGTTGTTATTCGCATTCTTTTCTAACGATTTAACTCTTTAGATTAATATCGAGTGCCTCCTCTTTTGCTTATCCTCTCGCCGCTGCAGGTCCAAGGCTAGCCCCGCACAGCCTGCCGCCGGAGTGAGGCAAACAGTAATGATTGGCCGGGTTGTCACAGGCGTCGCGCTGGCACCTTACTCGCTTCGATCAGTCCAGCGCCAAAAGATAGAAGCGGTGATGCGTGTTGTTTCCGCTCGCAGCCAATCTCAAACTTATCGAGGCTAAGCACTAACCCTGCTCGAACGCAATGAGGCTTCACCCTATGTTCCGAAATCGACACAAGTTCTCTTACTCTCTTATTAGTTCCGCCCTTTGTTCGGCGGCATTGCTCCAGCCCGCTTTTGCGAGCGAGATTTATTGGTCAGAAACAAATTCCGATGCGGTCTTCGGTGCCGATGTCGCTGATGGCAGCGACCAGCGAAAAATCCGCGACCTCGACGACACCGGCCGCGGCGAGCGAGACTACAGCATCCAGGGCATCGCGTTCGCAGACGACTTTTTGTACTTCACCGCCGCGGGGCAAGACCGCATTTACTACGCCAGCACGCTTCCCAACGGCTCCCGGGGCCTGTTTATCAATCTCGATAACGAGTTCGGTGGCTTGGACTACCGCCCGCAGGGGATCACCGCGAACAGCGAACACGTCTACTGGACCGATCGGGCGACCAACCGGATCTACCGAGCCGACGCCGGGGCCGCGCTCAACCGGACCGGCGTGACGACGCTGATTAATCAATTGCCTACTGGTTCTGAAATCCGAGAAATCACCGTTTTTGGACAGGATCTTTACTGGACCGACAGGGGGCTGGACGCGGTTTTCCGAAGCGATCTAGACGGCAATAATGTGACCCAACTCATCGAAATTGAAGACACTTTTGGTGACGACAGCTACATCCCCGGCACGATCACCGCGACAGACCGGCACATCTACTGGTCCGACATCGAAACAGACATTATCTACCGTGCCGACCGCGACGGCAGTAATGCCATCGAGCTTATCGATACCAATGCGCCCCCGAGTGATGGACCGCTCGGCCTGGTGACAGATGGGGATTTTCTGTACTGGACCACGTTTGCAGGCAATGAAATCTTCGCAGCAACAATCGATGGTCAGGTTATTAACAGCCGAGGCTTCACGCCTTCGCCCGACCCCACGGTTTCGGGATTCAACGTCAACGCGTTGGCTATCGAATACATCCCCGAGCCGTCGAGCCTTGCGCTGCTGGGCTTGGGCGGTCTGCTGGTCGCTCGACGCCGACACAGATAAAAAAGCCGCCAATGGTATCGGTGGTCTTGATGGTTGGTTCGAGCATATTGGAAAAGAAAAGCCCAGGATGCTAAACGTGGCTTTTATTCGTCGCGGTGCGGCGGCACCCCAACGATGCTGAAGCCCGCGTCGACGTGGATCGTCTCGCCGGTCACGCCGCTGGACATATCGCTTAGGAGATAAGCTGCCGTTTCGCCGACTTCTTCGCCGGTGTTGCAACGCTTCATAGAGGCGGCCCATTCCTGGTACTCGATCATCTTATCCATCCCGCCAACGCCGGCGCCTGCCAGGGTCTTGAACGGGCCCGCACTGATGCAGTTAACGCGGACGTTGCGGTCGGGCTGGCCCAGTTCGTAGGCGAGGTAGCGGGTGGTGTGCTCGAGGCAGGCCTTTGCGACGCCCATGACGTTGTAGCCGGGCGTGACTTTTTCGCCGCCGTAGTAGGACATGTTGATTACCGCGCCGCCGGGCTCGGTCTTGGTCTCGTCGGTCTTCTGCATGATGGGCAGCGCGGCGCGGGACATCGCGATCAGCGTGTAGGCCGAGGTGTCGATCGCCCCGGTGTAAACCTCGCGTGGGGTCTTGTGGAACATATCCGGGCGTAGGTAGTCTTTGTCGGCAAAGGCGATCGAGTGGACGACGAAATCGAGCGTGCCGTGGTCTTTCTCCCACTGGTCGAAGACGGACTGGATGGATGCGTCGTCGTTCGCATCGCAGGAAACAAGCCAGGGCTCTTCGATCCCGAGTTTTTTGACGGCCTTGCCGACGCGCTGCTCCATCTTGCCCATCGGGAGGAAGGTGAATCCGACCTCCGCGCCGTGCTGGACGAGCGATTGCGCGATGAAGTAGGCGTAGCTGCGTTCGTTGGCGACACCGAAAACGATGCCTTTCTTGCCGGTCATCAGGCCCATGGGGGTTCCTCGTTGTAGTGGTTCTGTGTGAGGTGAGAGAGTTTATAACGGATGTACGTGCGGTGTAGCGGGAGACCCGCAGGGTCCCGTGGTTCGGTGAATTGCCGGATGACGAATAACAGGTCGTACGCACGGGACCCTTCGGGTCTCCCGCTACACCGCGATATTGGTCGTCATGACATAGTGGGGGCCGATGTGCTCGATGTGGAACTCTTCGCCCTCTGCGATGAAGCCGAGTTTCTCGTAGAAGGGTTGCGCGCTCACGCGGGCGTTGCACCACAGGCGGCTTCCACCCTCTTCTTTAATGTGGTTGATGCCGGCCCGTACCAGCCGTGAGCCGAGCCCCCGGCCCTGCCACGCGGGCTCGACGGCCATCCCCCGTAATCGCCGATCGCCTGGCCGTGCCTGTAGCGGGTGCTCATCCTTGTAAAAGGACGCGATCCCCAGCACATGGCCCGCCTTGTCCAGCGCGGCCAGGTGGAACGTGCCCCCCGCCTCGTCGCCGGGGTACACCATCGCCTCGATCGGCTGGTGCGGCCGCAAGACACGCTGCCGAATCGGGCGGATCACGCCCGGCTCGACAGCCTTAACGACCACGTGTTCGGTCGCGTCATTTTCCATGGCCCAGATCATACGCCCGCCCAACGTCCGAATATCCCAAATGAACTAGCCCAGCCGTAGCGGCGTAGGGTCTCAAGGGCTATGATGCCCCGCTAGGCACGTGCGTACCTGCCAACTCAGACAGGCTCTCAAAACGATTCGTTCCCCCTTCAGGCATGAGTCAGGACCAGCTTACCTACAGCCGCGCTACGACTGCTTCGCTCATCGGCCTGTCGATGCAGTTCGTACTCGCGCTGCTGCTGGTGATCCTCGGGCTCTACGCCGAGTCCAAAGCACTCATCGCTGTGGCGTTCTACAGCCTGCCGGGGCTGGCGATCTGGATCCTGATCTGGCTGATCTACAAGCAGCACCAGCTCGAACGGGCAGAGGCACTCGAGGCCAGCAAACTCGCGGAGTCGGACAAACGCTCGGCAGCGCTCTTCGAAGAGGCCGGCTCGCAGCTCGCCCAAGCCAAGTCGCGCTTGGACAACCTCTACAAGTGGGGCGTCCGCCTCGTCAGCATCTTCACCGCGAAGTACTTCATCGGTGTCGGCACCCTGCTGCTCTACCTCAATCAGGCCGCGCTGAACAACGGCTCGCTCGTTGAGACGCCGCTGAAGGAAAATGTCAACCTCAGCCTTCTCTCGCTGCTGCTCGTGGTCGGCTGGATGGGCGGATTCCTGGTCTCGCGTTACGTCGCCGGCATGACCCGCGTAAACGAGTGGCAGGCGCTGCGCGGCGGGGCCAGCACGCTCATTGGCAACGTCTTCCTTGGCGTGCTGCCCGTGCTGGCCGCGACGGTGATGCTGTTTTTCGGCAACCATGCGGGCTTCACCTACCTGCCTCTGATCATCCCGGGGGTCATGATCCTGCTGGGCATCGAGGTCGTATTCGGCATGGTGCTCGGCTTCTACAGGCCGCGCAAAGGCAACGAGTTTGTCCGCCCCGCTTTCGACTCCCGCCTGCTCGGCTGGCTCACGCAGCCCGAGTCTATCGGCAAGATCTTCTCCGATACGCTCAACTACCAGTTCGGCTTTGAAGTCAGCAAGAGCTGGTTCATGCGGCTCTTGGGCAAGGCCCTTCTGCCGCTCGCGGGCGTCTGCCTCGTCTTCATCATCGGGATGAGCAGCATCGTCATCGTCCAGCCGCACCAGCAGGCGATCATCTCGCAGGGGGGCGCATTCGTCCGCATCGCCGAGCCCGGGATCAGCTTCAAGGCCCCTTGGCCGATTGGCAAGGCCGAGAAACACGACGTGGAGCGTATCCACTCGATCCGTCTCGGCTCGCGCGTGCATGCGGGCTTTGGCGAGATGAAAGACGTGCCCATCCTCTGGACCAACCAGCACGTCGAAGAGGGCGCAACCGAAGAGATGCTCATCACCGCGCCCCCGCCCGGTGCGGGCACGACGGGCGACAAGGACTCGGTCCTCGGCGAACGGATCGGCGCGGACATCGATGTGAAGTTCCGGATCTCCGACCTCAAGGCCTACGCCGGGATCACCAACCCGGAGAAGGGGACGACCGACCCCGAGACACTGCTTGAAACCGTCGCGCAGCGCGAGGTGACCCGCTACTTCGCGACCAACGACACCGATGAGTTGCTCTCCTCCGCCCGGGCCACCGCGGGCAAGGATCTACAGGGTGCCATCCAGTCCGAATTGGACAAGTTCGAGGTCGGCCTGGAAGTGGTTTTTGTCTCGGTCTCGGGTGTCCACCCGCCGCAGGAAGTCGCCGACGACTACCACGCACGGATCAACGCGCTGCAGGAGGCCCAGACCGCCGAGGCTAAGTCGCTTCAAGAAGCGGACGTTATCCTCGCCACGGTCGCCGGCGACCGCGAGCGCGCCAACCGGCTCAGCGAGATGGTCCAGGCCTATACCGAGTTGAGCAACCGGCTTAAGCAGATAGGTGAAGAAGCGGCTGAGTTTGAGGAACTCAAGGAAGAGGCCGGCCGGCAGCGCATCGCGATCGAGCTGCTGATGATCGAGAGCGGCGGCGAGGTCGGGCAGCGCATGGCCGAGGCCCGTGCCGCGCGTTGGTCACGCGCCCTTGGCGCTGAGGCCCGCGACAAACGGCTTACCGCCGAGCTCAAGGCCTACGAAAACGCACCGCGTTACTACCCCGTCAGCCGTTACCTCGACGCGCTTGTCACCGGTCTCGCGAACCGCCCCAAGACCATCATTGGTGCCGACGCCGAGGTGTCCGATCCGGAAGTCGTGCTCGACCTGCCGCTCGGCGGCGGTGGATTCGCACCGTAACAAACTCCTTTGAAGGCCTGCCTGATATGAAACGCCTGTCTACCGCTATCCTCGCCATCGGCATCGCACTGGTCTTTGTGCTGTACATGGTCACGTACACCGTGGCGTACAACGAGATCGCCATCATCACGACCTTCGATAGCGCGACCCAGCCCGACGAGAAGCGCCTCGCAGAGGGCAAAGATACCGGCAGCGTGATCCAAGAGCCCGGCCTCAAGTTCAAGTGGCCGTGGCCGATCCAACGCGTCCGGACTTTTCCGACGCAGTACCAGATCCTGCAGGACACCCCTGAGCAGCTACGCCTGAAAGACGGCAACACCATCATCATCAACCTCGCGTTGACCTGGAAGATCAAAGACCCCTTGGCCTTCTCGATCGCGCACGAGGACATCAGCGACGCGGAAGACAAGCTGCTCGCACAGATGCGCGACCTCCGGTCCGTGGTCTCGAACAACTACGGCTTTGATCAACTGGTCAATGAGGACCCCGACAAGGTCGAGTTGGACCAGCTCGAAGACGCGGTCGCGGCCGAACTCACCCGCCGACTCGACGACACCGACCCGGACGGCAACAACCTGCGTTGGGGCATCGAGGTCGCCAAGGTCACGGTCGCGAAGATGCTCTATACCGAGTCCACCGCCGCCAGCGTGAACGAGCGGATGACCGCGACGCAGGAACGCAAGGCCCAGGACATCCGTAGCCAGGGCGACTCGCAGGCCGCCGCAATCGTCTCCGAAGCAGAATCGATCAGCAAGCGCCTCCGCGACTTTGCCGCCACCGTCGCCTCCGAGATCGAAACGCTCGGCCGGGAGGAAGCCAACGCGATCCTGCTGCGTTACTCCGAGAAGGGCGCCAGTGAGGACCTGGCGATCTACCTCCGGCAACTCGAAGCGATCGAGAAGATCCTCGCCAACCGCACGACGTTCGTGCTCAATGCCAAGACCTTCTCCCCGCTGGACGTGCTTGTCTACGGCCACGGCGAGCCCGGGAACCTCTCCCGCCTTTTTGGCGAAGAGGCGGACAAGGCTGATCCCGGCGAACCGAACGCCGCCGCCCCGCTTTCGCCCGAGGTCCAGCAGGCGAAGCTGCTTAAGCGGATCGATATGCTGCTCGCCCGGATCATCGAACTCGAGGCAAAGCTGGAACAGCAGCAGGCCAGCCAGCCGCCGCTTGTTCCTGTGAGTCAGACGGAGGACCGTCCGTGAGCGAGCCCCCGCAGGACCCCAACCCGACCTCACCGCCGCCGGTCCAGAAACCGGCCGAAGAGCCCGGGCTCGACGCCGCGCAGCAGTCGCTCTCTGATGCGCTGCGGGTCAGCTTCCGCGTGCTCAAGGTCGTGATGGTCTTGTTGATGATCGTTTATGTGTTCTCAGGCGTCTTCCGTGTCGACGAAAAGAACACCGCCGTCCGCTACCGGTTCGGTGAGGAGATCGGCACGTACGGGCCCGGCTGGCACTTCGGCCTCCCCTTCCCGATCGAACAGATCGTCATGGTGCCGTCTAACACGCAGACGATCCGGCTTAACGAATCGTTCTGGTACAACAACCCGGAAGACCAGGCGCCCGAAGCGCTGGCGATGCAGCCGCTCAACCCGCTCAACGACAGCTTCCTCATCACCGGTGACACCAACGTCATCCACGTCCAGTTCGGGGTGAACTACGTGATCGACCCGGAGCGCGTTGATGATTATCTGCGGAATATCGGCACGATCGACCGCGCGAACGAGATGGTGCAGACCGCCGTCGAGCAGGCGATGATCCACTACGTCGCCACGGCCAATGTCGAAGACATCATCACCCGCGGCAGTTTTAAGACCCAGACGATCGCCGACCTGACCCAGGTGGTGCTTAACGACCTCGCGGCCGGGATCACGATCCAGCAGGTCCTCATCGACAACAACAACCAGTCGATGCCCAACCAGGTCCGCCAGGCGTATGTGGGCGTCACTCAGGCCCAGGCAGACAAGGCCAAAACGATCCAGGAGGCCCGCCGCCAGTCCAATCAGATCCTCGGCGAGACCGCGGGCGGTGCACACACCGAGTTGCTGACCATGATCCGGGCGTACGAGTGGTCGCTGGCGGGTGATTTGGACGACCTTGCCGTAGCCTTGCGCAGCGTGCTGAACAAATCGTTGACCGAACTACGCCTTCCCAGCGCTCAGGTGATGGAGGCGATCGACGTGTACCAGCAGGCCGCTACCGATGCGGTCGGCACGGTAGATGAGTCGCTACAAACGCAACTCGAAGCGTCGACGACGTCGTTGATGCAGGTGCTGGAAGCGCAGGCCGACGCCGACCCAACCGGGAAGCGCATCTCCGGCCAGATCGCGTCCGCGATCAGCGAGGCCAACGCGATGCGTTTCCAGATCTCGACCAAGGCCGAGCAGGACTACCTCCGCTACGCCTCTGATCTCGCCGCCTATCAAAGAGTCCCCCGCCTCCTCGCCGCAACGCGCTTGCAGGAGGCCCGCGAGCGGGTGATGTCCGATGTGCTGGTCCAGACGATCGTCGGCCCGATCACGCGGATCAACACGAACTCGGACCCGGAGGTTGTCGAAGAGATCTCCGAAGCGGACCGGGAGCGCCGCCTCGAAGAGGCCCGCCTGCGGGCGGAAGAAGAGCGCCGGTAACCCATCTCTTAGGACGTGTACGAGAAGGTAGGGCGGGCGTCTCGCCTGCCGTTCGAGCAAAGCTCGAAACGATTCGATTCACGACTTCGTCGTGATGACAGGTGGGACGCCTATCCCGCCTAAGATACTTCTGGCACACGTACTTATTGAGTGTAGCTAGCGCGTTCTCTGCACCCACGCCTGACCTTATGATGTACGCTGAGAACACGCGTAGCTTCCATGCGGTTGGCACGCTATGCCTTTACAACCATCACCACCGAGAGCCCCAATGTCAGAGCAGCTTAAACGTATCACCGCCGAGCAGTGCACCATCGCTCCGGCGAAGTACGACGACCTCAAGGTACTGTTCCTCAACTGCACACTCGAACGCACGCCACGCCTGTCCCACACCGAGGGCCTGATCAAGGTCGCCCAGGGCATCTTCGATGCGAACAAAGTCGAGAGCAAGATCATCCGCCCGGTGGACTACGACATCGCCGCTGGGCTTGGGCAAGACATGAGCGAGACACCCGAGTGGGACAAGGACGACTGGCCGGTCATCCAGAAGGAGGTCGACGCCTGCGACATCCTGATCCTCTGCACCAGCGTCTGGCTGGGCGAGAAGTCGTCCGTCTGCAACCGCACCCTCGAGCGGATGTACGGCTACACGCATTCGTTCAACGACAAGGGCCAGTACCGCGACTACGGCAAGGTCGGCGCCACCCTCATCACCGGCAACGAAGACGGCGTCAAGCACTGCGCCATGAATATCCTCTTCTCGCTCTCGCACATCGGCTATACCGTGCCGCCCCAGGCCGACGCGGGATGGATGGGCGAAGCGGGCCCCGGCCCGAGCTACCGGGACGAAGGCAGCGGCGGCCCCGAGAACGACTTCACCAACCGCAACACGACCTTCCTGGTCTGGAACTGCCTGCACCTGGCCCGGATGCTTAAGGACCAGGGCGGCATCCCTGCCCACGGCAACATGCCCGACGCGTGGGACGCCGGGTGTATGAGCGACTTCAAGAGCCCGGAACACAAGCGGTAACCGGGCCGCCGGCCCTGCCTGCTGGACGCGACCAACCCGCGTATCCAGCATCATTGCGGCTTTTACTTCCCTTAGGTAAGATTTAATAAAGTCTTAGCCACTCGCATCTGCGTTTCTTTCAGGGGCGGCGTTTGTCCGAATCGAACCCAAGACCCTCGATCATCTACCTCGATGAGTTGTTCGCGGCACGCGAGGACGGCTTTGTCGATCAGCTGCGGCTTTTCCATTCTCCAAAGAAGCTCGAGTCGTTTGTTGAGAAATGGAAGGCAGCGCCCGCCGATTGGGCGTACGAGCAGGTCGGGGTTTACTTCGACAAGCCGTTGGACGCCCCGGGGCACGAGGTGGTGATCAAGCGGCTGTTCAAGCACTACGAAGAAGAGCAAAAGGACGAGGCGATCGCTTGGTGCATGACGGCGTTTGACCGCCTGGTCCGGCGGGTCCGTCGCAGGTCACACCGCTACGACTGGCGGACCGGGCAGGCGTGGGTTGAAGAGGCGCTCTACGCACCGCACAACCGGACACACCATGAAAGCGAAGCATCCTCGCGGCAGGTACGCAACCCGTTCACCGGCGAAATGGTCAAGATGCGCGTACCGCCGATCCGCAACAAGCCCGGCAACCGTCTGTTCTCGTACGCGACGCGGCACTACCTCCGCCGACGCGCTTGGCGGTACTTCCGCCGGCTCGGCTTTATGTCCCCCGATCGCTACGTGCCCGGCCTCGCCCACGCGCTGAAGCGGTACACCGATGAAGACTTCGAGGCCGGCGAGAACATCCTCGATAACTGGGCGATGATGCACGCGTGCTTCGGCAACCACCCGGCGATCACGTTCTCAAACACCTACTGCAGGCTCGAAGAGGGACGCTCGCTTGACGAACTCACGCCCGCGCCGTATCACCTTTCGCTCTGGCAAGAGACCAGGGCGTTCGACGTCTTGCTGGACCTTTTGATCGAGGCGCGTAGCAGCCTGATCCGGCTCTGGGCGCTCGAGATGATCAGGACCCACCACGAACCGCTGATCGCCTCGCTCACCCCAGAGCGGCTGATCCCGCTGCTCGACCACAGCGACACGCGTGTTCAGGGCTTCGCAGCCGAGGCTTTTGGCGAGTTGGACGGGCTCGGTTCGCTGCGGATCGAGACGTGGCTGCAGCTTTTAGAAGGCGAGAACGTTGCCGCGCTGTCGCTCATCTGCGGGGCGATGGAGAAGCACGTCTCGCCTGACCGGCTCAATCACGAGCAACTCTTGGAACTGGCCTGCGCACGGCCGGTGCCTGTCGCGCGGATGGGGTTTGAACTGCTCAAAGCCCGGCACGCGGCCGACCCCTACCCGCGCCACTGGCTGATCAGGCTGGCAGAAGTCAAGAGCGCGGCGATCGGTGGGGATGTCGCTCAGTGGGTGCTCGGCATGAATACGAACCAAGCCGAATACGATCTGGAACTCGTCTCCGCGTTCTTCGACAGCCCACAACGCAGTGTCCGCGAGTCGGCGATGGGATGGCTCGATACAGCAAGCGCGGCTTGGAACGACCCCCGGCTGTGGGCCCGCCTGATCGAAACCCCGTACGACGACCAACGCCTCGCCATCGTGCAGAAGCTCGAAACCCGAAAGCGACTGCCAGGCTCCGAAACCGACCAACTGGCACACGTCTGGTTATCGGTGGTGCTGGGCGTGCACCGCGGCGGTCGGCGCAAGCCCGACGCGATCAACCAGATCACCCGCGCGATCCTCGAGGCCCCCGAGCGGGCAGAGCGGTTGGTGCCGGTGCTTGCATTGGCGGTGCGGTCGATCCGTGGGCCTGAACGGCGGGCGGGCTTGGCCGCGATCGCGACGCTCGCCGATACACTGCCTGATGTTGCCGGGACGATCCAAGCCGCGATCCCCGAGCTGTCCCTGCCGGCCATGGTCACGGAGGGCACGGACTGATGCAACTGACCCCCGCCTACCTCGGCCGAAGCGCAATTACCTCGTCCAGCGGCTCCCGCATCCTGCAGCTTGCGCCCGACCTGAGCCGGGATCGTGTCGCGTTCGACGCGCCGCTGACCGACCCGATCCGCTTCCGCGAGGCGATCTCGGCCTTGCACGACGTCGTGATCAACGACCTGCGTTTCAAGCCACGCGACAAGACAGCCTACGAAGCCTGGAAGAAGCAGCAGCGTGAGACCGAAGCGCAGATCCGTGCCCGCGCGTACCAGGCCGCGAAGGCCGAAGCGGAGGCGAAGCGTGGCCAACCGATCCCCAAGACCCTCGAGAAAGACTACAAGGCCGCGAAGGGGCGATATTGGAAGGCGCGTAGCCAGCTGGATCGTTGGCTACGCGAGAATAACAAGGAGCTCTGGCGCAGCCTGATGCCCTACGACCCCGTGATCACCGTCGCCGACGACACCCTGTTTTTCGAGTGTTTCTCGGCAGACGAATCGAGCTACGGCTGCCTGACGGTTGACCGCGAGGCCTGCTTCGGCAAGGCCGATGAGATCGCGTTGGGCACGACCAACGTCGACTACTCCTGGGATTTGTACCACCACTTCCAGACGCTCCGTTCGTATCGAGATACACGCTTTACGATTGACCCCGAGGGGTTCACCATCGCGACCGAGTCGGCACCCGACTACCGCGAAGAGAAGATCGACCTGCCCGATGGCTGGCTGCGTGGTTTCATGCAGATGCAGGCGGCGATGGGCATGCCGATGCGGAAGGTGCCGCTTTCGGTATCCGCGGTGTACTCACTGCTTGCGTTCCTGAAGCGTCGCAAGGCAAAGACGAGCCCGCGCGCGATCCGCTTCGAGTTGGGCGAAGGTAAAGCACCCCGCCTGGTACTCGAGCCATGGGAGCAGCCGATCGACAGCCATGGCACGACTTATGATGGGCCGACCGGCGAATCGATCCGTGTCTGGGGCCGCCGCAGGCTGCTGGTCCTCTCGCGACTCTTGCCCCTGGCCGATGGCCTGGATGTGTACTTGCTCGGCACGGGGCTGCCCAGCTTCTGGGTCGTACGGATGGGGTCGATGCGCCTAACACTCGGGCTCTCGGGCTGGACCGCCAACGATTGGACACGCGGCTCGGCAATTGACATGCTCATGCCTGACGAGCCTGTCAGCGATGTCCAGGTCGCGGGCATGGCGGAGGCGCTCAACGACGCCCGCCGCGCCTCGCTCGCGGACCTCGCGCGCGGGGAGGGCCTGCCGATGGGGGCCGCCGCGCAGTCGCTCAATCAGCTCGCGCTGCGTGGTCAGGTCATTTATGACTTGCACGCGGGCTGCTACCGCTGGCGCCAGGTGATGCCGATGGAGCTGAGCGATAAAGAACTCGGCCCGCCGCCCCCCGAACGCGTTGGCGCGGCGCAGATCCTACGCGACCGCCAAGCCAGTATCGCGTCCAAACAGCAGGGCCCGCGCGGTGGGACGATCCTGGTTGGCAAGTCGCAGAACTTCTCGGTCGAAACGCTGATCGATGCCGATGGCGTCATCCGCAAGGGCAGTTGCAAGTGCTCGTACTGCTTCAAGTACGGCATCCGCAACGGTCCCTGCCGGCACATCCAGGCGGTCCGTGACCTCTGGCGGAAAGGCGCTGACGACGCGGCATCCGGGGGCTGGTATGATCGGCTCGCGCAGTGGGCGGGCCGTTGATCGACTTAAAGACAAGGGCCCGCGCGGTGCGGGCCCGGGCGAATCATGTGGGAATCACCGAGGGGAGCCGAGCCGATTTACTGAGACCATCTTGCTGCGGCGATCCGCCGCGGTTGACATTGGCCCGACATGCTTCCCCAAGGCCGTTGTTCGTTTGGCACCGGACGCCCTATTGCTGGGCAGCCGTGCCGAGCCAAGGCTCCTGCCCAGCAATAGGGCGTCCGGTGCCTTGGTGAACGACCTTGGTCCGCGGTTCGAAGTCAGTCATCGGCCGGCCCTTCGGTCCCACACCCCCGCCCTATCGCTGGTTCCACCAACACGCAAGCCTCACATCCTTCCATGGGCCTGTTCGACGCGATCAAGAAACTGCTGGGGCTCGGCCCCACTACGCCGACCCACCTCGGCGGACGCCGACCGGCCGAGTGCCCCGCCTGCGGGTTCAGCTACCGCTGGGACGGGCGCAACTGCGGCCACTGCGGTTACCCCGGGCCAACCCGCCTGCGCCAGGGCGGCTCCGCACCTTCAGGGCCAGACTCAAGAACCACGCAGGCCTTGGCAGACCTGTCCGACCCGACGCCGCCACCCGCCGGGCCACCGCCGCAAGCTCAGGCGTTGTCGGGTCTCGACGCAGACAAGTTCAAGCCGATGACCGCCGACGAGGCGATGTCCACGATCCGCTCAGCCGGGAACATCCGCTCGGCTTATTGGGACAGCCTCAACGTCATCCCCGACGACGCACTACCGCGCATCCAGGTCATCGACCGCACCATGGTCGGGCTCGGGCTGATCTCCGGCCCCGAACTTGAACACATCCACGACGTCGGCAGGCAGATGGAGGAGCTGCGCGGTGATCGGTCCTCGATCTCAAGGCAGGCGGACGCCGCGGTCGCGCGGTCTCGCCAGGAGCGCGCCGGGCTGCGCAGGCAGAAGAAGGAAGAGGCCGCCCGACGCAAGCAGGCGCACGCCGAGGCCGTCGCACGCCGCCGCGCGACCGACATCGTGTACCTAGGCCGGGGTGTCTCGCGCGGGCTAAGCGACCGCCGGTCGAACGTCGAGAAGCTCGAAGCGATGGGCCTGCCTTTGCTGTCGAGCCCCGCGGACCTCTCCGCCGCGATGGGCGTCTCGATCCCCCGGCTGCGTTTCCTCGCCTTCCACAGCGAGGCGCCGACCCGCGTGCACTACGTCTCCTTCACCGTCCCTAAGAAGTCAGGCGGGCGGCGTGTGCTCTCTGCGCCCCACAGAGGCCTGGCCACCGCGCAGCAGTGGGTACTCGACAACATCCTCCGCAAGCTGCCGACGCACGACGCCGCGCACGGGTTTGTAGCGGGCCGATCAACCGTGACCAACGCCTCACAGCACGTCGGCAAGGCGGTAGTGATCAACGCCGATCTCGCCGATTTCTTCCCGACGATCACCTTCCCGCGTATCAAGGGGCTGCTCCAGTCGCTGGGGTATTCGCCCGCGGTCGCCACCACCCTCGCCCTGCTCTGTACCGAGTGCCCACGCCGGCCGGTTTCGTATGGCGGACAGGTGTACTACGCCGCGACAGGACCGCGTGCCCTACCGCAAGGCGCCTGCACCAGCCCGGCCTTTTCTAACGCTGTCGCACGCCGTCTCGACTGCCGCCTGACCGGCATCGCGCACAAACTAGGCTGGGTGTACACCCGCTACGCCGACGACCTCACCTTCTCCGGTACAAACGAGCAGGCCAACAACGCCGGCTACCTGCTGGCCAGACTCCGTCATATCACGCAAGACGAGGGCTTCGCCGTCAACGAGAAGAAGACACGCATCCAGCGCCGCAACACCAGGCAGTCGGTCACGGGGCTTGTCGTCAACGACGGCGTCGCCGTACCCCGCCCCACCATCCGCCGGATCCGCTCGATCCTCCACCGCGCCCAGTACGAGGGGCTGCCCGCACAGAACCGGGATGAAAGGCCGCACTTCGAGGCCTGGCTTTCAGGCATGATCGCGTATGTAGAGATGGCCAACCCCGCTCAAGGACAGCCGTTACGAGCAGCGTACCGCCAGATCGTCAACGGGTCTTAAGCGGCGTGTATGCGGAAGCGGTTATCACCAAACCCAACGCTGCGTGTTTAGACATGCTTGCGGTATGATCGTGCGATGGCGGCATTACGTTTGCAGGATGAGGCTGGTAAACAAGACGATCCGCAGGCGCGGCGTGAGCTACGCGAACTCCTTGCCGATGCGGTCCAGCGCGGTGCATCCGACCTGCACCTTGAGCCGACCGAAGAAGGCTACGAACTGCGTCACCGTATCGATGGGCTGCTGGAGAGCGTGCAGCCGCTATCCGCCGAGGCGGGCGGTTCGCTCGTGAACCGCCTGATGGTCGCGGCACAACTGCTAACGTACCGCCGGGGTGTGCCGCAAGAGGGGCGTGTGTGCGTACAACTCGGCGCGGCCAGCGGACAAACCGATGAAGCCAGTAAATCCCTTGACCTCCGGCTATCCGTCATGCCCACAACCCACGGGCTGCGGGCGGTGGTACGGATGCCCGCGGAGTTATACCAGTCGCGGTCACTCGGCAGCCTCGGCCTGCCTGCTACCGTCATGGAGGGCCTGAAACGCTTCATCGCCACAGACAGCGGGATGCTGATCCTGTGCGGCCCCGCCGGCTCGGGCAAGACGACGACGATGTACGCCCTGCTCGAAGCCATCGTCCAGCACCGCGCCGGGCAAAGCGTCATTTCGCTTGAAGACCCGGTCGAACGACAACTCAAGGGCATCACACAGATCGAGGTGCAGCCGTTCGGAGACCTCACCTTCGAAACGGTGCTCCGCAGCGTCCTCCGCCAGGACCCGCAAGTACTCGCGATCGGCGAGGTGCGTGACGCGCAGACCGCATCGATCGCGATCGGCGCCGCCCTGTCGGGACATCGCCTGGTGACCTCGATGCACGCCGCCTCGCCGGAGCAGGCCCTGGTCCGACTCATCGAGATGGGCATCGAGCCCTACCAGGTCGCCAGCGCACTGGCAGGGGTTGTCTCGATGCGGCTGCTCCGCCGGGGGTCTGAATCAGTCGGCTATGCGGGCCGGACCCCGATCGCTTCGTACTTATCCATTACCGAGGCCGTGCGCCAAGCGCTCATCGACCGTGCCGACGCTTCCACGATCCAGGCCGTGGCCCAGGAGCAGGCCGGCTGGGTCTCCCTTCAGGACCACGCCCGCTCGTTGGTCGACGCGGGGGTCACCGATCAGCTTGAGATCAATCGTGCGCTCGGCGCGATCATAGCCGAGTAAAGCCTTTGTGGCCGCGGTATTCACGTTATGATGATTTTATCCATCAAGGGGATCGACCAGGTACCCACGTGTTTCTGGGAGCAAGCATGGAACAGCCGGAACAAGAACCAGGCAAGTATCTGGGCACCGAGCCGGACGCCGAAAGCCCGGGCCCGGACGCCAGATTCACCGGCACGATCGATGCCGCCGACCCCGATGCCGCGCAGGCCACACTCGCCGCACTCCAACTCCGCGTCCTCTCGCTGGAGCCCGCACAAACAAGCGGCCCAACCAGACCGGTGCGCGGCGGGGACTTCCTCGCCTTCAACCAGCAGTTGGCCTACATGACCGAAGCGGGCATGCCCATGGAGCAGGGCCTGCGGCTGATCGCCAAGGACCTCAGCGGCGGGCGGCTCAGCCACACCATCCAGCGAGTCGCCGACGAGTTGCAAGCCGGCAAAAGCCTCCCCGAAGCGTTTGCATCCCACAAGGGCGCGTTCCCGCCGCTGTACGGAGCGGTGTTGGAAGCGGGTGTACGGTCGGGCAACCTGCCCGGTGTCTTAATGGGCCTGGGCCGACACCTCGAACTAATGCAGCGGCTCCGCGCCGCGGTCTGGCGCGCCGTCGCTTACCCGTTGATCGTCTTCCTCGGCGTCATCGTGATGCTCGGGCTGCTGGGAGCCTGGCTGGTCCCGCAGTTCCGCGAGATTTTCGATGATTTTGATACCCGGCTGCCCGTCATCACCGAGGTCGTGATGGACGTCGCGACACATATGCCTGCGATCGTGACCGTCGTCGCGTTGATTGGCATCGTACTTTTCACATCGATGGCAGCGCTGCGCGCCGCAGGCAAGGAGCAGGTCATTTTTGACAAGCTGTTGTGGCTGCCGCTGATCGGGCCGGTCATCAGCCGGAACCTGCTCAGCCGATGGTGCGATGCACTAGGGCTAGGCCTGCATGCCGGCATGCCGGCATGGACCTACCCAGGGCGCTGGGCATGGCGTCGCACACCCTGTGCAGCGGGCCACTGCAACGCGACACCGCGTCTATGATCAGCACGCTCGAACTCGGCCAGCCCATTTCTCAAGACGCGGACCTCCGGTTCGTCCCCGCGGCGATCCCCGCCTCGATCGAACTCGCCGCACAGGCGGACGACCTGCCCGCGATGATGAAGAACCTCTCGACGATGTACCAGCAGCAGGCCGAGGCCCGCGTCGCCGCGCTACAACTCGTCCTCGGGCCGGTTCTGCTGGTCATGGTCGCCATCATCATCGGCTTCATCATCAGCGCGCTGTTTATGCCCATGATCCTGCTCATGGAGTCCTTGCTGTGATGGAGAAACCCATTCGGGCACAACCCGAGGCACCCCCCGCGAGCCAACTCAAACCCGCCAAGCTCGTCTTCGATCTGGCCGGCATCTTCGCGCTATCCATCCCCGCGCTCTTCTTGCTGGGCGTGATCACAAGTGTGATCATCATGATCACCGGTGCCGCGGGGATCCTGACCAACTTCTTCCTGCTCCTCGGCTTTGTCCTCATGGCCTCGGCGCTGCGTCGGCTGCAGGCCGAACGCAGATGCCGTCTGCTGAACTATCTCAAACTCGCGACAGAGAAAAACCTGCCACTGCCCGAGTTTCTCGAAGCGCTGCAATACGGCGAGGGCCGCGGTATCGGCAAACACGCCGGCCTCATCGCGGAAGACCTTCGGATGGGCACCGGGCTCGGGGATGCCCTGATCGAACACGTCCCCGATATCCCCCTGCACCAGTCCGCGGTCATCTGGCGAGGCGAGCACGCCGGCCGGCTCGGCGAATCCGTCGCGCGGGTGGCGGACGCCGAGAGCGCTCGAAGCCGCCGCGCTAATTCGGATCGGAACGATGTGGCCCTGCAGTACGCGCTCTTTGTCTTCATCGCCCTCATGGGGATAGGCTGGGTTGTTGGGGGCTCCATCCTCCCCAGATACCAAGAGATCTTCCTCGATTTTGAAGCCGTCACCCCACACTTCACACTCCTGACGATGGGCATCGTCCAGGCACTAAGCCCGCTGTTCCTGATCTTTTCCGTGGTCGCGCTTCTCGGCATGATCGGCTGGAGCACGCACGGCCTCTTCCACACCAGCGAGGTCATCGCCGGGCCGCTGCGGCGGATATTCGAGCCGATCCTGTGGCGTGTACCCATATTATCAATCGGCTTCCGTAGCCGGGCGATGGCGGATGCATCCTTTATGATCGAACAGGCGATGCGCGCCGGCCGGCCGCTGCCCGAGGCGATCGACGCGGCCCGCCATCCGTTGCAATCACGCGAGATGGACCGTCGCCTGGAGCGCTTTGCCGAACACCTGCGGCAAGGCCAAGCTGTCCCCGACGCGGCCAGAAAAGCCCGTCTGCCCGCGCTGTTCGTCGGCATGCTTAGCACGGCGACCGCTTCAACACAGCCCGCCGATGTCTTCGCCTTCCTGTGCCGGTACTACACGGAGCGAGTAAGCCCTGCTGAGGCCATCTTCCAAGCCGCAGCGCTGCCCATGGCGACCCTGCTCGCCGCGGGGTGTGTCGCCTGGTTTGTCTTCGCACTCTTCTATCCACTAATCGCCCTGATTGAGGCGACTCTACAAGCAACGGGTCTGGCATGAAAACACGAGCCCTATCCCAGTCAATCCACCAGCGTGGCCTCGTCATCACCGATTGCGTAGTCGGCCTTGGAATCCTCATGACACTGCTCACCATCACCGCGATCACCGTCGGCTACGACCAGCGGGCGACCCGTGCGGCGGCCGAGCACCGACAACTGACCTTCGAGGCCGAATCCGCACTCATCGCGCTCCAGGCCAACCAGCCGCCACCCGCACCGGCCAATCCATCGATCAAGCTGACATACGTGGTGCTCGAAGACAGGCCTGTTCCAGATAGTTATCTCTGGTTGAATATCACGGCAGATGACGGCAAGCAATCCAGCGAGATCATCGGCTTGGTTCCATCCGTTGCAGAAAACATGCTGATCGAGAAGGGGTTACTCCCATGAATGATCTAACGCGCCAATACAATCAACGCGGCTTCACCTTAATGCATATGCTCGTTGCGCTGCCGCTCCTATCCGTTTTCTTATTCATCGGCTCAAAGCTGTTTATCACAAATAACCAACTCTTCCGAGAAGCAGACAACGCCGAGCAGAGGTTGATCCATACGGAACAGGCGCTCAAAATGCTGTATACCGATATCTGGCTCAGCGCCGGGTTACAACTCAAGGATAACCGGCTGACAGTGAAACAAAGTGGCGGTGATATCCGATGGGAAATCGATAGAAGTGGCGGACTGACCCGAATCGGGCTAAATGGCAAGACCAGGCATAACTTCAACGGGATCGGAACAACCGCCATCGAAATCAGAAACAACGCCGTCTCTCTAGTTCTTAGACAGGGAACCTTCCTGTGCCCGACAAGCCGAGCAATCGTGACAACAACAGGGGCAAGCCAGCCATGATGCACAGAACCGTCAAGACAAGGCGGCGATCGAGCACGAACCGCCGCGCCTTTGCGAGTTTTAGCGCGGTTGTCCTTGTCGGCACCACCGCCCTGGCGTTGACCGCACTCGCACGTGTTACAACAACGGAAATCAGACGCACAAGCAATGCCGCCACAGATACGCAGTTGCGTCAATTCCTACTTGCCGGCCAGCTATTCCTGCACGAACAGACCATCAAACCCAATGAGACCGGCAGCATCGACATCAACCTGCCGGAATCCCTTGAAGCAACCAGCAGCCTAACGATCCACTTCCAGTTCGAAGGTACACAACCGACACCGATCGCTATCATCGAAGCGTCACACCGGCAACGCCGTGCCACATCAGAATTCGTACTGATGGAGAACAATACGTGGCAAGCGCGGGACCTAAGGATGCCTTGATTGATTAATTCGCTCTAGCAGGCTGCTGCAAAACCTCCAGCCTCGCGCTACGATGTCGGCTCCTTTCGCGGAGCCCCTCATCATGCGTGGTAAGCCCGATCCCCGGCCATCGTTCTTCTACGCGATCGATCTGGAAGACCGCATCCGCCCCGACCACCCGCTGCGTCCGATCAAAGCGGCGGTTGATGCGATCCTGACCGAGATGGGACCGTTGTTCGACGCGGCGTATGCTTCAACGGGCCGGCCGGGCGTTCCG
>JBCDKD010000049.1:0-36914 GCA_039024275.1 Planctomycetota bacterium | reverse complement strand
GGCTGCGATCTGGAACCTCCCGGTCATCTTTATTGTCGAGAACAACAACTACTCGATGGGCACGCACATCAGCCGGGGCACCGCGATGGCCAATGACCTGGCAGCCAAGGCCGAGGCCTTCGGCATGCGGTACGCCGAGTGTGACGGGCTGGACGTGCTCGATGTGTATGACACCTTCGCCGAGCAGGCCGCGATGACCCGCGGTGCGAAGAACCCGCAGTGGACCCGCGGCAACTGGGAAGACATCACCTACAGCCGGCAGGGCGCCAACCCCGGCCCGGCGTTCGTGAACGTCAAGACCTACCGCTACCAGGGCCACTCGATGTCCGACCCGCAGAAGTACCGCACCAAAGACGAGGTCGGCGAGTACAAGGAACGCGACCCCATCAACATCCTCGTCAACCAGCTCATCGACGCCGGCAAGGCGACGCAGGACCAGTGCACCGAGCTGGACAAAAAAGCCAAGCAGGCCAGCAAAGAAGCGGTCGATCATGCGGAGGCCGCTCCTGACATGCCGTTCGAAGAGATGTTCACCGACGTCTACGCCAACCCGTTCGGCCCGTACCTCAAGGGCGGGCTGCCGAACATCATTACCAACGAAAACAGCGGGGAGTGAGCGTTTAGCGTCTAGCGTTTAGGGCCTAGCGTCTAGCGTTGAACCGGGGTAAGCGATGGACGAACGCGGATACCGGGCATTGACGGTATGGCAGCGGGCGATGGAGCTTGCTGAAGAAGTTTACCGGCTTACGGAATTGCTACCCTCAACTGAGAAATATGGGCTTTCGAGCCAACTACAACGTGCCTCGGCCTCAATCCCCGCGAATATCGCTGAGGGCTATGGACGAAGCCACCGTGGCGATTACTTGAGACATCTATCGATCGCACGTGGTTCGTTGATGGAAGTTGAGAGGCACCTGATCCTCGCTGTGAGGGTCAAAAAGCTAGATCGAGAACACGCGGTCAAAGCCTGGGAGCTAGCCCAGGAAGTCGGGAAAATGCTGACCCAGATGATCAGACGCATGCTAGAGCAGAGGACGGAAAATAAATGATGCGTGTATCGGTTCGACGCTAGGCCCTACACGCTAGACGCTTTGTTTCAAGATGAAGCGATAACAACAAACAGGACACTCAAAGATGGTCACAACAACAGGCCGCTCCCTCCAGTACCGCGAAGCACTCCGTGAAGCCATGGAAGAAGAGATGCGCATCGACGAGCGCATCTTCCTGATGGGTGAAGAGGTCGGCGAATACAACGGGGCCTACAAGGTCAGCCAGGGCATGCTCGACGAGTTCGGCCCGCGGCGCGTGGTCGATTCGCCCATCAGCGAAACAGGTTTTGCAGGGCTGGGCGTCGGTGCGGCGATGTATGGCCTGCGGCCGATCATCGAGTTTATGAGTTGGTCCTTCTGCCTCGTCGCGGCCGACCAGATCATCAACAACGCGCCCAAGATGCTCTACATGTCCGGCGGCCAGTTCGGCTGCCCCGCGGTCTTCCGCGGCAACAACGGCGCAGGCGGCCAGCTCGGCTCGACACACTCGTGGGTTGTTGAATCGTTGTTCAGCCATGTGCCCGGGCTCAAGCTGGCCGTGCCCTCGACCCCGCGCGACGCGAAGGGCCTGCTCAAGGCCGGCATCCGCGACCCCGACCCGTTTTTCAACCTCGAGTCCGAGCGCATGCTCGGCATGGGGCTGCACGGCGACAAGGACTACTCCCGCTACCTGCACGGCAACAAGTGGGCCCCCCCGGAAAACGACAGCGACTTTATCATCGAGCTCGGCAAAGCCGACATCAAGAAGCCCGGCACCGACTGCACGGTCATCGCCGCCGGCCGACCGGTACACTTCGCACTCGAAGCCGCTGAGGCCTTGGAAGAAGAAGGCATCGACATCGAAGTCGTTGACGTCCGCACCTACCGCCCGCTGGATATCGAGACGATCGCGGGTAGCGTCCGCCGGACCGGGTACGCGGTCGTAGTCGATCAGAGCTGGCCGTTCGCTTCGGTCGGGGCCGAGGTTGCGGCTCAGATCTACGACCACTGCTACGACGACATGGACAACAAGGTCGTCCGCGTCCACAACGACGACATCCCCGCTCCGTACAACCGTCAGCGGGAGCAGGACATGCTGCCCAACGCCAAGAAGATCATCGAGGCGGTCCGAGGCGTGACCTACAACGCCTAAGCCGATCGACGCCGAACCGATCCGTTTGTAACGCCTGTAAGCCCTCTGCGGAACGGGCCTTTTGGTGGATACGCAAAGGGTGTTCATTGGCCTGAAACAGTGCAGATTTTGGGGCCGAAATGGCCTGTCGCTATACACGTTTATTGGGCGTAAGCTGTTTAATTACCTTAGCTTGTGTTATCGGAGCATGGGATTCTTCGAATTTTGTTCATTTTCCTTTATCATTTATTTGCCCTTCATTGGGCCCGTGGCATTCTTTGGGTGCTGCTCGTACAGCAGCGATGCCCTCTTGGGCGTGACTCGCAATCTATCGCGAACAAAGGAAACGATCATGGACCTCAAAGCAATCAAAACCCTGACTGCCGCCGCCCTCCTGGCCACCGCGACCGCCGCCACCGCAGGCAACGCGCCCTTCAGCATGGTGTCTGGCCCGACTTCCGGTGCCGACGTCAGCCTGAGCCTGCAGCAAACCGCGGACGGCTACGACTTCGTCGTCAGCAATAGTTCGCTCATGGGCATTGTGACCGGCGTCTACTTCGAGATTGACTGGAACAGCGTCCTTACCGCAGGTGCCCAGTCCGGCCCAGCCATCCTCTCGGACGGCACCAAGACCGCTGGTGTCGACGGTTGGGATGGCTCAAGCGCCTCTTACACCACCGAACCCGTCACCGTCCGCGAACGAGTCGGCCGTGGCTTCCAGGACGTCACCTACTACAACCTCGACCACGGGATCGAAGAAGGCGAATCGCAAACCTTTTCCTTCACCTCCGGCCTCACGCTGGAAGAACTCGAAGACCTGCTGGGCACCGATGGCTACGGCGTCGCGATCCGTATGCAGGGTCTGACCTACGACGAACTGGAAGAAGGCTGGGGCGTTGTCGAGCAGGTCGAGGCCGCCACCTCTCCGGGCGATGAAACCCCGGGCACCCAGGCACCGGTTGTCAGCGAGCAGGTCGAAGTGACCTCGGCTCCATCGCCGACCGCCGCACTGGCCGGCCTGGCCATCGCGGGTATCGCCGGCCTCCGCCGCCGCCGCCGCAACTAAGACCGGCACCAATCAATCGTTTCTGAACAAGCTCAGCCCCAAAGGCTGGGCTTGTTTTCTGATACCCCCACGGCATCCCACGGCCGATCGACCTACAATCCCTTTTCCGCGTCGCGACGCCCGTCAACGCTCGCACCCGCCGACACCCTCGCCGGGATGATGCCGCCCCTAAGCCCCAAGCCGGCCCCGGAGACCCGACCCATGCCCGTGATTGTTGAAATGCCCAAGCTCTCTGACACCATGGAGGAAGGCACCCTGATCAAGTGGGTCGTCAAGGTCGGCGACACCGTCTCCGCGGGCGACCACCTCGCCGACGTCGAGACCGACAAGGCCACCATGGAACTCCAGGCCTTCGACGACGGCACCGTCGCGAAACTCGTCCTCGACGAGAGCGCCACCGTCCCCGTCGGCCAGGCCATCCTCATCCTTGCCGAAGACGGCGAGTCCGTCGAAGACGCCGCCAATACCGAACTCCCCGAAGCCGTCCCGGCAGAGGCCGTTTCGGCGCTCGTGTCCGACGAGCCCGAAACACCCCCCACCCCAGATCCCGTGCCGGCCCCAGCCCCAGCCCCGATCGCGCCCGCCGCGGCAGCAGCCCCCGCCCCCGTCGCCGCGGCCCCGCTGCCGCCCGGCGCGAAGGTCAAGATCAGCCCGCTCGCCCGCAAGCTCGCCGAGGAGCACGGCCTGGACCTCAACAAGATCGCGGGCACCGGGCCCGACGGCCGAATCATCAAGCGCGACGTCCTCAAGGCCGCGGAGCAAGGCACCGCACGGCCCTCGGCAGCAGGGGCTTCGGCACAGGCTGGTCTCGCCGCGCCGGGCGCCATCGCCCTGGAATCCAAGACAACCGCCGTCCCCGGCATGCGGAAGACCATCGCCAAACGCCTGGTCGAGTCCAAGACCACCGTCCCGCACTTCCAGGTCTCCGTCGCAATCAACATGGACCCGCTGATGGAGATGCGATCGACCCTGAACCAGCGCCTCGCCAGCCAGGGCATCAAGCTCAGCGTCAACGACTTCATCACCCGCGCCGTCGCCGTCGCCGCGACCCAGCACCCCGTCATCAACAGTTCCTGGATGGGCGACACCATCGTCCAGCACGGCACGGTCAACGTCGGCACCGCGATCAGCCTCCCCGAAGAGCGTGGCGGCGGGCTCGTCGTCGCCGTTTGCCGGGACGTGCAGAACAAGTCCATGATGCAGATCTCCGCCGAGGTCAAGGAGCTCGCCGGTGCAGCCCGCGGCCGGGGCCTCTCCCCCGAGCAGATGTCTGACTCGACGATCACGATCTCCAACCTCGGCATGCCGCAGTACGGCGTGACCCAGTTCAGCGCGATCGTCAACCCCCCCAACGCCGCCATCGTCGCCGTCGGCGCCGCCATCGAAAAGCCCGTCGTCCGCGATGTCTACGGCGAGAAGAAGGTCGTCATCGGCCACGAGATGAACGCCACCCTCTCCGGCGACCACCGCGTCATCGACGGCGCCTCCGCCGCCGAGTACCTCACGACGCTGCGCAACCTGCTGGAAAACCCGGTGGGCCTACTCGTCTAACCCCCTAACCAAGCCCGCGGCCTTTGCGCCAGCCAACGCCGCGCGGGTCCAAACACACACCCCCAAGGCTGCCAACCCTGGGTTGGCACAGTTGAAAACGCGCTCACTTCACCGCACCACCCTTTTATCCCCGTCGCACGAGATCGCCTTCTGCTTGATGCGACCATGTCCCAGTCCACGCGGTATGGGGGACTCAGGCAGTGTTCGTACGCGACCGCCATCTGGCGGGCGGCCTCGGTGCAGGGGACGTTGCCCAAGTCCGCGCCCATCGCCGGGTGTATCACCTGATCAGGCGACAGCTTCTATTGTTTTTCTGCTCTGGTATCTGCCCGCAGCCATCAGGCTTGCCAGCGAAGCGGCGACAAAATTCGCCAAAATTTTGATGAATCTATTGACACTACCAATATCCGCCAATATATTGGTGAATATCCAAGCCCCCTTACACTCCAAGCACACATGGACCGCACCCCTCTGAATCCAGACCCACTGAGCAGGCGTGAGCGCCAGATCATGGACGCGGTACACCGCCTCGAGTCCGCCACCGTGGGTGATGTCGCGGACGCAATGATCGATCCGCCGAGCCAAAACGCTGTAAGGACGATGATGGGGATCCTGGTCTCCAAGGGCTACCTGGAGATGGTCCCCGACACAAAAGCCAAGTACGGGGCGAAGGTGTACCGACCCACGCGATCTAAGCGGGCCGCGATCTCAAGCACGATGCGGCAATTCATTAACACGTTCTTCGCTGGCTCTGCGGAGCAGGCCGTTACCGCGATGATCGAGATGAACACTGACGGATTTACGCCTGAGCAGTGGCAGTCTATCCGAGACCTCGTTGATCAAGCACGAGCGAACCAAGACGAGACGCAGAACCAAGACGAGAGTGAAAGCGATGAGTGATCTTCTGATGTCCCCGCTATCGGTACTGGCGGTGAAGTCCACACTGATCCTCGCGATTACACTGGCCTTCCTGTTGTTGCTCGGCCAGCGATCTGCTGTGATCCGACACCGCGTTTCGCTGGCGGCAGTCTTTGTCCTTCTGATGACCGTTGGCATTCATGCCCTTGGAACGGCCTACCAATGGCGCGTGTTACCCAGCTTCGCGCAGCCCTCGGCAGAGATAGCGGTCGGACAGCAGGACGTTCGGCCTCCGGTCATACAGCCTCGAGCGATGCATGGCGACACGACAAGCCGGGCGCGTGTAGATGCAACCTACCATACGGGCACAACTGCAAGCAATGATCGTGTCGATACAGTCGGGGCTGCGTTTCGTGTTCTCTGGGTGGTCTATCTCGGCGGGGTCGTTGTAGTGCTCGTCAGATTGGTGGCCGGTCTTCTCACGCTGCGTTGCTGGCGTCTCGCCGCTTCGCCGATCGATGATCCCGGCTGGCAGCAGGCATTGAAGCAGGCGGCCGAGGATGTTGGTGTGCGCCGCCGGGTCGTGCTGTGTACCTCTTTGTACGCACCGACGCCGATGACCTGCGGCCTGCTACGGACCATCATCCTCATCCCGGCTGGCATGGTCGAGGACGCCAGCCAGACGGACCGCAGACTCATCCTGATGCACGAGTTGGAGCACGCCAGGCGGGCCGATTGGTCTGTGCAACTGCTCTCGATGCTCGCGATCGCCTTCTATTGGTTCAACCCGCTGGTCTGGTTGCTGCAGAAGCAGATGAAGCACGATGCAGAGATCGTCTGCGACCGGCACGTTGTCGAGGTCGACCAGCGGCCCGGCGATTACGCCTCGTGTCTGGTCACCGTCGCCGACCGGGTACTCGCAACCAAACGACAGAATCTGCTATTCACCGGGATGGCGTGGGATACCGCCTTCCTCCAACTCCAGACAAGGCTCACCATGATTACCGACGAAAACGCTAAGAAAACCGCAACTGGCCGAGCTAGCCAGCTGCTCGCGGTCCTCTTATGCCTCGCACTCTTGCCGATCGGCCTGGTCGAACTCGCTCACGCCGCGCCCGACAACCAGCCGCCCGCCGAAGCAGAGCAGCCCGCCAATGAGCATGAAGCCGAAGAGAAGGAAGAGCAACCTCAACGGTTCTTCAGGAATATGGCCGCCCTGATGCAAGGCTTCGATCTCACCGAGAAACAGCAGGAAGCCATAGAGGCCATCCGTCAAACCCAATTAGAGGAGATCATGGCCTACGGCAAAGAGATCCGAGAACGGCTTGATGCAGGTGAAGAACTTGATGGCCAAGAAGCGATTGACATGACATGGTCGATCACCGAGCGTGCCAACCACAAGATCTATGAAGAAGTCCTGACGAAAGATCAACGCGACATCGTCGACAAGCGCATCGTTGAACGCCAGAGGCGTGAGGCGGAGATCAGAGAACGCCGTCGCAATGGTGAGGTAATCGAAAACGGCTAAGCTCCACACTTCGAGTAGCACACGCTCGTTATGTTTACGGCTAGTAACGCGTGATTGAACCACACGAGACGATTCCAAATCCATTGATTTAATGAAAGGTTGTTGCGATCATGCATATTCCTAGGCTTATGCTGCTTCTACTGATAGCAATATTCGCGACAGGCTGTATCAAATCAAAACAGATCGTCACGGTCATGCCGGATGGGTCGGGCAAGATTGAGGTTACGCTCGGCGTCAAAGAGCTTGCGCCAGAAAACCCAAAGACCTCTGCGCTGGATAAATACACCCTCGAACGTATGTACGCATCAGAGATGTTCACCGGTATCGTCGCGGTTACCAAGCCGAAACGTTGGCAGGAAGCAGATTTTAAATATGTCCGGTTTACGATTTACTTCAACGATATCAACCGATTCGCAGGACCCGGTGGGGAGGAAGGCCGGCTGTTCGCTACTTACAAGCTCACCGACCTTGGTGAGGATGGGCAAAGGCTAACCGTGACCGGCGGGGCGACGATGTCCATCCTTGATACCGCCAGGGAGGCTGACCCACTGCTTAGTGCTATTTATAAGCAAAAGATCGAGGGTTACGAAGGATTCCACTTTGTAGAGTCCTTCATCCTGCCAAGCGAAGCCGATACCATCAAGGGCCTCGCCATGGTCGATAACACCGTTACAGCCGAAACCACCAACGAAGACCTGCTCAAAGGCACAGGTCTGCTGCAAGACCTCAAAGACGCCGAGGCCATTGAGTTGACTTACTTTGAAAAATCGATCGAAGACTCGGTGATTGATGCCTTCGCAAAAGAAAAAGAGCAAGCTGTGAAGGAGTGGCAAGACTTCTTAAGAACTCAGAAGAAATGAGAAATCTTATCACCCGGTCTTTATTAAATCTCTGCGGCATATCCATGTCGTTACGGATAATAGATAAAGGTAATGGATTGATGCGATCAAAGATGACTGGCATCACTCCGTACTCTGATTACTTTTCTCCAGCACCTGTTTAACCGTGTTGTAGATCGATTTGCCGCGGAGATCGCGCGCGATAATGGTTCCGTCGGGAGCGATGAGCATGATTGTTGGAATACCCTCGATACCGTAGTCACGGGTAGCGACTTCATTTTCCCAGGCCGCTCCAAGGTGCACAAGCGTATAACCAGATGGCTTCCTTTTTTGAAATTCAATCGCTTCCTCAACCTTATCATCAAGGCTGAGTGCGACGATTTCGAAGCGATCCCCTCCAAATTCTTTGTAGGTCTTTTTTAGGTTCGGCTTCTCAGCGATACAGGGGCCGCACCATGTCGCCCAGAAATCCAACAACACGTATTTACCACGGAAATCAGAGAGTTTGATCTTAGCGCCATCATAGGTTTTCCCGACCCACTCAGGCGCCTTGTCACCAGGCATCAGGACATTCTGCAGGCTCAATTTGATGGTGCCCAGATCAATCTCCCTGTCCTCGGCCTTGATACGAAGATCTTTATCTCCGTACGCCCAGACCATCAAGTCAAATTCTTCTTTGCCCGCATCTTTGTGCGGTATCGAGACAGACACGTAGTATTTGCCTTTTCTATCGACCGAAGCGCTGAATGAGCCGTCCTTCTCAACTCGTGTCCGCGCGACGAACAGGAACTCCTTGTTATCCCGGTAGATCTCGACGGTGGCTTTGGTGATGTCCAATTCTCCACCAATAAACCAGTCGGGCGTCTTTTCGGGTAGTACAGCCTTGCCGATGAGATTGATCGGTTCTGCGTCTTCTGCCAGCCCAGGCGATACCGCCATGAGCAGGAATAACGCGATCATCAGCAGCCATAGGGCGCGAGAAATTGTTTGAAACATGCGGCGGTCTTTCCTTGAAGCCGAGAACGAGCGCTGGCTTTCTATTTCCGACCGTAGTCGGCGTTAAGTTTGAGAAGCGAGGAGGTCAGTTGTGCTGGTTATTCGTACTGGCTTTTGCCATTTGCAGTTCATCGTACTACACACTTACCGCCTCGTATACGGCCGTCATCTGCTTTACGACCTCGTCGTAGGACACGTTGCCGAAGCCCGCGCCCATCGCGGGAGGCACCAACGCCTCGATCGTCGGCCTTTCGATTGCATTGGGCCGGTCGATTGCCACCGGCACCGCCCATGTCGCGACGTACACCTCGTCCGGAACACAGCACATATCTTCGGGTCGGGACAGATTAACGATAGTCCGATTGGCAATGCTGTGGATGTAGGCTGCCAACGCTTGTCTGTCATCGCTGCTATGTATCGCGCCGTCGCACCGTCTCGCCGCCGCTTCACGCCGCATCAGACGGTTTCATCGCGTTTGACAGGGCCCCCATGCGGCGCGCGACCTCGCGGAGAAACACGGGGCGGTCGATCGGCTTGGTCAGGTAGAAATCGCAGCCCGCGTCGAGGCACTTGTCCATCTCGTCGCTCATCGCGTTCGCGGTCAACGCGACGATCTGGCCGGTGTACCCGCGCTCGCGCAGCTCGGACGCCGCGGTGTACCCGTTCATGACCGGCATGTGCATATCCATCAACACCAGGCTAAAGGGCCGGCCCTTTCCGTCTCCCGCCAGTGCCGCGTTCATGCCGTCCAGCCCGTTCTCGCAGATGGTGACTTCGGCGCCCGCCTTCGTGAGCACGTGCTTGATCAGGCGCTGGTTGTCCAGGCCGTCTTCGACGACAAGCACGTGGCCCGTGAGACGGGGCAGGCCGGCGTCGTTCGGCGTGGCGGGTGCGCTGGGCGGGATCGTGTCGATCATCGCTACGCCGTGAAGGTCACCGGTCTGGATGGTCATGGTAAAGGTGCTCCCGCGCCCGGGCTCGCTGGCGACGTCCACCCCGCCGCCAAGGATCCTGGCGATCTGGCTGGTGATGGTCAGGCCGAGCCCGGTCCCGCCGAACCGCCGGGTCGTCGACGCGTCGGCCTGGCTGAAGGGCTTGAATAGCTTGGTGATCTGCTCCGGTGTCATGCCGATGCCCGTGTCCTTGATGTCGAACACGAGCTGCTGCTCCTCGGGCAGGTGCCTGGCGGTGACGGTCACGCCGCCGGCCTCGGTGAACTTGATCGCGTTGCCGACGAGGTTGACCAGCGCCTGCTTGAGGCGGGTGGGGTCGGTCATGATGGCGCCCGGGATCGGGCCGTCGAGCCCGACCTCGAGGGTGAGGGATTTCTCGTTGGCGCGCTGGGCGAGGAGATCGGCGACATCGTTGAGCAGGCCACCCAGCGGGGTTCGGACCGACTCGATCTCCAGCCGGCCCGCCTCGATCTTGGAGACATCCAGGATGTCGTTGATCAGTGCGAGAAGGTGCTGGCCGTTGCGCCGGATGGTCTGGGCGGCGTTTTGCTTGTCCTGCTCGCTCGAGGACGGGTCGAGCAGCAGCTCGGAGAAGCCGAGAATCGCGGTCATGGGGGTGCGGATCTCGTGGCTCATATTGGCGAGGAAGAGCGACTTGGTCTGGCTGGCCTTGCGCACGCCCAACAGCGAAGCCGAGAGCTGGCCGTTGACCCGGTTCAGCTCGAGTTGAGCCGTCACTTGTTTGGCGATGACTTCTAGATCCTTGATCTGGTTGGGGTCGACCTCATCGCGTGGGCGGGTATCGAAGACGCAAAGCGTGCCGACCGCGGCGTTGTTCGAAAGCCTCAGCGGGACCCCGGCGTAGTAGCGTATCCCCGGCTCGCCGACGACCAGCGGGCTGTCCGCTACGCGGGGGTCTTTGGTGGCGTCGCGGATAATGATGGGTTCTTCCTGGAGGATCGCGTAGCTGCAGAAGGCCTGGTCGCGCGGGGTCTGTTCGGCATCCATGCCGTAGCGGCTCTTGAACCACTGCCTGTCTTCATCGACGAGGGAAACCAACGCGGCTGGTGTCTGACAGAGGCGGCTGGCGAGCGCGGTCAGGTCATCAAAGCGTTCTTCCGGCTCGGTATCCAGCGCCCGGCACGAGATCAGTGTTTCGAGCCGGGACGCCTCGTCTTTGGGCAGAGGGGCTGGGGGCATAGCTGCGTACCTCTAGATGGTGTACCCCCGCACGCCCCCGTATGCCTATCGATATTTTGTAGCGGCCAATTTACCCCTGACAACAGATTGCGGATCGGTCATGGTGGGCCCCTGGCCCCGACCCGGTAAAAGCATTCGCTAGAAAGAGAAAACGAAACCGGCCGGGCAGCAGGCTAGCCTGTTTGTGTGCCGGGGCACCGCCTGCAAAACCGCGGGCATAAAGATGAATCTGCCGCGATGGCTTAGCCAGTCTTGATATATGCGGGGGATCTGACGCGAGCCGTTTTATTCGGTATCCAGTTCGCCGACCGCCTGCTTGCGGAAGGCTGTAGGGGTCGTGCCCACCTCGCGTCGGAAGACGGCGCAGAACAGCTGCGGCCTGGCGAACCCGGACTCTTTGGCGACCTCCGCGATCGAGTAGCTCGGGTCGGTGAGCAGCCGCTTGGCTTTGCCGAGCCTAAGCCGACGGACCTCTTGGCTGACACCGACACCGAGGGCGGCATCGAACCGGCCTTGCAGTGTTCGTGATGAGACCGCGAGGTGGTAAGCGATATCCTCGACCTTGATCGGCTCGCACAAGTGCGCCGCGATGTACCGCAGCGCGTCGGCGACCAGCGCGTCGCGCACCGCGAAATAGTCGGTCGATTCACGACCGACCACCCCCTTGGGCGGGATCAGGATCGGCGACGCAGCAACAGCCTTGCCAGACATAAGCCGGTCCAGCAGCCGCGCGGCTTCATAGCCGGCACGCTCGTTGTCGATCTCGATCGAGCTGATCTGCGGCTCGACGTTGACCACCGACCGCAGGTTGTGCTG
This sequence comes from Planctomycetota bacterium, assembly GCA_039024275.1. Lineage (GTDB taxonomy): Bacteria > Planctomycetota > Phycisphaerae > Phycisphaerales > Phycisphaeraceae > JAHQVV01. Next base: position 24,947 of record JBCDKD010000049.1, on the reverse strand, counting down.
ACTGATCACCGCGATGTCACGCGGCACATCCAGGCCGAACTGCTGGCAGCGCTCGACCATGAGCCGGGCGATTGGGGCCTCCTCCATGAACAGCCCGGCCGGCGGGACCACCTGCTCGACCCACCGCTGGAGCAGGTGCTCCTTCTTAATCCACGCCGACGCGTCGATGTAAGGCAGGTCTATCACTTCGACGACCGTGCAGCCAGCACCCTCCGATTCCGCTCGGCGCCTGAAAGCGGAGGCGACCTGCCCCGAGTGGCGGTGCCTGTTGATATCGCCCATGTAGCAGAGCGTGCGGAAGCCACGCTCCAGCAAGTGGTCGGCGGCGGCTTGGCCGAGCTCGGCGGCATCGGGGTACACGCCGTGCGTGCCTTTGCTCGCGGTCTGGTAGAGCACGTTGACAAGCGGGACGCCGTGCCGCTTGAGCCGCCGCTGCATGCCGGGTTTCGCCCGCGCGATGACACCGTCGTACCGGCCATACTCGGGCCCGCGCTGGCAGGCCTGGAGCATCGGGTGCTCGTCGATCAGGCACCGCCAGCCCTTCATGGACCGCGCATAGCGCTGCACCCCGGCAAACACCTCTTGGTGCTGGGGGTAGGGCTGGTCGATTTCGAGCGCGATAGCGATGCGTCGGGCGTCCATTTTGCTGCTGCTAGCACTATAGCATTATTTCTTATTTAAGTAAATAGTTTGCATATATCCATAATTACATTGCGGTATTTTTGTGACGTGACGAAGACAGACACGAGCCTGCAACACCGACTGGCCCGAAAGCAACATGTACCAACCGGCATGGAGGTCGTGACCCGTTTCGCGACTGCTCGAAAAGACACGCACCTCGTCGAGCAGCAACAAGAACCCCCGGCCACGCTGCGCGGCGGGTTTTGTCCACTTCGATGGCTTTTTCACCCTCTTTACAGGAGAACCTGAAATGAAACGCTTATTCACCACCGCCCTCACCGCGGCTCTGTCGGCGGGAGCCGCGCAAGGCGTGACCATTTTCTCGCTGGATATTGGCGGCACGGGTCATCTCGAATCGGGTTTTACGGCGCTGCCTATAAGCGGCTCGGTGACGGTCGGCGGTATCGAGTTCACACAGTCAGTCGGAAGCAACGGGTTCCGCAGCGATGACCCCAGCCCTTTGACCAAAGACTTTGCCCAGGCAAACGGCGGGGAGACCATGACCGTCTCCTTCGGCGGCGCGGGCGATCTGTCGGCAGGTCTTTGGCAGGTCGAAATCTGGTCTTATGACTACAACTTCGCCGCAGATGATTTCAACACCGGCATTCTCGACGACGGAGTGGGTACGACGCTCGTCACCGGCGCGACGCCGAATCCTTCGTCCACGCTCGTCGCGTCAACGAACAGGCTCCCCGCGGTAAGCTTCAACTTCACCTCCGACGGGACATCGGCCTACGGTGTGTTCCTTGTCGATGAGCCCGGTTCGGGTACCCGCACGAGACTCAACGCCCTACGCCTGACGCTTGTGCCCGAGCCCTCTTCGCTCGCACTGCTTGGCTTGAGCGGCCTGTGCATGCTGCGTCGCCGACGCTTTTGACGTTGCCTGTTTCTCTTGACAGGGTGTCGAGACCGACCAATACCGGCCTGCCGGTGCCACCGATCCACCGCCCGGCTCACCGCACCATAAACGACTGGGAGCCGTGTACGGTTTGCCCGAACATATCGGTGGATTCGATCTCGAGTACGTGGGTGCCTTTGGGCAGCTCGGCCGGCAGCCTGCCCTCGAACATGTTGTGCGACGCGATCGGCCCTCGCCCGACCGGGCGATAGCCCTCGGCGTCTTGCTGCTCGGCGGCGGCCTGCCGGGCGTAGACCGGGTCGGCCTGCGGTTTGTGCTGCATTGTCGACCAGGCGGATGCTTTGCCACCGGTCATGATGCGCATGCGGGTCTTCGAGGTTTCGCCGGTGCCGGCCCAGATGTTGGCCCGGACGATCGTACCCGTGGTGTTCTCAACGCCCTTGATTTCGAGGGGCGCGATGATGCGCATGTCGCGGGCGTCGCCGGGCCGGTTGGAAACGAACCGGGCCCGGTAGCCGCTGCCTTCGAAGGTCGCGGCGACCCAGCCGGGCGGCGTACCGTCGGCCATGAGCGCGTGGGGGACGCCGTCGGGGTCGCGTTGCCCGCGCCACCACGAGCCGGAGGCGGTGCCCGCGTTGAAGTGGTGGTGCGGCTTGCCCGAGGCGTGGTTGAAGCCCCATTCCGAGCCGATGTACCAGTGTCGGTTGAGGTGGGTGTGGCCGGAGAAGCTGGCCGAACTCTTGAAGCGCGACAAGAGCTTCATCAGTTCGCCGATCTGGCCGCGGACCTGGTGGACCGAGTTGGCCTGGTCTGCGAGCAGTGGGATGTGCGTGCAGATCATGATCTGCTGGTCGTCCCCGAGCGTGGCAAGGTAGTTCTTGATGAAGGCCATCTGTTTGGGCGTGAGCCTGCCCTCGTAGTTGTTGGTGATAGGCCAGGCCTCGCGTTGGCCGTCGAATGTCAGCCAGCGGTTGCCGTCCCAAGCCTCACCGCGCGGCGGTCGGTCGCCCTTGTAGCCGCGGTAGTAGACGTTGTCGACGAAGATGAAGTGCGTGTCGCCGTACTGCACCGCGTAGGTTGCCGGGCCGTAGACGCGCTCGAAGGTTTCGTCGGCGTACTCATCGGAGGTCGCGCCCTGGGCCGAGCGGAAGTTCATGTCGTGGTTGCCGTAGACGTTGTAGATGGGAATGCCGAGGCCGGCCTGCACCTCATTGAGCGGCTCGAAGAGCGAGAGGTCGTCCCCAACCAGGTCGCCCAGTGCGACGGCGAAGGTGGCCCGGTTATCGCGGACACGCTCGATGATCTCGTTGGCATAAAAACGCATCTCCTCGGCGGTATAAGGCTGCGGATCGCCGAAGAGCAGCACCTCGAACGCGGCGGGTGTCTCGAAACGCGTCAGCGGGAAGTCGACCGACTCGGGCAGGCCCCCGGTAGGCTCGACACCCTTGAAGAGGAAGTTCTCGTCGGGCGAGCCGGCCGGCTTGTGGATGTAGTAGAACCGGGGCAGGTTCTGCGCATCGATCCTGACCTGATAGCCCTCGGGCTTGATCACGAAGACGATTTCGTCGTCATCGATACTGAGCTCGTAGCCGCCTTGGGCGTCGGTGATCGCGACATCCGAGCCGTTGGACACACGGACGCCGGGGATACCGGGCTCGCCTTGGTCGAAGGTGCCGTTGGCGTTGCGGTCGTCGAAGACGGTCCCGCGGACGGTCTCGGCCTGCGCGCTTGTGACGGACAGAACAAAGCACGCCGAGAGGGCTGCAAAACAGGACGACAGTTTCATCGATCGGTCTCCTATGGATCTGCTGCTGAACACGCCGGCGACGTGCCCAGGACCCGCGTGCATCCGTTCTGTCCGTAGGATAGTCCCCAAACGATCTTTCAAACGCTCAGCAACGAGCGTTTATTAAAAACTCATCCTCTCGGCCACGCACGCATGTGATTTAACGTGGTCGTAACGCGGCAGCCGCTTTAGAAGTTCTCAGCCATGACCGCCCGTTGCAGTGACATGTGCCGATCGGTATCGATGACGACGTTGCAATCACCGAGGCCGTTGGCTTGGGCGAGCCCGCCCAGTTCGTGGGGTGTGAGCGCGGCGTGTAGGGAGTCGGCGAAGAGTTGGCGTTGTTGGTCGTCGCAGTCGCCGGCGTGCTGGTCGACCAGGGCGTCGAGTTGTTCTTTTGTTTCCGGCCGGACCAGATCGCGGATGAGCAGCAGGCCGCCGGGCTTGAGGACGCGGGCTGCTTCAGCCAGCATCGCTTCGGGCTCGGGGATGTGGTGCAGGATCGTGTTGCTGAAGAGCGCGTCGCAGCAATCGTCGGGCAGGTCCAGCGACTTGACGTCCATCTGCGCGAGCGTGATGCGGTTGTTCAGCCCGGCCAGGCCGATCTTCTGCTTCGCCAGGTCCAGCATCGACTTCGCTAAATCGACCGCGAGGACCGAGACGCCCCGTGTGGGCCCGCAGAGCATGATCGGGATATCGCCTGGCCCGGTGCCGAGGTCCAATGCTGTATCGCAGCGGTCGATCCCAAGCTCGATCAGGCGCTCAACGAACGACAGGTTCGGCTGCGTGTGGTCCATCGCGTCGTAGGCGACGGCTTCGGCGACGTCGTCCATCACTTCGGGCTCAAGGATCCTTTGAAGCATCGTCAGAACGGCGTAGCGGGTGACGCGAAGCGTCCCATGCGAATCGTGAAAGATGGCTTGAATGGGACACTTTGCGTTGCCCGCTAAACCGTATGGATCAATCTTCTAAATACTCGCCCGGGATCACGCGGAAGACCTCTTCGACCGACGTCTTGCCCTGCGCGACTTTGAGCAGCGCGTTGGACTTGAAGTCTAGCATGCCGTCGGCGTGGGCCTGCTTGCGGAGGTGGTTGGTGTCGGCGCCGCTGCTGATCATGTTGCGCAGCTCGTTATTCATGTTCATCACTTCGAAGACGCCGGTCTGCCCGTCGTAGCCGGTGTGGTCGTCGCTGGCACCGGGGGCGTAGAACTTGGCGTCCTCGTCGAGAAGGGGCTTGATGGACTCGAACATCTGCGGGGCGTGGCTGATGTCGTACTCGACGCGCCGCTCGGGGTCGAGCGTGCGGACCAGGCGTTGGCTGATGACGCCACGCAGCGCGGTCGCGAGGAAGTGGTTGTTGACGCCGAGCGAGCGCATCGACTCGACGGCCGCGGCCGCGACGGGCGCGTGGATCGTGGACAGCACGATGTGCCCGGAGTTGGCGGCGTGGACGGCGGTGGTCGCGGTCTCGTGGTCGCGGATCTCGCCGATCATGATGATGTCCGGCGACTGCCGCAGCACGCCACGCAAGAGCTCGGCGAAGTGGATCCCGACGGTGTGGTTGATCTGCGATTGCCGCAGCCCGTCGATGGCGAACTCGATCGGGTCCTCGATGGTGTTGATCTTCCGCGTGCCGTCGTTGAGGTAGTCGAGCGCGGCGTAGAGGGTGGCGGTCTTGCCCGAGCCGGTCGGCCCGCAGCAGAGGATTAAGCCGCCGGGTGAGTCGAGCATGAGCCTGACCGAGGCGAGCTCTTTTTTCGATAGCCCGATGTCCTTGAGGTCGAAGAGGCCGGTGCGGCGCGAGAGCAGGCGGATCACGGTGTCCTCGCCGTGCAGCGTCGGGACGGAGCTGATGCGCAGGTCGACGGTGCGGTCCTCGGCGTCTTCATCACCAGCGCCTTCTTCGACGAGGTCCTCGTAGATCCATCGCCCGTCGTGCGGGTGCCGGTGCTCGGCGACGTCCATGCCGGCCTGGGCCTTGATGTACTGCGAGAAGCGCCTGCCTACGTCCCGGCTGACAATACTGAGCGGCCGGATCACACCGAGTTGCCGGATGTTCAGCGCGTAGAAGTCTTCATGCGCCAGAAGCATCAGGTCGCTCGCGCCGTTCTCGACCGCGTGGGCGATGGCTTTGTTTACCGCCGCCTCGGAGGGCAGGTCCGACAGATCGATCATCTGCTTGGTCGTCTGGGTCTTGGTCGGCATCAGGCACCCTCCTTCAGTGCGCTGAGCGCGTGGTCGAGGTCGTCGGCCATGGTGAGCACGTTCTCCAGCCGCATCATCGTGATCACCCGCTTCACGCTCGGGGACATCGAATGCAGCACGAGCCTACCGCCCGCCTCGCTCATCGTCTTCTGCAGCGACAGCAGCCAGCCGATCGCCGCAGAATCGATGTAGCTCGCCTCGGCAAAGCCCAGCGCGATCTTTCGGCCGGCCCAGTCGTCGCCAACCAGGCCCTTGAGCTCGGTGAACTCCTCGCACATCGCCAGGGCGTTCATGTCATCGGCGCAGTCCAGCGACGCGACGCCGTCTTCTTCAATCGACACGACTTTCAGGCTCATGGGGGCATCCCGATCGGGTGAGAGTCAGACGACCTATGGTATCGCAACCAGCACGGGCAGGCTGTTTATTTCATCGAGAGAGCGCATCGACCGCGATCCGGCGGGCGTGGCAGGTGGCGATCGCGATGGCGTCGGCGACGTCGGGCGGGCTCGGCGGCTCGGGCAGCCGGAACTGGGCCTGCACCGCCTGCTGCACCTGCTCCTTGGACGCGTGGCCGTTGCCGGTGATTGCTTTTTTCACTTCCGTTGCCGCGAGTTCTTCGATGGCGAGGCCGGCCTGCCTCGCGCGCAGCAGGATGACCCCGCGCGCGTGGGCCATGATCACCGCGGTGTTCGGGTGGGCGTAGTGCGAGTAGACCTGCTCGACGGCGAGCCGGTCGGGCTGCGCCTGATCGATGATGCCGGCCAGGTCGTCGGCGAGCTGCGCCAGCCGGTCGGCGATACTGGTCTTGGCGTCGAGCTTGATGACGCCCGCTTCGATGAGCGCGGGTTCGATGGTGTTGGGTCGCACCTCGACCACGCCAAAGCCGGTGATCCGCAGGCCGGGGTCGATGCCGAGGATACGCATAGTGTGAGTGTAGCGGGTGATGGCGAGTAGACGTTTGAATGTTACAATTTGGGTATGACGATCGAAGAACTCACTAAAGCGATGAATGCGACCCCGTTTCAGCCCTTCACGCTGTTCCTCAGTGACGGGCGTAGCTTCCGCGTGATCCATCCCGAGTTCATTATGCGGTCAGGTACAGGACGAATGGTCGTGGTGTCTGAACCGGATATGAAGACGGTGGAAGTGATTGACCTTTTGCATGTCACTGGGATGCAATACTCCAACGAATCCAGCGACCAGTCCCAAGCGGGCTGATCGAGTTTGGCTCAACATGTCTCGCCAGCCACGGAGGGCTGACGCTTGGCTCGAAAAAAGAGCACGAAAAAGAAGACCACGCGACACAGGAAGAAGGCCAACGAGGCGGGCCTGTTCGACGATGCGGGTGGCAACGGCGGTCTCGATGATGAGGCCTCGCTCGGGATCTCGCCCGTCTCCCTGCACGAAGCCGCGCAGACGCGCTACCTGAACTATTCGCTTTCGGTGATCACCAGCCGGGCCCTGCCGGATGTGCGCGACGGCTTAAAGCCCGTGCAGCGCCGCATCCTCTACACCATGTGGCAGCAGGGCATCAAGGCCGACGCCAAGCACCGCAAGTGCGCCAAGGTCGTCGGCGACGTCATGGGTAACTACCACCCGCACGGCGACTCGGCCATCTACGACGCCCTCGCCAGGCAAGCCCAGCCCTGGGTCATGCGCCAACGCCTCGTCGAGGGCAGCGGCAACTTCGGATCGATCGACGGCGACAAGCCCGCCGCGATGCGCTACACCGAGTGCCGGCTCGACGCACTGGCCGGCGACATGCTCGGCGACATCAGCCGCGGCACCGTCCACTTCCGGCCCAACTACGACGGCACCAAGTCCGAGCCCGTCGTGCTGCCCAGCAAGGTGCCGAACCTGCTGGTCAACGGCAGCGCGGGCATCGCCGTCGGCATGGCGACCAACATCCCGCCGCACAACCTCGGCGAGGTCTGCAAGGCCCTGCTCAAAGTCCTCGACAACTGGGAGGTCAAGGACTACCAACTCATCGCCAGCGACGCGATCCAGGGCCCGGACTTCCCCACCGGCGGGCAGGTCATCAACAGCCAGCAAGAGATCCGCGACGTCTACAAGACCGGCAGCGGCACCCTCAAGGTCCGCGGCACCACCATGCCCGGGCCTAGCAAGTCGCGCAGCACCAAGACGCTGGTCATCGACTCGATCCCCTACAGCGTCGTCAAGGCCAACCTCGTCGAGCAGATCGCCCAGGTCGTGCTCTCGCGGAAGATGCCGTTGATCGTCGATGTGAAAGACCTCTCGACCGACGATATCCGCATCGAGTTGGAGCTCAAGAAGGATGCAGACGAGCAGAAGGTGCTCGCGTACCTCTACAAACACACTTCGCTGCAGACGAACTTCAGTGTGAACCTGACGATGCTCGTGCCGACGGAGAACCCCGAGGTCGGCGCGCCGCAGCGCTGCAGCATCGTCGAGATCCTCCGCTACTTCCTGATCTTCCGGCACGATGTGGTGACCCGCCGGCTTGAGCACGAGCTCGCCTCGCTCGAGAAGCGCATCCACATCCTCGAGGGCTTCGCGCTGATCTTCGATGCGCTCGACGAGATCATCAAGATTATCCGGCGGTCTGACGGCAAAGCGGATGCCGCCGAGAAGATCATGAAGCGGTTCAAGCAGCTAGATAGTGAGCAGACCGACGCGATCCTCGAACTAAAGCTCTACCGCCTTGCCAAGCTCGAGATCAACCTCGTTCTGGACGAGCTGAAAGACAAGAAGAAGCGGCAGCGCGCGATCAAGAAGCTGCTCGCCGACGACGAAGAGGACCTCAACTCCGGCCGGTGGGGCATCGTGCGCGACGAGGTCAAAGACCTGCTCGATCGCTACGGCGGCCAGCCACGCAAGAAAGACGACCCCGGCAACCGACGCACGAAGATCGAGTCGGCCGGCGAAGAGCCCGAGTTCAGTGCGGAAGACTTCATTGTCGCGGAGGATGCACACGTGCTCATCACCGCCGACGGCTGGGTCAAGCGGCAGAAAGAGATCAAGGACCCGATGGCGACGCGCATCCGCGAGGGCGACCGCGTCCTCGCCTGTGTCGCCGGATCGACACGATCGACGGTGATGTTCTTCTCCTCGCTCGGCGTCTGCTATACCGCGCGCATCATCGATATCCCCGCGACCACGGGCTACGGCGAGCCGGTCCAAAAGCTCTTCAAACTCAAGGACGGCGAGAAGATCGTTGCCGCCTACTCAGCCGACCCACGCGTCCTCAAGTACTACAAGGAAGACCCCAAGGACCCGGACGCCTGCCCCTACAACCACGCGATCGCCGCGAGCAGCGATGGCTACGCCCTGCGCTTCAGCGTCGAGCCCTTCGTTGACGTGAGCACCAAGGCCGGCCGGAAGTACGCAAGGCCCAGGAAGAGCGAGAAGATCACCCACGCCTACCTCTGCACGGGCCACGAGGTCCTGCTGGCCATCACCGAGCAGTGCCGGGCCATGGTCTGCAAAGCAGAAGAGGTCAACTACCTCTCCGGCCCGGGCAAAGGCGTCATGCTTGTCAAACTCGCCAAGGGCGACCGGCTGATCGGCTTTAAGACCAGCGAAGGCGAGCGCGATCTGCTCCGAGTCAAAACCAACCGCGGCGCGCAAAAGACCGTGTCCACCGCCAAGTACCGCGTCACCGGTAGGGGTGGTAAGGGTTGGGAGGTCCAGAAGAACGGCCGAATCGCAGAAATCGTGTCCGAACCGGTACTATCCCCCGCCCCCCTGCCCGATAAAAAGGAGTAGTCCAATAGTGGGAACCAGGGGAAAACACGATGCGCGAATACCTTTGCATTGCCACGCTCCTGGTGATGATCCTTGCCCTGCTGCCGAGCCTGACCGGCTGCGGCCCGAGCGAGGCGGACGCCGCGGCGGCCGACGTGCCACGCGAGCTGAGCTTTGTCGTGGTCAACAACTCGGGCGCGGACATCAAGGGCGTTGGCCTGGACGGCGCGAATATCCCGATGGGCTTTGCCGACATCGAGAAGGACGGCCAAGGCATGGTCAAGAACAAGAAGCTCGAGCTGCCCGAGACGCTCACCCTGCACTGGGGCGACCCCCGCGGCAACCGCAAGGAAGGCACCGTCAACGTCTGGTCCGAGCTCAGCGCGACCTACACCGGCCCGGTCACGCTGACGATCACCCGCCGCGGCAAGGTCGTCCTCACCGGCGGGTAAGCCTAACTAAACAATCCGAATCTGTAACGACAGATACACACGGATGCACGCAGATCAAGCCAATGGGTTTGAATCTGTGTTCATCCGTGTGCATCTGTGGTTTCATTGATTGCGCCTTTGCGTGAGATAAAAGGTTCAACCATGACCACCTACACCACCGAAAAGATCCTCCGCCTCGAAGGCCTCGAGCCCGTCCGCAAACGGCCGGGTATGTACATCGGCGGGGTCGGCAGCGCGGGGCTGCACCACCTGATCTGGGAGATCTTCGACAACTCGGTCGACGAGGCCATGAACGGCCACGCGTCCGAAGTCACCGTCACGCTGCACAAGGACAGCCAGTCGGTCACCGTTGCCGACAACGGCCGGGGCATCCCCTGCGACATCGATAAGAAGACCAAGAAGTCGGGCCTGGAGATGGTGCTCACCGAGCTGCACACCGGCGGGAAGTTCGAGGGGCAGAACTACAAGACCTCCGGCGGGCTGCACGGCGTCGGCGCCTCGGTCACCAACGCGCTCTCCAAAAAGCTCGTCGCTGTTGTCCGACGCGACGGCAAAGAGTTCCGAATGGACTTCTCACGCGGCAAGCCAAAGACCAAGCTACTCCGCAAGAAGGGCGCGGTCCGCGGCACCGGCACGACCATCACCTTCGAACCCGACCCCACCATCTTCGCCCGCACGCAGTTCAATTCCGAAACCATCGGCCAGCGGATCGAGATCGCTAGTTTTATCCATAAAGGCGTGAGGTTTAACTACGTCGATGAGTCGGCGGAGGGCGGCACGAAGAAGACGACCTACCTTCACGAGAATGGGATCGTCGACTATCTCGGCAAGACTCTCAAAGACCGCAGCCCCCGCCCAACGCACGATGCCCCGTTTACCTTCGAAAAAGAACTCTCCGAGGGCCGGCTCGAACTCGTCTTCCAGTGGACCGAGCACACCGAGGAGTACCTCAAGTCCTACGTCAACGGCATCCCGACCGGCAGCGGCGGCACGCACGAGAACGGCCTGCGCGCGGGCATCAACAAAGCCATCCGCAACTACATCGTTACCCACAAACTCACCCCGCGAGGCGTCAAGGTCGAGACCAACGATATCCGCGAAGGCATGCACGGCATCCTCTCGATCTTCATCGCCGACCCGCAGTTCCAGGGGCAGACCAAGGACCGGCTCAACAACCCCGAGTGCACCGGCATGGTCGACAACGCCGTGCGCCCCGCCCTGGAACAATGGCTCAACTCCAACAGCTCGGTCGCCCAGGCGATCTGCGCCCGCATCTTCGCCGCGGCGCGTGCCCGAGCCGCGAGCCGGGCCGCCAGCGCCGCCGTCTCACGCAAGAGCGCGACCAACAAGCTCACCCTGCCCGGCAAGCTCAGCGACTGCAACTCCAACAACCGGGAGGACAGCGAGCTGTTCATCGTCGAGGGCGACTCCGCCGGCGGCTCCGCGAAGCAGGGCCGGGACCGCAGCCACCAGGCCATCCTCCCGCTGCGCGGCAAGGTGCTCAACACCGAGAACGCGAGCCTGAAAAAAGTTGTTGAGAACAAAGAGATCGGCGACCTACTCACCGCGCTGGGCTGCGGCATCGGCTCCAATTTCAACCTCGCCAACCTCCGCTACCAGCGCGTGATCCTCCTCGCCGACGCCGACTCCGACGGCCACCACATCACCACCCTGCTGCTGACGTTCTTCTACCGGCACCTGCCCGACGTCATCCGCGACGGCCGGCTCTTCATCGCGATGCCCCCGCTGTACCGCATCGATATCGCGAAGGAGACCTACTGGGCCGCGGACGAAATCGACAAGGAGCGCATCTTCGCCGACCACGCGAAAGCCAACAGCAAGGTCGACATCACGCGCTTCAAAGGCCTGGGCGAGATGATGCCCAAGGTCCTATGGGAGACCACGCTGAACCCGAAGACGCGGCGCTTGCTGCGCGTCGAGATCGCCGACCCGCTGCAGACGGACCAGGTGATGAGTGACCTGATGGGCAAGGACCCGTCGGCCCGGTTCCGCTTCATCATGGAACACGCGGACCAGGCGGAAGAGATCGACGTTTAAGTTCTCGTTCGATCAGGTTTGTTTTGTAGCCGCCTCTGCGGCGGGCGGCCAAGGGCTCCGCCCCGAAACCCCGGAGGCTTCTCGCCCTATTCTCTATGGAAGGTTCGATTTTTCAGCAAGTGATTCGAGATGCTGGGCATATTCCTCTTGTTTGACGACGTGTAGAACGCCTGTCATTTCGCTGTGATCTTGACCACAGTACTCTGAGCAAAAATAATCGTATTCTCCAAGGGCTAGCTTCTGCATAAGCCAGTAGTTTGTTCGTCCGGGTACGGCATCTTTCTTTACCCTTGCGCGTGGAATAAACAAGGCATGGATGACATCATCCGACTTGATTTCAAGCCCCACCTCTATATCGGCGGGCATCGTCATCCGCCCTTCTTCTGTGAGGTCGTCATCGGTCCACAGAATGTTATCCTCGCCGGGATATACCGTCGTCCAAACATGCCTTCGGCCGATCACGCCAATTTTTAATCCCTGCCAATCAACGGCAACGCGACGTCCTCGCTCAAAAGCTTCCTGGCCACCTTCCAATAGAATTCGGCTGAATTCATCACCCACCGTACCGGTCTCTTCTTTGGCAGGAGGCTCTGCTTCATTATGCCGCTGTTCTTCAGGGGACTTACCGCAAGCAAAGGTGGCAAGACTAAAAACGATCAGGAAACAAGCCAGAGTAAATTTCAAAAAAGTCATCCCAATTCCTCCAGTTGATTCTGAACCTGCTCGAGTTCCTTCACCGCGGCCGCGTGCTGGTCCTTGGTTTCCTGCACAAGGTGGCCCGGGGCGTTGTTGACGTACTTCTCGTTACTCAGCCGGCCCTCAAAGGTCTTGACCTGTTTCTGTTTGTCGGCCAGCAGTTTCTCGAGCCTCGCTTTCTCGGTCTCGACATCGACGACATCGTGCAGGTACACGGTGACATCGCCGACGAGTACCGCGGCGGAGCCGGCCGGGCGGTCGATGTGTGGGCCGACGCCGCAGCCCTTGCAGTTCGTCAGCGGGCCGGTGAGGTAGCGGGTCTCGAAGATGAGCTGGCTCATCGGGCCGGGCGCCTTGGTCGTCGCCTGGACCTGCTGCCTGGGCGGGATCTTGTAGGCGCTGCGCGCGTTCCGCACCGCCTCGACGATCGAGCGCAGCTTCTCGAAGTGTTCTTCTGCCGACGCGTCGATCAGCGTGCCGCCCGCCTTCGGCCAGTCCGCCTTGATCAGCATCTCGCTCGGCTCGAGCTCGAGCCCGGTCACGCCACGCCACTCGGTCGGCACCTGTTCATTCAACGCCTGCCACAGCCGCTCGGTAATGAACGGCATCACCGGGTGCATCAAACGCAGCGACGCGTCCAAACACGTCACGAGCACGCGCTGCTGGTTCGGCGTCTCGCTCAGCGAGCGCTTGACGATCTCGATGTACCAGTCGCAGAGGTCCCGCCAGACAAAGTCGTACAGGGCCGTCGCGTAGTCGCTGAACCGGTACTCGGCCAGCGCCTTGTCCACCGTGTCGACCGTCCTGCCCAGCCGGTGCAGGATCCAACGGTCCGCAAGCGTTGCGTTGCTGTTCTCTAGTGAGAAGTGCTCGGTCGTCTCGCCGAGCGCGCCAAGGCTGCCGAGCGCGAAGCGGAACGCGTTCCATAGTTTGTTGGCGAACTTCTGGCCCTCGTCGAACTTCTCCGAGGTGTTGCGCGCGAGCGGCATGTCGTCGGTCGTTTTTTCTTTGCCCGACGCGACGCCATAGCTGGATACCATCTTCTCGCCGTCGTGCTCCTGGATCGGCGCCGCGACCTTCACCCCGCCGGGCCCGGTGATGTACTGCGGCGTAAACGTCTCCCCGCTCTTCGGGGCGACCATGTCGACGGGCAGGCGGACGTCCTGGGTCTGCGTGGTCATCTTGGTGAGCACGTAGCGCATGGCATCGGCGCCGTGGCTGTGGATGATGTCCATCGGGTCCACCCCGTTGCCCAGGGACTTGGACATCTTTTGCCCGTGCCCGTCCTGGATCATCGCGTGGATGAACACGTCGTTGAACGGCAGGTCCCCGCCCTTGAAGTAGCGGTTGAACATGACCATCCGCGACACCCAGAGAGTGATGATCTCGCGGGCGGTGCAGAGCACGGACGTCGGGTTCCACTTGGCGAGTTCGTCTGTCTTACCCGGCCAACCGAGGGTCGAGAGAGGCCAGAGCGCAGAAGAGAACCAGGTGTCGAGGACGTCCGGGTCTTGCTCCAAACCTTCAGATTCAAAGTGGTGCTCTAATATTTCGTGGCCTGGCGGTATGCAAACATACATCTGCCATTGACCAGCTACTTTTTCAAACCACAAAGGAATCTCGACACCCTGCACGGTCAAGCCACTGGTAGTACGCGCCTTCAACCAATTCTCGAAAAAAGCCTCATTTGTAAAGCCATAACATGATGCAGGCCCGCTCCACACCGGGATCCGGTGCCCCCACCAGAGTTGTCTTGAGATGCACCAGTCGCGGATGTTTTCGTGCCAGGCCTGGAAGGTCTTGGCGTAGCGCTCGGGGGTGAAGGTCAGGCCGTGGTCGCCTGTGGCGGGCTGGAAGCCTACCCTACCTGATGCACTGGCCAAAGAGTCGGTGGGGTGGGCATCTTGCCCGCCGTCGGCCGGCACGGCCGAATCCCCCCGACCATAAAAAGCATAGTCTTCCGGTCTTTCGACCAGCCCCGCCTTGACCGGGTTGTTGATGATGTAGTCCCACTTCTCAAGCAGTTCATCTTCATCACGAACGATCCGGTCGTGGTATTCCTGCTGCCAGAGTTTGCCTGATCCGCCGCGTTGCTTATTGATTTCTGTCGCAGAGAAGCTCTTGATGCTGTGCATCAGGTCGGCGAGTTTGTACCAATCACTGTTCTGATCCCTTAGTGGCGTGATCAGAAGGTGCACATGGTCGAGCATCACGACCATCTGATGCAGGTCAAGACGCTGGTTGTGCCAGTGCTTGCAAGCATCAATGACAATCTGCTTTTCTTCATCTTGCAGTTCGCCTTGCTCGATACGGAATGTAATGAAGTAGGTGCTCCCGCCGAGTTCCCAGTGTGGGAGGCGTCGTTTGCGTGTTTGTAACGGGGTGATCGCTGGGATTTGGTCCTTCGGACCAACGGCGGGCAGGATGCCCACCCCACCTTCAGAAGAGGGCACGTATTGCTCTTTCGCCATCGCACGCAACGCCGCGCCCCTCAACCGATCGTCCGTCACCTTCACGTACCACTGGTCCGTGTAGTAAGGCTCGATCGGCACGTGGCTGCGGTAGCTGTGCCCCACCGCGTGGCGGTAGGGCTTGACCTCGGCCATCAGGTCGTTGGCTTTGAACCACTTGACGATGGCCTTGCGCGCGTCTTCGCGGGCTAAGCCGATAAACGGCTTCAGGTCTTCGTTTGAGCCTGCGTTTTCGTCGGCGGGCCAGCCGTGGTCGATGGAGACCGACGCGTCGGGGGCCATGACGTTGATGATCGCCAGGTCGTGGCGTGTACCAATCTCATAGTCGTTCGGGTCGTGCGCGGGGGTGACCTTCAGGGAGCCGGACGCCATCTTGGCCTTGCCGTCGTCGCTGTCGGGGTCGGGGATGACGACGTAGTCGTCGCCGATGATCGGGATGACGCGGTTGACGATGGGGAGCTTGACATACTGGCCGATGTACTTGGCACGCGGCTCGTCGCCGGGGTTCACGGCGACGGCGGTGTCGCCGAGCATTGTCTCGGGGCGGGTCGTTGCAACGGTGGTGAACGCGCCGGTCTCGTTGCCGTCGGCGTCGCAGACCGGGTACTTCATGTAGTAGAAGTTGCCGTCGATGTCCTGCATCTCGACTTCGTCGTCCGCGAGCGCGGTCTGGCTGACGGGGTCCCAGTTGACCAGGCGTTTGCCGCGGTAGATCAGCCCGTCCTTGAAGAGCTGGAAGAACGCCTCGCGCACGGCCTTGGCGCACTGGTCGTCCATCGTGAACCGCTGGCGGTCCCAGTCGCAGCTGCAGCCCATCTCTTTGAGTTGGTTGGTGATGGTTTGTTCGTACTCGTCTTTCCAGGCGGTGACCTGGTTGATGAATTGACCGCGCCCGTTGTCGCCGTTGAGCTCTTGTTGTTTGTACTCTTTGAGCGCGGGCTTGCCCTCTTGTTGGAGGCGTTTGTCGACAACGGTTTGTGTGGCGATGCCGGCGTGGTCGGTGCCCGGCATCCAGAGCGTGTTGAACCCGCGCATACGGTGTACGCGGGTCAAGACGTCTTGCAGCGTGTTGTTCAGCGCATGGCCCAGGTGCAGGGCCGCGGTCACGTTCGGCGGGGGGATCACGATGCTGTAGGGCTCACCCTCGGCGTCGGGCGACGCGGCATAGGCATTAGTCTCGAGGTACTGCTTCAGGACCGCCGGCTCGACCTGGGTCGGGTCGTACATCGGCGGGAGTTCGGTGGCTTTGGTCGGGGTATGGGTGGTCATGGCATGTGTAATCGTATCAGGTGGGGTGGGCATCTTGTCCGCCGTCTCGGCGCAGCCGGGAATGATTACAGGTGATTCAGGACGACGTCCTGATGGCGGGCAAGATGCCCACCCCACCAATCAATCCAAACCGAGGACCGAGATCAGCTCTTTGAGGTCTTTGGTGTTCACCGCGACGTCTGCCTGCTCCTGCACCGCAGGTTTGGCGCAGAAGGCGATTCCCAACCCTGCCACGGCCATGGCTTTGAGGTCGTTGGCGCCATCGCCGACGGACGCGGTCTGCTCCAGCGGGATGCCCCACTGCTCGGCGAGTTCGATCAGGTGGTCGGCTTTGGCTTGCGCATCAACGATCCGGCCCTGAGTCTTTCCGGTCAGTTTGCCACCCACCACTTCGAGATCGTTGCAGTGGTACACGTCGGCGCCAAGCCGGTCGGCGAAGCGCTCGGCGAAGAAGACGAACCCGCCGGAGAGGATCGCGGTCTTGACGCCTTTGGCCTGCAGCGCGTCAAACAACGCGGTCGCACCGGGCATGAGTTCGATGCGTTCGTAGACCGACTCGAGCACGTGGACATCCAGCCCCTTGAGCAGCGCGACGCGGTTGGTTAGCGAGCCGGCGAAGTCGAGCTCGCCCCGCATCGCCGCCTCAGTGACGGCCGCAACTTCTTCGCCGACGCCGGCTTCTTTGGCGATCTCGTCGATGCACTCGGCCTGGATGAGGGTCGAGTCCATGTCGAAGGCGACGAGTTGGTATTTCGGGCGAGGCAAATAGATTCTCCATCGCTCCGGGTGGGAACCCGGAGCAGTCAAAACTTCTCTATAGCGTATCGATGGTTTGTTGCTGCTCCGGGTTCCCACCCGGAGCTATACCGGGCCTTCACCGCTTGCGTTTCTTCCGCTGCTTGTATTTGTTCTGCTGCTGCTTGGTCGAGCCCTTGCGGGCGGCCATACCGGACTGGGCCATCGCGGCCATGTCCGCACCGCCCATCCCGGCCATCGCTTTCATCTTGCCCACCGCGCCCATGCCGGACATCTGCTGGCCCATCGCGCTGACCATCTCAAAGCCCTTGACCAGCTGGCTCACGTCCTTCTGATCCACGCCCGAACCCTTTGCGATCCGTCGGCGTCGGCTGTTGTTGAGTAGATCCGCGTCCTTGCGCTCGTCCTTGTTCATGGACTGGATCATCGCCTCGGTGCGGTCGATCTGCTTTTCTTCGATGGGCAGGTCCTTGAGCGCCTTGCCGATGCCGGGCATCATCCCGAGCAGCGACTTCATCGACCCCATCTTGCGGATGCGCTTGAGCTGCTTAAGGAAGTCGTCCATGGTCATCTTGCCCTGCTCCATCTTGGCCTGCAGGGCGGCGGCCTCTTCTTCGCTAACCTGTTCCTGAGCCTTTTCGACGAGCGAGACGATGTCGCCCATGCCGAGGATACGGGACGCGATACGCGTGGGGTGGAACGGCTCGAGCGCGTCCATCTTCTCGCCGACGCCGATGAACTTGATCGGCTTGCCGGTGACCTCGCGTACGGTGAGCGCCGCGCCGCCACGCGTGTCCGAGTCGAACTTGGTAAGCACGACACCGTCGAGCTCGAGCTGCTCGTTGAAGGCCTTGGCGGAGTTGACCGCGTCCTGCCCGGTCATCGCGTCGATGACGAGCAGGATGTTCTGCGGCATCAGCGCCGCGTTAACCCGGCGGAGCTCGCCCATCAGGTCGTCGTTGATGTGCAGCCGGCCCGCGGTGTCGAGGATGAGGACATCTACGCCCTCGGCCTTGGCTTGTTTTAGCGCGGCCCGGCAGACATCGACCGCGACGCCGACCGCCTTGCCGTACTCCGCGCACTTGTCCGGCTCGCCGTAGAACGACACCGCCCCGCCGCCTTCGACCTCCGCCTCGACCTGCTCGGACAGCACCTGCAGCTGCGTGACCGCGGCGGGGCGCTGCAGGTCCGCGGCGCAGAGCATGACCTTTTTGCCCTTCTTCTTCAGGTAGCCCGCGAGCTTGCCGCAGGTCGTCGTCTTGCCCGAGCCCTGGAGCCCGCACATCATCACGATCGTCGGGCCGGGCGAGACAAAGAGCAGCTCCTGCTCGCTTGCGATCGTGCCGGGCTGGTACGCGTCGCCCTGGTCCGCAGCCTCGACCGCTTCGTCACCACCGAGCAGGCGGACCAGCTCGTCGTGGACGATTTTGATCATCTGCTGCCCGGGCTCGACGGACTTCATGACCGCTTCGCCGAGCGATTCATCGAGCACCTTCTCGCAGAAGGCCTCGGCGACCTCGTAGTGCACGTCTGCTTCCAGGAGCGCGATGCGCACGTCGTCCATCGACTCGCGGACGTTGTCCTCGGAGATCTCCGCCTTGCCCGAGAGCTTGCGTAGGGCGTTTTCGAACTTATCGGAGAGGTTGCCGAGCATGGGGGTTCCTGGTGGGTACGGCGGTCTATGTGTATCGGCACCGCATTCACATGCGGTGCTAAACGGGAACGGGGTCTGTCAGTGGGCTTTGATCGGAGCCGAAACGGGATTATACGCGCTGCGGGACACCCGCGTTCGTCGAACGCGGGTGTCGGGTGCTGCTGTGCTGATTCGACGCAAATCACTTGGTCATTTGAACCGGCCTGATTACCGTGTACCTATACCGAGGTGATCGCACGCCCTTTTCTGAGGACCCCGACATGGCGACCCGCCTGATCCTGTCGTTGACGTGTTTGCTGTTTGCTGTGTTGTTATGGTTGCCGACACCGCGGGCGGTGGACGCCTGCTGCATGGTGCCGGAGGACTACCTGGGGTCTGTCGGTCAGGCGGAGCAGCGGGCGTTGATGATCCACCGTGAAGGGATCGAGGACCTGATCCTGGGCATCACGTACAAGATCAAGCCTGACGCGAATGGCGAGCTGCCCGGGAAGCTGACATGGCTGATTGCGCTGCCCAACGAGCCGATGGAGCGAGGTGGCTACGGGCTGGCGGACGAGAGCCTGTTTGATGAGCTTGAAGAGCTGGCGATGCAGATGCTGATCAGGCGTCTGCCGCCTCCGCGGTACAAAGGTGAAGTTGCGGCTGCCGAGGGTGTAGAAGAGGCCGCGGAGGAAGCGCTAGACGACTCGATCGAGCTTGGCCGAGCGGTGACGGTTGGGCCGTACGACATCCAGCCGGTGCGGGGCGTCGGGCAGAACGCGCTCAACGGGCTGAACGCGTACCTCAAGCAGCGCGGCTTCCCCGAGGAGGACCCTGACCACATGGCGTGGTTTGTCGAGCACGGCTTCACGTTCCTTTGCATCGAGGTCAAGCCCGAGCCGGGCCAAACCACGCTACCCGCCGGCCAGCCCTTGCCGCCGCTGCGAGTCCGTTTTGAGACGGAGTACCCCTACTACCCGCTTCGGTACTCCAGCCAGCAGGGCGACTTCACGCTCGCGTTATACACGCTGACCGACAAGCCGATCGACCTGAAGAAGAGCTCGGGCGTGCTGGACGCGATCGGCTGGCGCAACCGCCCGGGCACGTGGGTGGACTACATGCGTGCGAAGTGGAAGGCGCCGCAGCCGCTCGGGGTGTTGGACCTGATCCGGCACAACGTTGCGATCGATACGGTCCCGAAAGAATCGCAGCTCTTCATCGCCGAGGGCGCCGCCTGGTCGTTTGGGCTCTTCATGGGCCGGCCGAACCCGAAGGACCGGCCGATCAGCGGCTGGACCGGCGACTGCTTCTTCACCCTCAAAGACCAGAAGGTCGCCCCGCTGGGCACGATGGCGAAGGCTGCGAGCCCGTAGCGGGTTTATGCCGGCTGCATGGCGAACTGCTCCTGCATCAGCTGGCCGACGGTTGTCCCGGTGTCGTGTCGCGCGAGGTGGAACGCGTACTGGGCGTGCAGGCACTTGATGGCGTCGTGGTTGCCGACCCCGCCGACCCCGCTGTGCTCAAGCATCTCCGACATGCCGAGCTCATTCGCGGCAAGCCTCTCTTTGTGGTTGAGCACCGCCCACCGGGCCATCGCGTAAAACACGTTGTCTTTGCGGTGTGCGGCCAGCAGTCGGGCATCGTTAGCGACCGTTTTTTCGATCGCACGGACACCCCCCTTGCGCTCGATCTCGGCGATCGCGGTGTTGAGTTCGGCGTCAACGAGCCAGTACAGCGTCGGGAACGGCTGCCATGATTTACCTTTCGGCTGCAGCGGCAGGTTGATGATCACGGTCGGCTCGCCGGTTAGGCGTCGCGCGGCGACGCCGACGACACCCCGCGGGGTCCGGCCGAGGCATCCGGTGACATAGGCCTGGTCGTCCGGGCTGTATCGCAGCGAACACCGATTCATGTCTTCAGCGGGTTCCTCTCCGAAAAAGAAGCTATAGCCTACTCGCAACGCTCGATGTAGAACAGCGAGTCCTGCGCCCGCGGGCCGACGAGGTGCCAGCTCAGCGGGTGGTTTTTGCTGAGCTCGCGGTAGGTGTTGAAGATGAACTCGCCCCAGTTGTACTGCTGGTCGATGTTGCGGTCGACCTTGCGGGTGTCGGTCGATTTGACCAGGCACTGGTTAGCGATGTCCCAGGTCGGGTCGAGGCGGATGAGCAGGTGCGCCTCGTGCCACTCGATCGGGTAACCGTGGACGGACATGGACGCGGTCGCCGCGGAGCCGAGCGCCTGGGTCGGCGCGCTGTCGGGGTGGTGGAACCAGAAGCAGACGAAGCGGTCTTTCTCGGCGTTGGCGGTGTTGCCGCCGCCTGCGGAGAGGAGCTTGGCGTGGCTGCAGCGGGAGGGGTCCTGCCCGAGCTTGTTCTTGGCGATCCACATCTCCCGGGTCTGGACCTCCAGCAGGCCGACGTGCGGGTAGCCGGTCGTGAGTTTCTTGGTCGCGTAGGTCTTGTTGATCGTTGGGCCGGTCACGGCAGGCATCCGGTGGGCTCGTGGCTTGCGGTGGGGCAGGCTTGCAGCCTGTTGTCACAGACTCAAATAGTACGCGATGACAGGCTGGAGGCCTGTCACAACTCAAAATCAGCGCGGTATCCTGTCATCACCCTGATTGCCGATGGAGACGCACGATGAGTGAAGCCGCCGCCCCCAGCAGCCCGACGACCCCGCCGCTGGTCCATGGCGTGGTCGACGAGGTCCACGCCGAATGGGTCCAGGTCCGCGTGCCGAGCACGGATTACCGGCTGCGTCTGGTCCCCGCCGAGGGCCTGTCGTTTGCCAAGGGCGACAAGGTCGCGGGCATTATCCGGGCGCAGGCCTTGCGGATGGACGTGATCCCCGCGGGCGGCCGGTACATCGAGCCGGTGCAGGGCAGGCCCCGCCGTGTGCAGGGCCGGGTTATCGGCGGCGACGTCTCGGCCAACGAGGTCTACGTCAAGGCCGGGCCAAGCGTCGTGGTGACGCCCATGGCCCCGCAGCGCGCGAGCGATTTCGCGATCGGGCAGATGGTCAGCTTCGACGTGAAGGCCGGGGCGAGCATCGAGCCGACTACATAAATCCTTGGAATTAACCGATGACTGGTTCTGACGACCGCCTGCAGAACCGCACCACGCCACAAGGATCGGGCTCATTGGAACAAGAGGACTCCCCGCCGACTGAGCAGCCGCTGGTTGTGACCCTGATGCTGTGCCACAAGCACGTTGATATGGCTGCGCGGCTGATCCCACCGTTCCAAGCCAACCTCCGCGACAAACACAAGCTATGGGTCTTTGACGATGGGACCTTTACCGAGGCGGACCTCGAGCGTGTCCATGCGACCATCAAGCCCGACCGTGTAATCAGCCTCGAGGAGGCCAACGACTTGGTCATCCCGGCGCTCGCCAAGTACCCCTCGTGCCAGCGCCTGCGTGAGGGCCACGTGGTGATGCGCAAGCTGCTGGATATGCCGATGGTCGCGAACAGCACGATGGCGATGGTCGACTCGGACGTAACCGCGATCTCGCCTTTCACCGGGCTGGATCGGAGGGGGGTTGGCGACGAGCCGATCGCGATGATGATCGACTACGGCGAGGCGTACTCGATGACCTATTGGCACCGGCATTTCGGGCCCGGCCGGGTCCAACTCGTCGACCGGGCCAACGCCGGTTTTGTCTACCTCACCCCCGAGGTCTATGACCTGGATTTCATCGAGCACTTTGTTTCGGATGACAGGAACCTGTCGCGGAGCCGATGGATGATGGAGCAGACCGCGTGGGCCGCGATCACCGCGCGTACGGGGGGTTGCTTCTTCGACCCCGATCAGGTGAGCATGCCGCCAAGGGACCCCGGCCAGCCGCGGTCCAGTGTCGTGCTACACTTCATTTCCCGGCTGCGCCACGCGATGGACGAGCCGGGCTACCTCGACCAGCTCTTCGAATCGGGGCGGCAGCAACCGCCCCGCCAACTGGCCACCATCCCCGCGCCGTCCTCGGGCTTCACCGCAGGGCTGATCAAGAAGGTCCTCGCCCGCGGCAACCGACGACACTTCGTGAAGAGCGCTTAATCAAAACGAACCTCTGAAACGGTAGAACAGCAGTGCCTCAACTCAAACGCATCCTTGTCACCGGCGGGGCCGGCTTCCTCGGCAGCCACATCTGCGAGCGCATGGTCGACCAAGGCCACGATGTGATCTGCCTGGACAACCTGTTTACCAGCCAGAAGCACAACGTTGAGCACCTGCTCGAAAAGCCGAACTTCGAGTTCGTACGCCACGACATCACCGAGCCGATCACCCTCGAGGTCGATCAGATCTACAACATGGCCTGCCCCGCCTCGCCCGTGCACTACCAATACAACCCCATCAAGACCATGAAGGTCTCGGTTATGGGCGCGATCAACATGCTCGGCATGGCTAAGCGCACCAACGCACGCATCCTCCAGGCCTCCACTAGCGAGGTCTACGGCGACCCAACCCCCGAGTACCACCCCCAGCCCGAACACTACCGCGGCAATGTCAACCCCATCGGCGTCCGCGCCTGCTACGACGAGGGCAAACGCGCGGCTGAAACGCTCTTCTTCGACTACCACCGGTCCAACGGCGTCGACATCCGCGTCGTCCGCATCTTCAATACCTACGGCCCACGCATGCACCCTTACGACGGACGCGTCGTCACCAACTTCATCGTCCAGGCACTCAAGGGACAGGACATCACCATCTATGGCGACGGCAGCCAGACCCGCTCGTTCTGCTATTGCGACGACCTGGTCGACGTCATCATCGCCCTGATGAACAACGACGACGCACCCGACCCCCATTTCGTCGGCCCGGTCAACATCGGCAACCCCGGCGAATTCACGATCAAGCAACTCGCCGAGAAAGTCATCGAGCTCACCGGCAGCGGCAGCCGGCTCACCTACCTGCCCCTGCCCAACGACGACCCGCTCCAGCGCAAGCCAGACATCAGCCTCGCCAAGGAGAAGCTCGGCTGGGAGCCAAAGGTCCAGCTCGATGAAGGCCTAGCCCGCACGATCGACTACTTCAAGTCGGTCGACCTCGACAGCTTCCGCATCCCGACCGACCACACCGCCCACAAGTCGTCGGATGCGGCGACCGCTTAAGCCTACGCCCTGCGGTCAGACCGCTGCATCAGGCTCTGGCCGTCGCGGTAGATGCTTGCCTCGCGGATCTGTTTGACCGGTGGCAGCTGGGCCCAGGTCATGAGGTACGCGCCGCGAAGCGACAGCTTGAATACGCTGGGGCTCGGCTCGCGCCACAACCCGCGGTCGGCCTTGCGGCGTAGCTCCCGCTCCATCTCATGGATCAGGATTGCTTTGGGCGTCTTATCCACCGGGATCGGTGTCCGCGTGCCGTTGAGCGCTTGCTCAGCCATCCAGAACTCGTGGTAGCGGTACAGCCTGGCAGGGTCGTCCAGGTTTTTGAGGATCAGCGTCTTCTTGGTCGCCCCGTTGTCGGCGGTCGCCCCGTCGATCATTCGGCTCGTATTGAACTGCGTGCCATCGTCGAAGTCGGTGCTGAACTCAACATAGCGCTTCACCTCACCGTTCGCCGAGGCGGTGAGCACGTGGACGGAGTTGGCGATCGCCAGCGTCTGGGTCTTCGGGTTCACAAACAGACGCATCACCATGAGCGCGTCCTTGTTCATCCCCTTCGTGTGGATATCACCGACGGGAAGAAACCCGATCGGCTCCATCCCGCGGGTCATACGCTCCATGTAGCCGCGGTCTTGCCCATCGATTTCAAATAGCTGCATCTCATGGATCCCCCCGGCAACATGAAGCTCGGCGTTGTTGTAAACCACCAGGGGCATCAGTAGATAGAAGAATACGGCCAGCACACCGATCAGCGCGGTGATGTAGAGGATGGGTTCCATCACGAACTCCTCAGGGCTAAGTCTGATTTAAGGCGACGCTTCAACTTATCTCTCTCTAATGCAGTACAGCCAGCCTTCGCCGGTACCGATCACCAGCGTGCCGTCCTTGGCGATCGCAGGGGTGGCGTAGATAGGCCTGCCGATGCTTGGGTCCCATCCGCCCCTCAGCTCTGCGGGCAGGCGATTAACACCCGCGCGTGACTTCTCACCAAGGTAGACCACCCATTGTTTGCGTGAGTCGTTGCTCAAGTCGATCGCATAGAACCCCCCGTCGTGCCGACCGAGGTACGCGGTGTCTCCCGCGATGACGACCGAGGGCCAGTGCGGGAACGTGCTGACCCCGAGGCCGGTTGATCCGACAAACGCGCCGGTGTCCCTCTTGGCCCAAGCCAGCTCGTTGCTGTAGGGCTCGCCATAGAAGAGGCGGTCTTTGTAGACCGCCGGGCTGTTGCGGAGGTTGCCGAAGCTTCTGCCGT
>JBCDKD010000048.1:0-37138 GCA_039024275.1 Planctomycetota bacterium | reverse complement strand
GACGATGCTTGCCTCGTAGCGGTGGGCCAGCAGCGCGATCGATTTGTAAGCGCTGGCCAGCCTGCCCATAAACGGCACGAACTGGTTCTTTTTGCCCGCGTTCTGGTCCGCGATGAAGGCCAACGCCCCGCCCCCCTGCAGGATACCGACCATCCGGTCGGTCGCGTCCCACTTGGTGATCACGCGCATGCCCTTGCGTTCCCGGATCCCCAGCAGCCAGTCGTAGACCAGCGGGTTCGGCAGCGGCCGAGCCAGCGCATTCACCGGGTAGCCCATCGTGGCCAATGCGTAGCCGAGCAGTTCGAAGTTGCCCATGTGGCCGGCGACGAGGATGACCGGGCGGTCGCTGTTGAGCGCGGCGATCGCCTCGCCGAGGTTGCCCGTATGCAGCCGGCCGGGCCAGGTGTGCTCATGGATCAGCCTGGGCGTGTGCAGCGTCTCGACCACGAAGCGGATCAGGTGCTGCATCGAGGCCTTGGCCGTCGCCTCGACCCGGTGCTCCGGCCAGCCGGGGAAGCTGCGGCGGATATTGGCCTTCGACCGCTTGGCTCGGCGTTGATCCACCCGGTGCGCGAGCGAACCGATCAGCCCTGCCGTCCGCAGGTTCCAGTCGATATCAAAGGACGTCAGCGCTGCTGCCGTGCTCCTCGCCGCGAGGTACTGCGTCCACATCATGACCGGGCCGGGCTTGGCCAAACGATGACTCTCCGTCGGGTGGCGACGCCGCAGTGTAATCGGCAGGACACCCGCTTGTTTGCCATTGAGGCGGGTTTTGCTACAATGTTGGGCTCGATTGAGAATCACCGAACCCCGCGCCGGAGCCCCTACTCATGATCGAAGCCCTCAAAGACGACCGCGTGATCAACGAACTCGGTGGCCGCTTCAAGTTTACCGCGCTCGTCCAGCACCGTGTCCGGCAACTCATGGAAGACGCCCGCCCGCTGGTTGAGCGCGACGGCCGGAGCAACTTCGAAGTCGCTGTGCAGGAGATCGTCGAGGGCAAGATCACCCTCGAGATGGCCGAGGACATGGAAGACGAGTAGGACGCGTTTGAAGCATCAAGGCTAGCCCCCGCCACATGGCGGGGGTTATCATTTGCGCGATGACCGATGAGGCCAAACAACTCGACGGCAAGAAGGTTTTGATCGCCCTGTCGGGCGGGATCGCCTGCTACAAAACCGCGACGCTCGTCAGCCGGCTCGTCCAGCGCGGCGCCGAGGTCCGCGTCATCATGACCGACGCCGCGACCCGCTTCATCACCCCGCTCACCCTGCAGTCGCTCTCGGGCCAGCCCGTGCTCACCAGCATCTGGCAGCACGACGACCGGCCCGACTCGCAGCACGTCGGCCTGGCGCGCTGGTGTGACCTTTTCTGTATCGCCCCCTGCTCCGCCGATATGATCGCCAAGCTCGCGCACGGCCTGACCCCGGACATCGTCTCGCTCACCGCCAGCGCGCTGCCGGGCAACACACCGCTGCTGCTCGCCCCGGCGATGAACGCGGACATGTGGGCCAACCCCGTCTGCCAACGCAACCTCGATCTGCTGCGTGAACTGCTGCCCAACCTCGAAGAGATCGGACCGGATGAGGGCTGGCAGGCCTGCCGGACCAACGGCGGCGGACGGATGAGCGAGCCCGAAACGATCCGGGACGCCATCACCGACATCATTTCTGCATCTTAATTGACACCAGCATTCGTCAAGCGGTACGCCACGAGCCCTTTGAGTTCGCGGATATAGAGCACATCGCCCACAACCGCGAGGTGGCCCCAGGTCTCCTGATCGGTAACCTTCCATTCCGAGACCACATCGAACTTCTCCGGCGTCGCGTTGATCATCCGGAGCGTGCCGTCGAAACCAAGCGACAGGATGCGGTTGCCGCTGACGACCATCGTCGAATACTCGCCGTACTTCTTGTCCTTGACGCTCCACTTGACCTCGCCGGTCTTCGCCTCGATACACCACCAGGTCTGGTGCCGGCCGTGCATGTAGAGGTGGCCGTCGATCACCTGGGGGGAAGACATGTAGCCCTCGCTCTTCTCGTCTGACCAGACGAGTTCGATATTGAACCCGCCATCATCATCCGCGGTGATCTTGAACATGAACGAGCCGCCGCCGTAGCTGCTGGTGAAGACGTGGTTCTCGTCGACGGCCGTGGGCGGGAGGATGTTCATCCCGCGGAAAGCCTTGATCTGTTTACGCCAGAGGACATCGCCCGTGTCGAGGTCCAGGCCGCACAGCTCGCCGCGCGTCTGCACGAGCAGCTGCCGCTTGCCCGCAACGGTCGCGATCACCGGCGAAGAGAACGCCCCACCCATCATCTGCCGCTGATCCACCATCGCGCGCCAAACGGTCTCGCCGGTCTTCTTGTCCAGCCTGCAGACGGACATGCCCGCCTGGATGTAGAGCGCGTCGCCATCCAGCAGTGGCGAGCAGGGCTGGCCAAACGAAGGCCCCTGTGTCTCGTAACGTTCTTTGAAGTCGACCTTCCAGACCACCCCGCCGTCGGCCGCCTTGAGGCAGGCCAGCTCATCCTGCATCCCGATGGCGTAGACGTACTCGCCATCGGTTGCGGGTGTGGACTTGACCCAATCGCCGTTACGCTTGGCAAAGAATGGCACACGCATGGCCCCGGCCCAGCTGGCCTCCCAGACCTGCTTGCCGTTGCTCACATCAAAGGCGCGGACGACCTCATTTTTTGCATCCAACGACTCAAACGTAAAAACACGGCCGCCCGACACGATCGGCCCGGGGTAGCCCTCCGCGAGTTCAACACGCCAGAGCTTCTTGAGTGTTGTGTCGTTGAGTGCCGCGGGCCAATCCGCATCGGCAACGGTCCCCAGCCGGTCCGGGCCGCGCCACTGCGTCCAGTCCGCGAAGGATGCTGCTGTCATCAGCAAACAGATCATGAGTGTGATGGGCCTGATCGATCGGTGTGAAAGCTTCATACATCAATCGTACGCAGCGGCAAGGCAATCAACAAGCGCTTCCTAGTCATCAATCGACTTTTCAAACTTCCAGCCAAACCCCTTGCGGTTGTCGATCCAGCGTAGCCAGGTCGGCGTGAAGCAGTAGAAGAGCTGGAGTTTCATCGCCTTGTCGTACGGCGGGCCGGTGACAAAGGGGTACTTCTGGGCGTAGAGCGCGTGGATGTCTTCGAGCCGGCCGCCCTCGAGCATCTTGGCTTGCCCACGCAACTGCAGGCCGTGGATCTGCTCCGGGGCATCCTGGTGCGCGTAGACCGTCACTGCCGTTTCAGGGTGCTGCTCCAGATTGACAGAGTGCAATGACGACATGCTGCTGACCCAGTACAGCCGCCAGTGGTTGTCGTGGGCGTACTGGATATTCGCGGCGCAGGGGTTGCCGTGGGCATCAACCGTCGCGAGAGAGGCGGTCTTGCAGACCGCGAGGAACGTCTCGATCTGTTGCTCTACGCTCAGTTCGTTCATCGCGTATGCCCCGTATGGCCGCCGACCTGAATCAGACTGATACCTTGGCCGCGATGCGCTCGATGGCCTCTTCGACGTTCGCCCGGCTGTTGAAGGCGCTCAAGCGGAAGTAGCCCTCGCCGGCCTGGCCGAACCCGCTGCCGGGCGTGCCGACGACGTTTGCTTCGCTCAGGAGCTTGTCGAAAAAGTCCCAACTGCTCAGGCCATCGGGCGTCTTGATCCAGACATAGGGCGCGTTCACCCCGCCTGAGCAGTCGAGCCCCGCCGAGCCGAGCCCTTCGAGCAGCAGCTTGGCGTTCTCGAGGTAGAAGCTGACTAAGCCGCTGACCTGCTCCTGCCCCGCCTGGGTGTAGACCGCCTCGGCACCCCGCTGGATGATGTACGACGCGCCGTTGAACTTGGTTGACTGCCGCCGGTTCCACAGCCCGTGCAGCGCGATATCGTTGCCGCCAGCGTCCTTACCCTTCAGTTCCTTGGGCACGACCGCCAGGCCGCAGCGCGTGCCGGTGAAGCCAGCGTTCTTCGAGAAGCTACGGAACTCCATCGCGCAGGTCTTAGCCCCCTCGATCTCGTAGATCGAGTGCGGGACCGCGGGGTCGGTGATGAACGCCTCGTACGCCGCGTCGAAGAGGATCACGCTGCCGTTCGCGTTCGCGTAGTCGACCCACTGCTTGAGGTAGGCCTTGCTCGCCACCGCGCCGGTCGGGTTGTTCGGGTAGCAGAGGTAGATCAGGTCTACCTTCCGGTCGGGGATCTCCGGGGTGAAGTGGTTTTCGGCGGTCGCTCGCAGATAAACGAGCCCGCTGTACTCGCCCTGATCGTCGGCCGGGCCCGCGTTGCCGACCATCACATTCGTGTCGACGTAGACCGGGTACACCGGGTCGGTCACGGCGATGGTATTGCCTGGGCCGAAAATGTCCAGGATGTTGCCGGTGTCGCACTTGCTGCCATCGGAGACGAAGACCTCGTCGGCCGAGATCTCGCAGCCGCGGGCCTTGAAGTCGTGCTCGGCGATCGCTTCGCGCAGCCAGGCGTAGCCCTGCTCCGGGCCGTAGCCCTTGAACGTCTCGGCCTTGCCCTGGTCCTGGATCGCCTTCTGCATCGCGACCCGGCAGGCCTCGGGCAGCGGCTCGGTGACATCGCCGATGCCAAGCTTGATGATTGGCGCACCGGGGTTGGCCTCGGCATATGCGCTGACACGCCGGCCGATCTCGGGGAAGAGGTAGCCTGCTTTAAGGTTGAGGTAGTTGCTGTTGATGGTGGGCATAAGTCTTCAATGGTTTGGTTTGGAACCGCAGATGAACACAGATGGACGCAGATCAATGCCGACACACCCGCTGCAATTCAGTCAAACTCTTTCCTATCTGCGTTCATCCGCGTTCATCTGCGGTTTCATAATTTGCCTTCAGCAAACTGTCTTGCTGCTTCAAGTGCTTGTTCGATCTTGCTCGGGTCCTTGCCACCGGCCTGAGCCATGTCGGGCCTGCCGCCGCCCCCGCCGCCGACGATCGGCGCGGTGTGCTTGACCCAGTCGCCCGCCTTCAGGCCCTTACCGATCACGTCCTTGGGCACCGACGCGAGCAGCGCGACCTTGCCTTCGCCTGCGTCGGCTGCAAGCATCATCGCGGCACCGGGCCTCTTTGACCGGATCACATCCATCGCGGTACGGAGCGACTTGGCGTCGGCACCATCGACCCTGGCGCAGATGATCGTGTCATCCGCCGACGCCGCGATCATGCGGGCGACCTCAACGACCGCCTCGCCTTGCTGGCTTTCTTGGGCCTTTTGGTGCTGCTTCAGCTTCTCACTGAGCGTGGCCAACGCCGCCTGGATCTTGCTGCGTAAGACCAGCGGCGTCTGCTGATCAGACACCGCTTTCGTGATCTCGTCGATCGCCATTGCCAGTTCATCCACCGGGCTATCGCTGAGTGATGCCGCACGGTGCAGCAGGGCCTCGCCCTGTGCGGTGGCTTGATGAGCCGCCTGCCCGGTGATCGCGGTAAGCCGACGCACGCCTTTGCTCACCGAGTCCTGGCCGGTGATCACAAAGCCTTCGGCGTCGCCGGTCTTCGCCAGGTGCGTTCCACCGCAGAACTCGATCGACAGATTCGCCCACTTGTCACCCTCCGGCTCGGCCAGCAAGTCATGCACCGCCGCACCGATCGACACCACCCGGACCGTCGGCGGGTACTTCTCGCCGAACACCGCACGCAGGCCGTTGATCTTGAGCGCTTCGGTCTGCGGGGCGTAGTCGGCGAAGACTTCGAGGTCCGCCGCGATATCAGCATTGACCTGCTTCTCCACGGCCTCGACCTCGTCCGCGGTCAGCGCCCCCCCGTGGCTGAAGTCGAAACGCGTCTTCTCGTCATCAACAAGCGAGCCCTTCTGCATCGCGTCCTTATTCACATGGTCACGCAGGGCACGGTTCATGACATGCGTAATCGTGTGGTTGGATGTGATCGCTGCACGGCGGTCGGCGTCGACGTGTAGCGAGGCGGACACCGTCGGGTCGTTGGCGTGGAGTTCGAGCCGGCCCTCCTCGACCGTTCCGATATGCAGGTGGACGCCGCCGATCTTGACCGTGTCACGGACGCAGAGCTTGGTGATCTCGCCTGCGGTTTCGGACGTGCTATGCCGGACCATGACCTCGCCGGTATCGCCGACCTGCCCGCCGGCCTCGGCGTAGAACGGGGTCATCTCGAAGACCAGGGCGACGTCGTCGCCCGGCTTCGCTTCCATCGCGGTTTCGTAGACGCCGTCCCGCATCTTGAAGAGCGTCAGCGCGTTGTCCTGCTCGGGCATCTCGGTGTTGCCGCGGTAGCCGACGAACTGCGTCTCGGCGAACCAGCCGACATCCAGGCCTTTTTGTACAAGCTCGAGCAAGGATTGTTCCGCGCCCGCCCCGCCGGCTTCGCCACGGCTACGCTCGCGCGCGGCTTGCATTGCCAACTCGAACCCATCTAAATCAATTCTCATGCCCCGCTCTTCCGCCATGAGCTGTGTTAGCCCAATGGGGAAACCGTAGGTGTCATGTAGTCGGAAGGCATCCCATGCAGAAATCATCGGCACTTCAGATTTTGCCTGCGGATTCGGAGGGCCACCGATTTGATCGTATGGTGCTTCTAAAGGTTTAATCGCAGCAGAACCAAACATCTTTACAGCGTCTGCTCGGGAAACTGCGATAGCTTCAGCTTCACCAAAGAGTATAATCCCACGATCCAATGTCTTGCGGAAGCTTTCTTCTTCTTCTTTCAGTTCCGCCTCGACATCTGCCTGCTTCGCTTTGATCTCGGGGAACACATCGCCGAAGTTGTCCACGACCGCCTGCACGAGCTTGTAGAAGAATGGCTCCTCAACGCCCAGCGTCTGCTTCCCGAAGCGCACCGCGCGGCGGAGGATCGAACGCAGCACATAGCCACGGCCCTCGTTCGTGCAGTGCGCCCCATCACTCAGCGCAAACGTCAGCGTCCGGATATGGTCGGCGATCACACGGTAGGCGATGTTGACCGGGTCGTTGAGTTCCGCCTCATTAGCGCCGGGCCGATAGGCCCGGGAACCCGTCACCTCTTGAATCGCCTTGAAGATCGGCTGGAACACATCCGTGTCGTAATTACTATCCACGCCTTGAAGTACGCGGACGATGCGCTCAAAGCCCATACCCGTATCGACGTGTTTCGCAGGTAGTGGGACAAGCCCGCCGGACTGCTGGCGGTTGTACTGGATAAAAACCAGGTTCCAGATCTCGACGAC
Source organism: Planctomycetota bacterium (assembly GCA_039024275.1). Classification (GTDB taxonomy): domain Bacteria; phylum Planctomycetota; class Phycisphaerae; order Phycisphaerales; family Phycisphaeraceae; genus JAHQVV01. The sequence goes on along the minus strand of JBCDKD010000048.1, from coordinate 29,941 downwards.
GGTATCTTGCGCATCGGCGTTGACCAGCGATGCCCCGCTCTTGTCCGGGCTGCGGTCGTAGTGCAACTCCGAGCACGGTCCGCACGGGCCGGTGTCGCCCATCTCCCAGAAGTTGTCTTTCTTATTGCCTGGGTGTACACGGCCCTCGGGCAGGAACTGGAGCCAGAGTTCCTTGGCTTCGAGGTCGGGCTCTAAGCCCTCGTTCGCATCGCCCTCGAAATAGGTCGCGTGCAGGCGTTCGGGATCGATGCCCCAGATATCAACCAGCAGTTCCCACGCCCAGGCAATCGCTTCCTTCTTGAAGTAGTCGCCGAACGACCAGTTGCCCAGCATCTCGAAGAAGGTGTGGTGGTAGGTATCCTTACCGACATCATCTAAATCATTGTGCTTGCCGCCGGCACGGATGCACTTTTGCGTATCGACCGCACGGGTGCCTAATTCCGGGGGCGGCTGCTCGGTGCCGAGGAAGTACGGCTTGAACTGGTTCATCCCCGCGTTGGTGAACAGCAGTGTCGGGTCGTCGTGTGGGACGACAGGCGAGGATGGCACCTCGTTGTGGCCGCATTTATCAACGAAAAAATCGATGAACTGTCGGCGGATCTGCGTGCTGGTCAGTGGGGTCGTGGCGGTCATAGCGGTTCGCGGCGTCCGGTACGGGACCGGGCAGTATACCCCAGCCCGAAAGAGTGGTCCCCGTCGCGATCCCATACGATAGGTGCGCCTGCCGTCCGTGATGGAGCGGAACATGAGTACCAGCACCCCCCCTAAACGCCCGCCCGGTAACAAACCACACATCCTCGTTGTCGGCTGTGGCTTCGGCGGGCTTGCCTTTACGCGATCGTTCAAAGGCGACGCCATCGTCACGATCGTTGATAAGCAGAACCACCACCTGTTCCAGCCGCTGCTGTACCAGGTCGCGATGGCAGGCCTGTCCGCCACGGAGATCGCCGAGCCGATCCGTACGATTTTCAAACGCAAGCGGAATGTCGCATCGATCATGGACGAGATCGAGTCGGTTGACCTGGCCAACAAAACGGCCCAGAGTGGCCTGGGCGTGACCGTCGGCTGGGACTACCTGGTGTTCGCAGTAGGCGGCAGGACAAGCTACTTCGGCAACGACCAGTGGGCCGAGCACGCCCCAGGCATCAAAACCCTGGAAGACGCGATGCGGGTCCGACGGACCGTGCTCACCTCGTTTGAACTGGCCGAGGCGATTGACGACCCCGACGAACGCAAGAAGCTGACCACGATCGTGGTGGTCGGTGGCGGCCCGACGGGGGTAGAACTGGCCGGTGCGATGGCCGAACTGTCTCGCATCGTTTTCAAGAGTGACTTCCGGCGCATCGACCCGACCGAGGCACGGGTCGTGCTGATCGATGGCGGCGGCCGATTGCTCGAACCCTTTCCCGAGAAACTCTCGGCCAGCGCGAAGCGGCAACTCGAAGGCCTCGGTGTCGAGGTCGTCCTCAACACCCGCGTGCGGGATATCACCGGCGACGGCGTGCTGCTCGATAACGGCGAGAGGATCGAGACCCACAACATCCTTTGGGGCGGCGGCATCCAGGCGCCGGGCCTCACGAAGACGCTGGGTGTCGAACTCGGCGCGGGCGGCCGCGTCGTGGTCGGCCCGGACCTGTCGATCCCCGGACACCCGGAGGCCTACGTGATCGGTGACGTCGCGGACTGCACACTGCCGGACGGGACCAAAGCACCCGGGCTCGCACCCGCTGCGATGCAGATGGGCAAGCACGTCGCGAAATCGATCGGTGACGAGTTGAAGAAGGGCAAGACCCCGCCTCAGAAGCGGCCGGTCTTCAAGTACTGGGACAAAGGGACGATGGCAACAATCGGCCGGACCCACGCGATCGCGGATATCGGCCCGCTTCATTTCGGCGGGATCTTCGCGTGGTTCGCCTGGCTGGTGGTTCATCTCATGCTGCTTATTGGCTTCCGCAACAAACTCGTCGTGCTCATCCAGTGGTTCTACTCGTACGTCACGTTCCGTCGCGGCGCGCGGATCATTATCGGCGAGGCCGAACACCGGGACGAAGTCGAAGCGGTCGTTGAATCCGGGTTACAAGCGGGGTCCGAATAGATTTTGTCTTGCTGTATCAGTTTTACCGATCACGGGTATCAAATACATACCCCGTTGAACCGACTATGTTGTAGGGACTTCCCTGAACGGGGCCGGGTCCCAGCCTGTTTGATAACCACTACCTACCAAGGACATGTACTGTGCATTCCGTACATACCAATTGTGAGACCCACCGTGATAAGCCGCACATCCTTGTGATCGGCTGCGGCTTTGGCGGGCTCGCCTTTGCTAATTCGTTCAAAGGCGACGCTAAGATCACGATCGTTGATAAACAGAACCACCACCTCTTCCAGCCGCTGCTGTACCAGGTCGCGATGGCGGCTTTGTCGGCACCGGATATCGCCGAACCGATACGGACGATCTTCCGTAGGCGGCGAGACGTGGCGACGATTATGGACACCGTTGAGTACATCGACCTGAAGAACAAGCGTGCGATGCTGGACTTTGGCGGCGAGGTGAAATACGACTACCTCGTGCTCGCTGTCGGCGGCAAGACGAGCTATTTCGGGAACGATCACTGGGCCGACCATGCCCCGGGGATCAAGACCCTGGAAGACGCGATGCGGGTCCGACGCAGCGTGTTGACTTCCTTTGAATTTGCCGAGGCGATTGATGACGATGAAGAACGCCGGAAACTTACGACGATCGTAGTTGTCGGCGGGGGCGCGACAGGCGTTGAACTCGCCGGGGCAATGGCCGAGCTTTCGCAGGTCGTATTCCGCAAGGACTTCCGCCGGATCAACCCGACAGAGGCACGCGTTGTGCTCTGCGACGGCGCGGACCGGCTTCTGACCGCGTTCCCCGCGGACCTGTCCGCCAGCGCGAAGCGGCAGCTGGAACAGATCGGTGTGGAGGTACAACTCAACAAGTTCGTGAAGGAGATCGACAGCGAGGGCGTTGAGTTCGCTGACGGCGAGCGGATCGAGACACACATCGTCCTGTGGGGTGGTGGCGTCGAGGCCCCACCCCTGACACGCACGCTCGGGGTCGAACTGGGCAAAGGCGGAAAGATCGTCGTCGGGCCGGACCTGAGCATCCCCGGCCACCCGGACGCGTTTGTTATCGGCGACGTCGCGGACGTCACCCTGCCCGACGGGACCAAGGCGCCCGGCCTCGCCCCTGCCGCGATGCAGATGGGCAAGCACGTCGCGAAGCAGATCCGCAAGGAAATCAAGCGGGGTGAGCCTGTCGAGCCAACAGACCGCCGTTCGTTCAAGTACACCGATAAAGGCACGATGGCGACGATAGGCCGCAAGCACGCGATCGCGGATATCGGCCCACTTCACTTCGGCGGGGTCCTGGCCTGGATCGCCTGGCTGGCCGTCCACCTGCTGCTGCTGATCGGCTTCCGCAACAAGGTGGTCGTCATCATCCAGTGGGTCTACGCGTTCATCACTTTCCGCCGAGGCGCCAGGATCATCATTGGTCAGGCCGAGCACCACGAAGAGGTGAACCAGGCGGTTGTAGAACGGGCCAAGGCCGGCAGAGCCGCCTGACCGCGGTCAGAGATTTTTGCACCCGGTTGTCACGCGTCGCGAATCTCGGCACAATGCCGAGGGATCAGCGGGAGCGTTTGTGTATGCCGGATGTTTGTTTCTATTTTCAGGTCCATCAGCCGCGTCGGCTGCGCCGGTACAGCGTCTTCGAAACCGAGCCGAGCTATTTCGACGACCATGCGAACAGCACGATCCTCCGCCGTGTCGCGCAGAAGTGTTACTTACCCGCGACCGACCTCTTGCTGCGGCAGATCGATCGGCACGGCGACCGCTTTGTAGTTGCCTTCTCCCTCACCGGCCAGGTGATCGAGCAGTTCAAGCGCTGGTCGCCGGAGGTGCTCGATCGTTTCCGGCAGCTCTCTGAAACCGGCTGCGTCGAATTCCTTTCTGAGACCTACGACCACTCGCTGGCCTCGCAGTACAGCGCCGAGGATTTTGAACACCAGGTTCGCCGACACGACGAACTGATCGACGACTTGTTCGGCCAGAAGCCATCGGTCTTCCGCAACACCGAATTGATCTATGCCAACAGTTTGGCAAAGACGCTTATTAAGTTTGGCCGGTTCCGCGGCGTGCTCGCGGAGGGTGTGGACGGCCTGCTTGGCGAGCGCAGCCCCAACCATGTGTACAAGTCGCCGGGCAAGCCGGCGATGCCGATCCTGCTCAAGAACCACCGCCTCAGCGACGACCTCGCCTTCCGTTTCTCCGACCCGGGTTGGCCGCACTACCCGCTTAAAGCGGGGACCTACGCGCAGTGGCTGGCGGATGCCTCCGGCGATGTCGTCAACCTGTTTATCGATTTTGAGACCTTCGGCGAGCACCAGTGGGAGCAGACCGGTATCTTCGGCTTCCTCGACAGCCTGCCCGACGCGGTGCTGGCAAGCGGCAGCCGGTTCCTGACACCGAGCCAAGCGATCGAACGCTACGACCCGGTCGATACCTATGACGTAAAGCAGGTCACCAGCTGGGCCGACTCGGAACGCGACATCAGCGCCTGGCAAGGCAACGCGATGCAGTCGGCGGCGCTTAATGACCTGTACGCCATCGAGCCGGCCATCAAGGCGACCCACGACCCCGGCCTGATCCATGATTGGCAAGCGCTTTCCACCAGCGACCACTTCTACTACATGTGCACGAAGTACTACGCGGACGCCGACGTCCACGCCTACTTCAACCCCTACGAGTCGCCCTACGACGCTTACATTAATTTCATGAACGTGCTGGACAACCTCAAGGGGCGGCTTGATGCGCTGGGCCATGCCAGCGCCTAGTTCCGGCAGCTACCTCAATGGCGGTCTTTTTCAGATGCAACAACACCTATCCGCTCTTATCTGCCTCTTCTCATCGCTGCTACTGGCGGGTTGCAACAACACGCCCGACATTTCTGAGGCTGAGTTTGCGAAGTGTGTGGCCGACTTTGAAGAGAAGCTTGTTTCGGATTATTCGGCGATCCGTAAGGTCACAATCGATATCGCGGATGACAAACTGGACGCCTGGCAAGCGGGCCAGCGGGATGAGCCGCCGACGCTGGATATCCTGATCCTTTCATCGGGCGGACCGGATGGCGCCTTTGGCGCCGGGGTGCTGGAGGGCTGGGGCAGGGTCGAGGACCCCGCGTTGCGTCGGCCGCAGTTCGACCGCGTCACCGGGATCAGCACCGGCGCATTGATGGCCCCCTACGCCATGGTCGGGACCGACGAGGCCTACCACACCCTCGCCGAGTTCTACTCCAACCCCGACCCCAAGTGGATGGACGGCTCGATCCTCTGGTCGGTGATCCGCAATAAGCCCTCACTCTTCGACAACGCTCGGCTCGAGAAAACCCTGCGCGAGGCAATCGATGCGGACATGCTGAAAACAATCGGCGAGCGCACGGAGGAGAACGCCCTGCTGCTGGTCGGGGCGACCAACATGGACCTCGGCCGGTTCCGCATCTTCGACCTGACCCAACTTGCGAAGGACGGCGATGAAGAACGCTTTGAGGACATCATGCTCGCCTCGGCGGCGATCCCCGGCGTCTTCCCGCCCGTCGTAATCGACAACTTCTCGTACGGCGACGGCGGCGCAAAAGCAAACCTCTTCCTCGGTGTTGACCGTGACCTGATCTGGCGCAAAGACGCCGGCCCCTGGTGGAACGAGGCGCGCGTGAAGGCGGGCTCGCCAAAACTACGTGTGCGCCACTGGATCATTGTCAATGGCAAGCTGCAGGCCGACCCCAGCCCGGCACCGAAGACCTGGTCCACGATGGGGACCCGCGCCATCAGCCAGATGCTCCGCGCGGCGAACATCCGCTCCCTACAACAGCTTGATGTGATGCGCCGGCTATCGGTAGAAAGGCCCGATGTACAGTTCGAGGTGTACTGGGTCGCGATCCCGCCTGACTATGAGCTGCCTGAAATGAAGGACGGGATGTTCGACAAGGACTACATGCGGGAACTGGTCGAGTTGGGCAGGAAGATGGGCTCGGATCCAAGCAGCTGGCAGACCGAGTCTCCGCTGCTTGAACTGGACTGGGACCGAGAAAAAGCGAACTGATTAGAGCGCATCAAACGCGCTGCTTAGCAGCTTCTCGTGCCCACAGTAGATGCACTTCTTATGCCTGGGGTTCATGGCTCGTCCGCACTTCGCGCACTTGGAGACGGTCTTCGTCGCCTTGCCGTCCTCCTTGCCATCCATCAGGTCGAGCAGCTTAACACGCTCCATGAGGTCGTCCTCGGTGAGCTTGGTCTTGTCTTGAAGCAGCGACCACATGGCCATGCAGATCAGCGAGAGGCGGTCGACGCGGTCCTCAAGGTATCGCACATCGCTTGCATCAGCTGCGCCAGAAGACACGCTGCCAGACGTCGATCGGACTGCGGGCTCAAAGCCAAACGAGTACGGGTTGACCATGTGCTGCTCCAGGGGGTGGTTTCACGATTGGGTCAGATGACTTCGCTGGCCCGCGGGAACGAGCCGAGCGTGACGAGTTGCAGGCAGTGCTTGCGGGCTTCGGCGGCCGCGTCCTTGAACGCGTCGTCTTGCTGGTGGGCCATCAGGTCCACAAAAAAGGTGTACTCCCAGTTGACGCGCTGGCTGGGGCGTTTATCGATGTGCGTGAGGTTCAGGCCAAAGGCCTGGAAGACGTTGAGCACCTCGGTCAGCGCGCCGGGCTTGTGCTCGGTGGTAAACATAATTGCCGTTTTGTCGTCGCCGGTCGGCTTGGTGGACTGCGTGCCGATGACGTAGAAGCGGGTGGTATTGTTGGCGTTGTCCTCGATGTTCTCGAACTGGACGCGGAGGTTGTTCAGCTTCGCGGCGAGGGAGGAGGCGATCGCGGCGCTGCCCGCTTCGTTGGCGGCCATCTCCGCGGCGCGCGAGGTCGAAGCGGTCGCGATGCGTTCGACATTGGGGAACTGGCTCGAGAGCCAGTTTCGGCACTGGGCCAGCGCCTGCGGGTGCGAGTAGATCCGTTGGATCTGAGGCGCCTCGCAGTTGGCCATCAGGTTGTGGTGGATCGCGATCAGCACCTCGGCACAGACCTTCGCTTTCGTATCGGCGAGGGCGTCGAGCGTCGCGGCGACGCTGCCCTCGGTCGAGTTCTCAATCGGGATCAGGCCGTAGTCGCAGTCGCCCCGGTCCACCGCGTTGAAGATCAGCGGGATGTCGGCGAGCTTGTCGTACTCGACGGACTGCCCGAACTTGGCGGTCGCGGCGGCGTGCGAGAACGAACCGGGCGGGCCGAGGTAGCCGATCCGCAGGGGCCGCTCGATGGCAAAACTCCCGGACATCAGCTCGCGGTAGATCGCGTCGATGCACTTGTCGGGGAGCGGGCCCTCGTTGTAGCTCCGGACCTGCTGGAGGACGCGTTTCTCGCGGTCGGGGACGTAGATGGGCGTATTGCCGGCGCGCTTGACCTTGCCGACCTCGACCACGACCTGCGCCCGCTCATTGAGCAGCTTGATCAGCTGCTGATCAAGCTCGTCGATCCGGGCCCGGAGCGGCGCGAGGGCCTGCTCATCTCTTCTGGGCGCGGGGTCGGATTGGCCGGCTGTATCATTCACGGCGGCATTGTAACGGCGGCGGCTCAGGATCGGCGATAATGCCAAAGGCCGGACACCGTCCTACAGGCAGGCGATAGACCTTGATCCTTGCAACCACCCAGTCCTTCGAGCAATGGTTCCAGCGGGCAGACGATGCGCTGCCGACGCTGACGATGACCGCGCGCTGGGTGGTCTTTGGCATCGGGATCGCGCTCTGGCTGGCGGGCGGAAAGCTCCTCAAGGCCGCGGTGATGCTCGGCGGGCTGATGCTGGGGATGATCGTTGGCGCGGTCAGTATTGCGTTCGTGGACTCGCCGGGCATCGCGATCGGTTTCATGGCGGGCTTAGGCCTGCTCGGAGTCCTCGGGGCCTGGCTGATGTTCCGGGCATGGGTCGCGTTCGCCGCGGCCATCATGTTCGCCATCGCAGCGCCGGCCGGGGTCATCGTCTGGCAAGGCGTGCCCGCGCAGCGGCTCAGCGACGACACGCGGGAAGCAACCACGCAGGTCCAGCAGCGCTACGAGAACCTGGCCGGTCAGCTTAATGACCAGACCAAGCTCCAGGTCCAGGAGCTCATCCAGCGAGGCGATCAGGACGCGCTGGTAGAAGCCGACCAGCTGCTGGCCGAACAGGGCCAGGAGGCGCTGGAAGCGGCCAAGACCGCCGTGTTTCAGAACCTCGAAGACCTGCAAGCCTGGTGGAGCGACAGCTCATCGAGCCTGCACCGCCAGATCGGTATCGCGATGCTAATCGGGGCGGGGATCGGGTTCCTGTTCGGCTTTACCGCCCCGTCTTACGCCGCATCGATCCAGTCGGCGATGGTTGGCGCGGTATTGATTGTGATCCCCGGCCGAGAGCTCGTCGCGAGCTATCTGCCTGCAGCGACTGAGTTTGTGCCCACGACAGCCCGTGGAACCCTCATTACGCTCGGTCTGATAACGCTGGCCGGTGCCGCTGTGCAATGGACGCTCTATCTGCGCCGTGACGATAAATCTTCATAGCCGATGTTGTGCGGTGCGCGGCTGCGTGCCCGTCGGCAGACCCGCAGGAGCCACGCCATGCTGAGCACCCTCGCACAAGCCGATACCGAAGCCCCCCCTGTTACCGAAGAAGCCGCCGGGACCATCGACCTCTGGGGGCAGGCGCACCACGTCTTCCAGACCAGCGTCGATATCTTTTCACGCGGTGATACCCTGGCCAGCCCCGGCGACCTGATCCCGCAGCTCGCGCAGCTCGGCGAGCTCTGGGCGATCGTCTTCATCGTGCTCGGCCTGGTCTGCCTGCTTAAGGGCTACACGTTCCACAAGGTGATGACTGTCGCCCTGCTGGTCATCCTTGGTGCGGGCCTGGGCTACTGGATGGGGCTGGAGATCCAAGGGCCGCCTTTTGTGGTCGCCGGCTGTGTCGCCGTACTGCTCGCGGTGCTTGCGTTCCCCCTGATGAAATACGCGGTTGCGGTTCTGGGCGGGCTCTCGGGGGCCTTCATTGGGTCCAACCTCTGGGCCGGGCTTGGCCGTGTCCTGGACAAGTCCGCGGCACAGCGTGTTGAGACACAGGGCCAGGAGGCCGCCGCGGGCGACATGATCGTCAAGATCGCGGGTTATATGCCCGCCGACGCCTACTGGGTGGGCGCGTTGATCGGGCTGATCGTATGCGGCCTGGCGGCTTTCGCCCTCTCGAAGCTCACGATCCACCTGTTCACCTCGGTCAGCGGCTCGACCATCGCGGTCTTCGGCGTGATCGCGCTGCTGCTGTCGATCGAAACCTTCCGCGACACCGTCGCCACGGAGCTGACCCGCAGCCCGCTCATCATCCCGCTTCTGGTTTTTGTGCCCGCCGCGATCGGTTTCCTCATGCAGGAAAAAGAGTCGGGCGCATGGGGTGGTGGCGAAGCCTCGGCGGCGTAACACGTTATTTCAAGCTTTGCTCCCGAGAGACGCTCTGCACAACCGCATTGATGGTCGGCCCGGCAACGCTGTAGCCAACCGCGCCATCGCCCACGATCTCAATCACAGCCCGGCCAGACCCCTGCCCATCGATCGGCACAACGGCGTAGCCACCACCCTGCTGCCAAACGGTCAGCCGTGCGCCATGCGCGCCGCGTAACGCGGTCTGGACGTTGAGCTGCAGGCTGTGCGAATCGCCCTGCCGCATCTCTGAAAACGAAACAACCTGTGGCTCTGGGTCGACCGGGGCGCCGGCTCGAAAACTCAGCGTCGGGTCACCCAACAAATTGAGTTCGCACTGGCACCAGTGGTAGCCCGCGGTCTTGCGGGCGTGGTCAGCCATCTGCTCCTTCATCGCGACGAAGGCCTCGCCGATCGTGCGGTAGGTCCCGTCTTCGCGGGGCGATAGACCGTTCATCCAGAACCGTGTCATGGATTCGGTGGTGCCGTCGAGCTTGCCCTCGTTGACCATCAGCGGGAAATCGATGCGAGGGTTGTGGAAGATGGGCACGCCCTCGCGCGACGGGGCAACGATCACCACCGCTCCTTTCTTCGGCGTACGCAGCATCGACTCCGTGATCGTCGGGTCGAATTTGCCGTCAAACATGCCCGTGAAGCACGAGACCGTCGTCATGACCAGGTACGCGTCTTCATTGGTCAGCTTCTCGACGACCCGAGCATCACACTTGGTGTGCCCGCCGTCGTCTTCGAGGACCCAATAGCCCGGCATGCCGTGGCCGTGCATATGCATCTTGCCAGCAGACTTCGCGTTGAGCCGGTCGATCCAATTGTCGGTTCGGAGCGAGTAGTCGCCCCGCTGGTCCCCGTCCCAGTCGGTCTCGGTATGGAAGAAGCGGAGGGCTTTGCCGCCCTCCCAAACCTTGGACAGGTGCGTATCCCAGCTTTTGCGGACCTTGGGCTCAGAGTGACCGACCGTATTGGTGTACAGGATCGTGCTGGCGAAGCCGCCCCCGGGGTACCGGGTTTCGTAGGCGATGACCTTGTCGGTGTAGGCCGCGACATCCTCTGAGGTGCGTACGGGGATACGGCCTAACGAAGCGCCGCTGGGGTGGGTGTAGGCCACCGCGCGCATGTCGTTGGCCCAATCGCCATAGACGCCGTCGTTGTTTGCATCCCAATCATGATCGCCCGGGCTGAGGTAGTAGAGGTCCGTCGGGATATCGCGGTAGGCGAGCCTGGCGTGCGGGCGGTGCGGCGTGTCCCGGTCTGGGACCAGCCCACGCCCATCGTTAAGTGCTTGGGCCTGCCCGCCCGCTCTGCGCACCGCCGCGGGGGTCTCCCCGGACTTGCTGTCGCCGCCAAGGATGATGTAACGGGCCTGTTTGCCATCGATGTAGTCCAGGACGCAGGCCCGTATCTTCGCCTGGATGTCCTCGCCCGCATAGGACTTGCCGATCGTCTGTACGGTGACAATCTCGGTTGGGAGCCCGATCCGGGTCTTAAAGTTCGCGAAGGGCTGCCAGGCGTCGGCGAGGGACTCGTCTGTGATCAGCAAGACCGCGGGGCCTGGCCCTTTGTCAGCAAAGATGTTTACCGCGCTGAGCACCGCGACCAGCAACAAACCAACCCTGATGAATCCTGCCATCGTGCGCTCCTGGCTGAGATCTTACTCGTGTCAAACCCATCCATCGCGGGATCATTCCGGCTGATCTTCCATGAAACCGTATCCTGCTAGGAACCTTACGGCCTCGGCTATCGTGAGTTCATAGTAATTCGGGGGATCGCCCTTTGGCTTGCGGAAATCGCTGTGGTTGAAAAACCCGTGGCCCGCCCCTTCGTACTCGATCAACCCGCCAACCACGCCGACCTCTTCACAGCGTTTCGCAAAGGCACGAACCGAGTCGATGGTCACGGTCTTGTCCGCGTCCCCATGCAAGATCAGCGACGGTGGCTGATCCTTGTGGATCTGGTGCAGCGGCGAGATGATCAGCGGGTCGTCCCCCGGGACCTTCTTGGCGCCGTATCCGCTCCCGGGGGCGGTGCTGATCACGGGGTTAAACAAGATCATCAAGTTTGGCACGCTGCTGATCGTGGCGTCTTCATCCTCGGCGTCGAACGCTTTCAGGACTCCGGCGCAGGCCGCGACATGGCCGCCCGCCGACCCGCCGCCCGCAGCGATTCTGTCGGGGTCGATGCCGAGTTCCCTCGCACTAGCGCGCAGATAACGGACGGCGCTCTTCCCGTCCTCCACGCACGCCAGTGGGCTCGTGCCGTGCTCACGCTTGATCCGGTACTCCGCGGAAACGGCGACCATCCCATGCGCCGCAAGGTCTCTGCAGTGCGGGTAGAACTGCGTCGGTGTGCCCCCTACCCAGCCCCCGCCAAAGAAGAAAATGATCGCCGGACGTTTGTCATCGGCCGACCAGCCTTCCGGCTTGAAGACGTGCAGCTTTAGCTCGACCGGCTCGCCCTTTATATTTTCCGTGTTTTTATAAACAAGTAGCTCGGGCTCGATCGGCTCAGGCTCGGCCAGCGTCGGGATCGCCAGCACCACCATAAATAATGCCAGGCAGCCCGCAATGGCGGGATGGCAGCGTTGGGATGTATCTTGATCCTGCATGGCCTCTCCTGCGTATAGCTTTCCGTAGATCAAGCCAGCATACTAGCACCCGAACCCTGCGAGCACCCGGCTTACACGGCTATGATGCCTGCAAAGCCCAATGGAGCCCCCCGAATGGCCCGTATGACGATTGCATCCCTTCTGCCTCGACTGATGATTGTTGCCGGCCTGCTTGTGGGGCTCGCGCCCTATGGGCACGCGCAGAACGACCGGCCTGGATCTGGCGGAGAAGACCGAAGCCAGCGGCGGGATGACGACCGTCAGTCCCGCTGGCGCATCCCTGACGACGCAACCAGCGATAACAACCGGATGCTCGAACGGATCCTGGAACGGTACCCCCAGAGCGATGCAGACAAGGACGGCAAGCTCAACGCCGACGAAGCACGCAAGTTCATCGAGGCGGAGCGTGAGCGGCAACGCGAGCAATGGCGCGATCGCAACAACTGGCGTCGCAACCGCCTCGAGCCAACCTTCGACAACGTCAGGTACGGCGCCGACGACAAACACCACTTCGATTTGTACCGGGCGAAGACCGAAGAGCCCGCACCGCTGGTACTGTTCTTCCACGGCGGGCAGTTCATCTCGGGCGATGAACGCAGCACCCGTTCGATTGATGCGAGGGCCTTTCTTGAAGCGGGCATCTCCGTGGCTTCAATCGACTACCGCGAAACCAACACGGAGCCCTTCCCTGGGCCGTTTGATGACGCGCAGATGGTGATCCAGTTCATCCGGTTCTACGCCGAGCAGCTCGATATCGACCCGACCCGCATCGCAGCGATCGGAGACGAGGCCGGCGGCAACCTCGCGCTCTACCTCGCGATGCACGACGACTTACTCGACCCCAAAGTCCTTGAAGACTTAGAAGACGGCAGGATCGATGACCCGCGTGAGAAGCTGCCCGATGGACCGATTCAGCTAAATGAAGATGGCGATATCGAGATCCGCGCCGAGCAATCCGAGTCGGACGGGCGTGAGCGGCCGGAGCAGGATCGAGATCAAGGGGAGGCCGAAGAAGAGGATGAGGTGGTCGACACGCTTGACGACATCCTGCTTGAAGAGTTGATCCCTTGGGACGCCGAGGCCATCGAGGGCATGTCTAGCCGCCTGGCCGCAGCGGCGGTGCGTCACCCGATCGCGACGTTTGACCCGCGCGCGTGGGAGCCGAACAACCTGCCCATGAACGACCACGAGCGGCTAATGACGAAGTATCTTGGCGTACGTTACCTTGAGCCGCTGAACGACCCGGTCGTCATTGATATTGTCGAGCGGGTCTCGCCGATCGCACTGGCCTCGGCGGACGACCCGCCGCTGCTCTTGCTCAGCCGTTACACCGACCTGCCGCTGAAGGACAACACGATCTGGACCATTATGCGTCACCACCCCATGCAATCCAAGCTGATTGCCGAGGCTATGAAAGCAAAGGGTGCTCAGGCCATCGTCCGCTACAGGGGCATGGACAACGACCCGGGAATCGGCTCGACGCAGTTCCTTACGGACCGGTTGAAGTGATCTGCTTGACGATTGCATCGACCGACTCGGGCATGCCTCGATGCTTGCCAAGGTAGGTGGGCCAATCGCGGACTGCGTTGCCGTTCACCTCCTCGCCGGGCCATTTGCGTGTCGCATCGACGCCAAGCTTTTGTCCGCCGCCTAGCCGGGGCGCGGCGTGGTCGAGGATATCCAGCGGGCCGTGCACGATCTCAAGGTCGCGGCCGGGGTCGACATTGGCGCAGAGGTGGAATAGCACCTCTGCGTGATTGTGTACGTCTACATCGTCATCCACGACGACAATAAACTTCGTCCAGGCCATCTGCCCGGCGCCCCAGATCGCGTGCATGACCCGGCGGGCCTGCAGCGGGTACTCCTTCTTGATCTGGATGAACGCGCAGTTGTGGAACGCGCCAAACATCGGCAGGTCGTAGTCGAGGATGTCCGGCACCAGCGTCTTGAGCAGGGGTAGGAAGATCCGCTCGGTCGCCTTGCCGAGGTAGTAGTCCTCTTGCGGCGGCGGGCCGACGATGGTTGTCGGGTAGACGGGCTTTTCTCTCATCGTGACCGCGGTCGCGGTGAAGATCGGGTACCGATCGGGCAGCGAGTAGAAGCCGGTGTGGTCTCCGAATGGACCCTCGAACACCTCGTGCTCGGGATCAAGTGGAGCCGCCTCTTTGTCGCGTGGGTCGTAGCCGATGCCCCCGGCTTGGGTCGAAACAAAACCCTCGATGACGATCTCCGCATTAGCGGGCACGTGCATATCGATCGATTTGCACCTCACCAGCTTGATCGAGCCTTTGTTGAGAAAGCCCGCGAACAGCAACTCGCTGATGCCCGGCGGCAACGGCGCGGTCGCGCCGTACGGCAGCACGCTCTCTCCGCCGAACACGATCGCGCAAGGCATACCGGTCGAGTGGTCGCCCATGGCTTCGTTGCGCTTCTTCCACGCGCGCCAGTGCCGGGCCCCATCGTGGTGGATGTGCCAATGCATCGCGGTATGGGTTTCGTCGATGAGTTGGGCGCGGTACATGCCGATGTTGCGTGACGGCCTGGGCTCACCTTCAGGCTTACCCGCATCGTCGGGGTGGATCGTGTACATCCCCGCCAAGGTGATATACCGGCCAAGCCCACCCGCCGTACCCGATTGCTCCGGCGAGAGCGGGTAGCCACAGGACCGCGGGTCGCCATCGTCCGGCCAGCACTTGATGATCGGCAGCTTCGTGAGGTCGATCTCAGCACCCGTCTGCACCACCTCCTGGCAGGCCCCCCTGCTCACGACCTTCGGCGGCAGCTGCGCGATCTTTGCGAGTTCCAGCCCCTTCTTCAGCTTCTCCATCAGCGTGTTAGGCGGCTCCGGCTTGACCAGGTCGGCTACGCGCTGGGCCAAGCCCTCCAGCCCGACATCCTCGCACCCCAGCGCCATCTCGATGCGGCGGTAGCTGCCAAAAGCGTTGATCAACAACGGGACATCACTCCGCAAGCCATCGGGCAGCGTGATGTTCTCGAACAGCAACGCCTTGCCACCAAGCGAGTGGTGGACCGGATCGGTAGCCGGGGCATGATCCGACAGGCGAGCGGCGGGCGACTTGCTGACTCTGTCGGCGATCGCTGCGGCCTCGAGCATGCACGACACCGGCTCCGTCACCCGGTGCAGTTCACCGGCCTGCTCAAGCGACTCCAAGAATGATTGCAGCGACGCGTATGCCATCGGGCACGACTCACTTCATCGGGCTATCAGGCTTCACCGCGAGCTTGCCGCTGCCGGTCGCTGCGATCAGAACGCAAAGCGTCAGCAGGATGAAGTTCTTACTGAACGCCGGCCCTTGAGCGGGCCACCATTCCGGGCCCATCGCGATGATAAAGCTCAGCAGCATGAGCCCAATCAGCACCGCCGAGACACGCGAGAACAGCCCGACGACGAGCGTGAGCCCGACAACGATCTCGGTCCAAGGGAGCGCGTAGCCGTATGCTTTGCCGAGGGCCTCGGGCATCGGTGCCTGGCTGGCTACAAAAGACGCGAAGCCGTTCATCTTGTCCATAACGGTGGCTCCATCCGTTGGTAGGAGCTTGCGTACCCCGGCCAGCACAAATAAGGCGCCGAGGGCGATACGGTTGAGCAGCAATGCGAAGCTGATCACGTTGGATTCGAATGGTTTCATAATGCGACTATAGCCTCTGCGCGGGTTTGCATGCGAAGAATTCATGCCCCGAGTTCTTGTGCCCGCGTAAAGGCGGCCCGCACCGCCTTCCGGATCGCTTCTTTCACCCGGTCGTGGTCGAACGAGTCGGTCGCCGCCAGCGTGGTCCCGCCCGGCGAAGTGACCTTTCCTCGAAGCTCGGCGGGGCCCTCACCCGACTCGAGCATCAGTTTCCCAGCCCCAAAAAACGTCTGCGCAATGACCCGCCTCGCCGCTCCGCCCAGCCCGAGTTCGGCCGCGGCGTCCTCGAGCGCCTCAGCGAAATAGAACACATAACCCGGGCCGGAGCCGGAGATCGCGTTGATGGCATCGATCATCGGCTCTTTTAAACAAACGACCTCGCCGACCGCGGCGAAGAGCCGCTTGCTTAGTTCATCATCGCCGGGCCTGGCACCGTCACCCATCGCAATGCCGGCCATCCCCGCGCCGACCAATGCGGGCGTGTTCGGCATCACACGGACCACACGACACGGTCGGCCCACGTGCTTCGTCACCCCGGCAGAAGAGATCCCCGCCATGATCGAGATCAGCACCTGGTCATCAGTGATCGCGTCGAGGTCCGCCGCAACAACCGGGAAGACCTGTGGCTTGACCGCCAGGAGCACCTGCTGTGCCTGTGCAACAACATCGCCATTGAGTTCTGAAACGCCGCAGCCCCAACCCTCAAAGACGGCACGGTTGCTGGCGGAGGGGTCTGAGGCGATTACGTCCGAGGCTTGGAGGACACCGCCTTTGATCGCGCCGCCGGCGATAGCCTGGGCCATATTGCCACAACCAATGAAACCGAGCTTGTAACGCATCGCCCAATCATACCCGCAGGCTCAAAAGTCATCGGGGATGTAGAACCGCTTACGCAGGTTGTCGAAGACCAGCCTGTCTTTGTTCGCACGATACCACTCTTGGATGTCCTTGTTCGAGCCGCGGTAGTCGATGTAACGCAGCACGTTGGTGCGTCGGGTGTTGAACGTTGTGGAGTGGCTCAGGTAGCTGCTTGAGCTGCGGAGCTGATCGATCAGCGAGCCAAGGGCTTCGACATTGCCGAACTCGGCGGCCTTCGCAGCGAACGTCGTGAAGCTGACCGAGAGCTTGCCTTCACGCGCCCGACGCCAGCACACATCGATCGTGTGCGCCAGGTCGTACTCGGGCAGCATCTCGAGCATCGTAATGAACTGACCCGCGTAACGCGACTGCGTGGTGATCTCGTGGAGCTTGGGGTACAGCGAGGGCTCGTCCAGCTCGACCGCGGCCTGGAACCAAGCCGGCGTGATCGAGCCGTCGGCGTTCTGGAGGTGGTTGATAATCTCGGGGCGGACATCCTCGCACCAGCCGTGCATGACGATGATGCCGATGTTGTTGGGGTTGTCCTTCAGCGAGTTGACGAAACGCTCGCGGAGCTGCTCGGGATCGGTATCTCGCATCGCGTAGTTGGCGTAGTAGCGAAGCGAAGTCCGGTTAGCCATCTCCGTGATCAGCAGGTCGTAGTGCTCGGGCGGGAGCTGCTTGAGCTTCTTCGTCGCGGGGTCGCTGCTGGAGAAGCTCCGCCGACCCTCGCAGGCCTTGCGCAGCTCGGCGATGTAGGCTTCACACTGCTCGCGGGTCGGGTTCTTCGCCAGCGTGATGTCGTCAAGGGCCTTGATCGCGTCTTGCTTGGCCTTGGCACGCTGCTCGTTGGCCTTCTGCTGAAACTGGTTGCGGGCGTCCTGCAGCTCACGCTCCAGCTCCCGCATCTTCTTACGCAGTTCGGCTTCATCAATCTTCTGTTGTTCTGCCGCCTTACCGTCCTGAGCCGCTGGCTTCGCCTCCTCTAAGGCCTCAGCCGCTTCAGCCCGCTCCACTGCAACGATGAGTTCCTGGACCTGGGCCGCGGCCGCCTCGACAACAACCGCTTCAGCAACTGGGGGTGCTTCGGCTTGTGGCTCGTCAGCGAGAGCCCAGGCAGTCGGCAGGCAAGTGATGACAAGCGATACAGCGATGCGGTGCTTCATGCGAGAGCTCGGTTTGGGTGCGAGGCTGCCAGGTTTGTTTCGATCATGGCCTTAGCATAGAGACGTTGTTTTCACGGGCTATTACGCCTCTGCTCTAGCCAGCGTTCACGCGAGGTCCGGGCCTGTTCCAACGCCGAGCAGATCGCTACTGGGTCGCCCGATTGCAACACGCCGCGCAACTCGGCCAGAGATGACTGCAGGGCCCCAAGCGCTTGATCGACCGATTCACGGTTGGCCATGAGAATGTCGGTCCGCATCGGCGGGTTGCTGCTGGCCAGCCGGGTCGTGTCCCGGTAGCCGGTCGAAGCAAGATCCAGCCCGCCAAGCTGCTCGGCCACCTGAACGAGCGTCACCGCCGCCAGGTGCGGCAGGTGGCTCACAACCGCGGCCTTCTCGTCGTGCTCTTGCGGCGACATGGTCAGAATGGACATGCCCAGCGTCTGCCAGAGGCTCTGGACCAAAGCAACCGCTGCTGGATCGTCCGTTTCACTCAGGGTCAGGATGCAGGGCTTGCCGATGAACAGGTCCGAGTTGCCGGCCTCCGGCCCGGACTGCTCGCTGCCCGCCATAGGATGGGCCCCGATGACACGGGAGAGGTCGCTCAGAGCCGCTTTGGCATCTGCGATGACGCTGGACTTGGTCGAGCCGACGTCGGTAATGATTAGGTCGACCGGGCCGTGATTGGCGATCTGACCGAAGACCGTTCGGAAGCCGCTAAGCGGGACGGCGATCAGGGCCAACGTCGCATCGCTCAACGCCGCGGCCGTATCATCGGTAGCTATATCGTAGGCCCCGGTCGCCTGGGCCCTCTTGCAGGATGCCGGGGTGCGGCAGAGCGCGGTGATCCGGCCTGTAAATCCACGTGATTTCAGGCCCATCGCCACGCTCGTACCCAGCATGCCCGAGCCGATGATCACGAGGTGGTCGGTATGAAAGTGTTCGTCAGCCATGGTGATGCCGAGTAAACTATCAGGTTTAATACGATCAGGCCCCCGCCGCCGACGGCAAACCAGCCGCCGGGATGCAAGGATGCCAGGCAACCGAAAGGCCAACAACCCCATGACCCAACTCAACGAATACACCGGCACGTTCGAACTCGAGTTCGAACGCCCGCTGACCAAACTCGAACGGCAGATCACCGAGCTCGAACAGCAGAACGACCCGGCCCGCTCGGCCGTTGGGTTGGACCCCAACGTCGACCTTGGCACGGAGATCCGAAAGCTCCGCCAGTCGCACACCGCGATGCTCAAGAAGATCTACAAGAACCTCCCCCCGGCCAATATCGTGCAGGTCGCAAGGCACCCCAACCGCCCGCAGACCATCGACTACATCAACAGCTTTGTCAAAGACTTCACCGAGTTGCACGGCGACCGGGCCTACGGCGACGACCGGGCCATGCTCTGCGGCTTCGGACGGATCGGCCCGCACAAGGCGCTCGTCCTGGGCCACAACAAGGGCAAGGACACCAAGGACAAGATCAACGCCAACTTCGGCATGCCGCACCCCGAGGGCTACCGCAAGGCCCTCCGCTGCATGAAGCTCGCCGAGAAGTACGGCCTGCCCGTCGTGACGTTTATCGACACCCCCGGTGCCTACCCCGGCATCCAGGCGGAAGAGCGCGGCCAGGCAGAAGCCATCGCGCTCAACCTGCAGGAGATGGCCAGGCTTAAGACGCCGATCGTCAGCGTCGTGATCGGCGAGGGCGGCTCGGGCGGCGCGTTGGGCATCGCGGTAGCCGACCGCGTGGCGATGCTTCAGTACGCCTGGTATAGCGTGATCAGCCCGGAGGGCTGCGCGGCGATCCTTTGGAAGCAGGCGACGCCGGAGAACAACGCCGAGGCGGCCGAGGCCTTGAAGCTGACCGCGAAGGACAACCTGCGGCTAGGCACGATCAACGACATCATCGAGGAGCCATTAGGAAGCGCTTACCGCCGGCCGGGCATGATGGCCGACAAGCTCGAGCAGTACCTCGTCGGCGCGCTGCGTGACCTGAAGCGGTTTAAGACTGAGAACCTGCTTGAGAAGCGGTACACACGCCTGCGGGAGATCGGGGAACTGCAGGAGGCTTAAACGCCTTGATCAGTAAGACAGGCATTCCTGCCTGTCAGCGAGTCTTCTGTGATTCGTTATTTGACAGGATTAACAGGATTTACAGGATGACAAGGCAATCCGGGTCATCGAAGTATTGTCTTGACTGCTGTTATTGCCTGGACCATCTTGAAAGTAATGAGTGTCCGGAATGTGGGCGGGGATTCGATCCTGGCGATCCGAAAACGTATTCAAACTCCCCGCATCGACTCACCCTGCCGAGATGGGAGTTTTTTGTTGCGGCGTTTCTGCTGGCTACCTTTGTAATCCAATCAAATCGTTGGTATGAAGTTCAAAGCACTGTTTGGGGTAGAAGATTATTGGTACATTGGCTGTACGAGTATGGTCCGGTGCTATACCGTTTTGAAAAGATATTCTATGCCGCACCTTTCGTTTGTCTCATTCCAGTCTTTGCTGTTTCCGCATATCGCGCTCGTCCGCGTTGCCTTGTCAATGTGCTCTGCTGCCTAGGGTGCGTGGCAGCTTTTCTTGCTTGGCCAGGCACTCATATCTGGTTTGCCGACATGATTGAAGTAGTGCCGGAAGTGCATAGGATTGACCGTCATCTTGATGAAATATACGGGACTTCAAATTGATCGAGATGCCTTGAATCCTGTCAATCCTGCTAATCCTGAAATCCTGTCCAAATCGAACCGCTCTAGATTGACCCTAGTGGCTCCAGTACATCCCCTTCAGCCAAACCTTGCCCACGGGCGAAGTCTTCCGCCGACATCGCCTTGCCGCCGGGGGCCTGGACTTCTATCAGCCGGACTGCTCCGCTGCTGCATGTGACACGTAGTTGCTTGTCCAGTAGGCCGTGCTTTAGCCCGGATTGACTTGCATCCTCGTCAAGTTCCGCGCTGAAGCCCGGCCTACTTTCATCAACGACACGCTTGAGTGTGAGTAGCCCCTTGTCGGTCCCATCCGCTTTGATCCACCGCACACGGCAGCCGGGCCAGGGGGTCAGGCCGTGGACGCGGGCGCGGGCGAGGTCGGCGGGCTGATCGAACGAGACCGTGCCATCCGCCTTGGTGAACTTGCGGGCCTTAGTAGCGAGCGATTCGTCCTGCTCGATGGGGGCAAGCGCATCGTCGGCCAGCTGCTGGATCACCTTGCCGACCACCTCCGGCCCCATCGCGCTGAGGCGGTCGTGCAACTCGCCTGCCGTCTCGAATGGGTCGATCGGCGTCTTGTTGGCCGCGTACACCACGCCCGCGTCCATCCGCTGGGCCAGGGCGATCACGCTGTTGCCCGTCACCGGCTCGTTGTCGATCATGGCCCAGTTGATCGGGGCTGCACCGCGGTACTTGGGCAGCAGCGACGCGTGCAGGTTGATCGCCAGCCTGCCCATCGCGTCGATCAAGTCCGGGCCGAGCTTCTGGCCGAACGCGATGACGACCGACGCGTCGGCTTCATGGCTCTTGATCTGCTCGACGAACTCGGGGGTGTTGACGTTGTCTACCCGTGGCACCGCGTAGCCCTGCTCCAGCGCCCACGCTGCGATCGGCGTTGGTGTCAGCACGCGCTTGCGGCCCGCGGGCTTGTCCGGCTGCGAGATGACCTCGGCGACATCATGCCGCTCACACAGCGCTTGCAGGGTCGGCAGGCCAAACGCACCGGAGCCGAAGAAGAGGATTCGCATAGCTAGATGGTAGCCAAGGCAACGCTTCGCTTCACCACAGAGGCGCCAAGATCGCAGAGGACACAAAGCAATGCAAAAAAGTTCCCCAAGACGATACCTCAGCGTTCTTTGCGGTCTCTGCGCCTTTGCGGTGAAGCGAAGCGTTGCTTTTGCTCACTTCGCCTCTTCGAGCTCTTTGATCGCGCGTTTGTTCGCCATTCGGTCCATGGGCGACATCTTGTCGATGATGAGCACGCCGTCGAGGTGGTCGGTCTCGTGCTGCCAGATCCGGGCGAGCAGGTCGTCGGCGGATTCTTCGAATGCCTCGCCGCCCAGGTTGGTCGCGCGGATGGTGATCTCGGCGGGCCTGCTGACCTCGACCGTGATGTTCGGCAGCGACAGGCAGCCCTCGTCCCGCGCCGCGTTGCCGCCGCCCGCGCTGCTGAGTTCGGGGTTGATGTAGACGCGGTCGTCGCCCTCCTCGCCGGTGGGGTTGGCGACGAACATCCGCCAGGGCAGGCCGACCTGCGGGGCCGCGAGCCCGACACCCGGGGCCTGGTGCATGAGTCCGATCATCTTCGCCGCGACCGCCCTGACCTCGCCCGTCACCTCGGTGATCGGCTTGGCCTTCTGCCGAAGCACCTCGTGCGGGTAGTGCACGATCGTGAGCTTATCGGGGTCCACTGGCATGCAAGGATCGTATGCCCGGTGCAACTGACTCGCAAATGGGAATAAAAATCTGTTAAATCATTGCTGCTGCGTGACTTGCTCCGGGCAAGCCCAGAATCGCCCACAACGAGCCCTGATCCGCGATTATTGGACTTTTTTGCCTAAAAGACTATCTTTTTCGGGGCCCGCCTGATCGCTAATTCGTGCTGTATCCACAACTTGTCGCTTGACTGACCCATCGCGGATTGTCATACTTCATTTAAGTGATGGGTGAGCCCATCTGGAGCAAACCGGGACTCCGCGAATCATGTTCTCGGCCTATCCCATCGGCACCTCTGCCCAAACCCCGAGAAGGTCAACCCGATGTCGACCGTGACCAAAAAAGAGCTGATAGACAGTATCGCCGATGCGACCGGCGAGAAACGTGTGGTCGTCAAGAAAGTCGTCCAGAGCTTCCTCGACTCCATCGTTGTGGAACTGGGCAAAGGCAACCGCTTGGAGTTCCGCGACTTCGGTGTCTTTGAGATAAAGCAGCGCCGGGCACGCATGGCACAGAACCCGCGTACGCTACAACCCGTCGAGGTCCCACCCAAACGTACTGTTAAGTTCAAAGTTGGCCGGCTGATGAAGCAGACCCTCAGCGAGCCCTCGCCTGAGGCCGACAACCCCGCCGACCTCGAGCCCGACACCCCCGCTGCCTGATCGGCCGGCCCTTGCCCGCGCGACCTCAACCAAAATCCGCTCCGTCTAGGACCGCGTCAACACCGGCCGATCTGTCAACTGACAGTGCCCAGCAACTGTCTGAACTTGAAGGGACAAATCGCCTGCGGCACCTGCGGGTTGGAACCCCACAAGGCCGCTTCATCAAGGTCGACGGCAGGCGGCTGCTCAACCTTGCGAGCAACGACTACCTCGGCCTTAGCCAGCACCCGAAGCTAATCGAAGCCGCTATCGAAGCCATGCAGAAACACGGGGTTGGGGCGGGCGCGTCGCGGCTGCTCTCGGGCACGCAGCGCGTCCATGACGAGCTTGAAAAACGCTTTGCGGCTTTCAAGCATGCCGAGGCCGCGCTGATCCTGCCGACCGGGTACACCGCGAACCTGGCAGTACTGACCACGTTGGCCAAAGCCGGTGACCTGATCGTGATGGACAAACTCGTGCATGCGAGCCTGATCGATGCGGCGCGGGCAAGCGCGGCCGAGGTTCGTACCTTCCCGCACCTCGACCTTGATCGTGCCGAGCAAGTGCTGCAGCGGCACACGGGTGGGCGGCGTTTTATCGTCACCGACAGCGTCTTCTCCATGGACGGCGACTGCGCGGACCTGCCCGCTCTCTGCGACCTTGCCGACCGCTACAGCGCATCGCTCATCGTTGATGAAGCCCACGGCACAGGCATGCTAGGCGGGCGTGGCAGCGGGTTGGCCGAGCAGCAGAACGTTCCCGCGCGGGTCTGCACCTGCGGCACGGGCGGCGTGGTCGTCTCGACCGCCAGCAAGGCGATGGGCAGCCTCGGCGGCATCATCACTGCACAGAAAGCCGTTATCGACCTCTTCATCAACAAGGCCAGGCCGTTCATCTACTCTACAGCGGTCCCCCCCGCACAAGCCGCCAGCCTCCACGCCGCGCTCGATCTCATCCGCGACGAGCCCGACCGCCGACACCGGCTTGCCGAACTGGCCTCCAAGCTCCGTCAACGCCTGCAGCACGCGGGCTGGCCCATCGATGGCACACGGGGCCCACAAGCCCACCCAACCCCGATCATCCCCCTTCTCGTCGGCAGTGAAACAGCCGCGTTGGAACTGTATGCCAAGCTCCTAGACGCCGGCATCTTCGCCCCCGCCATCCGCCCGCCTACCGTCGCGCCGGGCCAATGCCGGGTCCGCCTGTCACTCCGCAGCGACCTGACCGACGCAGACCTGGATCAACTCGTCCACGCGATCGGCGGCCCGGGCCCCAAGACTGATCCTTCCGCGATGTCGCGCGGGACGTGCACATCACAAGACTTATCAAGTGAACGCAGCTGACACGCATACGAACCGACGCGCACGCGCAACCAGCAGGGGAGGGCTTAAGTCGCCCCGCCGAACCCATTTGATCCTTCAACAAGGCCTCAAACCTCATGCCCGCGCGCACAACCCGTGCAGCACCACCATCACGCAATACCAGCCAGGCACCGCATGCTCGAAAACCCGATTAACACGCCGAAGTTCTGCACCGCGTATGCCGCACCCAGGTGAATCGTATCCGGCACTTCAACAGCCCCTCGCGACCGACTGATCAGGGCAGCGGCGGTATTTGGTCGCCGAGGTCTTCCTGGTAGTAGTACCAGTTGCGAACCCCCGACCAGGAGTGCAACTCACGCATCAAGCTGAAATCGACCCATCCGCCCGAGCCATCACCGTAGACATGGTTGCCTCCCTTGGGCTCGGCGTTGGCGCCGCTGCCGTTCAAGCCGTGTGCGGGTGAGCCGGCGGCCCAGGTTGCCGTTGAGTTGATAGTTGATATTGGTCGGGCTGCCGCCGAGCACTCACGACCCTTTATCGCACTTATCTCTTAACGCTGCACGGGGATCGCGTCGGTGCACCACATCACGGTTGCGCTGATGGTCTCGTTCACCCCGGTCTCCGGGTTCTGCCAGCTAAACCATGCCGGCTCGCTCGCGTTGACAAACTCGACGTGGCCATCGGCAAAGACCGCGTTGGCGTCGCCCGCCGTGATGTCATTCTTCGAGTTATGGAACGTCGCGAAGCAGTCGATATTCGGTGTACCCGTCACGGCTTGTCGGCCGAGCAAGTAGCCGTCGTTCAGCGTTCTCGTACTGAGCCCGGAGACGACAAACGTGTTCTCTTCTGAAAAGACAACCAGATCGCTTGGGCGCTTGGTGCTTTCGATGGTCAGTTCTTCGCGTGGCCAACCGGGGTCTGGGTCTTCTATAAATGGCCCGACGTTCCAGTTCTGTACGTAATTTCGCGCAACCCGGTCCTGGTTCTGCCAGCCCGGTACAAACGTATCGGGCGTCAGCCGGTCTGCTGCAACGGGACAGAGGTAGATATCGGTCACATCATTGACGTAGGGAAACAGTGTGCCTTGTAGAACACCATCCAGGATCGTGGGGTCTCGCGGGTTAAAGCCCTGCCCGAAGGCGCTCATGACCCAGTGCCGTGCCGCGGTGAACTGGCCCCTGTTGTCCGAGGTATACGCGAACTGGGCGATGCCAAGTTGCTTCAGATTGCTGCCGCACTGGATCGCTTTCGCACTGTCCCGCGCCGCACCAAGCACGGGCAGCAGGATCGCGATCAGCAGCGCGATGATGCTGACGACCACGAGCAGTTCAATAAGGGTAAACGCACGACGCATCTGAGGCTCCATCAAAGCACGTGTCAGGAGAGAACGCCCGCCTGCGCAACGATCAATCAGACCTGAAAGGTCTCGCACCCCTGTCGGGGAGCGAGGCCGTTTGAAGGAGAAGCAAATTAGCTGCGCCGACGGCGCTTGATCATCAGCAGGCCGCCCAGGCCCATGAGCGCCAGCGAGCCGGGCTCGGGGACTGCCTCGGCGAAGGTCGTTGCGATGACAATGTTGTCGGTGACACCGATCGAGCTCGTGCTGCCGAACGCGGCGAGTGACACGCGATCGAATGACATGTCAATGGCTGCTTCAACACCCGAGACCACTTCAACGCCATCTTGGTAAAGCGAAACTTTGTCCGCGGCAGCGCCGACGCCAAAGTCGATTTGAATCACATAACGGTGGGAAACAGATGCCTCATCACCACTGAAGGTCAGGAAGGTGTTCGTGGCAACGCGGTTGGACTCCTGGAGTACATTCGATCCGGTTGATGCGAGCCGTAGCGTTCGCTGACCATCATCGGTGCCGCCTTGGTGCAGTTCAAAGGCCGTGTAATTCTGGCCACTGAAGGTGTAGTCCAGGCCGATGAAGACGCTAGTTCCGTCAGCGCCTTGGCCTGTTGAGAGGACCCGCGTGACACGCTGGCGCTCTGTCCCGGCAGCCACTTCACCAGCGATCACTTGGGCAGAAGTCGTCCCGGCATCTTCTGCGATAGCGCCCCAGCTCCCACCCCAACCCGGGTCAACCGCGCTGCCGTTGCCCTTGAGATTGCCGTCGGCATACGTGAAGGTTTCCTCTGCGATAATCGCGGCCGATGATGCGGTCCCGATTG
Organism: Planctomycetota bacterium; assembly: GCA_039024275.1. GTDB lineage: Bacteria > Planctomycetota > Phycisphaerae > Phycisphaerales > Phycisphaeraceae > JAHQVV01. Next base: position 3,572 of record JBCDKD010000048.1, on the reverse strand, counting down.
CTGTGAGTAGCGTTGCTGATGCAAAGATGCGTTTCATTCTTGGTTCTCCGTAAATCGAAAAAGATTAAAAAAGTGAATGGCCGTGGCCACCTGCTATGGCATCACACAGCGGGCAACCATCGTGTCTAGCTAAAGTCCTGTTCCTCCTATTGCTTTAATGCTGGTAAGCCGCCACTGGATCAACAGGCCCGTGTAGCTGTCGGGGTCGTTTGCGATATCGAACTGGACGACGTTACGACCGTGCCTCAGGCCCAACGCGCTGGCAGGCATGGAAAAAAGCAACGGCTCGTTATGCACCTTTGGCACATCCAGGTCTTTGACGAGTTGGTCGTTGAACCTCAATCCCAGCAAGGAAAAATCAAAATACCCCAGCATATTCAGCGTCACGCGGTCCAGATCGACCGACGCAGGAACGACGATCTCGGTCTGGATCGTATAGACGATATGGTTCGATCCTTCGGCGGGCTGACGCTCATCGCGGTGATTGAGCCAGCGTCCGAGGCGGTCATCGCCGGCAAACCCGGTGCTGTGGTCATCGCCCGATATACGCAGATCGATCGCCTGGGGCAGGGCAACGCCATCCACCCTGACAATCTGCCATGCAGGATATGCCTGTGCTTTCGTGAAATTGCCAACGCCTGTCCCGGCGAGTGGGTGAGTCGTTAACACACGCTCGAACGTATCCGACGCCGTTGTGATGGGTACAACCGTGTCGCCGCCCGCGTTCAAACGGACCGCCTGTTGCTGCGATAGCAGTATGCCTGCCGACCGATCCTGGCCCGGGCGTTTCGGCAGCGCGACCTCGACCTCACCATGGATCACGTAGACCTCGGTCGCTTTGGATGTTGCATCCACGCCAAACTGTGTGCCGATATCGGTGATGTCTAAGTGCGGCGTGCGGACAACAAAGCCCTTAGAGGACTCGGTCTCGCAGATGCCCACGAGCTTGCCCGCGTGTAGGCGTAGGGCGTTGTCGTTGTCGAGCAGTTCGACCGTGGCGGGTGCCTCTAGGATCGCGACCGCGCCGCGGCTGGTTGTGATCTCCGCGAAGCCCTGGGTCAGCGTATAGCGTTGACCGGCGTAGAGGTCTTCACCCGGCTGACGGTCCCACACCGCGTTGCGCTCGGCCGTAAGCGTGGCGACCACGGGGCTTGCCGGGGGCTCGAATCCGATCTGGAGCGGCCCCTCCGGCGTGGGGTCGCCGCCGAGCATGTACAAGAAGAGCGCGGCCCCAAGCAAAACAACCGCGGCGACCGACCCGATCAGACCGGCCTTGTTTCGCAGGGCCTTCTTCGTGATGTAGCCAGACAGCAGCCAGAGCTCACGGAACGTGACGCTACGCTCATCGACACCCGGAGCGGGCCCGGAGGGGGGTGCCGGGTCCAGCAGCGAAAAGTCCGTCTCAGCTTTTTCTTCCGCCTCGCGCAGCATCGTCAGGATCGCCGCGGCGTCCTCGTCTTTCTGAACGCTGAGTATCAGGCCGTCCAGCAGAGCAAGATCGACAAACCACTGCACGTTAGAGGGGCTTTCGCGCAGCCAGGTTTCGAGGGCTTGGATCTGGTCTTGTGTGGCCTTGCCGCTGAAGCAAGCCTGCATCAACGCGTCGATGTGCTTAGGAGGTGGGTTCATCGGCTGGCCCCCATACGGCTCGCGATACACTTGCGCAGGGCAAGCCGGATGCGGTACAACATCGAGTCAACGGCTTCGCTGCTACCGCCGACCTGGTTGGCGATCTCGTCCGAACTCCGACGCCGGTTGTAGCGGAGATCGATCACCCGTCGGTGGCGGTTATTAAGCCGGCTCATGCACGCCCGCAACGCCTCAAGCCGATCACTCGACTCGGGTTCGATCGCCACAAAGGCTTTTGTGATCGAGTCCATCACATCGTTGGAGAAAATAATCGGCGACCGCCCTTTCTTGCGATAAGCCTCGGCGATACGCATCCGGGCGATGCCGATCAGCCACGCACCGAAAGGGCGGGACGGGTCATACTGGTCGAAATGCTCGGTGGCCTGGGTCGCGACTTCCTGGATGATGTCATCGGCCGCCGCGTAGTCTTGGACGTGCAGCGTCACGAAGCCGGTCAGCGTGTGCTGGGACTCGATCCACAGGCGTGTAAAACGCAGGTCGTCGCTGGGTTGACGCGGCTGTTCGGGCATCTTTCATCAACTTATTGCGCAGGGCGCCGAGATCTGACGCGTGTTTTCAAAAAAATGCATCGATAGGCGCAAAAAAAACAGCCCCGCCGTACGGCAGGGCTGTGTGCTGAGCTTGTCTATGCGGTAGCCGGGCTTACTCGCCGAAGGTGATCTTGTCGGTGCCGAGGTGGTCGTGGCCTTCGCCGAGACCGCCCATACCGCCTCCCTGCCCGCCGCCTCCCTTGCCTTCCTTGCGTTCGGCAGCGGCTTCCTGGTCGGAGGTCCACTGGGCACGCTTGAGCGACAGCCCGATCTTGCGGTCGTCCAGGTCGACGCGGAGGATCTTCACCTCGACCTCCTGGTTCTGCTGGACAACGTCCTGCGGGTTCTCGACCTTGTGGTCGGCCAACTCGGAGATGTGCAGCAGGCCTTCGAGATCGTCTTCCAACTCGACGAAAACGCCGAAGTTGGTGATCTTCGTGACCTTGCCGTGCACGATCATGCCGGGCTGGTAGGCCGACGGGATCGCGTTGTCCCACGGGTCCTCTTCGAGTTGCTTGAGGCCCAGCGCGACGCGTTGCTTCTGTTGGTCGACTTCGAGGACGACACACTTGGCGTTGTCGCCCTTCTTGAGCATCTCGTTGGGGTGGGAGATCTTCTTGGTCCACGACAGGTCGGAGACGTGCAGAAGGCCATCGATGCCGGGCTCGATCTCCACAAACGCGCCGTAGCTGGCGAGGTTGCGGACCTTGCCCTCGACGATCGTGCCGGGCGGGTACTTCTCGGCGACCAGTTCCCAGGGGTTGACCTCGGTCTGCTTCATACCGAGGCTGATCTCCTGCTTGTTCTGGTCGATCTCGAGCACAACGACTTCCACTTCCTCGCCGATCGAGACGACCTCCGAGGGGTGGTTGATCCGCTTGGTCCAGGACATCTCGGAGATGTGGACCAGGCCCTCGACGCCGTCTTCGAGCTTGACGAAGGCACCATACGACATGATGTTTGTGACCGTTCCCTTGACGCGAGTATTCGCGGGGTAGCGGGCCTCGATGTCTTCCCACGGCGAAGAGTCTTTTTGCTTTAGGCCCAGCGCGATCTTTTCCTTCTCGAAGTCGATGTTCAGGATCTTGACTTCGATCTTGTCGTCGATCTTCACGACATCGCTTGGGTGGTTGACCCGTCCCCAACTCATGTCGGTGATGTGTAGCAGGCCGTCGATGCCGCCGAGGTCGACGAACGCACCGAAGTCGGCGATGTTCTTGACCGTGCCCTCGACGATATCGCCGACGCTGATCTTCTCGAGCAGTTGCTTGCGCATGATCGAGCGGCGGTCTTCGATGAGCTTGCGGCGGGAGATCACGATATTCCGCCGCTCGGTATCGATCTTGAGGATCTGCGCCTCGATCGTCTTGCCGATGTAGATGCCGATGTCCG
>JBCDKD010000047.1:0-37141 GCA_039024275.1 Planctomycetota bacterium | reverse complement strand
TCTCAGCCCCGTATACAGAACAGCAGGGTGGGATCAACGACGCCGGTGTCGCAGTGGTGGGGTAGGAGCTGTTCATGGCGCCTCATTTCCAATGATTAGGTGCCACAACCCCATGCCCTGTTGCACGCCGCGCACAAAAAACCGCCCCCATTCCCGGGGGCGGCCTCAAGAATCACATCGCTATTTGTTGACATCACACCATCGCCACACTTCCGGGGGTTCCGGGGTGTCCGGGGGCGGGGTCGAGGATGTTGTTCCAGGCGGGGTCGAGGTCGCTGCCTGAGGAGAACGCGGATGCTTCGAGCATGCGCCGTTCTTTCGGGCTCCAGTTCGCGAGTTCGGCGATCGCAAACCCTTCGTCTTCGATCTCAGCGGTGTCGTTCAGGGCCGATGCGAGGTAGGCGGAGATGATCTGCTGGTCGATCTGCGTTAGCAGCATTTCGCGTTCTTGCTTCCGCAGCCGTGATTCGACGAAGTACAGGCCCAAGCCCATCCCAGCGAGATAAAACGAGAACAGACGGGGAAAAGCAGCCTGGCGGTTCATCATTCCGCTCTCTTGTGCCACGACAAACAGATCGGCGTAGACGAACACGATGACGGCCACGGCCAGCAGGATCAGGGGCTCGAGGAAGCATATGTTGAACTCAGACCGGCTGGGCAAGAGCTTATCCAGCCATGACGCGCCGCGGCTATAGCTGTAGTGGCGCTCACCACGCTTGCTGCGCCGTTTCACCTGATACGCATGCACGCCGTACAGGATGGGTAGTGCCAGCATGAGGAGGTACGCCAGCTTGACTGTGCTACTGGTTGCCACGAACGCGATGACGAGCCAAGTCGCCACTAGCGCAGTCTTGGACAGCATCCGCTCGCCGAGGTCCCTGCGGAACAGGATCAGCGCTGGGTAGGACATGAAGTACGCCATGGCATTGAGCACCGCCATGACCGCCTTGGCCAGGAAGAGCATCTCTTCCCGCTTCTTCTGGACATCACGGACAAACGCGTTGGGCGTCAATGGTCCCTCGCCCCCGGAAGTTTCGTTGGTGTTGGGTGAAGGGGTGTTGTTCTGGTTGTTTGTTGGATCTGGCATTTGGAAGTCTCCTGTTGAGGTTTAAGAATCGGCTTGGTTAAAGATCACTGGCAGCACGGGCGTGCCGGTATGGGCCCAGGTCCTGCCCATCTGGAAGCACAGTGCCTGGACCTGCCGGTTGTTTGCAGCGCCACCCGTCAATAAGCCGTTCAAGTCAGAACCCTGCAGGTAAGCCTCCAGCCCCTGCTGCGCCCCACTCGAAACCTGCCCCCCACCCCCGCCCCCGGGAGTTGCCCCTGCGCCCCCTGAAGCACCTCCATACGCGCCGTTGCCCATTCCGGGGGCCGGGGTGGGGGAGGAGACGCTGCTGTTGGTACGGGTGGCCCAGTGCTTGCCGAAGAGTTGTTCGCAGAATTCGTAGGTAGAGGGGTCGGAATTGGCGGTGAAGATCTTGGTAGCGAGGTTGGCTAAGAACGCGTGGGTGTTGTGCATGCCGCCGCCCTGGCCGAGGCGGCATTGGTAGCCCGCGATGCTCTGGGTGAGCAGCAGGGTGCAGATACGCGAGCTGCGAGCGGTCGCTTGGAAAGCGATGTCGTGTTCGGTGAGGAACTGGTCGCTCTCGTCGATGATGAGCGCTACTGGCCTGGGGTTGGCCTGGACATCACGGCGTTCCATGGCTTGCTGAAAGCAGTACTTGATCAGGCATGCTGCTTGCCTTCCCACATCGCCATAGACACGGGTCGCCAGATCGATGATCCAGATCACGCCTTCTGTGCACATCTCGGGCACGACGTTAAGGCCGGTGGAAAACAGCTCGCGCATTAGGCCACGGCTGAATGCGTCGGCCATAACGCCGTAGCTGATCAGGATGTTGCTGCGGGTCTTGGGGTCCTGGGTAGGGAAGTCCCGGCACCAGAACCTTGCAGTTGCATGCAGGTCCAGGGCATCGCTTTCGCTTAGCGACTGCTGGTTGGCCTTCTGCAGACACTGCCAGCAGAAGGATTGCTGCTGCCAGTCGGTGGACTGGGTTTCCTCCAGGGATAGCGGGGCGCTGGTGAGTACCTGCTGGATGGTAGTAAGGGACAAGGGCTGACCGGCGAACTTCAACAGGTCGACCGCGTTGCGGATGATCTGGTCGGTGGCTTTGCGCCAGAACGCGTCGTTGGCCCGCCCCCCGCCCCCGGAATTACCACCAAGGTCGCCCGCTTCGAGGATCGTCCGGATCAGGCCGACGATGTTTTCGGTCTGGCCTGCCCCGGCGCCGGGTCGGGTCTGCTCGTAGCGGAAGGGGTTGAACGTGTAGCCCGAGTCGGGCCCGAAGCGGATTACGTCACCGAGCCGCCCGGCGTCGGCGCAGAACTGCAGGTACTCGTCGGTATCGCCGGGCTTGGTGGTGGTGATGAGCGCCCCGCAGCCAGCACGCAGGTAGGCCATCGTGAAGGCGCGGTTCACCGAGCTGGTTTTTCCCGAACCCGTGGCTCCTACCGAAAAAATTCCAGAGCACCCGTCACGCAGCGTGAAGGTGTCCCGTGGCGAAAGGTGTAGCAGAGGGGTATCGAGGTGGAAGGGCGGGAGTTTGCGAGGATTCCGAGGCTTTCGGGGATTCCGGGACTTCCGGGGGCGTTGGGGTGATTGGGTCCAAAAAGGCATGAGGTATCTCCTGGGGTGACACACCCCAGGTGCGTTCTCATCGCCTGGTGTTGCACGGGCGCGCTAGTAACTGTTTTTGCGGCTCGATTCGGACAACCCGGAAAAATTTAGAAATCTCTCAAAGTTTTTTTGTCCCTCTGCTTGTTGAGACGCGAGACAAGCTCGGACAAACGCGGACAACCCCTGTCCGGATCACCCCGGGATACGGAGGCCCATGTCGGGTCTTCGGCCCGCAGGCGGCCGTCGCCTGCTGTTTGGAGTGATCCCGATGGAAACAAATGATTTACCGAAAGGCCGATCCCGAACCTACGAGCAACTGCTTGAGAAAGCTGAGCCAACCATGAGGGCGGTTGTCTACAGTCAGATCTACTGCCCCGGGCACCGAGCGGACACGCTTCAGGAATGCCGTATTGACTTGTGGATGGCCCATCAAGCCTACGCGGACGAGCTGTTCTCTCCCAAGGGCTTAGGGCGTGTGATTGCTCGTCGCCGGTGTACAAAGCACCGCAAGAAGGCCGAATGCCGCGCTAAGCACGAGCAGGCGTATGGTGAGGCGCTGCCGCGAACCACACGGCTTGGTGAGAGCGATATTGTTCTGGAAAGCACCGTTGCTGAAGAGGCTGAAGTGCTGCGCAAGGTCTTTGGCGTCATCTTTGAGAGCTTTACCCCGACCCAACGCAAGGTGTTCGAAGCTTTTTTCTTAGAAGGCTTGACGTACAGGCAGATCGCGGACCGATATGGCTGGAAAGCGGCGAGCTCGGCCTATTACTACATCAAGAGGTCGATCATCACGATCAAAGACCGGCTTAGCGACCGCGAGATGGATTGCCTGGAAGCGTTTTGCCCAAGCTGTTCCATTGACGCTGGGCGTTGGTTAGGCGCTGCTTGACACGCTTGTGTATTTCGCAGATGTGGGCTGGAAAAATAATTTTCTTCTCCATCTCGCGGTGCATGCGTTTGATCTTTTCGGCGTCTGGGGTCATCAGGACGCGCATTGATTCGTGGACCCAGCCCTCGATGAGGCCTTCAAGTGCTTTCTTGCGTGCTTCATCCTCGAGGGCTGGGTCGTTTCGTTCATTTATCCCATGCGGCTTGTACTTTCCGTTGCGTTAAGTATCCGTATTAATCGAGATGTAGCACGAAGTCGGGCCTGAGGCAATCGAAAAGATCTCTCACAGCAGGTCCCAGTCAATCAAAAATTGATAGAGGTTGTCGGATGCACGTACGCCTTGCTTGTCCAAAATTGTTGAGATATACCGCTCCTTTTTCATTCGTTTCATATTTGTAACCAGACTGTCCCATTTGGGCAGGCCGGATCGTACGACGCCACATTTTTTTAGATGTTTATCTAATCCTGCACGCACAGAAGCGGCGGCGGGGTCATCCATATCGCCGTTGACAACTCTCTCATAGACTTGTTCGAACGGCTTTTTACCCTTGTAGTGCTTATTCGCCCAGTGGCAGATGGCAAGTGTGCGGGGCACACCTTTCTTTTGAGTCGCCTGTTTAACACGATTTGCCAGGAGATCTACCAGTCCTTCGATATCGATTTCGGGCCTTTGCGAGGTGTCGGTGGCGCCGTCTTTGTGCGTCGATAAGCCATCGGATTCGACGGGGTCAGAGAACCAATAGTTCCTGCCTGTCCAGATCGGATTGTCTTTTGGCTGTAAGATCAAGCGGCGTTCTATGGCTTGTTTGCCGACCGCACGTTTGAGGATCGGGTATTCCAGCAAATCTTCGAGACTGGTTGTGCTGTTCTGGAGCAGGGCTTGCGCGATGGCCTCTGCTGCGGCCGTCTGCATCGGCAAGTCTGTCCGGTTGTCGGTTTTGGCGGCTTCTTGAATCGATTGAAGCCTGGCCAGTAATTCGTCGTTCACACGCTTAGATTTGCACTGTGCCAGGCCGATCGCGGCGCAGGCGACGTGGGGCCAGTCGTCTGACTGAAGTGTCTGGAGTGCATGATCTAGCCACCAGTCTTCATCGACCTGAATGATTTGCAAGGCGATTTTGGCAAAATCGGGTTCGTCTTCCCATTCGGTCTGCGATAAGAACCAGCGTGCTGTCGTGGTTGCGGTTTTGACCAGCGTGTAGTTGTCTTTCGCGTTTCGGAGAATCTTTGAGATGATTTTGAGCAGTTCGGTCCGGCTTGGCTGCTGGTTATCCAGGCCCACTTCCATCTGGACGGCGTGCACAGCGCTTAACGGATCCTGCTTGGCGATAGACTTGAGCAGAACGAGCTTAAGCTCGGGGTCTTGTTCAGTGTTACTCAGTTTGAGGAGCGTCGCGAGCGAGTCCTCAGCATAGCAGTTGCCAAGGCACTGTATCGCGGCCTGCCTGCGGTAGCTTGGGGCGTCGGGGTCCGATGCAATGGTGCCTAGAATCTTCTCGCCGTAGTTGAAGACGTGGTTGCATAAAGCAAACAGGCACGCGTCGACGACGTCGTGATCTTGTAGGTCCCGGGCCAGCATCGCCATCAAGGCGTCTGTTGCGGCGGGGTGGCTTACCCACCCCAAGGCATTGGCCAGCGATTCGTCCGCAGCCGGCGGAAGACCCCGGCGGGTGGTCTCGAGTACCAACGCGGCGGCCTCGCTGCCTCCGAGTCGGGCGATGAGTTTAGACGCATCGCTCCATTGCTCGTCGGTTTGGGCTTCTTGTAGAACCTTGCGGCAAGTCTCGAGCGTCAGTGGTTCTGATAGGTCTCGGAAACAACGGGCTTCTGATGCGGCTAAGACCGCCCTAGTACGGGATTCTCCCAGTGAGATCAAAGCGTCTTCATGCAACTGTAGGGCGTTTTCGATTGCAGGTAAGGCCGTGATCTCAAAAGGGTCGCCTGTGTGCCGGGTGTCATCGACCCACCGTCGGATATGAGCCGGGTCCAGAGACACCATGGCCTCAATAAGGTCTTGATCGAAGAGACCCTGTGTCACCGTTTCCCAGAGAAGGTCGAGGACACGGTCAATGTCCTCGCGTGAGAACCGATCGGTCCCTGCCTCCGCCATGAACCTCGCCAGATGGAAGGCCCGCACGCCGAACGGGTCAGAGGTTTTGAGCATCCGGGTCGCGAGCGAATGCAGGTATCCGGGCAGACCGCTCGTATTTTGGAGCCGGGTCAGACCGACGGCGAATTGGAGCGGACCCTGGAATCTTGGGCTATCGGCCTGGCGCACCAGCTCTTTCATAACGCTCTGGTCGCTGTCGCTGTCAGCGAGCAATTCGACGATCCGCGATCCCGCGAGGAACTCTTGGACCAGCGGGTGAACGAATTCTTCGCAGCCATGGAGCCAGGTCCTCTGGGTGAGCCTGGCCCCGGCGAGGGTGCGTACGGTTTCCTTGTCGGGCTGGTAGCCTTCCGGATCGTGCTCTGTCCGAAATTGGTACTGCGGCGCTGCAGGAGTATCAAACTGCATCCAGGCCGCCAAGCGGTGGATGGAGCGGCGCAGGCCGGGTGTGACCTTGTTTTTGTCGGTGTTAAGCTGCCGGTGGCGTGCAAAACCAGCTTCCACGAGTGCGGACATCAGTTCGGTCCGGTTGCGTGGCAGGCTGTCCGGGCTCGTGGATGGCATTAAGTGCAGGCCACAAAACGCACTCAGTATGAACGGGTTGGCGGCTAGTCGGCGCAGGTCGGGGTAGCGGTCGAGGTGGTCAAAGACTTGTTGATGTTCGAGCTCGTGGGGAATGAGCGAACGTACAAGGCGCGACATCTCGTCGAGTTCAAGTGGCTGGATGCGGTATCGAGCGTCAGCCAGGTGTATTAGATCTGACTCGACTCCTAGCCGGGACGTGACCACCACGGGGCCCAACAAGGCACTTAAGACGCCGACCTCGTCGACGAGCCAGGAGTCAGGGCCGCGGTATTCGTCTAAGCCGTCTAAGACGAACAGTGGCAGCGGACCGTTGTGTTCGGAGCAGCGCTGGAAGAAATCGATGATTTTAAGGCTCAGGGACTCGCTGTCGCTATCTTTGTATGCGCTGCCGAGGCAGCGCATAAAGAACGATGACAGTACGGATTCCTCTGGGTCGCCTGAGATGTCACGCAGTCTGATCAAGACTGGAAACAGTGTCCGCCCGGTCACCTCGCTCGAGACCACGTGCCGACAGAGCCGGTGGCTGAAAGTGGTTTTGCCGCTTCCAGGATCGGCGAAGACCATGCTCAAGCCGCGGAACCGGCGCACGATCGCGGGTATGCCCGCAATCTTTGTCGGGTTGGTCCTATTGCGTAACGACGCGGCCAGGCCGAAGCCTACGCGTTTGTCTCCGGTGTACTCCTCGAAGGTCGGTTCGATGTAGCTGCTGTCAAGCTGCGCCGCTTCTAACCCGGGGAGGGTTTCGGAAAGCGTATAGACACGGTTTTGATTGAGTTGTTTAATCCACAGTGGAAGGATGCTGGTCAGCGTCGAGTCGGGCGCGAAGTCGTTGATCAGGTCTCGGATCTGAACGACGTAAGAAAGGTGACGTTCTGTCTCGTAGTGCTCGCGGTAGAAGCTAAAGAGCTCGGCGACTTCATTGGCAGGTAGGTTCCGCCGGTGATCAAGGGCAATCTTAGCGCTTTGACAGATCGTATCGATATTGATTTCTGATAGGCCAAGGGAATTGGCCATTACCTGGCCTGTCTCAGAGACTGAACCGACTTCCATGTCCCAGTCTGGATTCTTCTCCAGGGGCTTGCCGCTCAGGTAAGCGGTCAGAATGTCGGTGACAATATCGCTCACGACGGCTATGGCTGCTCGTTTTGGTCTGCGGGGCTGGCACGATGGTCTATTTGCATCTTATACGTATGGACGCGTGCCTTCTTGTCGACAGCCGCAGTTTTGTTCTCAATGAGAAGGGCCAGGGCCCGCTTGGTTGTGCTGGCGCTTAAGCCTGTTTGCGAGGTGATCGTTAGTCGGGTTTGGGGCTCTGGACCGGTCCGGTTCAAGAAGGCCGAAATTTTTACTGACGCCTCCTTCGTCGATATCCGCGGGCTGGTCTTGTGGTGTTTGCCGTTCATTGCCATCGGGATCATTAACTCTTTTAGGAGGCCGAAGACTTCTAGCCCGACACGCTGGCGTTGTCGGTCCAGGTCCTCATTTAAGGCAGAATCCAGTGATTCCCGGGCTGATATAAGCCCGGGAAGATCGGCTTGACTGCTGTCCTTTGGAATGGCTTCGATGAGGCGCTGGATCGCCATTCGTGTCGGGGTAGGGCGGCTGATTTCGGTTTCGAGCAGTTCACGCAGCGAGGTCAGATAGGGCGTTTGGGTTTGCATGTGTGGTGTCCGTTTCGGCGCTGGCGTATCGATTTTAGAACTAAAAGTTGCGTTATAGGATCGGTGCCGTGTGGGTTGTTTACGTGGTAGAGGTGGTCTGCTTGGCATGGCTTGAAGAGCCAAGGTTGGTCCGGGGGCGGGGTATTCTGGTGTTTTCCGAGCCCCTAACCCCGTTAGGAGAGATGTCTGCCCTCTTTAAGTGTCTTAGGGAGCTTCTGTCTCATAAGACACTTTTGATGGATGAGTAGAACGGGAACGGGTCTTTAGGGGCCGCAATTTTCTTGTGTCCGCTTGGGTGACGCTTGCGGATTTCAATCGATCGCTTGTGACAGGTTGGCTCATTCACCTTGAGGCAATTCTCTTCGTCACGTTCATCAATAAGTTCTGTTGTAGTTCTGCAACAGATGGGATCCGTGACGCACCTAGCTAGCGGACACCATGCTGCGATTTACGCAATCCAATTCGGCGGCCGATGTAAAGGCCTACTACCTGGAGGGCTCCAAGCCCTTCCGGGCGGACTATTACCTTGAGAACGAGGGGATCGGTTTCTGGGGCGGTTTGGGGTCCAAGCGTTTGGGCCTTGAGGGCCGCATCGAGCGTCATCCGTTTGAGGCACTGGCTGATAACCGGCACCCGGTAACGGGCGACCGGTTGACACTACGGGACAAGACGAACCGCCGCATCGGCTACGACGTGACATTCAACGTGCCCAAAAGTGTGAGCCTGGCTTGGGCCTTTGGTAAGGACAACCGGATCATTGAGCTGATCCAGGACGCGGCCAAACAGACCATGGATCATATGGAACAGGAGGCCGAGGCTCGCGTCCGTAAAAAGTCGAAGGACCCAGAGCAAGACCCCGAGATCACCGAGCGGATCACGGGCGAACTCAACTACGCCACCTTCACTCACCTGACCGCAAGGCCGCCCAAGGGCAGCGATGTGCCCGATCCGTTGTTGCATGTCCATGCGTTTATCTTCAACAACACCTTCGATTCCGAGGAGATGCAGTTCAAGGCGGTCGATATCGCCCGGATCAAGCGGGACGCTCCTTACTACCAAGCCATCTTTCATTCGTATGTGGCTAAAGGCCTGCAAGACCTAGGCTATGGGATCACCCGCAAGGGCGGCAGGCATGTGGCCGGTTACGAGGTCGAAGGCATCTCCCGTGAGCTGACCGAGAAGTTCTCGCTGCGTGACCAAGAGATCCGCCGGGAGATCAAACGGCTTGGAATTGTCGACCCGGCCAAGAAAGCCCGGATGGCCGAGCGGACCCGCAGCAAGAAGAAGGTAGGGCGATACACCCTCGGCCAGCTCCAAACGCTCTGGCGTGAGCGGTTGAGTATCGAGGACCTCGCGGGTCTGGCCTTCATGCGTCGGGCCCCCAAGGCTCCCGAGATCACGCCGGAAGCCGCGATGGATCACGCCGTCGAGCATAGTTTTGACCGGCACGCCACGGTTCGTGCCCGTGAACTGGTCCGCCAGTCTCTCAAGCTCGGGGCCGGTTCGGTGACCAAGACGCAGGCCGAAGAGGCTTTCGGTAAACGGCCTTGGTACCACGACACGGACCGGTGGGGCCGGTCCATTGTGAGCACGCCCGAGATGCGGTCGCTTGAAGGCCAGATCGTGAACTTCGCCAAGAACGGCCGAGGCTATTGGTCGCCGCTTGGTCCCAAGGACCACAAGTTTGATCCGATTGATGGGATCGCACTAAGCAAGGACCAGACAGAAGCGGCCCGCGAGGTCCTGGCCAGTAAAGACAGGGTCACCTTCCTGGCTGGAAAAGCCGGGGTCGGCAAGACCACCACGATGCGGCATATCGAAGCGGCGATGAACAACATCGGCCGCACGCTCGTCCCGCTGGCACCATCGGCGAAGGCGGCCCGGGGTGTGCTCCGCAAAGAGGGCTTCCATGAAGCCAATACCGTGGCGGCTTTCTTTGAGAGCGACGAGCTTAAATGTAAGGCCTTCCGTCAGACGATCTGGGTCGACGAGGCCTCGCTTCTGGGCACGAAGGATTATCACAAGCTGTTCGGTTTGGCTCAGCAGCTTAAAGCCAGGGTTCTCCTTACCGGTGACCCCATGCAGCACAAGAGCGTCGCAGCGGGATCGGTCCTCACCTCTTTGGTCAACAACCACGGCGTTAAGCCGATCGAGCTTTCAGCGATTCGACGGCAACGCGGCAAGTACCTCCAGGTGGTTGAACACTTCAGCCGTGGCGAGACGGTCGAGGGCCTGGAGCGACTAGAACAGATGGGCGGTGTCATCGAGATCGGTACCGACGAGCGGTATGCCCAGATGGCCAAGGACTACGCCAAGGTGATCTCGCAAGGCAAGACCGCTCTTGCGGTCGCACCGACCAAGGCGGAGGGTCGGGAGGTCACGGCTTGGATCAGGGAACAGCTGCGTGAAGACGGGGCGATCGCAGGGACCGACCGCGAGTTCACGTATCTCAGCGACCAGCAGCTGACCAACGCCGAGAAGCGGCAGGCCGGTTCTTACGAACTGGGTGATGTGATCCAGTTCCAGCGGCAGAGCGAGCACTACGGCCGGGGCACTCGCCTGACCGTGGTCGGGCTGGAGAACAACAAGGTCTTGGTCACCGCCCCCGCTCCCGGAAGTGGCAAGGTTCGGGTCTTTGAGCCCAGGCACGCGGAGTATGTGGGGGTGTACCGGCCGCAGGCGGTTGGGCTGGCCCGCGGTGACCTGGTGATGATCACACAGAACACCCGGTCGCAAGACGGGCGGACGCGTTTGGACAACGGATCGATGGCCACGGTCCAGGGCTTTAAGCCCAACGGCGACATCCAGCTCAAGCCGCTGGCCCGTGACAACAAGAAGGCCAAGGGCTTGGGCAGGCTGATGAGGCCCAAGACGGTCACAATCGATGGGGACAACGGTTTCTTGAACCACGCGTACTGTGTTACGAGTCACAAAGGGCAGGGCGATACGGTCGATCACGTACTGGTTGCCCAGAGCATGGCATCCGCACCGGCGGGCTCAGAAGAACAGATCTACACCAGCGTGAGCCGTGGCAGACTCAGCTGCCGCATCTACACCGATGACCAGGTGGGCTTACGCCGTGCGGTGCAGCGTTCAGAGAACGTTAAGTCGGCGTTGGAGCTAGCCAGCTATATCGATGACTCGGGCCGCGAAGCAAGGACTCGGGCTCGGGACGCTCTTAAACGCGTCCGCGAAAAGAGTCCGGCCCGTGTTAACACCCGTCCACTCGCTAAGCGTCCCGAGCGACCGAAGCACTGGCCACTTCACATGATCCGTAAACTACGAGGAGGACCCTCCCATGAACGATAAATCAAAATCATCAAAAACAATAACAACAAGCGGCGGCGTGTTGGACGAGTTCTTGAATCCTACACCCAGTCAAGCCACGCTCAGCAACGACACCCCTTCCCCCTACGATCTCGCAGAGGAAATTTCCGGGGGCGGGGGCACTTCCGGGGGGGAGTGTTATTTGGAGTATGGGACGGAGCTTCGGATGCTGGACCTGCGGCAGGTGAATGGGTCGTTCACGGCGTTGCCTTATCACTACCTGGAGACGGTGGATTTTCTGCCGTCGGAGGGCATCGTGCTGACGTACCCGATGTGCAAGGTCAGGATTACGGGGTACCGGCTGCACGCGATCTACCGGGCGTTGACGGGCTTTCGTGTGGGCTACATCCAGGCCCTGGGCAACCACTTCATGCCACCCCGGCTGGATGACGAAGACGGTGAACCCGCGGTGGAAGGGATCGCGATTGAATGGTCGGAAGGGCGGTAGAGCCCTGCAAGCAGGGCTCTAAAACGTTCGTCAGCGTGATTGACCTTATTGATCCAGGTCATTGATGCTTCGCCCGACTTCGATCACTTTACAGACGGTCGTGCTCTGAGACGCTGCCAAGCGTTCGAGTTCTTGCTCAATGAGAAGGGAAGGGTATTGGTCTCCTGGGAAGATCGCGACGAGTTCTTCGTGGAAGTGTTCGCGGTTCTGGAAATAAACTTTGATGACTTCCGGGGGTGTTTCCGGGGATGTTTCCGGGGGTGCTTCGGGTTCGGTGAGCGGTTGAGTGGTAGATGACATGATTGCTTCCTTTCTGTTGTTTGATGATGCCTGACCGGTATTTGGAGCCATAGACCACGTCAACGGGTCTGGGTGCGGGCAGCCGCATCGCGGCAACACGGCCCGATTGATCGTGGGATAGGGAATCAAATAAGGGTGGGCTTCTTCAATCAAACACCAGACAAGGCAAGCGGGCTGATGAAAGAAACCAAAACACGGATCAGGTCAGTTGGTAGGTGCCGGCAGTTGAAGGCAGCCAGAATGACCGCCTCCATTACGAACCGCTAGATCACAAGGATCTGCGTCCCGTCGGCAAGCACGCCGAACAGACAGCCCGGCCCGTTGCTCTCGGTGTCACAACTGGGGTATACCTTCGCCCCGTTGTCGAGTTCGATCACCATGCAGTCATCGCGGCGTGTCCAGCCCTCTTCGTCGAGTTCTGAATTACTGATTGGCCGAATAGCCTTGATCTTGCGGCCAACAAGCATCGGGATCGCTTCGGTGGGGATGTATGCATCGCTCATGAGGCATCTCCGTTCTGCGGTAGGTTGTGGTTCATTGGGTAACTCCTTTCTGTTGGTTGATGGAATCGATTGAGTTCTTTGCAGGATGTGTTTAATGCTCAGACGGTAGATACAGCGTCCAATACCGATCGTCACGGCCCACCCATATCTCGATCCAGTCCAGCGGGAAGTCGGTGTAGGCGACGGGTTGCTTGATGAGCGGCTCCATCCCCGAGTCTGCATAGGCCTCCAGTGTGGCGGTGCGGTCCTGATGAACTTCTAGCCGCCAGGCCTGGAAACTCTCGATCAATGGATCGGCCTGCATCGCCTCCAGCATCACCGGCGAACCGAAGTGCGAGACGATGGTGTGGATGAGCCACCACGCGTGGCCGGTTTCCGCGAGGTAGCGGACGCCGGGCGTGAGCAGGACGTGCGGGTTCATCGGGTGACGGTAGACCTCGGCGTCGCCCGTGAACTGATCCAGGTCGGCACGGGTGAGTGGCTTCATGCGGATGCCTCCTGCTCGCGTTGGCCTTCGAGGTAAGAGCCTGCTGCTTCCAAGGCGAACCACGCCATCAGAGTCTTGAAGCCGTAAACCGTGTTGGTCATGTCGGTGCGTCGAAAGCCCGCGATCATGGTGACGACGTTGGGCTCGCCGAGCTCTTCGGCTTGTTCCGCGGCGATGCACCAGATCAGTTCGGCGTGACGATCGAAAAACGCTGCGGCGTCATCCGTATAGATGTACCCGTACCACCCGGCGTCGGCACCGTACTGCTGAGCTTGGATGATCTCCTCGTCATCGATCTTGCCGTGCTCACGCACGGCGACTACAAGTTGTTCGATGGGCGATTTACAAAGCATGGTTCCCCCCGGATTCAAAGGATTTATTGATGGGTTGGATCGTGTCACGCACGGAAGTGAGCTGACCCTCGATCTCGGTTAGGCCGAGATCCTGGTCGCGTCGTTCATCGAGTGTTTCGAACACCTGCTCTAATCGATGGGTGACCTCGTCGATGCTGGTCTTCAACAGCAAGCACGAGTGATCCAGTTGGTGGCACAGGCGAAGGGCCGCATTAACGCGGGCCCTTGCTGTTTGAGGGGTCTCGAAGAGGGGCACTATGCCACCGCCTGTGAGGAAGCCGTTTGGCTACGGCTGGCATCCACCATTTCGCGGATCGCGGTATCGACTGCGTCGGCTAGCTTGGCCAGTGCCAACAAGTCCGAGCGGTTGAAGTTGGACGACGAGTTCCACTTGCCGTCTTTCTTGTAGGCACGTTCAAACGTGACGCTGTAAAACACCTCGCCCTCCCGGGTGACGTTGTCCCAGATGGCTGCACGCAGTGGGAAGTGGTCCACCGTGGTCACGGGCTGGCGTTTGTTGGCAACGGGTGCTGGTTGAGTATTGGTTGTAGTCGTCATAGCTATCTTCCTTTCTGTTGTTGTTGGGGTTCGCTATGAAACCCATGCAAGCCAGGTCCGGCGCAGCCGGGACCACATGCGACGCCGCAGGCAAGGGAAGGCCACCGTGACTGATAAGGAAGGGTCTGCCGGTGAGCGGCAAAAAATCGCGGAGGGGGCCCCAAACCGTCAGGTTTGGGTGGAGGGGGCCGTCTATTTTTTGACGCGAGACGGATGGCCCCTTGCCGGTGGATAGGAGCATGTCTTAGCTTCATACTTGGGTTTAAAAGCGAAGCGACAACACGCCCCCTTCCCCGCCCCCGGAAAGGGGGAGGGGGCACATCCATACCGCCGAAGGCGTCTGCGGCTCGCAGGGCGAAGCCTGCGAGTTGTGTTCTTGAGGCTAAATTGGGACCCCCGGATAACGCAGCAAAGGCAGGCCCTCTCGACGTCGAACACGGTTGGCTTCTTCGATCAGGCAGGTGATCCGCGTGACCCGGCCATCCAGCTTGAACTGATCATTGCAATGGCTGGCACGGCCTATCAGTGTCTCCAAAGCCTCTTGCACAACAGGACTCAATCCCGACCCTTCCGGGGGCTCATCCATCATGTCGTCGTAGGCGTCATCGAGCACCTGCTGCTCGTTCGCCGTTAAACGCGACCAGGGGTACAGGGGCCTGCCGACGAGATCGCCGTCACCGTTGTTGGATCGGCCTGATACGGGCTGCGTAAATGGTTCTTGCTTCTCTGTTTCAGGGCTCGAAGCGGTGGTCAAGTTTAGGTCATCGCTAACTTGGGTCAGGAAGTCGTTGGGCGTCACCTGCCCGGCGGTCTCCCGGGCGATGCGGGCGAGGACATCGGGCCGGGGGAACCGCTCGCCGCTGATGTAGCGGTGCACGCTCATCCGGCCCACCCCGATCCGGCGGGCGAATTCGGCGGGGCCGAGTTGCTGGGTGATGAGGTAGTCGGAGAGCTTCATACCCCCAGCCGTAGCGCCTCGATGCAGGGGCGGGTACCCCGAGTCACCCAACCGGGGACAAGCGAGACACGCCGCCTCAAAAGGTGTAGTCACGCGACCGCTTAACCCACGGGCGGTGCTGGCGTGGGCGTATCGGTGGTCGCTGCGGATATCAAGCCTCATCAGATCAACCCTCACGAACAAGCCTGTTTATCCACAACGCCATCGCGCGCAGGTCAACGGGGGGACTACATAGGTATGACGAAATAGGGGACTCAGTCGATCCTGGCAAAAACCGCTTTACAACCCGTCCGGCTTTGGGCTATGGTCGGCCCGCAACACCGCTGTATCCAACTATAGATCTTCGCTCATGTCATGAGTCGGGGACCTGGTGAATACAAGACCCGTAAGGGAAACAGCCAGGCCCTCTCTATAGTTGGATTGGTGTTGCACCCCCGGCACCCGGGTCAAGCCGCGGTGCCGAACATCAACGGCTAGGAGAAAGGAAGCAGGGGTGGCTCATGGACCAGAACAAGATCGACTGAGGGTGATCGACCGCCGGATCGGACAGAACCTCAGAGCCATCCGCCGCATGAACCGTCTTACGCAGACAGAATTAGGGCGGGCGGTTGGGGTCACGTTCCAGCAGATCCAGAAATACGAGCGCGGCACGAACCGCCTCCCGGCTTCACGCCTGGTCCAGCTCGCCGAGCTGCTCGGTGTGAGCCCAAACGACCTGCTGGGCTGCGCCGCGCAGACGCACTGGCCCGCCGAAGTATGGGACGCGATACGGATCATTCAAGCGATCGACTCGGATCACGACCGCGGGCTCTGGCTCGAACTCGGGCGTAGCCTTGCCCCCAGAACCTAAAGCGATCGAAACCAAGATCGGCGATCAACCTGCTTTCCAGATCACCTTTACCGCATCTGTTTTCTCGACACCACAGGCTTTGCACCAAGCCGCGTATTCGAGAGGGTCCATCCGCCGACCCCCGCTCTCACACTTCGCTACATAGCTATTGACGACACCAAGCTTCTTAGCCAGTGCACGCTGGGTCAAACCGGCTTCTTCGCGCCACTGCTTGAGCTGACGGCAGAACTTCTGGTAGGCCGGGCGGTGCTGTGGGCTTGGTTTTCGCGGTGGCCTTGATCCCATGTTGGGAGCAACCTATACTCCTGATCACGCGCTCCTAAATTGGGAGCTAGATCAAAGCGACTCCACGCTGTTCAGCCCTTGATTTCAAGGCCGCGCTATGCCATGGTGACAACCTCTGTACAACGCTACCGAAGGGGGAGCCATGTCACCGCTGTCGGACCGCAGCTTCGGGGTTTTCATCGCCAACCTGCTGCCCGGGTTCATCTCGCTCTGGAGCCTCGCGCCGTTTGTGCCGCCGCTGGCCAACTGGCTGGACGGCAGCATGGCCGCCGAGCAGGCGCCGAG
Organism: Planctomycetota bacterium; assembly: GCA_039024275.1. GTDB lineage: Bacteria > Planctomycetota > Phycisphaerae > Phycisphaerales > Phycisphaeraceae > JAHQVV01. The sequence continues at coordinate 20,865 of JBCDKD010000047.1, read as the reverse complement.
CGTGGGCGGTTTCCTGTACGTGACGATCGCTTCATTCACCGCGGGTCTGGGGCTCAACGTGGTCCGGTGGGTCCTGTTCGACACGCTCAACGCGCTCACAGGCGTCAAGCGGCCCCGGTGGGACGAGGGCAAGCTGCAGGCGAACTTCGACGCGTACCTCCTCGCCGTAGACCACCACTTCCGCTACTACCAGTTCTACACGTGCATGATGCTCGCCGTGGGCATGCTGTACGGGGCCCACCGCTTTGTCCTGGCCGAACCCCTCGACGCCGCTGTTGACGTCGCGGCAGCCACCTTCTTCGTTCTGTTTGCCCTCGCCCAGCGTGACGCGCTGAAGCGTTACTACACCCGCACTACCCGCATCCTAGACTTGCAAAGGAATACCATGACCAACGGGAGCCACCCCACGCCATCGCCTGCCGCTACCAACGGCAGCCATCCACCCACCGATAAGCCCGGAACCACCAAGCCCACCGATCAACAAAAAACAAACGATCAAAAAGAGAAGGCTTGAGCTACACTACGCCCGGTAATGGCTTGCTCCGAAGCCGACGACCCCCATTGCTGCCCGCTGAGCCTGATGGCTCGCGGGCAGTTTTTTATGGGCTTGATTCTGTGGGTATACAGACGATTTTGCTTGCGCCTGGTACACGCCCGTGGTACACAGAGTCTGCAAACACCGCCCTGTCCGGAGGGCCAAGCCGTTGATTTGAAACGATCTGCGATCATGGGTTCGATCCCGTTCACCCGCTCCACAACCGCAGCTTCCCCTTCTAAATCAACGGCTTAACCCTTCTTCGGTTCGACCCCCGGCCCGGGCCGGTACACACCAACGTTCAAACTGGTACACGCGGGGGCGATCGGCCTTACCGGTGTGCCCTGGGGATGATGCCGATGCAGACCTATCTTCAGCGACGCCAGAGCGGCTACTACTACCGACAACGCGTCCCCAAATTGCTACAAGAGGCCATTGGTAGAAGCGAGATCGTGGTGTCGCTGCAGACGCGGTGCCGCGAGACGGCCGCGTACCGCTCGGCCCACCTTCGCGCTGCCGTGACCCACTTCTTGAACACACAAGGCCCGATGCACCACCACGACCTGACCCACGAACACGCCGCACAGATCGCGTCCCGCTGGAAACGCAGCGCCCTTAACCGCGATCTGGATGAGCGTATCGCCGGGCAGTCACGCGACGATTCGCCGGAAGAGATCCATGCCAGGCTGGACCACGCCCGCGACGACCTGAACCGGGTCAACCTGGACCCGTACCGGGCGATGGTGGACCGGGTGATCGACGAGCAGCGCCTTGAGGTCGGGCCCGATGCGCAGCGCCGGCTCGGCTACTACCTCCTCAAGGCCCGGACGGAGTTTTTGGAAGAGGTCCATAAGCGGTCCGACCCAACCCAGCCCCACCCGATGGCATACATCCCCCCGCCCCCACCCCCGGAATCAGCCCCGCCCCCGGAACTGGCCCCGGCTTCGGAAGGGGGGGAACAAGGGCCTGGAGCCTCAAAGAGGCTGCGGCTTTCAGAGGCCCTCGATCGCTGGTCCAATGACGAAGGGCGGCGCACGCTGACGGTCCAGGACTGGCGCTACCGCGTGCAGCGGTTCATCGAGTTCAAGGGCGACCCGTACGTCCACGAGATCACCGCCGATGACGTCTATGATTTCGTTGACGCCTACGAGCAGATGCCCAACCGCATGCCCAAGTCCATCCGCCGACGCCCCATGCCCGAGATCATCGAGCGCTACCGCGGCCTCGATGTGGCCCGCCTGGCGCCGCAGTCGGTGACCAACGCGGTCACCTCGGTCGGCTCGATCCTCAGCTGGTGCGTGAAGAAGCGTATCCTCAAGGAAAACGTGGCCCACGGGGTCAGGGCCTCTAAAAGCGATCAGGGCCATGAATGCCGGCTGCCTTACAGGCCCGAGGATTTGAAGCGTATCTTCGAAGACTTGCCGGTCTTTGCTCGTGGGCACCGCCCGCATGGCGGGGCGGGCCACGCGGCCTACTGGATCCCGGTGCTGGCGCTATACACCGGTGCCCGCCTCGAAGAGATTGGCCAGCTGATGCTGCAAGACATCCGTACCGAGGGCGGCGTTGTTTTCCTGGAGATCGGCGACGCCGCGGAGGGCCAGTCGGTCAAGAACGCCGCGAGCCGCCGGCGTGTGCCGCTGCACAAGGGGGTCATCCAGCTGGGTTTCATGGACTACCTTGCGGAGACACGCCGGCGCGGGCACCAGGACCTCTTCCCGCACGTTCAATCCACCAAAGCGAAGCGTACCGCGGCCTACTCGAAGTGGGTGAACCGGTACTTCCGGCAGGCCTGCGGGATCACAGACCGCCGCAAGGTGTTTCATTCGTTCCGGCATACCTTTAGCGATGCGTGCCGCGAGGCCGAGATCCCGCGTGAGGTCCGCAACGCCCTGATGGGCCATACTACCAGCGGCGTGGACCAAGACTATGGATCAGGGCACAGCCTCCGGGTGCTGAATCGTGCGGTCCAGAAGATCCAATACCCAGGTGTTCAGATACCGCCTTGGCAAGCCGCGCACGCCTGATGCGGCTTGTCCAGCACCTCGCGTTAGCAACACGCAACGAGCGGTAGTTGGTGTGTTTTGCTCAGGTGTTCTGTCAACCAACCATACGCCTGTGCGCATAGCCGGCGCACCCAACGACCGCGACCCAAAAGAAAAACGCGGTCATGAAGTCCGATTTCTTCGCAGGTTTGACGGGGAGTTGGTGTTGTCTTGTTCCGCTGTGCGCACCCAGCCGACGGCCGGCACCCTGGTGTGCAAGACTCGCTGACTGATAAAAAACGGTTTCTTTATCGCTTGATCCTTGGCGCGCTGGTCTCGATCCGGTACAACACGGTTAACCTCATCTCCGGAGCAAAGACTCCGCTAAGAGGTGATTTTCAAGCGTCATCCAGGGGAACCGATCGAGGGGTTCCGGGCTTGAAAAGAGCACAAAGAGACACCCACCCGCCACCACGGCGGGCGTGCTGTTCTGCTGGTTTTATACACCCTCTCGCAGGAGGCAAATCTTGACGAAGCAACTCCCACCTTCAATAGCAAAACGCCGAACGATCCAGAGTTTGCTGGCGGTCTCGGCCGTTGGTCTCGGGGTCGCCGGCGTCATGACGCAGATCGACCGGGGCAACCCGGCCGAGGCGGCTCAGGCCGAGGATCCAGCACAACCTAGCGAACTGGCTGAACTGACCTACAGCCGGGTCCATGAGCTGCGACGCCAGAACGGCCTGGAAAATAAAGATCTCGCGGCGTTGGGCCTGACGCAATCCGAGACGTCCGCGGTCCTGACCCGCCTGGTGCAGTGGTGCGAGACCAACGAGGCCGCGATCACATCGGCCAGGCAGTCGGTCATCACGGCCAAACGCGACCTGCGGGAGCAGCAGCGGCTGGTCCGGGTCGGCCAGGCGTCGGATCGCCAGAAGTCGGATGCCGATGGGAAGGCCCAGGCCCTCTCCGATGCGGAGCACGCCTATGCCAGCTTACTCAACAACGGCGCGGCAAACGCGATAGAGGCGCCTGGGATCGATCTGGCCAAAGCCAGCCGCTGGCAAACCGCGAGCCTGCTAAGCGACCGGCTTGATCATGAGCTGCGGCTCATCCCCGGGATGGATGCCGCTCGGGCCGAGATGCTTGAGTCGGAATCGGCCCGCCTGGGCACGGCGATCGAGGATGTCCTGCTCCCCAGCGAGCAGCGCGCGCTGCAGTCGCTCCGTGAGACGCGGCGCAGCAGCATGGCCGGGGTGCTTGTCGCGGAGGCCGTTGTACTGCCTGTGCCAGAAGGGCTGCGTGGCGAAGAATTGCTGGATGCGGCCCCTGCAAGGGAGTGATTGAACCCCGGCAGGCGTCATCGGGACGGCGTGGTGGTTGGTGTGTGGATCTAACTTGTATTCAGTGTAACCGGATAGAGATAGGGGCTTTGCGATGGGTTTGATGCGATGGGTTCAGAGCGTGCTGGTGGTTGTCTTGGTCGTTTATGCGGCGCTGTCGTCGCCCACTCAAGGTGTCGCAGACTCTCAGTACGGGGACGCGAGCAATCACGGCGAGGATGAGAACTACGTCAACATCGAAGAAGCGATGCGGGAGTACAACGCGCGCTATATGTACTTTTATGCCGATGACAACAGCCTGGACTACGACAAGCCCGGCCTCCTTGAGTATGTCCAGTGGCGTCCTTGTAGGAATGGTTGTGGCGGCTGTGGATCGGCGGAGTACGGCGTCGCGGCATCCAAGCCAAAAGACGGGACCTACAGGTCATCGATGCGGGATAAGAACGAGGCGAGGGACATTGTTCAGCACGTCGTCAACGCGTTCTATGGCGAAGGCAGCGTGACAGATACCGCAGGCAACTCGGTGAGCGCCTTATTCACCCGCTTTAAAAAGATTGAGGGTACAACAGGAACGACATTTTCAGCCTATGCGGCCAGTGATTTCCCGAAGACGTGGGAAGAGACCCCAAGTGAAGGGGTGACTCGCGGCAACTATAAGAAAGCCGCCGAAACGATTACGCAGTACATCAAGCAATTGAAAGCGGTTGACTCTCAGAGTGTCGCTTCATCACTCGTGTGGCTACCAAATGGAAAGCGGAGAGAGTCGAAGTTTGGCTATGGTTGGTCGCGTGATACCGATGGCGATAGTGTACAAGATGCTTACGACGAGGCTGTTGCTGATTGGAACGACAACTTATGGCATGGCGCGTTTTCTACCCCACCATTGCAAACGCGCTATAGGGGCTGGGTCCACATATCAACAAGCACTCGATGGTTTGCTGAATACAGCACAATCCGAGGCAAATATAAATTCACGGGTGTGTCTGGGAATGACTACACCATGTACTTAAAAGTCAAAGAGTCTGTATCGACTGGGCCAATACTCAAAGTACCAGACGAACTCCCTGTGCCCGCCAGCAGCACGCCTGTGTGGGAAGAGTACATGTCGTTTAGTGGGGAGGGAACACCGCACGAAACCCCTATGCTGGGGGGGTATGGGCCGGAGTGGCTTGCAGATACAGGTATTGATTGGCCAACAGATACCAGTCAAGACTGGGAATATCGTTGGGAGGTTGAGGGTGTTTTTGTTTCTCAGCACCCTCGGTTTGACACTTCCGCCAATGGCGGCTGCCAAGTGCAATCCAGTAGTTCAAGCGGTGTCTGTCCTGCTGGTGAAGCCTCGGGCTATGCGGTTGACGATAATCTCCAAGCCCAGTTCGGCCTCGGCATGCTCGACGACGAGACCTCGGCGGGCTACGTCCAGATCCACGCGCATGACCCTGCTGCATCGGTTTATACGCCGGACATGCTGCAGGTCGTAACCGACGGCTCGGTCGAGGTGATCCGTAACAGCCGCACACCACGCCAGATCAAGACGGATTACCTCCTGGTGGACATCGTCACCAACGCGATCGATCCAACTAATGTCGCTGCTGACACCTACGAGATCCGCTACTACCACGGCAGCCAGGTCGGTGCGAAGTCGGTCACGTACGCGCTAGCGGGCGACCCTTACCGCACGATCATCGTCGAAAAACCCTCGGGCACCACCGACAACAAGAACGTGCGTTTCACCGAGGAGTCCAGCGACGGCACGACGGTGACGGTGGGCCTGGTCAACGAGTTTGTCTGGGATGCGACGGGAGAAGAGTGGGCCCTGTACGAAGGGCTGAACAAGTCTTCGCCGGACCCGACGGTGGCCGCCCTCCGCCGGACGACGAAGAAGATCGGCGTCAGCAGCAACACGCGGACCGAGACGATGAAGGTCTTCGAGGGCACCGGCACCACGGCGCTGACGCATACCGAAGAGGTCTACACCCAGTACCCCTTCGGCTGGGTGATGACCTCCAGCGCGGTCGACCCCGGCGGCATTAACCTGGTCGAGATATGGACCTACTACATTGCGCCGGGCGAGGACGGCTACGGCAAGGTCAAGACCTACACCTCCGAGACCGGCTACTGGGAGCACTACGTCTACGACAGCGACGGCGTCCTGAGTAAGACGATCATGCAGAAGGGGAATAACCAGTACGACGGCAGCGATATCTCGACCCTAGGAACGGATAACGTGGTCGTCGAGATCACCGAAGAGACGGTCACCATCGGCACGGCCCCGAACACCGAGGACGTATTGGTTGTTACCACAGCGACCACGGCCGATGGTTCTGTCCAAGAGGTGGACTACACCTTCTACCGGGCCGACAGCGATGTGGCCGGCGATAACCTGGACGAGGTCTGGCGGGTACGCAGCGCGACGGGCACGCTGGAATCGGGGTCGGTGTTTGTATCGGGCCTGATCGGCGGGTCCAACCCCAACGGCCACCTGATCAGCAAGACCTGGACCTACAAAGCAGGCTATTCGTACGCCTCCGGAACGGATGAGTCGTACGAGGCTTATGCCGAGCCTTTCGATGTCGCACGGATGGTCTCGCCAGACGGGCAGGCGGTGTTCTATGACTATTCCGCCGACCTGACCTCGGTGGCCGAGCGGGGCTACTTCACCGACCCTCTGGCGGCCCCGCCCGCGCTGGTCTACGGCACGATCTCGACTACGACGACCGACGCCGAGGGCAACCCGCTGTCATCGGTCTCGGAAAAGGTCGTGCAGGGCGTCAACGGCGGTGCCGCATTCGTCGTCTCGGCGATGAAGATGACCAACGATGTGCACGGGCGGACGACCAAGACGGAGTATTTTTTTGGTGCGCAGGCGGTCAATGTGAAGAACGGCACGTCGGCGACGCCCGCGTACGACGTAGACGCGTATTACGGCACGACTTGCTGTGGCGGCGTGGAGTACACCTCGCGGACCGACCGCGCGGGGGTTGAGAGCCGCTCGTACGACGACGACCTGGGCCGGACGGCCAAGTCGGTACAAGCGTTCGGCAGCAGCTCCGGTGAGATCGAATCGCTGGTGTTTTATGACGCGGTGGGCCGGGTCACAAGCCGTGGCATCAACAGCAACCGCAACGACGATGATGACCTGGACGATGCCGACGACATCAAGACGGTGACGGCCTACGACGCCGCCGGGCGGGTGACCTCGGTGACCGATGCCGAGGGGCGTAAGTCGTACATGCGTTACCGCCGGATCAACACAGACGGTACGGCGTTTACCGGCACGGTGGGGACGGATACCTTTTATTGGGAGACCCGGTCCTACGGCAACGACGCGGATGCACCGGTCTCGGTGGCCTGGCGGAACAGCCACGGGAGCACGGTGCGTTCCTTCACGGGCAGCTGCACCGCGTTTGCGGGTGCCGAGCCATCTGGGGCCGAAACCCTCACCGAGCACAGCCGTTCGGTCTCGATCTACGACTGGGACAACCAGATGACCGAAGGGCGTGCGTACTTCGACCTGGCCGCGGCCGACGGGCCGGGCACGAGCTACCTCGTCACCGGCACGACCGAGTACGACGCGCTGGGCCGCGGGTTCCTCTCGATCGACGCGGCGGGCAACGCCACCAAGACCGTTTATGAAGACGGCACGGGCCGGGCGATCAAGACGCTAGTCGGCGTGGACCTGGACGGCGATGGGATCGAGGACTCCGACCTGCACACGGTCTCGCGGGTGTACTACAACAAGTTCTCCGGCAGCGCCCCGACCGGTGACGACCGCCCCTGGCCGACGCGGGTCTATACCGTCAAGCCCGGCCTGACCGCCGCGCCGGATGACAGCGATCTCGACGACAGCTCGCCGACGTTCACCGACTACACCTACACCGAGACGGTGGAGGAGCACGATGTCACCAGCAACTACATGACCGCGCGGCGAAGCTGGTCACGCCCCGAGTACGGGCCGTGGTCCTATAGCGAGACCGACGACCAGGGCCGGTCGGCGGCCAGCTACACCACCAAAAACGGCAGCGCCAGCCACCTGCTGACCAAGTCAACGACCAGCTATTACCCGGACGGCGCGAGCCCGGACGGCGACGACGGCAAGCCGCAGTACTCGGACCGTTTTATCGTCACTTCCGGTTCCGCGGGGGCTACTAAGCTCCGCAGCACCTACTACTACGACGACGCGGGCCGGCCGGTCAAGTCGGAAACCGCCGGCCGAGGCTTCACCAAAACCTCTTACGACGACTACGGTCGGACCGAGCGGACGGCTTTTGGTAGTTACGAGGGCTCGACCAGCGATGCCACCAATTTCACCGCCGACACCCTGCTCACCGAAACGGTGCCGACCTACGACAAGTCCGGCCGAGTGACCCAGACGGTGACCTACCAGCGTGCCCACGACGCCACGGTGACGGGCCTGCTTTCCGCAGCCGCGGCAGACCAGTCGCGTGCGACCTACAGCTACACGTGGTTCGACGACAACGGCAGACAGACCCACTCCGCCACGGCCGGCACCGACTCGTCTTACACCTACAACGCCGGCACCCCGATCGAGCCGAATAGCTCGGATGACCGGCTGGTCAGCAAGGTCGAGTACGACGGTGCGGGCCGCGCCTACCTGACCACCGACAACCTTGGCCGAAAGACACTCTTGTTCTTCGACGACCTTGGGCGCGTCACTCACCGCGTTGAGAGTTGGGACGGCCTGGTGGATGGCAACGGCGATCCAACGCTTGACCCGGACACGCCGGGCAGCCGCAGCACCGACGTCAACCGGATTACCAAGCACGTCTACGACAACAGCGCGACGGGGGGCGGTGCGCGCACCGAGACCGTGGCGATCGATCCCTCTGGTGACGGCACCACAACGAGTGATGATCAGGCCACGCACTATATCCACTCGGGCGAGGTCAACGCCTCGGAACGCGGCCCGATCCCGGTCAACGGCCGGCCGATCGCGGTGCTGATGCCCGACGCGGTCGAGGACGGGACCACCCGCGCCAACGCCATCACCGAGATCAACGCGGGCGGAGAAGTTTTTGGCGACTTCACCTACACGGAGTACTTCGCCAACGGGCAGGTCCAGCGGACCACCGACCAGCGCGGGGTAAAGATTACTTCGTCCTATTCCGCCGAAGGCTGGCTCGACAGCCAGCAGGTCTTGACGGCTTCGGGGGCGACCTGGACGCCTGTGGGTGATCAGAGCATGATTTACACCCACGGCGATGCGGGGGAGACCCTGACGGTCTCGGCCTACGCCGATGACAATTTTGCGCAGATCAGCTCTAAGCTGACCTACACCTACGACGGCTTCTACAACGTCACCGAAGAGAAGCAGGACCACGACCCCGCTTCCGGGGGCGGCGCGGGCGACCCCAAGACCATCAGCTGGGCCTACGACACCACCGTCGCCAATAACATCTACGCCAAGGCCTACCGCCTGGACACCGTCACCTACCCCAACGGCCGGGTCATCCAGCTCAAGTACGACGGGCACGTCGTCGACGGCTACAGCATCGACGACCGGATCGGGCGTGCAGACTCGATCGAGGAAGATGCTTCCGGGGCCGACATCGTCAGCTACCGCTACCTCGGCTCGGGCCGGATGGTCCGCAAGGACTACCCGTTCTCCGGGGGCACTCCCGGGGGCGTGCGCCTCGACTTTATCGACGAGGGCAGCGAGGGCTCGGACGCCAACGATGATTACGAGGTCTCGCTCGACGCCTTCGGCCGGCCGACCCGCTACCAGTGGGAGCAATACGACAGCAACGGCGACGCCGATGGCGGCCTGGTCCACTTCGCCCACGCCTACGACCGCAACTCCAACCGGCTCTACGACGAGCGGAAGACCGCCCGCCACACCGGGTTCTCCAAGGTCTACGACCGCGACGGGCTCGACCGCATCAACAGCTCCCTCCGCGGCATCCTCGCGGATAGCGCCGGGACCAAGGTCGTCGAGCGGCCGCGGCTGAAAGAGGTCTACGGGCTCGACGCGCTCGGCAACCCGACCGAGATCGAGTTCAAGGGCAAGGACCCCTACGTCCGCAACATCACCCACAACGACGCCAACGAGCTCGGCACCCGCGAGGTCTACGAGCAGGCCAACTCGGCCCAAATCGGCAACAACTTCGACTCGGACACCAGCTCGGAGTGGTTTGCCCCGGGCTCCGATACGTTCGATATCGATACCACCACCCCGGGCCACCTCCAGCCCCTCTCGGTCACCGCCGACAGCATCAACGGCACGACCGAGTCCGCGGCCCACGGGCTCTTCCTCTGGGGCCCTGAGTTCGGCCCGCTCGCCAACGAGACCTACATCACCTTCAAAACGGGCATCACCACCACCACCCGCGCGGGCTTCGTCTTCGGCTACGAAGACCCGCACAACTACTGGATCGTCGCCCTCAAGTACGTCCCCGGCGGGCAGAGCAGGCAGGAGATCTGCCAGGTGGTCAACGGGACGCTCACCGTCATGGCCTCCGCCAACAGGACCATCACGCTGGGCACCCAGACGGGGACGCACCTCGGCAGCACACGCTCGTTCATCGAGAACAGCGGGCTGGCCTACTACTTCGGGTCCAGCGGCTTCCCCGTCGGGCGTGTCGGCGTCTACACCGACAGCGCCGAGGTCGAGTTCAATAACTTCAGGCTCTGGCCGAAGGACAAGCCGAGCGACCTGGCCGGCCGCTGGGACCGCTGGTCCTCGTCGTGGTCATTCTCTACAGCGCTCACCTTCCACAACAACGACATCAGCCGGCACTACCCGACGTTCCTGCGCGGGGTCACGACCCCGGCGGGCGAGCCGTGGCGCGTGACCTTTATGATGCACCGGTCCACCGCCTCGCGGAACCAGGACGCGGTCCGCTTCCTGTTCAACGTAACGGAGCACGACAGCTACAGCGCGCTGCGGGTGCAGCACTCCAACGCCGTGCAGCCGACGTCGGGCGACGAATTTACAGAGGGCGGGAGCGTGTCGGTCAGCGGCACCAAGACCGATGCGAACTTCGTCACCGCCGCGAACCACAACGACCCGGTCTGGGTCCGTGTCACCTACGACGGCACGTCGACGGTCAAGGCCTACATGTCCAGCACCGAAGCGGGCCTGGATACGCAGGTCTCCAGCGGGAACGACGCCTACACCTCCACCGGCTTCGACATGACCGGCGGCGGCATCGGGTTCCGCGCGCGTTATGGCCAACTCTCTATCAAGCACGTGAAGGTCGAGACCGACGCGGACGACGACGGGGCCTACGCCGTCGAGTACGAGCAGGACATCACCGCCTGGGCGGAGTACGAGCCGGTGGAGCACGAGCACGACGCGTCGGGGAACCTGACGTACGACGGTGAGAAGCGGTACGCCTACGACGCGTACAACCGCCTGGTGAGGGTGCAGAACGCGTACCGCAACGGCAGCAGCGTGATCGTCGAGGGCTCGACGCTGGCGGCGTACGCCTACGACGGCAGCGGCCGGCGGATCCGGAAGGACGTGTACCTCGGCGGGGTGCTGGACCGTGTTGAGCACGTCTACTACCACGGCTGGTCGGCCGTCGAGACGCGCAACGGGTCCGACCAGGTGACCCAGCAGCACGTGTGGGACAACCTAGCCGGGCACTATATCGACAGCCTCGCTCAGGTCAGCAACAACGCCAACCCCGGTGTGGATGACGACGGCGCGACCTCCGGGGTACAGGACTATGTGGATGAGGACTACTACGCGCTGCAGGACGTGCAGTTCAACGTGATGGCGATCGTGGACGGCACGGGCGCGGTCGTGGAGCGGTATGAGTACACGCTGTACGGCCAGCGGATGCTGAAGACCGCGGCGTACGCGCCGCTGAGCGTGAGCGCGTACGGCGTGCAGGTCGGCTTCCAGGGCCTGCGGCACGACGACGAGACGGAAACCGTCGAGAACCGCCGCCGCATCTACCTCCCAAGGCTCGGCCGGTTCATCCAACGCGACCCGCACCCGGAGATCTACCCCGACGGGATGAACACGTATGCCGCCTACCACGTGATGCAGATGAAACTGGATCCGATGGGGATGGCGTGGACTCAGGCAACAGCCACAGAACAAGTGGAAAAAACTAGAGATAAATGGCGAGAAGAAGGATCGGTCCTTGCAGCGAACCTTCTAGATCACTTTTTGACCAATACTGGTACAGATTATGAATATACGGAAGAAGACTGGTTTCATGTGCACAAGGAGGCAAGAGATAAAGTAGAGGACTATATCATGCAGGCTATGGAGTATCATTTCTTTGGAGATTCACATGAGGTGGTCACAACTCCAGGTAGCTATGGTGGGCCAAGTATGTTTGCTGTACATGGATATACATGGGAAGACGGTCATTACATGTTTACTCTACGTCCTCATTCAAAAAATAAGGGGGCAAACATACGATGGGAGAGGCGTGGTATCAACAAGCACATGTTCCGTGCTTACGGTGGTGCCCGGCTGACAATGTCTGTGTTTGTAGATGTTTATACTAAGAACAAGACTACATATTTTAAATATGAGGCAAGAAGTGTGACCCTTAGGGATTATTACAACTTCAAGTCAAAGGCTGCGGCAGCTGCTGATACAACATACGATGCTGCCAAGTGGCTACAGGATAATAATTGTGCTAAACCGTTCTGGCATTCAGTCAACTTTAGCTATTTAAACAGGGGTGGTATTAAGATAGGAAAAAATGGCGAGCGAACATCAATGTCTAGTTCACTAAAAAATGAAAAGAGTGAGGTTGTTAAGGCGAAGCGTTTGAGCGAGAGTTCCGTTAGATGAGCTTTGCAAGTAGGATACTAGCCATGTATTTACAGGACGATCATATGCTTGGTTTTAGTCAAATTGCTCAATCTCAAATAGGGTATTCAAATTTCACAATCGTTCTTGTACTTATGATATTAATTGTTGTGGCTTCATTTCTCTCATGCACCATATGTGCCAAAACTTCTCAATCGAATGCCAAGGCCTTGATTTTTGTGAATGCAATCTGGTTCCTACTGTACTTAATTTATCTGAGTATTTATGCGTACTTGTATGGGGCAAATTTTGTATTTCTGATTCGTGCCTCTTTCTCTAATATATTTATGGCTACTTTCATATTTTTACCCATTCTTATTCATGTATTTATCTTTGTTACGCTGGTCATTTTTTTATCACTGCGAATATCCAAAGGTATATCCTCCAAGACAATGAATCAAACGACATAAGTTCACCTCCCGCCTTGGCATCATCACCCCTACAGGGGAAGAAAAGGGGTCAGACCCCATTGATGGGGACGTGTTGAGCACGTCTACTACCACGGCTGGTCGGCCGTGGAGACGCGCAACGGCTCCGACCAGGTGATCCAGCAGCACGTGTGGGACAACCTAGCCGGGCACTATATCGACAGCCTGGCGCAGGTCGCGAACAACACCACGCCAGGCACCAACGATACCTGTGACCAAGCGTTGTACGCGCTGCAGGACGTGCAGTTCAACGTGATGGCGATCGTGGACGGCACGGGCGCGGTCGTGGAGCGTTACGAGTACACGCTGTACGGCCAGCGGATGCTCAAGGATGAGAAGTACGCCCCGCTGAGCGTGAGCGCGTACGGCGTGCAGATGGGCTTCCAGGGTCTGCGGCACGACGACGAGACAGAACTCGTCGATAACCGCACACGTATCACTATCCCAAGGCTGGGCCGGTTCCTGCAGCGCGACCTCCACGGCGGTTTATACCCCGACGGGATGAACACATATGCCGCCTACCATGTGATATATGGGGGCGTGGATCCGAGCGGTATGCTGCTTATTGCCTTTGATGGCACTGGCAATACTCCAGATCAAAAGCATCTTGGTAAAGATTCACCAACGAATGTTCGGAAATTTTATTCAGCCTATACGGGTCCTAAAGCCTACTGGAAGGGCGTTGGCTCTGATCCAGATGATTGGAAAGGTAAGGCTATGGGGCGTGGAGCGAAACGAAAAGTAAATGGTGCAGTTGCACTCGTTAAGCGTTTCTTCGAGGAGAATCCAGATGCTGAAAAATATCTTGATATTATTGGTTTCAGCAGAGGAGCAGCTCAAGCGATCGACTTCTCGAATGAGGTTCAAGATGAGTTGAAAAAATGTGGAGTCGAAATCAGATTTATTGGTGTTTGGGATACAGTGTTCTCAATGGGCTTAGCCGTGGGTACGGCAACACAGCAATTGGATGTTGGTTTTACGAAAACACCTCCTGCAGGCGTTCCTGTGTACCATGCACTTGCTTTAGATGAACGTCGTAGCCAATTCCAAGTTACAAGGCTGTCAAATAAGAAAAATAAAGACAATGTTCGAGAGGTCTGGTTCCCTGGAGTTCACTCAAATGTAGGTGGAGGTTATTCGGATACAGGGATTTCCGACATTACACTAGGCTGGATGGTTAGGCATGCACAAAACGAGGGTGTGCCAGTAAAGATGCCTGAAGGCTTGAAGCCTAATGCTCTAGGCACGATATATGATTCATATACGGACTTCAAAAACAATTTTCCTCCTGCAGTGCATTCGCTTCTGAAAACGGAAGCGAGGAGGATGAGGCCAAATGATTTCGTACATGTTGCCGTTTTGACAAGAGCTGAAGGAAGTCGCGATTATGTTGTCCGACTAGAGGCTGGCCGTGCAGGAGGCAGTATTCAACCATACGATAAATGGAATGGCGTTCACGATGAATACGAGTGATAGTCAGATAGGCAAAGTTTGCCTCATATTCCTAGGAATTGCAGGTGCGTTGGTCATCGTGGTAGGTGGGTTGTACTATTGGATTTCGGAGGTTAGTGTTCCAGGAGACCATAAAGCAATTGTCGATTTCTTGGAATCAAATCAAGATATCCGGGATATGCTGGGTGAGCCCGTCAGTACCGAAGTTCTTTCTTCTTGGAAAGAAGGCCTATATTCGGATCAAACACGGACAGTAAAAGTACACGTTACTGGAAGTAAAAAAAATGGGGTTGCACAAGCCTGGGCTGCTCTTGGACCGGATGATGTTTGGTATGTTCCTTGGTGTGAGATAGAGGTTGATGGAAACAATGTGGTCATTAAGGACACGATCTCAGATATACAAGATGCGTGGCGTTAAGAAACATTTTGAATGACTTCCCAATATATTCACCTTCCGCCTTGGCATCAGAACGCGTAGGGTCCAAAAACTCCGCCGACGAAGAAAGAGCCAGATTGACTGGCAGAATCAGGCAAAACGAATCACTCTGCTCTTTGAAATATGAAGATTGCCGGACGAAGTTGAAGCGTTTTCGGTATTCATCCATGTGATAGCCAAAGCGAAATGCGATTGAGTTGCCGGTACGGCGCTAGCATCAGGCCGCTTTGCGCTGGTAGTGCTTGAGCATGCCACCAAGGCGCTCTTTGCACTGGATTTTCCCGACGATGGGTTGCTCGTCAGTCGGTGTGATCGGTACGTTGCCGATGCCTTGGTGCGGCCGTTCGGTGTTGTAGTACTCGACGTATTCGTTGATCACATGCCGAAGCTGCTTCTCGCTGAAGAAGATCATCTTGTTCAGGCACTCGTGCTTGATGGATCGGACGAACCGCTCCGCATAGGCGTTGAGGTTCGGTGAGCGAGCCGGTAAACGCTTACACGACACACCAGCAGCCTTCAGGATTTGGCGAAACTTCTTCGTAAATAACGGATCGCGGTCGTGGATCAGCATCGTTTTATCCTTGAGCGGCTCATCGAAGCAGTCGGTCATGTTCCGGGCCATCTGCTTCATCCACCGCCCGTCGGGCTCGGGAGCGATGCCAACAATCTCGACTTTGCGTGTTTTCAGATCGATCACAAACAGCACCAGGTAGCGAATCAGCCTGAAGTTGTGCCAGGCCTCGACGGTGAAGAAGTCGGCCGCGGCCAGCGAAGCACAGTGTGCTTTGAGGAAGTCGTCCCAACTCAGCTTGTCTCGATCGGGTACGGGGTCTAACCCATTGGCATGCAACACATTGGAGACCGTGCTCTCACAAACAGTATGCCCGAGCTTGCCCAATTCGCCCGCGATGCGTGGGTAGCCCCAGCCACGATTCTGCCGGGCAAATTGCAGAATGCGTTCTTTGACCTACTCCGAGATCGGCGGCCTACCGATCCTCGGGGCACGCGATGAATCGTACTTCCGGGCGATCAGCTTCCGGTGCCAGCGGAGCAGCGTATCGGGCGTCACCAGCGGGTTGATCCTGCAAAGCGTTGCTCTGCCGAGCTTTTTGGCTTTGGTGGCCAGACGGATGCGTTGCTGGTTCGTAAAACGCGGCTGATCGTTGCCGGTGCTCTTCTTCAACTGCTCGCGCAGACAGCGGATCTCTTCATCTTTGTATGTGATGATCGCGTGCTGATAAGCGTTGATCCGTCCGGCAATCGTCACGACCCAGAACTGAAGCAACAAACCGGGATTCATGGGCGGATTTTAATGCGTGTGGTTTGCTTGGTGAGAAGGGGGTGATGCGGTAGGATGCACAGGGCTTGGAACGGTTTAACAGGATTAGGGGATCTGGGGCTGATGTACTTCGTAAATGCTTGCAGTCGGTATTGGGGCAGCGGTCTCTGTGGCGCTGGTTGGGCGGTTCTTCTTGCCGGGGCGGTGCTGATCGGCCCTGCCCCGCACGCCTGGGCCCAGGCGGCAGGAGCGGGGGACGAGGACGAACTGATCGACTTCAACCCGCCGCCGGAGATGCGGCTTGACCTGCTGATCAAGATGGTGAGCGACGAGCTGTCGCTCAAGGTCCTGTACGACGAGAAGGTCGGGTCTCAGCAGGTGCGGCTGCTGCTTGGCGAGAAGATCCCGCGCTCGTCGATGCGCGGGATCCTGGAGAGCGCTCTGCGGATCAAGGGTTTTGCGTTGGTAGAAGGGGACCAGCCCGGCTGGCTGTCGGTCGTGGAGGCGAAGGACCTCCTGAACATCGCGCCCCCCCCGGAAGACGCGGAGGGTGCGATTAAGGATCAGAAGGCGACGGCGGCGTTGACCCGGGTGTTCAAGCTGGAGCACGTCGATCCGAAGCAGGTCGAGCAGGTGGTCCGGCCGTACCTCACCACGCCGGGCGGGAACCTGCAGGTGATCGAGCCGCAGCGGCTCGTGATCGTGACGGACTACACGCCGAGGGTGGCCCGGATCGGCAAGGTGCTGGGGCTGTTGGATCAGCCCGCCCGCGAGGTCGAGGCGCGGTTCTACGAGATGAAGCACATCAGCGCGGCGGAGGCCGCGGCGGAGCTGACGCGCATCCTGCAGGCGGCCCGGCGGGCCGAGCAGGCCGCGGGCCCCGGCCAGCAGGCTTCCCAACTCGGCCTGGAGATCCTGCAGCAGGAGCGGACCAACCGGCTGGTGATGATCGGCGAGCCCGAACGGCTGGACGAGGCGATCGGGCTGATCGGGTCGATCGATGTGGATCTCGGTTTGGAGACGCGGCTGTACCGGTTTAACAGCGTCTCGCCTAACAAGGTGGATCAGCTGGTGCAGAACCTGATCGACCCCGGCGAGCAGAAGCGTCTGTACCGCTCGTCTTCTGATGAAGAGAACGGCCTCTTGGTGGTCACGACCACGCCCGGCATCCACGAGCGGGTCGCCGCGGTGCAGGGCGACCTGGACCGCGAGATCGAGTCGGCCCAGCCGGTCTTGCGTTACTACAAGCTGAAGAACGCGAAGGCCGAAGAGGTCCTGGCCACGATCCAGCAGCTGGGCGGGCAGACCGTCCTGGTCCCCGGGCCGCGGGGGCCTGTTCCCGCGCGCCCTCCGAACGAAGAGGCGGAGCAGCCGCGGGGCATCAACCAGGACAACCTCTTCGAGAACCCGCTGAGCGGGCGGATCGACCCGAGGTTCCCTCTTGTTGAAGAGCGTCCCGGCCTCATCCCGGGCGGGACCCGGCCTGTTGTGGCCTTTTCGACATTGGTCCAGACCGACGACGCGACGCTGGTCCCCGATATCAACACGAACACGATCATCGTGCTGGCCGAAGGCGCCCGGCAGGCGTTTTACGGGGACCTGATCAAGCAGCTCGACAAGCGCCGCCCGCAGGTGATGATCGAGGTCACGCTGGTTGCGCTGAACACCTCGGACGGCAGCAGCGTCGGCGTGGAGATCTCGCGGACCGGCGACGCGGACGACGAGCCGCGGGTGCTCTCGTTCTCGAGTTTTGGTTTGTCCGACAGCACCGACCCGACGGACCTGCTGGCGGTGTCGGGGCTTGGTTTTAACGGCGTGATCCTCAGCGAGGACATCGCCAACGTCGTGATCCGGGCGCTGAAGACCGACGGCAGCAGCAGGGTCTTCTCGACGCCGAAGCTGTTGGTGAACGACAACGCGTCGGGCACGCTGTCCAGCACGCTGGATATCCCGTTCCTGAGTCTGAATACCGTCGATGGGGTCCAGCGCGAGACGGTAGGCGGGTCATCGGATGCGGGGACGTCGATCGAGCTGAGCCCGCAGATCAGCGAGGGCGACCACATCAAGCTGGCCTACGGCATCGAGTTCAGCTCGTTCGGCGAGGGCGGGTCGGACACCCTGCCGCCGCCCAAGTCCAGCCAGAACGTGTCGAGCGAGATCACGGTCCCCGACGGGCACACGGTGGTGATCGGCGGTTTGAGCAGCACGGACTACGGGGAGTCGGTCAGCCGGGTGCCGATCCTGGGCGAGATCCCGGTCCTGGAGTACCTGCTGTCCTCGCGTTCGAAGAACAGCAGCGAGACGACGTTCTTTGTGTTCATCAAGCCGCTCATCCTTCGGGACGACGGGTTCGCGGACCTGAAGTTCCTCACGCGGCGTGACCTGGCGGCCGCGGGCCTGCCGGGTGATTACCCGCAGAGCGAGCCGCTGCTGATGGAGTAGGGGTAGGCCGTCGGTATCGGGCTGTTCTGTTTTCGGGAGCGTGTTGGTATGACAAGCATCGAGGTGAGTCCCGGAGAAGTGGTTGCCAACGCGGAGGCGGGTGGCCGTGACCTGATCCCGTTTGTGGGTGATCTCTCGGGTTTTGATGGTCATGACGCGTTCTTGCGCGCGATCCCGATCGGCTACGCGCGGCGACACAGGCTTGTGCTGCTTACAGACACGGAGCAGAGTGACTTACCGGTATTGGCTGTCGTTGAGCCCGTGGAAACTGCCGATGCGGTTGACGCGGTCAGGCGGCTGGTGACACCGGCGGTCAGGGTCGTGCGGAGCAGCGAGGCGCAGGTCCTCTCCGCGATCAACCGGGTCTACGAGGCGCGCGATGGCCACGCCGAGCGGTTGCTGGACGAGTTGGAAGACGGCGACCTGGACACGCAGCTCAACGCCCTGAAGGGCGCGGTCTCGGCGGGCAGCGTGGCGATCGACGACCTGCTCGAAGCCGACAGCCGCGCGCCGGTGATCCGTCTGGTCAACCTGCTCCTGCTGGAAGCCGTGAAGCTCGGGGCGTCCGACCTGCACCTGCAGCCCTACGCGGACCGCGTGGTGGCGCGGATGCGGCTGGACGGTGTGTTGTTCGATCTTCACACGCTGCCCAAGCGCCTGCAGGACGAGGCGGTCAGCCGGGTCAAGGTGATCGGCCAGATGGACATCGCCGAGAAGCGGCTGCCCCAAGACGGCCGTGCGACGGTGCAGATCGGCGAGAAGGTGATTGACCTGCGTATCTCCACCGTGCCGGCGAGCCACGGCGAGCGTGCGGTGATCCGCCTGCTGGACAAGAGCGCCAAGCTGTTCAGCCCGGAAGAGATCGGCATGCCCCCGGACGTCCTGGAGCGGTTCCGTGGGCTGATCCGTATGGAGCACGGGCTGATCCTGCTGACCGGGCCGACGGGCAGCGGCAAGACCACAACGCTCTACGCCGCGCTGCAGGAGATCCACTCTTCAGAACGCAATGTCATCACCCTCGAAGACCCGATCGAGTACGAACTCCCGGGGGTCAGCCAGATCCAGATCAACAACAAGAAGGGGATGACCTTTGCCAGCGGGCTTCGCAGCGTGCTGCGGCAGGACCCCGACATCATGATGGTGGGCGAGATCCGCGACCGCGAGACCGCGGTGATGGCGATCCAGTCCGCGCTGACTGGCCACCTGGTGTTCTCCACGCTGCACACCAACGACGCGGCGAGCGCGGTGACGCGTCTGCTCGACTTGGGGGTTGAGCCCTACCTGGTGGCGAGTTCGCTGTTGGGTGTGCTCGCGCAGCGTCTGGTCCGACGCGTGTGCCGGTCCTGCGGCGGAGAAGTCCCAGTGACCAACGAGGTAAGCCGCTCCCTGTCTTTGGGAACAGACGATCTACTTACTTATCAGCAGGGCGGCGGCTGCGAGGCCTGCCGCGGCTCGGGGTACAAGGGGCGGCAGGGCTTGTTTGAGCTGCTGACGCTCGACGACACGACGCGCGAGTTGATCCAGCAGCGTGCAGCGGCCGGGCGGATCAAGGACCAGGCGATCGGCCGCGGCATGACGACGCTGCAGGATGACGGGCTCATGAAGGTACGGGCCGGGATCACGACGCCTGACGAGGTGCTGCGTGTTACCACGCGTTTTGCCAAGTCCCAGGCCGAGGCTGCTGACGTAGAGAATGGGGGGGATTAATCGATGGCGGTCTATTCGTACCAGGCGTGCCCGGCCGTGATGGGCTCGGGCGAAACCTCCAAGGTCTTAAGCGGCACGATCGCGGCGGACAGCCCGCACCACGCCCGCGAGCTACTGCGTGAACGCGCACTCGATGTGATCGCGGTGGACCAGGTGCGCCGGCCGGCCGGCCTGGCCTGGCTCAGCGGCGGCCCCAGCACCCGCCCCCGGAATGGGGGCGGCCGCTACGAAGGCAGGGTGGTTTCCTTTGTGCGTGAGCTGTCGACCCTGCTCGCGGTGGGCACCCCGATGCTGCAGGCGCTGGACACGGCGATTGGGCCGGAGTCAGCAAAGGTGCAGAGCAAGCGTGACCGTTGGCTCCGGTTTCAACGCAATCGTGGTTTTGAATCGGTCTTGCTGCAGGTGCGTGACCGTGTGGCGGCGGGGGCGGCTTTGTCCGAAGCGATGGGGGACCACCCCGGTGTGTT
>JBCDKD010000046.1:0-37971 GCA_039024275.1 Planctomycetota bacterium | reverse complement strand
AGGCAGCAGCATCAGGCCATCGACGCCCGCGGCTTCCGCGTCCTGAGCAAACTTGCATGCGAGTGTGGTGGTGTACTCCGCGACGCCCGTGAGCACGGGGATCCGGCCCGCGACGTGCTCAACCGTCGCCTTGAGGATCTCGATCTTCTCATCGTAGAGCAGCGAGCAATTCTCGCCGACCGTGCCGAGCATCACCAGGCCGTGGATCCCAGACTGGATCTGCACCTCGATGTGTTCGAGCGTGGCGGGGATGTTGAGCGATTCGTCTTGGTTGAACTGAGTACAGGCGGCGGGGAAAACGCCGCGCCATTCAATGGCGGCCATCGTGTATCTCCTGAATACGTTTGCAATATCATATTGATATTGGATGCAATGTCAAATATCCGCAGCAGCGTTTTTCCGATGCTTGATCATGCCCGAGACGCTCTTCCGCTGGGCCTGGATATGCTTGGAGAGCGCTTCCATCGCTTTACCGAGATCACGCGCCAGCAGGGCGTCCAGAATCGCGCGGTGCTGCTCCACCATCGAATCCGTGGCACCGGGTTCGAGCCCGGCGTAATCGAACACCGTCGCGTAGTAGCCCCCCTCACGCTCGAAGAAGGCCTGGATATAACGGTTCCCGCTCAGGCCGATCCAGTAGTCGTGCAGACGGTTGTCCAGCCTGGCCTGGCGGCCAGGTCCGCTGGGCTGGTTCCCGTCCCGTATGTCGCGGAGGACGCCCGGATCAAGCCTTGTAAACGCCTCTTCCAGCGCCTCACGCTCGAGGAGTTCCCGCACCGCGAGGTAGTCGATCGTGTCCTTTTCGCGGTACGGCCTGACCAACCAGCCACAGCGCGGTACGTGTGTCAACAAGCCCCGGCCTGCTAGCTCGCTGAACAGTCGACGGACCACGGTGCGCCCGACGCCGTACTGCTCTGCTGTCGCCGATTCGCGCAGGTAGTGCTCATCCTGGGTCAAGCCGCGGTGGATGATCTCGCTGATCAATTGGTCCAGGAGGCTTGCATCGTCAGCGGGCATCGCGTCATCAGGCAGGTCCGCAAGGTCGGGCAAACGCTCTTCGATAACGCTGAGCCGGCCCGCCTCGCCTTTTTCCAGAACGCCCTGGTCCACGAGCGACTGCACCGCCGTCCGCACCGGCATCGGGCTGACCTCGAAGTGCTTGGCGATCCCCGAGAGGGATAGGCGAAACGGTAGCGGCTCTCGCTGGGCAAGCAGACGAATCAGGTCGCGCTCGATTTGCTCGGTCAGGGTCATAGGCAAGGACGTAGCGGGAAGAAATATCCAAGAAAGCGTATTGTACGCCAGCAGGCGGTGCCTGTTCGATCCGACGCTACCATCATGCCATGACGACGCAGGGTCACCCCAACCCAGAGGCTACCGACAAACCGCCCCACACCCTTACTCCGGGCAACTCGGTCAAGCTGCTTTCCGGTGTTGGCCCGGCTCGACTCAAGCTCCTCGGACAACTCGGCATCAACACGATCGCAGACCTGATCCGCCACCTGCCCGCCCGATATGAGGACCAGTCCGCCGAGGGGGCGATCGTCGACCTCATTGAGGACAACAAGACAGTCGGATCCGCTCGCGGGGTGATCGAAGCAACACGCTGGCAGCCCGGACAGTTCGGCAAAAAGGGCCGGTTCATGGCGACCCTTAAGGACGATACCGGCACACTCAGCCTCGTCTGGTTCAACGCGGGCTACCTCCGTGAAAAGCTGTTCGTCGGCCACACGCTCCGTGTCCAGGGCAAGTGCAAGTCCTTCAACGGCTACCCGCAGATGTCCAACCCGAAGTGGGAACTGCTCTCCGAAGAAGCCGCAGAAAACCAGCCCGCCCGGGCCGCCCGGCTGCGCGCGGTCTATCCAACCACCGAGGGCTTAACCGCGCCGGTGCTTGAAGGACTGGTCAAAGAGGCGCTCGACCACGTGTTGCCGAGCCTGGAGGACCCGCTGCCCACCGAGCTCACTGCCGCCCACAACATGCCGGCACTGGCCGAAGCGTTCCGCCTGATCCATAACCCCCGCGAGCCGGACGAGCACAAGGCGGCCCGTCGCCGCTTGGCCTACAACGAGTTGCTGCTGCTCCAACTGGGCATCGTGATGAAGCGGGCCTACGTCCGTAAGAAGCAGGTCGCGCCGGCCTTGCCAGCGAGCGACGCGATCGACGGGCATATCCGCGATCGCTTCCCGTTTGAGCTGACCGATGCGCAGGACAAGGTGATTAACGAGATCGCAAACGACCTCGCGAAGGACGAACCGATGAACCGGCTGGTTCAGGGTGATGTTGGAAGCGGTAAAACCGCTGTCGCGCTGTACGCTATGCTGCTGGCGGTCGCGGCAAAAAAGCAGGCGGCACTCATGGCCCCGACCGAACTCCTTGCAGAGCAGCACTACCGCTCGATCAGCGCGATGCTCGGGGGCACCAACGTCCGCTTACGGCTGATGACCGCCGGCCAGTCCAGCAGTGGTAGCAAAGACCGGCAGCGCCTGCTTGATGAGATCGCACAAGGGCACGCCGATATCGTCATCGGCACGCAGGCGCTTGTCACCGACGCGGTCAGGTTCAACGACCTGGCCGTCGCCGTCGTCGATGAGCAGCACCGCTTCGGCGTGATGCAGAAGGCCAGGCTCAAAGAGAATGACAATCTGGACGAACAGGGCCGGCGCCTCGTCCCACACCACTTGGTTATGACCGCGACGCCGATCCCGCGGACGCTGTCGCTAACGATCTTTGGCGATCTGGACGTGTCGACTATCACCGGCAAGCCCCCGGGCCGGGTCCCCGCGGACAACCGCGTCGTCAAGCCCGGCCAGGCCCACGAAGTCTACGACTACCTCAAGACCCGCTTGGCCCGTGGCGAGCAGGCCTATGTCGTCGTCCCGGTGATCGACTCGGCCAGCGAGAGCGACGAGGCTGAGGAGGGGAACAACGCCGCCGGTCTACGCAACGTCACCGACACCGCGAAGATGCTCCGCGAGGTAGTGGGCAAGGAATACAACATCGCCGAGGTGCATGGCCGGCTGTCGCGCGACGAGCGCGAAGCGGTGATGCAAGCCTTCCGGGTAGGGGAGTCGCACGTCCTCGTTGCGACGACCGTGATCGAGGTCGGTGTCGACGTGCCCAACGCCAGCGTCATGATCATCGAGCACGCCGAGCGCTTCGGCCTGGCACAGCTGCACCAGTTGCGCGGCCGGATCGGCAGGGGGGCATCCAGCCGACGCCCGCTCTGCGTCTTCATCGCCGACCCCACCACCGACGAGGCCATCGACCGCATGGAAGCGATCCGCTCCACCAACGACGGCTTCAAGATCGCGGAGGAAGACCTCCGCATCCGGGGTATGGGCGACTTCTTCGGCACGCGCCAGTCCGGCATGCCGCCCCTCCGCGTCGCACAGATCCCCGAGGACATCGACCTCCTGAAGCTCGCCCGCCTCGACGCGGAGAAGATGATCGACGCCGACTGGCAGCTCACCGCCCCCGAGCACGGTATGCTCCGCAAGGTCGTGCGCCAGCAGTACGGCGAGGCCCTGGGCCTGATCGATGTGGGCTAGTCGTCTTCGCCTTTCAGGTAGTCTGGCTTTATGGCATAGAACTCCGTGAAGCCACACTCTCTGCAGACCCACGCTTCGAGATCCGCGGACTTTTTGCCCTTGAAGATCAGGGCGTCGGGGTTGTCATAGGTCGCGACTTCCATCGTCCATGAGGCGTCGCCCTCACCACGATCGATCGCGCGGGCTTTGACGACATCGCCGGAACCACACTTCGGGCAGGTGTTGGATTGCTTCATGGTGCTTACACGCTAAGCGCATAAGCCATGTCAATATAGCAACTCGCATCGGTCGCTTTCACACCGCTGGCGTTCGGGCGTTTGCGCAGCTCATTCACCAGCGTCCGCATCGGCTCGTGCAGCGGGGCGGTGAAGACCATGTCGTGGCGATCGAGCGGGTGCTTGATCTTGAGGTACGCCGCATGCAGGGCGGGGTAGGGCATGATCAGCGGGCCGTCGGGGTGGGCGTCGCCTTGCTCCATGCGTGCGGCGGCGAGGGCCTCTTGTTTCTTGCCATCTTCCTTGCTGCGGGCGTAGCTGATGTTGACGCGCGAGCCAGCGGGGAAGGGCGGGTCGTCGAGTTCCTTGGGCCCAACGATCTCGCCGCCGTACATGATGTCACCGGCGATGGGGTGGCCGATGTACTGGAGGTGGACGCGGATCTGGTGGGTTCGGCCGGTCTTGATCTCGCACTCGACAAGCGCATAGCCCTCGTACTGTTCACGGACGCGGTAGAGTGTGAGCGCGTGCTTACCGGTGGAGTCATGGCGGACGGCGTTGCCCTCGCGGATCGTCGGGTGCTTGCCTAGGGGCTGGTCGATGACGCCGACGGGCTCGGGGTTGCCGTGGACAACAGCAAGGTAGGCCTTGGTGTTAGTGCGTTCCTCGAACTGCTTGGCAAGCAGCCAGTGGGCCTCGTTCTGCTTGCCGAAGAGGATGACGCCGGTGGTGTTCATATCGAGGCGGTGGATGACGCCGGGGCGTGCGGCGTCTTCGCCGACGGAGGAGAGGGAGGGTTTATGCAGAGTTGGTTTGCCTCTGGTGTGACGGGCGTCCCGCCCGTCACAAGCAGCACAAGGTTCGCTAGACGGGCCGGACGCCCGTCCCGCCTTCCTTTGTTCGTTCTTTTTGTCTTTTGCACGGTTGCGTTTATTGCCGGACTTGGTCGGCAGGGATTCATAAGACGCTTCGCTTCGCCCAGCGTCGGCGTTAATGGTGCGGTCGATGGTGTTGCCGGGGTGGTGTTCGAAGTGGTAGGCCAGCGCGTTGATCATCGTCCCGGTAAGCCGCGAGCGGGCGGGGTGGACGATGATGCCGGCTTCCTTGTTGACCGCGATGAAGACATCGTCCTCGTAGAGGATGTCCAGCGGGATGTTCTCGGGGATCAGGTCATCGGCGGGCTTGGGCGGGACGACGACCTCGACGATGTCGCCACGGCGCAGCTTCTGCGAGGCCTTGCCCACGGTGTCGTTAACGGTGACGGCCCCAAGTTCGATGAGCTTTTGCACCTGGCTGCGTGAGATGCCTTTGAGCCGACCCTGCACGTACTTGTCCAATCGGAGGGCGTTGTCCTTGGACATGGTCCACGACATGCGCTCGGCCCCGGCTTCTTCGAGGTCCTCCAACGACTCGGCGAAGTACCGCCGCGCCCGAGCCAGCGACTCGGTAGACTCGGGGTGGGGCATGTCGGTCATGGGCAGGGCTCGGTCTGAGCACGAAGCATGATGATGAAGTGGCAAGAATCGTCAGCATCATGCGGAAACGAGCAGAGCACCATGGCTCCGGCAGGCTGTAACTTACTCGGCGGGAGGTGTGGGCAACGGCGGCAAGGCCGGGACCGGATCCACCGCGGGCGCCTCCGAAGGGGGCTCAGCCTCAGGCGCCGCAAACGCGACGGGGTTCTTCAACAGATCGATCCGATCTAGCGCGCGTTGGGCACGGTCCGATTGGGCGACAAATGACTCACCGGCCAATTCAATGATCGACCCGTAATGACCCGCCGCCTTGTCCCAGTCCTCGCGCATCACCGCGACCTTCGCTAATCCCTCGTGACCAACCAGTTGGTACTCGGCTGTGGCACCACGCTCGACGAGCGCGAGGTACGCCGAGTCTGCTTTCGTTAATAAACTTTTTGCAGACTCAACGTCGCCATCGATCAGCGCCTTGCGAGCCTGGCTTAAGCCGATATCGCCACCACGACGCATCGCTTCGTCATGCACCTCGCTGCGCTCACCGGCAATCGTCCGGAAAGCATCTACGGAGTCCGCGTCGTTGAGTTCGGTATAGGCGGCCTCCGCCTTATCAGCCTGCCACTGGTTGTACCTGGAGTAGCCCAACCAGCCGCCCAGCACCACGATCAGGATGATCAGCAGGCGGTTGCCGTGCTTGTCCCAGAAGTCCTTAAAATTATCGAGGAACTCGCGCAGGTCGTTGGTTTCGAGTTCGTGTCGGCGTTCAGAATCCATGGTGTTCTTCCTCGCACAGGCGCTACCGGGCAGGGCGGCGTGAGCGTTATTGGGCGTCGATATTGATCGTAATGGTGCTGACGGCCCAGCCATCCTTGGTCGTGATCTTGAGTGATTCAGGGCCCTTGACATATCGTAGGACGGTTGCCTCACCGATCCCTTGGATATCGACCAGTGACCAGTTATTGCTTGGAAGGGTACGCTGGTAGAACTCGGCGGCATCGCCAGGCTCGGCATGGCCCTGATAGACGTGGTTCACCTCGCGGATATTGCCGTTGTACTGCCAGTAGCTCTGGCTGGCGACGGCCTTGAAACCCACAGGCATCGGTACGTCCGGGATCAGCGGGTTGGGTGACTTCACAAGCCCTTCGCCGACATCCTGTGGCAGGTACTCCCCGTCGTCGTTGAACGCGACCGCGGGAGTCTTGATGTAGCTGCAGCCGATGCCGGACAAGAGCATCCCCAACGCGAGGCAGATTGTGGCGAATCGTGTCATGGCGGTGTCCTGTTCCCGTAGTCTGATCGGACCAAACAGTTTAATCGTGGCCCCGTCTAACGGCAAACATCGGTAAGGGCGGGCTTTGTAGGCCAATCCTCCTAATAAGGGGCGGCGGAGTTGTTTGACATGTACGGCGGGTCGGCGTACTTTTTGGGACTCGGGTCAGAGATACCCGTACGGTGGTGGCTGTAGCTCAGTTGGTTAGAGCGTCGGGTTGTGATCCCGAAGGTCGTGGGTTCGAATCCCATCAGCCACCCTTGCCTGGTCGCTTCCGGCCATGCCTTGCGTTACGGTTCGCTCATGATCCTCAGTCCATTCGCCCCGTTGGGCCAACGCATCCTTGATCTACTCGAAGGCTTTGGTCGGTTCGTGCGGTTCTGCCTGGCCAGCGTGTCTGCAGGTTTTGCACACGGCGCGGGGTTCGGCCGGATGCGCCTGCTGCTGCCACAGCTCTACGAGGTCGGCACGCGGTCGATGCCTGTCGTCATGCTTGTCGGCGGGTTCGTCGGCGCGGTCCTCGGGGTTGAGATGTTCGACCAGATGCGCTCGATCGGGCAGGAGACGCGCATCGGCGGGATCATCAACCTCTCCGTCGTCAAGCAGATCGGCCCGGTCCTCGCCGCGGTAATGATCGCGGGGCGTGTCGGCGGGGCGGTCAGCGCAGAGATCGGCACGATGCGCGTGACCGACCAGCTCGATGCCCTGCGTGTCATGGGCGCCGACCCGATACGCTACCTCGTCGTGCCGCGCGTGTTGGCCTGCGTGATCATGGTGTCGATCCTCACGGTCGCCAGCGACCTCATGGGGATCTTGGGTGGTTGGCTGGTCGTGGTGGTCGGGTTCAGCGTCGAGGCGAGCGCGTACTGGCAGTTCTCCTCGGACTTTGTCACGAGCTTTGATGTGGTGACTGGCTTAGTCAAGGCCGCGGCTTTTGGTTTACTGATCGGCCTGATCAGTTGCTACAAGGGATTCCACTGCGAGGCCGGGGCAGCAGGGGTGGGCAAGGCGGCAACCGAAGCGTTTGTCACAAGCTTCATCGCGATCATCATCACAAACTTCTTCCTCGCGAAGTTTATGAACGAGCTATACGTCCTCATGGGGGGCACGGTTTTCAACGCGATATAGATACAAGACTTCAGTCTTCTTGCCCTTCGGCGGCAAGTTCTTTTAACGCCTCAATATCCTGCACAGACAGGACGACCGCGTTGCCGCCACGCTCGCCGGCCCAACCCTCTAGCTCGGGGGAACTGTTGCCGATGTGCACCACGTGGACTTGCGGGCCACCTTCTTTCGTGAGAAGGGCGTCCCATGCTTCGATATCGGCCACCTCCGTGTAGCCGTTGATCACGATGAGTGTTTTTGGCTCCCACTGGAGGGCTGCGGTAATGGACGCCCCGATATCCGCCTCGCCTTCCGTAGGCAGCTTCTCAAACCAGCCGCGTGTCTCGGCCGAACCAATGGGTGTCTTGCGTGGCGGGCCGCCCGCGAAATTGATCGGTTTGCCACCCGCCCCAACCAGCGCGATCTCGCCCTCGCTCGATTTCTGGCTCAAGCCCGCCGCGATCATATCGCCAGCAACCGATGCCCACTCGGCACTGTATTCAGAAGCCTCGATCACCACCACCGTGCGATCGGTGACCGGGAGACCCATGACGTTTGCGAACTCAAGCGTATAAGGGTTCGCCGCGGGGTCGTACGCCTGTGCAGCCCCGGCCTTACCCCCCCCCGGCCCACCCGTAATCATGACGATGGCAACAACCGCCGCAACGACAACGACCGCAATGATTGAAAAGAACACGATGGTCGTCGCCATACGGATCTGCTTCTTCTTGCTCTCCGCCATGGGCACGCGCGTCGTCTCATCGACGCGGATGACCTTGCCGCTCGCCGTGCGATACTCGCCCGTCTCGATCGTCGTGCTGATCGGCCGCCCCTTACTGGGCTTACCCTTCTTCTTCCCGCGGCGCCTCTTGCCAGTCCGTGTACTTCGCCGAGGCCCCGGGTCCGGAACACCCATCCCGCTGATGCCGCCGGAGCCTACCGAGGCGCTCGAAGACGGCCGCATTAGAGACTCGGCCTTGCCGGCATCACTCGGCACAGTCATCAGCGTGCCACAACTCGAACACCGGCATACCCCACCCGCAAACCCCGCGTCCAATTCAAGCATCTCCCCGCACGTGGGGCATTCAATATCTAGCGTTTGCATATACCCAAGCCTCGATCAGTAAATGTCGACTCCGACTGGTTGTGAGGTGCTTTTTCAAGAGATGGCAAGCCGGCACTATTTTATCTTACACCGGGTAACCAAACATAGTAGAAACAGCTTGAGGGCATCCCCCCGAACGCGCCATCGATATTGAGTTGTAGCAGGTTGACCTGTGTCGAGGCCGCTTCGGGCTGCCGGCCGTCGCTACTTGCGTAGGGCGACCCGACGTACTCGAGCGGCCGGTGGTAACGAACCATCGACGCGTCAGCCAGGCCGGCAAGCTCTTTTGCCTTGGCGAACGCATCGTCCAAATCCCCAAGCGCATCAACCAGACCAACTGCAAGCGCCCGCCGGCCTGTCACGACACGGCCGTCCGTCACCTCCTTGAAATCCGCCTCACTGATACCGGGCCGGGCCTCACGCACGATGCCCGTGAAATCCGCATAGAACGTGTCCACCATCGACTGGTACACCCCGCGATGGCCATCGGTCAGTTCACTCAGAGGCGACCCCGCTTCCTTGTTAGGCCCGCTGGTAATCGCCTCGGCCTGGATCCCGATGCTGGACAAAGCGGGCTGCAGACTAATCGTTTGGAAAATGACCCCGATCGAGGCAGTCACCGTACTCGGATAAGCGATCAAATAATCGCCTGCACACGCGAGGTAGTACCCGCCGCTAGCCGCGACATCCATCATGACGACGACAACAGGCTTGCCGGTTTGTTTTTTGAAATCCAGGACCTCCCGGTACATCATGTCGCTCGCCGCGACCGCACCGCCCGGCGTGTTTAGCCGGAGTACCACCGCCTTAGTGTGTTTGTCCTTTGCCGCGTGTGCGAGTTGTTCATGAAACATACTGACAGGGTTCTCGCCATCGCTGAGCAGGCCAGGGATTCGTGCGTTCAAGATCATCCCAGTGACATCGATCACGGCAACGCGATCCCGCGTCCGCGTCTTGGCAGGCTCAATCACCGTCGTCACCATGCGTTGATCCCCCGGCGTCACCCCGACGACAAACGTTGTTGGACCGCACCCAGCCACCGCGATGGCAACAAGTAACACGCCCAAACCACTCAGCAATTTACACATAGCAAACCTCACAATGTGGAATAAGGTGAAACCGCCTATGATACGGTCAACCCATACGAGCCTCTTAGACAGAGCATCGACTTGACACCACGGTTGGCAAGCCTTATCATCTTGCCCCACTACTCGGTGCGGGGTAGAGCAGTCTGGTAGCTCGTCGGGCTCATAACCCGGAGGTCACAGGTTCGAATCCTGTCCCCGCTATTCCAGCTTTGAAAGGGACTTGCGTCATCGCAGGTCCCTTTTTTTGTGGTAAACATGGTCGAGTTGGAACCTGTTTTGTACCCTGCCACGAAAAAGAGACCTGCCGAGGCTCCCTCAATAAGGACCCCAGAGGTCAAGCGTGGCAAGTCTTCTCAAACGTGGCGACGTCTACTACGCGCAGGTCTACATCGGCGGCAAGCAACGCCGCCGCTCCCTGAAAACAAGCTCACTGCAGATCGCCAAAGAAAAGCTGCGTCGCATCGATTCGTAGCAGGCCCAAGGCAACGATAACCCGCCCCCAACTCGGACACCCATCACCGAGGTGGTCGGGGCCTACATCAATCACATCCGGACAAAGAAGACGGCGAAGTCTGCCCAGACCGACGTCTACTACCTCCGCGAGGCCTTGGACCCGTGCTGCGAACAAATCGAAATCACGAGCCGCCGCGTCTCAACGAAAGCGAAGAAGCCACACCGCAAGCCCGGCCAAGATCAGCGGTGCAAAGACCGGCCTATTGGAGCCGACTGCATCGAATCCGTCACCACCTCACAAATCCAGCAGTTCATCCATGCGCGGGTCCGGGGGTTGTATTCGTACTTCATAACTCCGCACTCGGCGTCGGCCTGGGTGAGAAGGTTGGAGTTGGGGTTGTAGGCCGCCTTGTTGGTGTCGGCGACAGCCAGGCGGCTGATCGTCTCGATCACCTGGCCGCGGGTGTCGAAGACCGTGTCGGCGGCGTTGGCCACGCCCTTGCCGTCCGTGCGGTTGATCATCTGGTTGTTGTCGTTGTTGTCGTAGACCGCAAACGAGACATTGCCCTCGACGTCTTCGGACTCGATGGCCGGGCCGGCACCGTCGGTCGTAAGGGCTTCGCTCTCGGGCCGGCCGAGGTGTCGCAGGCGAACGTGACGATGTTGCTGTACCGGCCCTTGATGGCGGTGAGGGGCCATGAGGCGTCATCGCACGTGTAACACAGCGTCAGGCCCTGCCAATCAAGAGTGCCAACTTCAAGAACGCCAACGAAAGCGTGGCACACTTGCGCGTGGCGCACAACAAGAGCACTCGTTCCGGGGGCAGGCA
Source organism: Planctomycetota bacterium (assembly GCA_039024275.1). GTDB lineage: Bacteria > Planctomycetota > Phycisphaerae > Phycisphaerales > Phycisphaeraceae > JAHQVV01. Next base: position 26,884 of record JBCDKD010000046.1, on the reverse strand, counting down.
AAGCCTGACCCCGGCCACCCGCCGCAGGCCAAGTCGTATGGTTACGACGAAGGAGGTCTGTAGGCGCTCAGATGCCAAGGCGGAAGGTGAACTCAATCTTCATCGTTAATTTTTCTTAAGATGTTTACGCTCCATTGTCTGTGTACATATCAAAACTATGAAATTTCCCATTCTCTGTAAAATATAGAATTAATTCTTCTCCATGCTCTAATTTCTTGTCTCCTAGCTCATATGGCCCGAATATCAAACGAAATTTTTTGCCCGGCTTAATAGACGGGCAAAAAGACTGAGTAACCCTCACATCGACCCAATATCGATAATACTGAGAAGGGTGTATTGGCTCATTAGTATTTCGAGATCGCTCGTAGTCAGTTATTTCCACAACAGATGCCATAACGCTACACAAATCATCCACCTGGATATTTGCGTCAGTCTCACCTCTATTCACATAATGAATCATTTCTGGCTGGCAGCCTAAAGTAAATAATAAAGATATTGCAGTCATATATAACAAGTATTTCATGCCACATTTCTTTCTAAGCAATAAGATTTTAAAAAGACGATCCATCGCCAGGTACCGTATAATGATGGCTCTGATCTCTATCCCTAAAAACTTTATACTGACCGCCTACCGGATCATAGATAGTTCTTCCGTAATAGCAATTTTGACTGCCAGAGTTAACCTGCAAATCCTGTGGCGTATCAAAACCTGGGATCCGACCTGAACCAACACCACCTGCTCCCAAAATGTCACATGCATTAGTTGAGCAATTGTTAAAAGCCCCATTAAATTTACCGGGATCTTGATCTAGCTTAGCGACTTCATCGCACATTTTTTCTGCTTGCGACGGACATACTTTAATTTCACAAATCCAATCACGCCTTGAACCATCTTGATACCACGGGCGATACGTTCTAAATTCTTCTGGAGTGTTAAAGACAACACCTGGATCACGTCTGAATAGTAATGCAAGTGGATCTGGCTCAAAACTAGCTGTCGTAAAATAGTCAACTATACCACATCCGGGAATAATAAGATCAGTATGGCCTCCGGTTATACCCAAAAACATTTCAGGCATATGACCGGGAGGACCCCCACCCCGATTAACAATGTATACAGTAACCTTCTCTACGAGAGCACCATCTTCGCAGCAATGCGTCTCTCTGTTGTATGAAACTTCGTTTCCATTCGAGTCACAGCAGGTTGCCCAGCCACTTTGAGATTCTTCGCGTGCTCTTCTGCGTTCCTCACGGCGTTCTCGCAATTTTTCATGGTGTCCGCCAGGATCGCGAGCTGGCCCACCAGACAAACCACTCGGGTCCACCCCGCCCCACATCACATGGTAGGCGGCATAGCTGTTCAACCCGTCGGGGTAGCCGAGCGGGTCGCGCTCTAAGAACCGCCCAAGTACCGCGTCGTGGTAGCGGGCGCGGAAGTAGTGCAGGCCCGTCTCATCATCCAGACGACGCCCGGTGTAGGTGTACGGGTTGAGCACATCGCTGATGCCGTCCGCGTCAAGCGCCGCGCCGGCGTCCAGGACGGTGGTCTGGCCGTAGGCGGTATAGGCGTAGCGTTCGATCACCGTGCCCGTGTCGTCGGTCAGGCCGATGATGCTGAACTGGCGGTTGCGGTGGTAGTAGTAGGTGTCTTCCGACGGACCTGTCGCATCGATCAACGCGACCGGCTCGTCAATGTAGCCCGTCGCGCAGAAGATGTACTTGCGCTCGGGGTTGGCGGCGCCGCTTCCGGGGGTGTACTCGGCGATGACCTGCTGGCCGGCACACACAAAGACGGTCGTGACGGCAGAGCCAGCGGTCGGATTCACGGTCTTGCTGACCCGCCGGCCCAGGGCGTCGTAGGTGTAGCTGTGCGTGCCCTCGACCCCACGCGGGCTGGCACTGCTGACCACCGCCTGGCTGAGCATGTTGTCGAAGTCGAACGTGTGCGTCAGGCCGTCGCCGTCGGCGGTCAGGTTCCCCTTGGCATCGTACGTCTGGCTGAACGCGGGAAGACCACCCGCCCCGTCCGGGTCGATGGTCAGCAGCTCGTGCGGGGCGTTGTGGGTCCGTGTCTGGGTCGTGCCCGTCCCACCGTCGGTCAGGGTCGTGTCGTCCCAGTCCGACTCGAAGCTCAGGGTCCACGACTGGCTGTCGAGGGCGGTGTTGGTCGTGTCGCGTGTCCAGCTGGTCATCCGGTCCTTGGCGTCCTGCACCAGGTCGATGCCGTAGTCGTCCATGACGCCGCCGGTGTCCTCGGCGGTCATGTTCTTGTTCGCGTCATAGGTGTAATCGAAGGTCAGACCCGCCTTGCCCGCGACGGTGATGCTCTCGAGCATGTTGTCGCGGGTGTCGAGCAAGGTGTCTTCCCGGTACGCGTAGGTCGGCGTGAGGCCGTTGCCGAGCGCGGCGGTGGTGTGCCGCATGCCCGCATCGTAGGACATGGTGGCAATGGTCGTTGTGACACCACCTGATGGCTTGTAGTCGATGTCCTCGGCCTGGTTGCGGGCGGTGAAGGAGGTCGTGACCGTTGAGCCGTCGGGGTAGGTCAGGGTGGTTAGGCGGGAGTCATCGTCATAATTGGTGTAGCCGACGGTGTAGGTGACGCCGCCCCCGGAACCGATGGTGAGCGCCTCACTCGTCGGCCGGCCGATCTCGTCGTAGGCGAAGGTGACCGTGTTGCTGTACCGGCCCTTGACGGCGGTCAGCGGGCGGCTGGCGTCGTCGTGGGTGAAGGTGTCGGTGTCGGCGATGCCCCCGGAAGGTAAGCCATCGCCGCCGAGTGTTGAGTTGGCCGCCGTGCGGTAGTCCCGGGTCAGCAGGCGCGAGGCGAGGTCGTAGGTGTAGACGCAGGTGTCGCCGAGCTGGTCGGTCTTGAGCAGCGGGCGACGCATCGCGTCGAAGGTCAGCTCCGCGTCGTAGTCGCTATCACCCACAACAGACGAAGGGTTGTGACCGGGCATGAGCGTCGCGGTGCGCAGGTTGCGGGGGTTGTACTCGTAGGCCGTCACCCCGCCCTGGGCGTCGGTCTGGGTCAGGAGGTTGGAGTTGGGGTCGTACCCCCGGAAGTTTTTGTCGAGTGCAGTCAGGCGGGAGGTGGATTCGATCGGGCGGCCGCGGGCGTCGAAGACGTTGTCGGCCTTGTTGGCCACGCCCTTGCCGTCGGTGCGGCTCAGCACCTGGTTGTTGTCGTTGTAGGTCGTCGTGGTGGTGTCGCCCTGCGTGTCGGTGCAGCTGGTGAGCCGGCCGCGGGGGTCGAAGTCGCAGTCCCGGCCGACGGCGTTGGCGTCTCGGGTGCGGATGGGGTTGCCGTTGTTGTCGTAGATGGCGTAGGCGACGTTGTTCTCGGCGTCCTGGGTCTCGACGGTCCGGCCCGCGCCGTCGGTGAACGAGCGGTTGAGGTGGTTGAGCGCGGAGATCGAGAGGGTTTCGAGGGTATCGCCGTAGGTTGTGGAGATCGCGGTGGAGACGCGGTCGTGGCTGACGGTGGACCAGGTGACCACGCTGTTGTTGGTCGGGTCGAGCATGGCGGAGATCACCGCTCGGCCGCTTCCGGAGGTGCCGGCTTCAAGAATGCCAACGGAAGGTTGGCAGGGTTGCAAGCGTGCGCACATCAAGAGTACTCGTTCCGGGGGCAGGCAAGGCCTGACCCCGGCCACCCGCCGAACAAACTACATGCGCCTACCTAAATACAATATTGGGCTTAGTGTGATCAGAACCAGACCAAGTAATATCGATAACCATATCTTTCAGATCCCATTTTTGAGTAACTTCATCCCAATTGATTTCTTTTTCTACCCAGTACCACCCATCGTCAGTAGATGCCACACCATCGCTACTTAGCTGAATTGACACGACACACTTTATCGAGTCAACTTTAGGCACAAAAATAAGAGTAAGAAAAAATTCATGCAAATCATCACTTTGCTCATGAAATGCCAGATTTTTAATATATGGAAGACTAAAATCAATTCTTGGAAATCTTTCATTTAGGGCGTAATACTTTCCATGATATGCGAAATCTTCTCGCCCCGGCATACTATAATTCTTGTCAACATTAAATGGTAGTATCGCATTTTGTACTCCAAGTACAGTTAATTTGCCGACTTCACCAGATTGCTTTATTGATTGCTTCTCTACATAGCTATGTGCAACTGCGCTAAAGCCGTTTGCAATATCGGGTACCTTAAAACATACGGATCCACTTAAACTCTTCTTGTTAGACGGATTGGTAAGTTTAATGTGGACATTGGTAACTGTAGATATATCTGATTTAGACTCCTGGCTTGCACAGCCAACAATCAATGTGGCAAGGGTAGTTAAAAAAATCGCAATAACAACATTCTTCATGCTATGTTCCAATATAGTTAAAAACATAAAACGATAAAATCAACTACTTGTCTACTCAACCTGTTCTACGGGAAACTGTTCTTCAATTGATGGATGCAAGCCTTCGCTAAACCATTCAAATTGCTCAAATCCACGCAGTCCTGTGCCTTTTATTTCACCCCGAGCATATTCGCCACTTCTTCCATCTGCACATACTCTATATGCAAATGATATCGTGCCAGCAACTCTCTTCCTATTAATACGTTCCCGCAATAAATCTTCTAACTCCTCAAGAACACCATCCCCGGCCAAATCAACATTGATATTCGCACTGTTGTTCAGATCAATGTCTACATGGTCAGATTCATAAATATTGGGATCAAGTCCAATCAAACCAATAGTTAACTTCAAAGTAATATCAATAATGTCCTGAAGACCTTCCACTGAATGAGATTGACCATACGCAACCGCACCTGTATATTTGCGGCATTCCACCCAACAGATCTCTTCATCTTCCTCACTCGAATACCTTTCCCATCCTGTTTCAACAAGTGTAAGTGTACCACTATGCTTCACATGCTTAGGCCAATCACCTTCAGTAGAAGTTGTTACGTCGATACTCCACTCAGAGGGGAAGACAACAGCCAACTCGCCGTCTGGCCCTGCCCCTAGGCTTGTCGAAGGATTCCAACTAGTACTTTTGATGTGCCAGATTAACGCGACACCCTCGTCCCATGGACCGCCTGACTTATCTGCTAATACAGCATCTTTCCTAGTGTACTGCTTAGCAGCTAGACCAAGTGGATCCACTCCACCCCACATCACATGGTAGGCGGCATAGGTGTTCATCCCATCCACATAGCCGAGGGGGTCGCGCTCTAGGAATCGGCCTAGCGCCGGGCCGTAGTAGCGGGCGCGGTAGTAGTACAGCGCGCTCTCGGCATCGTAGCGTCGGCCGGTGTGCAGGTACGCGTTGCCAAACCCGGAAGTGGTCAATACCGTCACGCCGTCGGGGGCGAGGATGGCGGGGTCGCCGTAGGCCGTGTAGGCGTGGCGTTCGATCACCGTACCGGTGCCGTCGGTGAGACCGATCACGCTGTACTGGCGGTTGCGATGATAGTAGTACGTTGCTTCGGATGGGCCCGTTGCATCGATCAGCGCGATCGGCTCGTCGATGTAGCAGGTGCTACAGAAGACGTACTTCCGATCGGGGGCAGATGCCGCAGTACCACCGGTGTAATCCGCGATAACCTGTGAGCCCGAGCAGACGAACACGGTCGTCGTGCCGTTGACGGTCTTACTCACACGGCGGTTAAGCGCATCGTACGTGTAGCTGTGCGTGCCGACGGTGCCTCGGGCAGCGCCGGGGCTGACCGTGACTTGCGACAGCATGTTGTCGATGTCGTGGGCAAAAGCGCGGCCTGATCCGTCGTTACTTAGATTTCCTTTTGAATCATGGGTTTTTGCGATCGGGGTGATCGGTCCCGTGTCATCCGGATCGAGGGTGAGTAGCTCGTGTACGGGGTTGTGGGTGCGCGACTCGGTGATGGGCGTCAACCCATCAGTTCGTGTCGTGCTGTCCCAGTTATGCTCGAATGATAAGTCCCAGGTTTGTATGTCAAGGCTGGTCATTGTCGCGTCGCGCGTCCATGAGGTCATGCGGTCTTTCGCGTCCTGGACCAGATCGACGCCGTAGCGATCCATCACGCCCGCGTTGTCGAAGTCCTCGGCGGTCATGCTCTTGTTTTGATCGTAGCTATAACTCATCGACAAACCCGGGCGGGTCGCGACATCGATCGATTCAAGCAGGTTGTCATCGCGGTAGGCCCGGGTCACATCCAGCCCGTTGCCCAATTCACGCAGGGTCTGACGCATCCCCGCGTCGTAGGTGTGGCTGGCGAGGGTGGTCGCACTGCCCCCGGGTGGCGTGTAGTCGAGGTCTTCGACCTGATTCCGGGCGGTGTAGGTTTGTGTCACGACCGATCCGTCGGGGTAGGTGAGTTGGACGTTGCGCGAATCATCGTCGTAGGCGCGGGTCGTCGTATACGTCTGGCCGTTCGTGGTGAGTGATTCCGTTTCGAGGCGACCGATTTCGTCGTAGGCAAACGCGACGGTGTTGCTGTACCGGCCCTTGATCGCGGTCAGAGGCCGGCTTGCATCGTCGAACGTGAAGGTGTCTTGTGATTCGTCGGTGCCCGCGCCGTTGAGGCGGTAGGTCCGCGTGACGAGGCGCGAGGCTAAATCGTAGGCGAAGGTGGTCGTATCGCCGAGTTGGTCGGTCTTTTCCGTGGGCCGCCGCATTGCATCAAACGTGGTTGTAACTCGGTCGTAGTCCGCGTCGCCGACGACGGACGTTGGGTTGTGGCCCGGCATGTCGGTCGCGGTGCGCAGGTTGCGTGGGTTGTACTCGTAGGTCGTGACCCCGCCCTGGGCGTCGGTCTGCGTCAAGAGGTTGGAGTTCGGGTCGAAGCTCGCCTTGTTGGTGTCGGCGACGGCCAGGCGGGAGGTGGTTTCGATGGCCCGGCCGCGGGCGTCGTAGACCGTGTCGGCCGCGTTGGCGACGGCCTTGCCGTCGGTGCGGTTGATCACCTGGTTGTTGTCGTTGTAGGCGGCCGTCGTCGTGTCGCCCTGGGTGTCGGTGCAGCTGATGAGCCGGCCGCGGGGGTCGAAGTCGCAGTCGTCACCCACATCGTTGGCATTGCGCGTGCGGATGGCGTTGCCGGCGTTGTCGTAGATGGCGTAGGCGACGTTGTTCTCGGCGTCTTCGGACTCCACGGTCCGGCCGGCGCCGTCGGTCAGGGAGCGGTTGAGGTGGTCCAGGGCCGAGATCGAGAGGGTCTCGAGCGTGTCGCCGAAGGTCGTGCCGATCGCGTCGCTGACGCGGTCGTAGCTCACGGTGGACCAGGTGACGACGCTGTTGTTGGTGGGGTCGAGCATGGCGGAGATGACGGCCCGGCCGGCGCCGTCCATGATGGTGACGCCGATCTCGCCCTCGGGGTTGATGGTGGCCCTGGCCGAGGCGTTGGTGAAGCCGTCGCGGATGACCTCGATCGAGTCGGCCGCGAGCTCGTTGAGCATCGGCTGCAGGTCGATATCCGGGGCGCCGCTGAACTGGTGGACGAGGATGGTGTTGCCCTGGGCGGGGCCGCGGGTCGGGACGCCCTCGACACCCACCGACACGGCGGGGGTCTCGTAGAGGTCCTCGGAGTAGTAGTAGAGGGTGGTCAGCCCGCCGGCGGCGGTGCTCACGCCGGTGGCAGCGGCTTGCGCGTTGGCGCCGCCCTGGATGGACCCGCCGTAGAGGATGGGCGGGTCGTTGGGGTCGACCTTGCCGAGGGTTTCGAGCCAGATCGTCATAGCGGCGGGGCGGTTCTTCGAGTCGAAGCGGGTGGTGGTCTCTGCAAGGGTGCGGGCGTCGGGGGCGTCCCAGATGCCCGGGCCGCCGTCGTCGGAGTCGGCGATGGTGCGCGCACCGGTGGCGCCGTCGATGACCACATCGTTGATGAGGGAGTCGACGACGGCGGTGTGGGCGACGTTGCCGTTGAAGTCGGTGCCCTGCGCGTTGCCGTGGCCCTCCTGGTCGATGGTGGCGCGGAGGCGTTTGCAGCAGTCGCGCCAGACGGAGAGGGTCTCGTGGTCGGCGGCGGTGAACTGCGGGTCGTTGCCGTTGAAGTCGACGGTTTTTTCGTGCGTGCCGTCGAGGTAGTAGAACATCTCCTGGGTGGCCTTGGCGCCGAGGCCGGAGGTGCCGCCGGAGGTGACGAAGGCGTCGTAGGTGGTGTCGCCGGCGGCGACGGTTCGGGTGGCCAGCAGGTTCCGGCCGGTGTAGGTCATGGTGGTGAAGGCCTTGTTGAAGCCCTCGGTGTCGGCGGCGTCGAAGTATCGTGCGGAGCGCTGCTGGGTGATGTTGGACTGGGCGTCGTAGACGGTCTCTGTTTTCGCCTCGACGGCGGTGCCGACGGCGGTGGTGGACTCGGTGGCGCGGCCGCGCGAGTCGTAGACGGTGTCGTGCTGGACGTTGCGGGGGTCCATGGTGGAGGTGGTCTGGCCCTCGGCGTCCTTGATCATGTCGGTGACCAGGAAGGGCGCACCGCCGCCGGAAGCCGTCGCGCCGAGCGTCGCGGCGTCTTCGAAGGAAAGATCGCGGGTGAGGTTGATGACGTCGGAAAAGGTGCCGGTGTCGGGGTCGATGCCGCTGCCGCCGGGGACGGTCTCCCTGATGGTTCGGACGCGTGCGGAGTCGGAGGTGCGGTAGGCGTGGAGTGTTGCGCGGCCGTAGGGATCGACGGAGGCGAAGGGCAGGTTGTCTTTGTAGACGGTTCTGCGGGCGAGGTGTCCGGGGTCGTCGCCCGCGACGAGCGGGCCGGCGCCGTCGGGGTCGATCAGGTTGGAAGCGAAGGGGAAGGCGCCGCTGTTGTCTCTTGGGTAGACGGTTGTCTCGACGACGCGGTGGCGGTAGTCGTATTGGTACTCGGTGCGCTCGCCGTTGCGGATGCAGACGGTCTTCTTGTTGGTTCCGTTGAGGTAGGTGCACTCCTCGACGTCGTGGTAGGTCGGGTCCGGGACGAAGGACTGGTTGAGCGCGTCGGTTTCGGTGGTGATGCCGCGGATGGTGGTCACGCGTCGGCCGTGGCCGTCGTATCGGTGCTGGGTGTAGTTGCCGTTGCGGTCCTTGGACGCGACGACGAGGTTGGCCAGGCTGCCCGCCCCGCTGGCCAGTTCGTTGGCGTAGAAGGTCTGGTCGGTCGAGCCGTCTTCGTAGGTCACGACCGTCAGCCGGTCGCGGAGGTCGTAGGCGTAGCCCGTCTCCCGGCCCAGCGGGTCGGTGGCTTTGCTCAGCCGCCCGACGGTGTCGTACTCATAAAGCGTGGTGGCCCGGGCGTCGCCCACCCGGTCCGCGGGCTCGATCTCGGCGATGAGGAAGTTGTTGGCGTTGTAAACAAAGTGCGTGGTGTTGCCGTTGGCGTCGGTCTGCGACTTCTTCAGGCCGACCGGCTGGGGGTCGGCGGCGCCGGTGATGCCGGCAACCGCGGGGCCCTCCGAGCCGTTGTAGTACGACCAGGCGTACTCGGCGTACTCGGCCTGCTGGACATCGGCCCCGCCGACCTCGAGCAGGCCGACCTTCCGCAGCGTCAGGTTGCCGTTGGCGTCGTACTCGTTGACCGTCACTCTGCCCAGGCGGTCCCGGTAGCGGGTGACCTGGTTGATCGTGTTGTAGGACCACGCCTCGAAGGTGGCATCTTGGTACGTCGTCTTGGTCGGCAGGTTCTCGCTGTTGTATTCGAAGGTCAAGACGTTGCCGTGCTCGTCGATCAACCGGGACGGAATGCCCGCGCGCAGGTCGTCGCCGTCGATGCTGATCTCCGCGTGCAGGTAGGTGTCTTCGAAGTCTGTGGAGAACGCGTTGTCGGAAAGCGAGGGGGCGCCCAGGGTCCAGCCGGCGTCGAGGTGGCGGACCTGGCGCTGCGCGTACGTGTACCGCGCACGCTGCGCCCCCATGTAGTTGAAGCCCTGCACCCGCGTGCCGCTGTCGGTGTCGGGCACGTGCGCATAGGCGAGCTCGTTGGTGCCGTTGATAACCGCGCGCGTGATCATCGACGCCTGGTTATAAAACAGAGCCGGGTCGTCTTCCTCGCCGCGGTAGTCGCCCAGGTTCGTCGACATCCACAGCGTCTTGTTCCGCCTTGTGCCCGGTGCCGCCGCGTCGTCGATCTCGAGCACCACCATGTTCAGGCCCGTGTTGAACGACCAGTCATAGGTCGAGCTCGTCCCGTCCGGCAGATCGATCTGATTGATCTTGCCGTTGGCGTAGCTCAAGTCCACCACCTGGAGGTTGGGCAGCGTCACCTGATCGATCACCCACCTGCCGGAGACCTGTGTCGGCGAGTAGCTAAACGAGGTCTCCCGGCCGTACGCGTCGGTCATCTTGTCGACCTGCCATTGGCGTGAAGGCGACTGATTGATCTGAGCGGGCGTCCACGTCTTGTAGTCGAGGTCGATGCCGTAGCCGTTGCGGTCTCTGACCCGCGTCAGACGCCCGACGTATTCCGGATCGGCCACCACGGTCGTGCCGTCTCGATTGTTCGCACTCGCGTCGTTCGCGACCGTGCCGCCGGTTTCGTCGAAAAGCCAACGCCCCTCCAGGCCGCTCGACGAGACAACACCGTCGCTGGCCAGCGTGGCGATCTCGGCGGCCGACAACCCCCGGCTGTAGATACGCGCGTCGTCCAGATCGCCCTTGAGCGGGCGGTCGAACAAACCATTACCCCACTGCACGCCCCTGGAGTTGAGCGTGTTGATCGACTGCGGCTTGCTGGAGCTGATCGTCTCGAGCTGCCCATCGACATACAGCAAAACGTCGGCCACGTTCGACTTGCCCGCGGGCAACACCGCGGCGATGTGGTGCCAGCCGCCGTCCGCAAGATTCGTCGAGCCCATGATGAATCCGCCCTGAACCTCGACGCGGAGCACGCTCTGGGTGTCCGACACCGTATCGATCCGCATCGTCCAACGCAGCCCGTTGAAGTTAAAGCCCCAGGCGCACACGATCCCGCCGTCCCCCGCCTCGAGGTCGGCGGTCCGCACCCACGCCGCCGAGGTCCGAGGCGACGAGCCCAACACGCCGGTGTAGCCGTCGATCTGGACCTCGTGGTTACCGTTGAGCGAGATCACCCGCCCGCGCTCCAGGTCGTCGAGCCACTGAGGCTCGGCGCTGGCTTGATCGAACAGCTCAAAGCCCCAAAGCGAGTCGTGCTTGGTCGTCAGCTCCGCGCGCACCGCCTGGCTGAGGTCCGAGACCACCGCGTCGTTCGCGTCGTACAGCTTCAAACCCTTGTAGAGAATCGAAGAGGGGTCTTGATAGTCCCCGTCGAGTGTCCCGTCGTTGCCCACCCCGTCCTCCAGCAGCTGAACCGACGGGTCGGCAGGGTCAAACAACAACGCCCGGTTGCCCGAACCCGACGGCGCGAACGACAGACGCGTGTCTAACACGCTCATCGCCGAGCCCGGCGCCAGGCTCGTCCCCTGAATCTCGTCCCGCGGGCGGATCACCTGTTTCACGGACATGTTCATCAGCGACGGGTTGCCCGACGCAGCGCCCGAACCGCAAGCCGAACAGTTCGGCGTCGCCATGAAAGCGCTGGGGTCCTGGAGCGCTGAAAAGTGCATCAGCCCGCCCGAGGCCACATCCACGCCCTCGACCCGCTGCGACGCGAGCAGCCCGGTAACCATCGGGTTGTAGGCGCCCGACTCATTCGTCGAAATCTGTTCCGGCTTCGGGCAGCCTCCGTCCCCATCGCCGCCGCCGCCCCATAAAACCACATACCTGATGTTGTTGCAGGTACGCAAAATCGATAAAAAATCACGCGCTTCCTCCTCGTCATCCAGCGTCTGGTCCGCCGTAAACGGGTCGTCGTCGGACATGATCAGCGGCGAGGGGAAGCCCCCGGCGGACGACACGATCAGCATCAAAAAAAGAGCGAATAAAACAGTGGTCAAGCGGTGCATGCGTATCCCCTGGTGTCGAAGCGATCAATACGAGAAGTAAAGAGCCGAGCAAGTCCGACCCGCGGTGTGTCAGCAGAATCAGGAGCCGATCGTCTCCGCGCCGCCCCCGGCGGAGTGGCCTGGCGGGACGTTCGGCAGAACGCGGACAGTGAAGTGCACCTGCCCGGTCGTAGCGGGTGAGCCCGCCAAAATCTCACAAAGGTTCAGCGTCCCGGGCGGCGCGGTAAAGGACGCTCGCGCAACACCGGCGTCGTCCGCGAGCACCGTCACAACCGTCAGCTGGTTCTCAAAACGACCTAGATCAAACGAGTTGAACGTCACCGGCGAGCCGGGCTCGGACCAAACCGCTAACTCCACGGTCTCACCCTGCACGATCTCCTGGTAACGCGCCGCACGCCGACGGAGCTGCTGCACACCCGGGCCGGGCTGCGCGGTCGCGAAGACCCGGCCCGGCTCGGCCGTACCCATGTAATCCCGCCGGTAGGCCTCGTCCGCAACAAAACGCTCGGCGTCGTAAGGCCGCGGCGGCACCACCGTCGACAGGCGCTCGGGGTGAGAACCCCGACGCACCGCCTCCACCGCCGAGAGCATCTGAGGGTTCGGACGACTCAAATCCAGCGGCGGCGTAGCACCATACACGTCGTCCAGACCCCGTGCCGCCTCGTCTTCGATCGAACCCCCCGGTTGTTCCAGCGGAAGATCACGGGCCGGCCGCTCGACACCCCCCGCGAAGATATCGCCGCTGCCCGCGTCGAGCTCACCGTCGGTCCGCGGCGAAACGACCGGGTCGCGGGGCTTCTCGGCTTGGGCAACCTCTTCATCGAAGAAATCATCGTATCCCGCAGGTTGTAACGCCTCGTAGCCGAGATACACCACTAGCCCAACCAGCAGAACAAGCACCGCGGTCAGGAGTAAACGGATTTTTTTCTGATTCGCCACGGAATGCCCCCGATTAATCAATCACAATAACGCTAGAACAAGGCACTTAGAAACTAACAGAAAAGCCCGGCGAAACAAGCGGCTTATGAGATTTTTTTATATCTCCTATACAAATGGATAGTTGCAGGCGATATGTTCTATGAGATATATCGATCAGCCTCTGCTTTGCATGAGAAAACCCACAAAAATTCGCTTAATGATGCCTGATTTGTCCGGTGCCAGAAGGTTTTCATAGCGTTAAGAAAGTATGTGGTTCTCTGCGACGCAGGGGTACGCGTAGACGCTTATTGATAAGAAGTAGTGTTAATTTGAATAAGGTTAACCTGGTATTTTCTTTCCGCCTGTAAAAACACCGTATCAGCTTGTATTTATGATCAATATAGAGATGTACGATCCATCGCAGTTGCAGATCATCGATAAGCAAAGCGCGACAGTACAGACATATGGGTCAAATCGAATCCTGTCCCCGCTATACTTGGTCTAGAAAAGACTTGCAGCAATGCGAGTCCTTTTACATTAAGACCTATACATTAAGAAAATCGATTAATCGGTATGCAACTGGGACCTAGGCGATTGCCCTGCCCTGGAGAGGATCAGGCGGTCATGCGGGACCGATTCCCAGCGGAGTGCCCTGTACAGCACGGCTTGCTTCAGCGCGATGCCAAGCCGCAACGCGGCGGTTGGACGGCGTGATCGGTCACGTGCTCCGCCCAGATTGGCGAGCACAACCACCCCCATTTGTGCCTCCGGGGCATACGCCACATAGGCGCTGTGCCCGTCCATCTCGCCGGAGTGGTTGATGATGCCGCCTTGTTGATCGGGCCACTGCACGCGCCAGCCGATGCACATCTGCATAGCCAGGCCGTCGCGCTCGAGCAGGAGAGGTTGACCGTCGGGCGCAGGCTGGGGCTGCCGCATCATTTTGAGCATGCCGGCAGACAGCATGCCGTCTTGGCCCTCAATCTGAAAAGAAACCCATCGCGCGAGGTCTTCCACCGAACTGACGACCCCGCCGTGGGCGAAGACCTCACCGAACCGGGTTGCCGGGCGGTCGTGTCGTGGCCGGGCTGAGTCGTCGGCCCAGTAATGCGTGGCGAAGCGGCTTCGCTGCTCGACGTCGAGCGATACCGTTGAGCTTGCCATGCCGAGTGGCTTGAACAGTTCTTGTTTCAAGAGTTGTTCGAGCGGTACACCCGCAGCACGTTCCATCACGTGGCCGAGCAGGCTGTAGCCGTAGTTCGAGTAGCTGCATGCCGTGCCCGGCTCAAACCGGAGGCGGGTGCTGCCGAGTGCTTCGTAGAGCGCATCGACCGAGTAGGGCTTTGCCTGCCCAGGGTTGAGCCAGAGCCCGTGCCAGACGTTGCGTCGGTTGGGCGGGTCCTTGGGCAGGCCCGCGGCGTGCGTCGCGAGGTGGCGTACCGTCAGCTCGGCCGGCTCGCCATCAAAGGTCGGCAGGCGGACGTGCGCCGGCAGGTAGCCCTTGACCGGGTCGTCCAGGCCCAGCCGGCCCTGCTCGATCAGGACCATCAGCAGCGTCGCGGCGATCGGCTTGGAGACCGAGCCGACGTGGTAGAGCGTGTCGGGCGTCGCGCGGGTTTGGGCTGAGAGCGATCGGTCGCCGAAGGACTTGGCGTAAACCAGTCTCTCGCCATGCACGATAGCGACGCTGAAACTAGGCACATCGAGTGCATCACGCACCCTGCCAACGATTGCATCGACCTGCTCCGCGTGTTCCTGCGTCCAGACGGGAGCCCAATGTTCTTGTTGGGCCGGGAATACGATGTCGCCGCGCTGCAGGACGTCAAAGCCCCCTGGTTCCCCGCCGACGCAGCCGACGAGGAACCAGAGGGCAGAGGTGGTGATCCATGATGCTGTTTTCATTGATCTCGCAAGGGGATCAAGCGTCAGGGGTTTATCGCCGTTTATCGCCGCCGACGCATCGCGATCAGCCCGCCGAGGCCGAGCAGGGCGAGGGACGAGGGCTCGGGGACGAGGTTGTCACCGGTCAGGACGAGTTGCGCAGGCAAGCCACCGTTAACAAGGTCTTCACCATCACCAAGAACACGCTCTGAGATAAATGAAGAACTCGATCCGTAGCTGCCGTTAAAAACCAGTGCGCCGCCAACGGACCAGCTACCACTGCCGACCGCTGCATTGAGGTCGGCCAGCGCAAAAGCATTCGGGGTTAAATCAATATCGATGTATGTATCAACATCGGTGCTGTTGACAACAAAGCTGCCATAGCTATTACCGCTGCCAAGATCATTGTATGCGTTGTTTGCCGCGCCGCTCAGGTCGCTATCCGGGTCTAGCAACACACTAGCAGCAGTTGAGACATCAAACAGATTGATGGTTTCGGATAAGTCTGAACTCTGGTACAAGGCTCCGGCATCGAGTGGCACGTAAATACGCAACGTCGCCCCTGTGATAGTGCCGGAAAGACTCGAAAGGTCGAATGTGTGGTAGTTCCGTTCCTGCTCAAGCGGCGCACCGAAGATATTCCCATCAAGGATCTCGGTATTGATCGCACGGACCTGGTAGTTCCCCTCGGTGAACTTGAACCCCCCGGTAATGGGGGAAAACGGGTTCTGGAACGACCCGCGGTCGGTGTGATCCAGTTCAAACGTATTGGTGGCCTGTGTGGTGGTTGCGGCGGCCGATAGGCAGATCGCAGCAACCAGGGTGGGTATGGACTTCTTCATCTCGTCCTTTCAGTGAGTCCGCTTAAGCGGACGGGGTAAGTAAGATCGCCGGCCTACGCTGGCCGACGAGGGTTACAAGTTCATTCGAGGTCCCAGAGGTCGTTATCTCGGACGCCATCATCGTTAGGATCGATATCACCAACGCTGTACTGTTTGAGTAGTTCGACCGATGCCGGAGAGAGGAAGTAAGACGTGTAATAGACCGGTTCGAACGTCGCGACATGGCCGTCCACCCAGGCGACGTTGCCGACCTGATTACCAACGCCTTCTTTCCCCCCGCCGCCATGCCGTGCATGGAAGGTCGGGCTCTGCAGGTCGTTGCCCGGTGGGTAGACGCTGCTGAAGCCACCGCCGCTTGGTGGGTAGCCCCATGGCACACGTCCAGGGACGATATCGCCTTGGAAACGAGCCGAGTCGTGGAACATCACGGTCTCGGTTGGATTGCGGACCCAGTCCGGCTTCACGCCGAGCACATCATCTAACAAGCGTGGATCGAACCGCGCCCCCAGGTAGAGCACGTTGTAGGCATAATCAACGGGGCCGTACTGCTCGCGGTCGTCGTTGTCTGTGCTTGGACACCCGCCTATATCGGCCTGGCCCCAGTAGTCGCCGATGTGCCCCTGTGTCCCATAAAATGTGCTGCTGCCCGATGCGTAAGCGCCGAACCAATAGACCTGAGCGGTTTCGCCGTTGACCGTCTGGTTCGTGAGGGTCTTACCGCTTGGGAAATGCTCCGTATCGGTCGCATAATTCGTTGCCGCGATGGCGATTTGTCTCAGATTCGATGCGCAGACCGATGCCTGCCCCGCCGCTCGGGCCAGGCCTAAAACCGGGAGTAGGATCGCGATCAACAAACCGATGATCGAGATCACAACAAGCAGTTCGATCAGCGTAAAGCCAAAAGAGAGGCGAGCAACTCTTCGCGATGCGTCAGTATCCTTGATCATGAACGGGACCTACTCGGGGTGCTTGCGGCTGCAGCGGTGCGTTGTCGCTAGCAAGAACAACAGTACGGCCGCGGCGGCGGGCTCGGGCACGGGCACGGGATTGATAAGCGATAAAGCCTCGGGCGTTTGCAATGCATCGACGAAGCCGAAGATATCAAGGTTCGTGAGCGTACCGTCACTATCGAAGTCACCGAGCACATCCGGGTCCAGTGCGGGGAAGGCCGTCGCGTAACCGGCCGGGTCGATCAGGGCGCTGACGAATGGGGCGATATCGAGGTTGTCGAGCACACCATCGCCGTTCATATCACCGAGCACGAACTCGACCAAAGAGACCGTTGCAACAAGCGAGCCATCATGGATCAAAGCACTCTTTGCGATACCCGCACCGCCGATACCGTAAGACAAGAAATCTGCACTGAACACCAGCGCATTACCATCGACCGTAACGCTGCCATCTAGGAACTCTGGCCCAGTAGGTGCGGGGGTGGTCGTCGTCTCGGTAATCGGGATAACACTTGGGAAATCGGGGATGTTCTGCGGGTAAGGGCCGAGGTCAATCGGGAACCCATCCCGGAAGTTAGACTCAGGGTTGGTCGGCTCTGGCAGACCGAAATACTGGCCCGTGCCAACAAAACCGTACTCAGAGCCGGTGAGGTTCAGATCGCCTCCGGCTCCTGTTTCGGTCCCCGCATCCGCGCTTTCGAGGGTAAGTGTGGGCGCAAAGACGGTGACCGGGTTCCCCTGCGCGACTGTTACGTCAAAAGGAAGCCGTACTTCACGCTCATCACCAGCGGGGATATCGTCAATCGGATTGTTGACTAGCGTAGTGACCGTGAAGGTTGTGGGGTCGGCGAGGTCGACCTGGTAGTCGAGTTGGAGTGAGACAAAATCGACCGATTGAACTGCGTCGTTGACGATGTCTACGTCGAGGGTGATGACCCCACCGAGGGCCATTGTCTGTGTGTCCGAGGTGGAAGTCAGGGTGAATACTGTTGGGGTGGGTGGCGGTGCGATCTGAGCAATCACACCGAATGCGGTGAGATCCACACTCGACAGAGATGGATTGATATCGAACGTGTACTCTTTGGCAAATGCGCTATGCGGCCATTGCACCACGGCAACCCCACCACAGACAAGCAGCGCCTTGCACAGCCATCGCCGGGGTGGTTGAACCAAATGCTTTATCATGATCAGGCCTCTCCCCGGGTTTGCCAAGGGCTTGTCTTACACGGTTTTCAGCGGACACCGGAGTCTTTTGTAAGAACACCATGCGGGCTCGGTAGTTTGCAAAGTTTGCACGGCCATAACCACAAATAGTTATTCTAAGTCAAGTATTGTAAAGTACTTGAGATCCAATGTCAAAAGTTGAGACAGAATCGCAGCCGATGAAAATACCGTCCAGGCGGGGCGGGCTGATCCGCAATCTGCACGTCTGGCTGGCGTTGATCGCCACGATCCCTTGGGCGCTGCAGGGGCTCACCGGGGCGATCCTTGTCTTCGAGCCCGAGCTCGACCACTGGCTTAACCGGGGCATGATGGATGTCGAGCCGACAAGCGAGGCCGACCGCCTCGACCTCGACGAGCAGTTCGACGTCGTTAATCAGCAGCACCCGGAGCTTGCGCCGTATGTCTACGGCATCGATGCCAGCGACCGGCCGGGCATCGCAACCCGTATGCTCGCCAAGCCCGAGGGCGAGGTCGGGCCCGAGGACGGCGTGCGCCTCTTCATCGATCCCTACCGCGGCGAGGTCACCGGCACGCAGGGCTACCGCGACTCGACGATGGGCAAGCTCTACCACTTCCACCGCACGTTCTACCTG
This sequence comes from Planctomycetota bacterium, assembly GCA_039024275.1. Taxonomy (GTDB): domain Bacteria; phylum Planctomycetota; class Phycisphaerae; order Phycisphaerales; family Phycisphaeraceae; genus JAHQVV01. The sequence goes on along the minus strand of JBCDKD010000046.1, from coordinate 8,644 downwards.
CCCAGGTGGGGGCGGTGGATCACTTCGACGAGCGCGCTGCTGCTCATGGCCGGGGCCCTCACCGGCGTCATCTTGTACTTCCTGAAGCGCAAGCCCACGGATACCTACCGCAAATGGCACGCCCGGCTGGGCATGGCCTTCGCGCCGCTGGTCTTCCTCATCGCGCTTAACGGCGTGGTCGTGACGTACCGATTCGTCGTCTTCCCGCTGCTCTATGTTGCGACGGGTGACGAGATCCCGCGGGGCATGATCAGGCCGCCCAAGATCGAGGTGCCCGACAACCCGGCGCGGATCGGCCTTGAGGAATCGATCCGCATCGCCGAGCAAGCGGTGCCCGACGCGCGGACCACGGTGATCCTCCAGCCGCTCCGCAGCGACAGCACGCGCACTGTGATGCGCAAGAAGCCCAACGAGCCGCGCGATGTCGGCGGGACCTTCGTCACACTCAACCCGTATAGTGGCGAGGTGCTTGATATCACCTGCTTTACCGAAGGCGCCGTCGGTGGCCAGCTCGTCTACGCCACCGAGCACCTGCACAAGGGCGAGTGGGGGGGCTACTTCGGCGAGGAATACATGATCTACACACGCGTCCTCTGGTTCGTTGCCGCGATGAGCATCCCCGTGCTCGCGGTGCTGGGCTGGGGCAGCTACTTCCGCGCGAGACGCAGGCGGGGCGGTGAGACGGCGAGTGAAACGGCCGGGGCGGTTTCATGAAGCGTGTGAAGCCCACGGCGGTGCGCGCCGCGGTCTGGCGGTGGCACTTCTACGCGGGCCTGGTCCTGGCGCCGATCATCCTGGCTGTCACGGTCACGGGCATGGTCTACATCTGGGCTGACGAGTGGGAGCACACGGTCAACCGCGACCTGTTTGTCGCGGACCCCGCCGAGGGCGAACCGGCATCGATCGATGCGCAAGCGCTTGCGGTACGTGAGGCGTACCCCGGGGCCGACCTGACCTTCTTCTCGATCAAGGGCCCGGGCTACACCAACTCGGTTTTCTTCAAGACCGAAGAGGGCTACAACCGCTACGTCTACATCAACCCCTACACCGCGGAGGTCCAGGGGTCCCGCAACCACAGCCGGAGCTTTATGCCGATCATGCGGCGGGCCCACCGGACCCTGTACATGGGCACGACCGGGCGTGTCCTCGCAGAGCTGGCCACGTCGTGGACGATCATCCTCCTGCTGACGGGTGTGTACTTGTGGTGGCCGCGTCCACTGACGCGTGTGGCGGGCGTCTGGCTGCCCAGGCTCCGCCGACGCAAGCCCTACCTGTTCTGGCGCGACCTGCACAGCGTCCCCGCCGCCTACATCACCGCGTTTGCACTCATCATCGCCGCGACCGGCCTGTTCTACACCCTCGCCAGCGGGACGCTGATGAAACTCGGCGTCCTCGCCACAAGCCGGCTTGACGAGGTCCTCCTCGACCCACCCGCCGTCTCCACCCATCAGCCCACAACGCCCGCGACACGCGACCAGATTGTCGCCGCGGTTATCGAGCGCACCGGCGCCCGTAGCATCGGCCTCGTCGCCCCACACGGCGAACCCACACACACGCCTGGCGACCATAACCACGAGGAACACCTACACATCACACTCGACGACTACGACCCGGACGAACCTGTCCTGTTTGACAAGCCGTGGTTTGTAGAGGTCGGTAACAAGGACGACCCCGAGAGCCGGGGTTTTCTGTACGTCGATCCGTACACAGCCGAGGTGCTGCTGGACCTGCGTTACAGCGATGCCGAGGCAAGCGTAAAGATCGCCGGCTACATGTACCCGCTGCACGTCGGCAGCGTCTGGGGCACACCCACCAAGATCCTCGCAACGCTCACCTGCCTGCTCATCATCGCGATGGTCGCCACCGGCATCATCATGTGGTGGGTGCGTCGGCCGCGCGGGCGCAGCGGCTTCATGCCTCTGCCTGATCGTTACCGCTGGCCCATTCCGTGGTGGGCTGCGATTGCGGTATGCTCGATCGTCATGCCGGTATTTGCTGTTTCAGTCGTTTTAGTCGTGCTCTTAGAACGGCTCGTATGGCTTTATGACCGCTTCACCAAGCACCGATCTATCTGGAAGACCTAGAAAACGATCAATCCGATCTGGCGCGGCTAATCCCCGACTTTTTTGATACGCAGAGAAGACAAACCAATCGAGTTAAACGCGCTTGGGCCGTTCCAGAACGACAGATCCAACGCGCCGTCGCGCACCTCGACCTCGAAGGTTTCGGTATGTGGCTGGTGGCGCGGGAGCGTGATACCTGCCTTCACAGCCTTGCCTTCCGCGGCAATCGTGACCCCCTGGGTCTCAACGGTGTTTGAGAAAATAACCGCCACCTCCCACACGCCCGGACTCAGCTCGTGGCGGAGCATAAACGCATCCTTCTCGATCGGCGTCCAGCCTTCGAGCGATACATTGTCGTACCGCTTGTAGCTTGGCAGAGAATCGCGATCGCCTTCAGCCGCATCTGGTCCCACGAACGCTAAGGCTGGATCGTGATCAAACGCGAGCCAGGCGGCCCCACCGATCTCGCCGAAGCCCAGCTCAAAATCATGCCAGCCCTTCGGTAGTTTGACGGCAAACACGCCGCCCTTGCTGTAGTTAGAGCCGACGAGGCTGCCGTTAAGGACCAGCTTTGACCAGTCGTCCGAAGCAAGCTTAAACGTGTACTCCGCGGTCTCGGGCACGTAGAGCTTGCCATACCAGCGGGAAATATAGTAATCCTTGGCGTTGTCGGTTTCCTCGGCGTTTAGCTGGCCGACCCGACGGGCTTCGCTCACGGTCGGTTCTGGCTTGCGCTCAAGGAAGCTCAGGTATTCGCCATAGGAATTCGGGCCGCCGACGTCCTGGAAGTTATAGCCCATCCCGACGATCGTTTGATCACGACCAAGCGATTGTCCTAGTGCGCCGTCCCACGAGCGCGTCGCCCAGCCGGGGCCTTTCGTCCAGCGGACATAGCCCTCCATCGAATGCTGGGTAAGGGGGGCGTAGCCCTCTGCAACATCCTCTGAGTTGTATGGGATGAAATCCCACCGGTACTCGTCCTGATCAACGAATGGCCCGGTATCCTTGCCGATCGTCTTAAAAACATACTGTTCCGGGTCCGGCATGCCCCACGCTTCGATCAGCTTGCGGGCGTACTTGCCATCCGTCGCGTCGTTGATCGCCTCCGAAAGCTCGATCCCGGCCTGAGCGGCGGTTGAAACAAGGCGTGGCTTGCGGGCCATGTTCTGGTAGACCTCGACCAGCTTCTCAAAACCCTCTTCCTGGTAGATGTGGAAGAGCAGCATCATGCTGATGGTGCCGCCCCAGAAGTAGTGGCGGTCGCCGTTGTCGTGTTCGAGCCAGACCCCGCGGTCGTTAAAGTCGGGCTGGAAGACCTCCGCGTACTTGAAGTCTCCCCCCTCCCAGAAAGCCAGGCCCGTTAGGTTCGATTCGTACGCCAGCCCGTTGTAGGGGTTGGGTTTTTTCATCGCCTCTTCCCCGCCGAGTTCGTAAAGAACAACCGCCGTTTGGAAGTGGGCGTTCATGAATGTGTAGGGCGGCCAGGTCGCGCGGAAGTGCCAGGGCCCGGGGTGGACGCGGCCCATCTCGTAGATCAGCGTCCAGTGCCGGTGGAAGTCATCCGGATCGTCGAGCAGCACCTTACCGACATCGTCGCCCTCCGATCGCGGTTGGCTGGCATAAGTACCACCCGCATAGGCGAGCGGGCGGTAGCCGACCGTCGCGTCCATGTTGCCCGCGCCCAACTCGCGGGCGAGCCCGCCATCGAGGAAGGCCTCGTGGACCATCAGCTGCTGCTGGATCGAGTCCGTCAGCTTGAGCCACTGCATCCACTGCTTGATCACCTTGGGCTTTAGCCGGCCGTGGTGCGCCGGGAAACGGAGCTTTAGGCCCTGGTAGGTGTACACATCGCACTCGACCTGCAGGCCCGTGAGGCTGACGTAGTTCTCTTTGCCCTGGTACTCGACCTCCGCCGAACCGACGACCAGGCCGACATCGGCAACATCGCTAAGCAAGCGATCCCTTGCCGTCACCTCGAAGGGCTGGGTACGCAGCGTGTTGCGGTTCAGGTCGTTGTCCCGGTCTTTCCTATCGCCGACGTGCAGCCGGGTCGTCTCGTAGATCTCTTCTGGCAGGCTGCCGACCTCGAGCCCCACCGAATAGAGCCCGGGCCCCACATCTTTGAAGGCGTACTTGCCGCTTCTATCCGAGACCGCTCGTGCGATGAGCCGCTCCGGGAAGCCATCCTTGTTCTTATCGAAGTACAGCTTCAGGCCGATGCCGGCCTTGGGCTCCTCGCCGGGATCCTGCACCCCGTTACGGTTCTCGTCGATCCACACACGGTCCCCAACGGTTGCGGCTTGTAGCGGCAAGGCGACCAGGAGTACGAGGGCTAGTGCGTTAAAGAGTCGAAACATACGAAGGCTTCCTGCAGTGTGTTGAATAGCCCGAAAATAAATCATCAGCGGCCAAAAGACCGCCAGGACCGCCGCTCTAGCTGCGGGGGATGACATCAAAAATTAACCGTTGGGAGTTGCTGATGTTGTTACCAAACCCCTGCACGGGGCCCCGGTCGGGGCTCCTGTAATCGACGGATTCGACGTGCCCGTCTGCGAAAGCGGCATTCGAGGAACCTGTTGTTAAGTCTGATCCCGCAAAATGAAACGACCCGATGCAGTCGACCGATTCGTTGTCCGCTTTACCAACAGAGAACTGGCCGTCGTTAAACGGGGACCCCCCGTAGCCGGGGATAGTAAAGGTGTTCTCTTCGAGGAAAACAGCGAAATCAGATGGTTTTTGAACAAGGTCAATCGTCCGGCGCATGTCGCTGGTTTCGGTACCTCCGAACGGGATCGTGCCGGTCTCATAGTCCTGCCGGTGTGCCGTCATGTTCTTGCTGTAGCTCCGAACGATCCTGTCGTTTGCGTAGACCGAGGTATCGATCGGCAACCGATCGGCGGCGACTGGGCAGAGGTAGGCATCGACCGCATCGCTCATATACTCGAAGATGACACCATCGGTGATTTCTGCTTCGACAGTTGGATCGCCGACATTGTTCGTCGGGATCACCCACTCGAGAACCTGGCTGAACCGCTGCTTGTTGTCGACGGTGTAGGCGGTCTCCCCGATCATGAGCTGCCGTACGTTGGACGTGCACTGCGTATTCTGAGCAGACTCGCGGGCGGCACCGAGTGCCGGCAGCAGGATCGCGATCAGCAGGGCGATGATCGAGACCACCACCAGGAGTTCAATCAATGTAAAACCATTTACGATCTTATGTTGCTTGGGGCTGCTCATCGGTCTCGTGCCTTTGTTTGTCGGCCCACGTTCCTGTCATTACTGAACAATGATATCGAGCCGTTTTTTAAAACCGCCAGTCCTCACGTTGAGAAGCAGGCGGCGAAGGAAGGTATCAATCAATCATTACTTGATCTTGGTCTGCAGCCAACCGGGGTTGCCGCCATGCTTCACGGTGTATTCCAGGTTGGGTTGATTTGCCGGATTTGTCTGCCCCGCCAGATAGCCATCAAACGAGACAGACCCGTCGACCCGTCCGCTATGAGAGCCGGCGGGGGTATTCTCGAGTGACTCTGCCTGAGGGCCAGTGTTGCTCGACCATCCTGGCCCCCTCTTGGTATGTGGAACGACCCACCAGCTCACACCAAACGTGCCGCGCGTGATGTCTGTCCAGAGCGACTGATCACTGGGCGCTTCAAGATTTGCAGGCGGCTGCTCACTGCCCTGCCAAACACCGGCAAGAACGTTTAGATCATGAGCATGATAATTCCCGTAGTAAGCGTACCCCCACTGATAGTTTCCGGCCTGCGGGGTGGTTGGAGGGGCCGGCCACGAATCAGTGAACGTGAAACCCGTACCCACCGGCATTAGCGGGCAGTACAGCGCTTCCGAAGGCCTGTCGATTGAATAGCCCTCTAAATAACCCACCAGCATATCTCTCGCGTCGTAATCTGGGTTTCCCAGAAGTGCCGGGTTGCCTGCTACATCCAGGCTGGTCGCAAAGTTTGGATCGCCGTTGTTCGCGAATCGACCGCGTTCGTAGAAACGCCCCTTGGCTTCGGTGGCGTAGGTGACCGAGGCGATCACCAACTGCTTCAAGTTACTCTTGCAAGCGCTCTCGCTAGCTGCGAGCCTGGCACGAGACAGTGCCGGCAGCAGGATCGCGATCAGCAGGGCGATGATCGAGACGACAACGAGCAGTTCGATCAGCGTAAAACCGGGTGGCTGTGAACGTTTCATGGGAGGGGTCCTGTCGAGTGCAGATGTGCAATTGAAGTCTAGGCGTCGCGTATCCGTTCCGCTGAAAGGTGCCGCACCCACAATGTAGGTGCGGCACCTGTGAAGAAAATCAGAGTAAGGATCCAATCAGCCGCGCCGACGACGGGCGACAAGCAGCCCACCGAGGCCGATCAGGGCCAGGGAGGAAGGCTCGGGAACGACTTCGAGTTGGAAGCCGTTGAAACTTGCGAAGTTGCTGCCACCTGTGAATGTCAGTTCAATTGTGCCAGTACCACTGGTCGTGCCAGTGAAGACAACATAGTCGTCACCAAGCGTAAGCGGGCCAAGCAGGTCAGGAGACGTAACGGTCTGTGCTCCTTCGTTAGCTCCAACAACTGTAAATGTGGAATCTTGACCAGCGTCATTGCTAACACCGAACAGATAGATGGTGTAGTCCGAGCTATCAAACGGAGTATCGATTATTGCGGTAGCTGTGTCATTCGGCGCCACGAAGGACGAGTCTTCCATCAGTCCATCGAGTGCCCCAAAATCAGGGTTGCCAGTATCAGTGCTCTGCAGCTCATCAGACCACGTGAAACCGGAACTGGTAAGGACGTTGCCGGCCGAATCGCTTAGAGCGGTCAAGAAGACATTATCTTCTGTATCGGTCGAGTTCCAGAAATCACCTGCAGATCCAACCGCTGCGGGACCACTGTACAGAACGCTGACGCCTTGCCCAAAACCAACGCCATCATTACCGAAGCCTTTCCCAAGGTCCATATTGATCAGCGTCGTGGCGTAGCTGCTGCTTGCGAAGAGGAAGGAAGTGCTGGCGAGAGAAGCGATAAGAAGATTCTTGCTGGACATGGTTCTTTTCCTTTAGTTAGAGGTGTTTTCTCCACCATCTTTTTCTCCACACGCGGGAGGGTTTGGATGGCTTCTAGTTGCGTTTTGATCCAAAACAGTCCGTAAAAATAAAAAGGGGTTAAAGCAAAGCGATGCGTTACTGTTCCATAGGCTCCGTTGTCTCCTTTAGTGGCCCGCACACACGCGGGCGGTTGCATAGGGCAGGTCCGTTACACCGCGACGCCTCCAAGATCGTCGCTGTTTTTCATGGCATAGCTGGGCCTGCCGATCGTGCCGTTGAGCATCATCTTGCAGGCGAAACTCGAGTGACGCGGCATCGACCGCGGGTTATCAATCAACTGCATCAGCCGACGGAGCGCCGCCTCCCCGATCACCTCGCGCGGCACTTTCACGCTTGTCACCGGCGGGCAGCCCAGGTGGACCGGCTCGGTGTCGTCAAAGCCGGTGACAGACAGGTCGCCGGGGATGTCGTAGCCACGGTCGGTCATGCCTCGGTAGAGCTGGAAGGCGGGCCAGTCGCTGCTGCAGACCCACGCCTCGATACCATCCTCGCTGCGTGCGGCCTCGACCTGATCGATCCGCGCCCGCCAGTAGTCTTCGTGCCCTTCGTTGAGCATCGGCTCCTCCTCAACATCCAAGGCCCACCGCTGGTTGTACTCCAGTCCGAGCCGGTCCATCGCGCTGACATAACCGGCGAAGCGTTCGCTGGCCCAGGCCATCTTGCCGCATCGGCCAAGGAACCCGATGCGCCGATGCCCCAACCGCTTGAGCTTTTCGACGATCTGCATCATCGTGGACACGTTGTCCAGGCCGACGACGTCGACGCTGCACCCCATGACCGACTGAGGGAAAAGCACCACGGGGTGCCGCAAGCTGATGGTATTAATCACATCGGCCGGCCATTCCCCGCCCAGCGCGATGGCCGAGAGCATCCCCTCCCGCATCGCGGCGGGCTGCTGCGACTTGCTGATGAGCGTGGTCGGGTCCTCGTTGTAGCGCCACTCCTGAACAACAAGCGAGATGCCGTACTGCGAGGCGGTACGGGACATGCCATCCATGTAGGTCGGCACGTTCTTGCCGCCGTTCTCAAGCGGGCGTCGAAGGAAGACTCCCACCAACTGGTTCTTTCTCTTGGTTGACTGGGTCTGAGCGGCCCTTCGCCGCTGATTGGCTTTGCCGTAGGAGTAGCCCAGCTCGTTTGCGGCCTTCTCGACCTTGAGCCGCATCGCCTCGGAGATATCTGACTTGTTGCCCAGTGCCTTCGAAACCGTCGCGATCGAGACCTGCAGATGGTCCGCGATCATCTTCTGGCTTACAGGCGGACTAGTGCTTTCGGGGGTCATACTAATAAACTAGCGAAAAAGCGTAATGATGCAAGGCTATATTTCGAAAGACTATGACATAATTTACGAAATAACTATTAGTAGTTATAGGTTGATCTATTAAAAAATCTTGTTTTTAATCTTTAAATAAGGTTTTAAGCGGATATTGCGTAATGAGCATTGATCGGAACGCTTCCATTATCACGAAAGTTGTTT
>JBCDKD010000045.1:0-38296 GCA_039024275.1 Planctomycetota bacterium | reverse complement strand
TCGAGATGGCCGATCGGCTCCTCTTCCTTGCTCGCCCACGGGGCGTTGTTCAGCGCGTCGTCGTCGGCCGATTCATTCTCCAGGTTCCATGGGTCGTTGGACGCGGCCTTCGGCTTCTTGGCGACGGTATCACGCGACTTGTGCACAGGCTTCGGCGTCGCAGCAGGGGCATCATCCTCGTCTGCCGCCAGCGGGATGAAATCGTCCGGCTCGGCCGGTAGCTTCGTTTCCGGGTCAGGCACACGCATGCGCTCGCCGCACCGCTTGCACTTAGCCGACTTTCCGGCCATCGCCACGGACACGCGGTAGGTCTTACCGCACGAAGGACACTGGAATTCGATCACCGAGTCATCAGGCATCACGCCCCCAGTCTGATAAGAACCAACAGAAATCAGAAAGGCAATGTAAACTTCAATTATAGCTCGGTTTGGCGGTACGCAAGCGTGCCCGTATCCTATCGCCCATGCCGCATCCCATCAGTGAACAGACCATCCGCGAAGTAGCCAAGCTCGCCCGGCTCAACCTCACCGACGAAGAAGCCAAGCTGTTCTCGTCGCAACTGGGCGATGTGCTCGGAGCGATCGATCAGCTGAAAAAGCTCGATGTTGAGGACGTCAAGCCGATGCCGCACGCGCTGGACCAGTTGAATGTGTTCCGCGCAGATCATGAAAAAGACGGTATGCCGGTCGAGAACGCGTTAGCGAACGCGCCGGACAAAGATGGGCCGTTCTTCAAGGTTCCCAAGGTGCTGGGTGACGGGGGCGGGGCGTAAGTGATGGACCCGACACAAACCAGCCTCATCGAGCTGCGCGACGCGATCGCTTCGAAGTCGATCTCTGCGTCGGATACCGTGCAGGCTTATCTCCACCGGATCGAGCAGCACAACCCTGCTCTGAACGCCTACCGAGAGGTAATCAGGGACTACGCGCTGCAGCGTGCTGCAAAGGTAGATGCCGGCGAAGTCAGCGGTAGGCTCGCCGGCGTTCCGATCGCGATCAAAGACTGTATGTGCCATGTCGAGGGCACGACCGCCTGCTCATCGAAGATGCTCGAACACTACCGCTCGCCGTTCACCGCGACCGCGATCGCCCGGCTCGAAGACGAGGGCGCCGTCGTCCTCGGCAAGACAAACATGGACGAATTCGCGATGGGTTCGTCCACCGAGAACTCGGCCTTCGGGGTCAGCAAGAACCCATGGGACACCACGCGCGTGCCCGGCGGGTCGTCCGGCGGGTCAAGTAGCGCGATGGCGGCAGACCTCGCCGCCGCGACGCTCGGCTCGGACACTGGCGGTTCGATCCGCCAGCCCGCGTCGATCACCGGCGTCGTCGGGTTCAAGCCGACCTATGGCCGGGTCTCACGATGGGGTCTTGTCGCCTTCGCGTCCAGCCTCGACCAGATCGGCACGTTCAGCCACACCGTCGCCGACACCGCCCTGCTCTCGCAGGTCATGTTCGGTAAAGACCCGCTCGACTCGACCAGCGCGGCGGTGGATGTGCCCGACGATCTGCATGACGTCGATGGCACAATCGAAACCAGCGGCCCGTTGCGCATCGGGATCGCCAAGCAGTACCTGCAAGACGGCGCGAACGAACCTGCTGTCACCGCCGCATTCGAGCAGGCCATGGAAGTCTATAAGCAGGCCGGTGCCGAGATCGTCGAGGTCGACCTGCCGCACACGGAGTGCGGGATCCCGTGCTACTACATCGTGGCGACCGCGGAGTGCTCATCCAACCTCGCGCGGTACGACGGCGTGCACTACGGCCACCGCACCGAGACGCCACCGCCGGCCGATGAGAACCCAATCATGCACCTGTACTGTCAGTCGCGTGCAGAAGGCTTCGGCCCCGAGGTGAAGCGACGGATCGTGCTGGGTACGTACGCCCTGTCGTCCGGCTACGACGAAAAGTACTACGACCTCGCGCTACGGACCCGGCGGCTGATCGCAGGCGATTTCGACACCGCGTTCCAAAGCTGCGACGCGATCCTGTGCCCGACCACAACCGGCCCGGCTTTCAAGATCGGCGAGATGGCCGACGACCCTCTGCAGATGTACATGAACGACATTTACACCGTCACCGCCAACCTCGCGGGCATCCCCGGTATCTCCCTGCCCGGTGGATTCGCTGAGGAAGATGGCAAAAAACTGCCTGTCGGCGTCCAACTTTTAGGAAAAGTGTTCGACGAGAAACGGCTGTTACGCATTGCCCGGCTCTATGAGCGCGAGACGGGTTACGGCAAGCTGCGGCCGATTCTCTGAGAAACATTACAATCCAGACTATGGCCAAGAACAGCACCCTCTACTTCGGCATCGACCTGGGTGGCACCAACATCCAGGCGGCGATCTACGACATCAAGAAGCATGAAGTCCTGATCCGTGATGGCACCAAGACCAAAGCGACTGAGGGCGCAGACGCCGTGCTTGGTCGGATCGAAAAGATCTGCAACAAGCTGATGGAGAAGGCAGAATTGAAGGCCGACAACATTGCGGGCTTGGGGATTGGTGCCCCGGGCGCGATCGATTTTGACCGTGGGCTGGTGCTTGATGCCCCCAATCTGGGCTGGGTTGATTACCCGCTTCAGAAAGAACTCGGCAAGCTGCTGCCCTTCCCGGTTGTGATTGATAATGATGTGAACGTCGGTGCCTGGGGCGAATATAAGGCCGGCGCAGGTAGGGGTTATGACGATCAGATGGCGGTGTTTGTTGGGACAGGCGTCGGTGCGGGGATCATCATCAGCGGCAAGCTCTACCAGGGCGCGTGCCACACGGCCGGGGAAATCGGCCCGATGGTTATTGCCGGGCGGGGCTCGCTTGGGCACCGCACGGTCGAAGACCTTGCCAGCCGTACGGCCATGGTCCGCCGGATCCGGCATATGATCGAGTACAACCACCCGAGCATGGTGAAGGAGATCGTCGAGGGCGACCTGACCCGCATCCGCTCCAAAGTCATCGCGCAGGCCTTTGAACAAGGCGACCCGCTGACGGTTGAGGTCGTGGAGGATGCGGCGGCTTACATCGGGATGTCCATCGCCAGCTGCGTCACACTGCTAAGCCTGCCCTGTATCGTGCTCGGCGGCGGCGCGAGCGAAGCGCTCGGTAAGCCCTGGCTTAAGCTCGTCCGCGCGTCGTTCGAGAAGCATGTCTTCCCGGACAAGCTGCAAACCACCAAGATTGCGCTAAGCGAGTTGGAAGACAATGCGGGACCGATCGGTGCGGCTCTGCTGGCTGCGGATACGCTCGGCTAATCGCACAGGACGGTTCGCGTCTCCCGATACCCCGTGCTAGCGTTCGTCTTTGACGCTCACCCATACCGAACGCGTGCGGGGGCCATCGAACTCGCAGAACCAGATGCCCTGCCACCGACCCAGTTGCAGCCGGCCGGCATGTACGATCAGGTAGACACTCGAGCCCATCATCGAGGCCTTGATGTGTGAGGCGCTGTTGCCCTCGCCGTGCCGGTCGAACGGCTCACGCCACGGGACCATCTTGTCGAGGCGCTTGAGGGTGTCGTGCACGACATCGGGGTCGGCGTTCTCATTAATCGTGATGCCCGCGGTCGTGTGCGGCACGTAGACCAAGGCGTACCCATCGACCAGTGCCTGCTGATCAACGAGGCGTTGAACATCCGAGGTGATCTCCACCATCTGGTCGCGCTGCTGGGTCTTGACGGTAAGCTCGTACATAGCGGTGTCTACTCAAGATTGCCGCGGTCGAACTCACGCTTGACAATCGTCGGGAGCAGGTAGTTGGCCCCACGATACATAAAGACCTGGCCGGTGATGACAAAAGGGACGTTATCGCCTTGTTCCTGCACGGTCTGCTCCATCGTTTCCAAGAGCTTACACGCCTGCAGGATCATCGGAGGCTCGGGTACGCCCGGGCCATCACTGTCGAGCACGAACAACGCTTGCGACCCATCGGCAGAACGGACCAGCCGGCCGGTGCGGGCGATGATAAACTGGCCCTCTTCCTTCAACTCGGCCAAGGGCTGATCGGTATCGAGACCAATCAGCAGGGGATCGCTTGCCAATCGCGATGCGCGCTGGGTCGCTGGGCCAGCCGGTCCTGCTTCTCTAGCACCGGGCCCGGGAGCCTCGGTCGGCTCTGGTTTTGGGCTGTCGCGTCTCTGATCGAGCAGTTGTTGAAGGACATCGTCAGCACTCGGTGTTGCTTCTTCTGTCGATTCTTCGGGTTCATTTGCCTCGGCCTCAGGCGCATCAGGCGCAGTGGGCGGCCCATCTTCTATGCCATCATCCTCCGGCTCAGTAACGAGTTGCTCTTGGGTGTCCGTATCGATCAGCCAAGGCCGGGGCTGGGAGGTCGGCAGCAGATAATTTACGCCGCGGTACGTGTGGATCTGGCCGGTCACAGTAAAGCGCAGGTTGTCGCCGCGGTCCTCGAGGAGGCGCTCCATTGACTCCAGTGTCATGCAGGGCGCAAGGACCACCGCTAAAGACTTCTTATCGCCGTCCTCGGGGTCTGCATCGAGGACGAACACAGCGTAGCCCCGCTCCCCCGTCGGCAGCAGCTTCCCGTCTCGCTTACGCAGCGCCTCGCCCTCACGTCGTAGGGGTGGCAACGGCTCGCCCGGCGCTACACCTAGCACGCGTGGGTCGACCTTGACACGCATCGTGGGTACGGTCTTTTTAGCCTCTTGCAGGTCGTTGTCCGTGATTTCCTCCGGCTCGATGGCGAGCCCCTTGTCCCGGCCCGAGAGCGGGTCCTGCTCCGAGCCACGCCGGCCGATCGTGACCTCGCCCGCCACGTCAGACATCTCAGACGCATTTTGTGGAGCCGCGGTAAAGCAGGGAAGCACCGCAATCATCGCGGCGGTAGTCAGGCGGAATCGTTTCATCAAGGTCGCTCCATTCCGTATGCTTGAGGTGCATCCATGAATCACCATCGCCTGAACAAAGACCACCTATCAAATCTTTGTTGCAACCCCTAAAACGTCCGATCACATCGCCCCGGCCTCGCTCATCAGGGCACGCGCGTTCTCTGCAGCAATCTGGAACAGCTCCCCCCGTGACTTGCCTTCTAACGAGGTATCGCCTTGGCCGTGTACGTTCGTCGCCAAGACCGCATCAGACATGAACAGGTGCGGCTCTAAGGTGCAGGGGCCTGACCACCCGGTCGCGACTGCGTCGGCCATGATCTCGTTGGCCATCGTGTCACCCTTACCGATAGGAACGTGGTCGCCGCTCTTCTTCTGATCTTTGAAGTGCAGGGCATCGGTCATCGGTTTGAGCCGCTGCCAGTTCGCCCAGGGCTCTGCCCCGGTCCGCTGATAGTTCGCAAAATCATAGATCAGCTTGAAACTATTATTCCGCAGCTCGGCGAGTTCCACGATCTGGTCCGGATGATCGCCGTAGACCTCGGTCTCGTTCTCGTGATAGAGGACCAAGCCTAACGCGGCCGCACGATCACGGAGTTGGCCGAGCTTGTCGAGCGATTTGGCTTTCCATTCATCACTTGGCAGACCATCCTTGTTATAAAAGCTGAACGCGCGGACATTGGTCGCCCCGAAGACGTCGAGCATCTTGCCGAGGTGGTCTATCCGGCTTAGCTCGATAGCCACATCATCGGCGATGTCGGTCTTGCCAATCGGCGAGCCATACATGCCGACTTTGATCCCGGCGTTGTCGAGCATCTGTTTGACCTTCACTGCGTGGTCAACTGGGAGCTCGACAATATTGATGCCATCTACCGACCTAAGGTCGACGTGGTCGATGTTCGCAGCGGTTAAAGCGGCGATCTGATCGGCAACACTGTCGGCTGCCTCGTCTGCAAAAGCACTCAGGGTCCAGGTCATCGTGATCGGTTCTCGCGGGCGGGTGGTGCGCTACTCGGCGGGTTCTTCGATTTCTTCTGCCGCATCTTCTGCAGGCTCGACCTCTTCGAAGGCGGGCTGTTCCTTCGGGTCTGCGGCAGGCGGTGCCAGCAGTAGCGGGTCCACGCGGTCGACATCGATATTACGGACGCGGAGATACTCCGGCTGCCAACCGTCAAACACCGAGTACACCATATGCACCTCGACCAGCTCGCGCTCACGCAGCTCGCCCGGGCGGATCACATCGACCCGGCCACGAGCCCCACGGGCCTGGATCTTTCGCACTTCGACGATGTGGAACTCATCGCTCGGCGTCGCGCTCTCGGGGAACACACTAAAAGCGGCAAGCGCGTCAGCAATCTCAAACGCGGTGGTCTCAGTCGTACCCTCAGGCAAGCGGATCACGACATCGCCGGGCAACTCCGAGTCGCTGAGCAGGTAGGACAAAGCGGCCTTCTGGATCCGCTTGGTCGTGTCCCAGTTCGGGCCGTTAATCGCGGCGTCGCTGCCATCATTGGGCACATTGATGTAGGACGGCCTGTTGCAGGCGGTCAGCAGGAGAGCAGCGGACAAAAGGAGCATGCTGAATCGGATCATGGCGGGGCCCTTCTCGTTGTGATCGATCGTGTAGGTCGCGATTGTAGCAATTTGCAGCCGTTGGCCGCTAAGCGTGCAGCCTAGCAGTGGTTCCGCACGTTCAGTGCCTCGGCCGGGTCATCCGGCAACTCAATCTCGTAGAAGCCCTGCCCATTGGGGAAGGTATCGCTGACCATACAGGGCGACCCCGCGTCGATACAGGTAAACGGCACACCGCTGCCATCACCCGGCTCGTGGTGCCAGGGCTTGTGGATGTGGCCGTGCAGGTAGACGACGCGGGCCCTGCACTGCTCAAGCAGGTGCCGCAGGGCATCACGCTCTTGCAACGCGTGCGAATTGTGCTCATGAACACGCTTCGGCAGCGCGCAGGGGTAGTGGCAAAGCACCACCAGGCCCTCCGACGCATCGAGCGATTCGACATAGGCCTTCGCCGCCTCAAACTGCCCCTCACCCAGCTGGCCACGGGCGTTGTAGACCCTCGGCACCGCCGCATCGAGCGCGAGTAGCCGCCATCGCTCCGTTAGTTCCTGGGTGTGGGGGAAACGCTTGGGCACCCACCCGCTCAGCAGCCGGTCGATCAGCCTTGTCCGCTTCGCGCTGAAGGTGTAGCGGTCATGATTGCCGGGCACCAAGACCGTCGGCACGTGGTCGGCCAGTGGCTTGAGCGCGGCGGCCGTATCAGCAAACTCAGGCACCAGCGAGGTGGTCGACACATCGCCGCTGAGCAGGAGCATATCCGGCTTCAGCGCGATCGCTTTCTGGATCATGCCCGGCAAGAGCGCGTGCTTGAAACATTTACGGCGATTCAAGATCAGGTTGGTTTGCCCGAGGATGCGTTTGCTCACGAGTTTCCATGGCGGGAGCCAAAGCCGGTAGAAATGGAGGTCGCCGAAGAGAACGATGCGCATCAATTCGCCCCGATCGGTGCGCCGCACTCGACATGCTCGGCCTCGTCCGGGACGGTCGCCCCGTAAGGCGCGCCCGGGCCGTCCTCGGCGTACCAGTCATCCAACACGCGCTGCCAGTCGGCGAGGTTCTTTGTCGAGATGAACTGCTTCTTGACCTCGTCACCTCGTGGATGATGCCTGGAGAACTTGATGCCGAACTTACGCATCATGCGGCCGGCCTGGTGCTCGCCGTGCAGTTCAGCGCTGATCTCAAAGTGCTCGCGCAAGACATCGCGTTGCTGGTGGATGGTTGGGCTAGAGGTCGCGGCCTCTCCTTCGCCGCGCATGATCGCCCTCGCCTGCTGGAAGAACCACGGGTTGCCGATGCAGCCTCGGGCGACCGAGACCCAGTGTACGCCGGTCTGCTCGAGCATGCGGAAGATATCGGGGGCTTGCCAGATATCACCCGATCCGCCAAGCGTGAAGTGCGGGTCGTGGGGTTCACGCAATCCGAAGTGCTCGACGATCTGTCGGAGCTCGTCCCAGCTGCCTGGGCCGACGTACTTCTGCTGGACGGTTCGGCTGTGGACGGTCGCGCCGCTGTAGCCGAGGCAGATCACCGCCCGGAGGATACGGTGGAAGCTGTCGGTCATCTCCGGCGTATCGTCGTACGCCCGGCGGAGCTTGACCGTCAGCGGCACGTCCTCGCCGACCGCGTTAATGACTGCCTCCAGGATCGCGATCGCCTCGTCGGGGGCGCTGAGCAGGTGGCCGCCGCGGGCCTTCTTCTTGATCTTCTTCACAGGGCAGGCGAGGTTGATATCAACCACGTCATAGCCGAGATCAACGAGGATCTTCGCGCCCGCAGCAATGTCCTGCGGGTGACTGCCCATGAGCTGGCCGCAGAGGGGCGCGTTGCGGCCGTGATCGCCGGGGTAGAGCCGGGCATGGTCAAGGCCTCTGCCGCCCTGGATCAGGAAGTGGTCCAGCATGGCTTCGGTGATGCAGTAGGGGCAGCCGTGGCGGCGCGCAACGACCCGCATCGCGGCGTCGCTATACCCAGCCAATCCGGCCTGATAAAACGGCGCATCGATCTGGATCGGCTCGTACTGCCTGCCCGGTTTGCCCAGCGTCAACATCACGGTCATTATACGGGGATGCAGAACACAATTGCCCTGCTGATGCTGATGCTCGGCTTGATGACGACCGGCTGTTCGGCTATCCGCGACACCACCGCCCCGCCTCAAACCGTCAAGCGGCTTGCCGCGTTGGACTACCCGGAGAACGCGCCGCACGGGCCGGACCTCGATGTCCTGCTCGTCCGCAGCGGTGGGCAGGTCCGCATCGTCAACCGCACACCAAACACATACGGCGGGATGCAACTCTGGCTCAACCGCCAATACGTCCGCGACAGTGGTACGATCCAGATCGGGACCGGCAACCTGCGCCTGCTCACCGACTTCATCAACCTTTATGAAGAGCCTTATCCCGTAGGCACCTTCCTCAACCCAGACCAGACCGCCCCGCTGGTCCTCGCCGAGTTGTACAACCCCCAACAGAATGTTCGGTACCGCCTGCTGGTGCGACCGGGCAACGAGACGACCATCCAACCGTTTGAAGAGTTGAATAACTAAGCAAGAAACGAGCCTAGCCATGGACGCGATCACACTCTGGACACGCTACCAAGACCACCTCTGCGGCTGCGGTGATCTAGGTATCACGCTCGATATCTCGCGCGTGCCGTTTACGCCCGAGTTCATGTCTGAGATGGAGCCGGCGATCCAAAAGGCGCTGGATGCGATGGCAGGACTCGAATCGGGTGAGATCGCCAACCCAGACGAGAACCGTATGGTCGGCCACTACTGGCTGCGCAACGCGTCGCTCGCCCCGACCGACGATATCGGCAAGGATATCGTCAAGGCCCTTCGCGGTATCAAGCAGTTCGCAAAGAAAGTCCACGCCGGCAAGACAACACCGCAGAACGCCAAGAAGTTCACCGATATCCTGCAGGTTGGTATCGGCGGATCGGCTCTAGGCCCACAGCTCGTTGCGGACTGCCTTGGAACAAGCAAGGACAACATGCGGGTCCACTTCCTGGACAATACCGACCCGGATGGTATCTCGCGGAAGCTCAAAACACTCAGCAGCCGATTGAAGAGCACGCTCGTCCTTGTCGTCTCGAAATCAGGCGGCACGCCCGAAACGCGCAACGGTATGCTCGAGACGGAGGCGGCTTACAAAAAAGCCGGTCTGAAATTCGGTAAGCACGCTGTCGCGATTACCGGCGAGGGCTCCAAGCTCGACCAGTACGCGAAGAAGAACAAGTGGCTCAAGCGGTTCCCGATGTGGGACTGGGTCGGCGGGCGGACGAGTGTGATGAGCGGGGTCGGCCTGCTGCCCGCAGCATTGCAGGGCATCAATGTCGATGCCCTGCTCGAAGGCGCCGCGGAGATGGACCGGCTAACCCGTAACAAGAGGACGAGCAGCAACCCTGCCGCGGTGCTTGCGCTGATGTGGCACTATGAGACCGGGGGTAAAGGCCTCAAGGACATGGTCATGCTGCCCTACAAAGACCGGCTAGTCCTGCTGTCACGCTACCTGCAGCAGCTCATCATGGAGTCGCTAGGCAAGGAACTCGATCTTGATGGTAACGAAGTCAACCAGGGCGTCGCGGTCTACGGCAACAAGGGATCGACCGACCAGCACGCCTATGTGCAGCAGCTCCGTGACGGGCTGAACAACTTCTTCGCGACGTTTCTTGTAGTGTTACAGGACAAGGCGCTCTCGGCCAAGCCGGACAGGAAGGCGATGGAGGTCGAGCCAGGCGTGACTAGTGGAGACTATTTGAGTGGGTTCTGGCAGGGCACGCGGTCGGCGCTCTACGAGTCGGGCCGGTCGAGCCTGACGCTGACCCTGAACCAGCTCGATGCAAAAACGCTAGGTGCTGTAATCGCGTTGTACGAGCGCGCGACAGGTTTGTATGCCGAGTTGGTGAATATCAACGCGTATCACCAGCCGGGTGTCGAGGCCGGCAAGAAAGCCGCCGGGGTCGTGCTCGAGATCCAGGGCAAGGTGCTCGCCACGCTCGCGAACAAGCGTAAGACACTTTTCTCCCCAGACGAGCTTGCGGAGATGATCGGCAGCCCCGAGGCGGTCGAAACCGTCTATCACATCCTTGAGCACCGCGCGGCGAACAAGCAGGGTGTCATTAAAGACGGCGGCCGATACTGCGCGAGCTGATCAAGCTACTCTTCCGCAGGCGGCTCAAAGGCGCCGTGCTTCATCGCGATAAAGAACGGGTTGTCTAGCGCGTAGACACGGCCCATGGGCCACCACGCACCGGGCAGTGTCGGCGTATCAGTATCCTCGATCACGATACGATCGGGTTGCACGTCGACGGCTGGCCTTAG
Organism: Planctomycetota bacterium; assembly: GCA_039024275.1. Taxonomy (GTDB): domain Bacteria; phylum Planctomycetota; class Phycisphaerae; order Phycisphaerales; family Phycisphaeraceae; genus JAHQVV01. Next base: position 27,571 of record JBCDKD010000045.1, on the reverse strand, counting down.
TGACAGCGTCGGGTTGCTACCGTCGGTCAGACCCGACAAACGCGAGGGCCACGACGCTTCAAACGCGCTGCCTAAAGACATCACCGCCGTTCTCCGCCATGTAGGCGATTCGCTCTGCAGCGCATTGATCATCGCGGGCACCGCGTCGTACTGCCCCGACCACGCCACCGCCTCGGCGGCGTGCATGCTGACCCACGGGTCGCGTCCCCAGATATCAGCAAGGGCCTGACCACCCGCTTGATCCAGTACTGCCAATGCACGAAGCGCCGCGCGACGCCCCAACTGATCGCCGACCCCACGCACGCGGCCGGGCCGGGTCAGGTAGCGTTCAGCCGGGTCAAATACGCGGCCCTCCCCGAGCATCGACAGCGCCAACAAACCGTAGCCCAGCACGGCCTCATCACCCGCCCGCAATTTGCCCAACTCAATCGTGAGTTCCTCCCGGTAGCGTGCATCACCGCTCAAACCCAACGCGAGTGCACATGCCGCGCGGTACGAAACGGGCTCACTATCATCCGCAACCGCCCGCATGAGCCGTCGGCCAAACCGCCGCTTGAGCCGGTCGATCTCGATCGCCCGCTCCATAATCACTGGCCGCTGCTCGTGGAGCACCGTTCCCTCGGTTGCCCGCCGGATCAACAGCCCCGCCGCGATCGCCGCGTAGCCGCGCAACTCGTTGTCCGATTGCCGAACAAACAAGTCTTCTTCCGTAGACTCTTCACCTTCTTCGATTTTCGCCAACACACCGGGATCATCTTTGCGCAGCGACGCGAAGCCGCGCAGCTGGTTGTACAGCAGATCGCGGTCGTCTTGGGATCCGTTGCAATGCATAAAGTATGCAAGCGTGTCGAAACCGCGGTTAAAGTCCATCGCCTGCGCTGAGTTGCCCGGTACCATCCGACGGCGGAGTTGCCTGAGCAGAGACAACCGGTCCGCTTCATCACTGAGTACAGGCTGCTCCGCGATCGCCAGCGCCGCGGCGACGCGAGTCTCCATCGCCAAGCGTCTCGGTGTGCTGCCGTGCAGCCCAGCCACGGGCATCGCCGAAAGCGAGCGGTAGCCCTGCCAGGCACGCATGTCGGGGTGGTACCGCAGCACATCACCGAGCCACCTCGCCCAACCCCGTCGCTGCACATAGGCCCGATTCGCCAGCACCTCGTTGATCATGAACGTGCTAGGCAGCCTGGCAAGCACCGCATCGAATACCTGATCCACCGATGCATCGTCGTGCCGGTTCATCGCCCAGACACACCACCGCTTGACCTCCAGCGACTCACCACCATCCTCCAGCCGGCCCAGCAGCCACTTGGCGTGCACACGGTCAGGCTTCGTCATGAGCCCGATCGCCACCGCCTGGCCTACCCGATCGATCTCTTCAGCCCCCTCCAACGGCTCAACGCCCAACGCCGCCCGCGCCGCATCCGTCTGCAGCAAGCCTAGCGATACCCACGCCGACAGCCGTACATCATCCGATTCATCGAGCAGCAGATTGAGCTGCCCCCCGCCCCCGGGCAGGACTTCCTCTAGTAAACCCGCGTGACCGATCTTGGCTAGCGCGAGCACCGTGGCTGCGCGAACACCCGCATCGTCATCCTGCAGCATCGGCACGAGCACCGCGATCACCTGCCCGCGCCACCGCCGCGAAGCAGGCGTATCCCAAGGCAACACTTTCTCCGCCACCACCTCGCGCAAATAACGCTGGCCATGCGTCTCGAACCAATAGACCCAAGAGAAATCGTAGTCCTCCACCGCCGGGTCACGATCGATCCGCACCTCGATCGGCTGTGCTATCGCTGGCAACGAATACAACCACGCGACCGTCAAGAGCAAGGCAATCCAATAATCGAGGTGGTCTCGCTTCATTGATCCAACAGTTCAAAGCGGATATCCACGCCAGAGCGGACCTTGATCGATCCGTACCGCGTGCCATCACGGTCTCCGCCACCGTTCGCGGTGTTGCTGAGGGTGTCGTTCAAGTCAAAACCCATATCGACATCATGGTCGGTGATGCTTAACGGACGCCCGACGCGCTGGCCCAATGCTCCCGCGATGGCCTGGGCTTTCTCACGGGCCGTCCGTACTGCCGCTAGCTGAGCATTGCGCTTGGCTTCACGCACCTCCGTAGACCCATAGCTGACATGAAACTCGGCCTTGAAGCCCGCGAGCCGCTCGAGCATCTCATCAAAATCATCGAATTCTCGCTGGACCACCTCGACCTCTCGCGCGACGATATAGCCCGTGAAGATGTACTCATTGTCCTTATTGCGCGTAAACTTCTTATCGATCGAGACCCCCCCGATCACCACATCGCTCGGCTCAATATCGAGGTCTTTCGCAAGTTTTATTAGCGCATCAAACCGCTCATCGTTCAGCTTCTTAGCCTCAAGCGGATCAAGGTCGCTATCGCGGAGATCGATTTTCCAGTTGATCATGTCTGGCTCTAGCTCGATATCGGCCGTGCCGGACACATAAATCGTTCTTGACACCTCCTCCGCAACCGTGTCGCCTGCAAACAAGTAGACGCCGCCGATTACTAGTAGCGTGCGAATCAATACAGTCATGTCATGGCTCCTTTCGACGAGCAATCGATAGCATCCTCTCGACAGTGGCATCGAGCCTGATTCCGATAATCATCCGCCAATAGTGCACGCCGGTCAATCGTTTCGCCCACAAATACGCGGTGGGTCGATATCTGTTGTTAAGCGATGACCACGATCCAAACCCAGCCCGCGATCGATCCCGCGCTGCTTGCACGCGAGCAGGCGCATTTCGATCAGCACTACACGGAAGAAGCCCAGCAAGGCATCGCAGCCCTTTCGGATTACGACCGCGTCCGCTATGCCAGCCCGCCTTCTAACACGATCTTCCCGCGTGAGTACTACTACCACCTGCTCGCCCCACTGAAGGGTAAGTCCGTTATGGAAATCGCCGCGGGCAACGGCATCGACGCCGCCATCCTGACCCACAACGGCGCCAAAGTCGCTGCCTACGACCTCTCACCCCAATCGATCGAGATGGTCCAGCGACGCTGCCAAATCAACGGCACGGCCGAACAACTCCGCACCCAAGTCACCGGCGACTTCGATCGTGCCTTCGACGGCGAAACCTTCGACCACATCGTCGGCTACGCCGCGCTGCATCACCTGCCCGACACAGACACCTTAGGCCAGCGGATCTACGACCGGCTCAATCCCGGCGGCTGCGCCGTCTTCGCCGAGCCCGTACTCAACTCGAAGACGCTTGGCCTGCTACGACGGTGCGTTCCCTTCGCCATCGACGACATGACGGACGACGAGCGGCCTCTCACCGACCGCGACATGCGACGCTTCGGCGAACCGTTCGACCGGATGCAGACCCGCCACTTCCAACTCACCTCCCGCGTCTGGCGTCTCTGGCCCAACCACTGGCACCTTGCCGTCATGCTGCACAAGCTCGACCACGCCCTGCTCAAGCTGCCGCTGATACACCGCCTCGCAACGGTGAACGTGACAGCGTACTACCGCGGGCGCTAAAAACGCTTTGTCCAGCTCAGCACAAACGTGCCATAGGACTCGGTGCCGGTCGCACCGGGCGCGTCGAACGTGTCCGTCGAGAACGTCACGCCCCAGCTCAGGTCGAACCGGTGGTTGATGTTCGGGCGGTAGCTGACCGCCAGACCCGCCTGCACCTCGCCGACGAGCGGCTCACTATCGACCGTCACCGGCGAAGACTCGAAATCCGACCCATCTAAAAAGAGGTCGTGCTCAACGAGCCGGCCGCCCAATCGACCGAAGGCGTACCACGACCAGCCCGTATGTTTGTAGGGGTCGCCGGTCACGGACTGCAGGTCGTTGATCCGGCCTGGGCCGAAATCGTCGGGCAGCTGATGGCCGATACGGAACGTCACCGCCGCTTCGCCGTAGCGGTACACCGTGCCCAACGCGAAGCCCGCCTGAGGGATCATCTGCATCTCAAGATCCCCGAGCAGGGCAGATTCGACCGAGCCAAGGCCCTTCCGCCACTTGCGACGGAAAAAGAACTGGCCGGTGACCTCGTTACCGACCTGGTTATCCCAGCCCAAGGGATCAACACCCGTGAAATTCTCATGCACCCAGTCCTGAATATCCTCGGCGAGTGAGTCTTCGCCGACAACGCCGAGGTTGGCTTCGAAGTGATCAAGTACGGTAAGGTCTTGGCGCCCCTCGTACTGCCCTTCACGTTGCCAGAACACACCACCGTAGAGGTATCCGCCGTACGGCCGGTCGGTTGGAATCGGCCCAGTCGCACTGAGGTTTGCTGGGGTGAAAATCAGCTGTGCAAGCTGGTAGCCGGCACCGGTTTTGGCCTCCCCGTGGCGATACTCGAAGCGATCACCCAGCGGCATTGAGGGGGCCAAGTCGTCCGCCCATTGGGGTTGATGCTCGAGCACAACTGCAAATCCGTTGGTGTAGTGGCGGTCGTAGCTATCGAAAGGGTCGTGGAATGTTCCATCGTTTTCCCAGTAGATTTTGATCGTGCCCGGACGGGGTGGATTATCTTCAACAGAATCCTCCATTTGTGCAAGCGCTGTAACGCTCGCCATCAACAGGCCTGCGAGGACACAAATACGATGAGGTATCCGTTTCAAGAGAGCTCCAAATTCTTAGTACGGATCAGCGAAGCACCCGCGCCGCTCGACCCTTTGTTGCTTGACATGCTCTAGCAGTTCTGGCCAGAGCAGACCGAAATCACCCGCGAGTGGTTCGTAGATCGATCGCAGGTCTCGCTTGGAGATAGCAAGCGACATCGGCTTGCCGATACGCGATGCAAGTCGGCGGGACATCGTCTCGAGCCTGGCACAAATACCGTGGGCCGTTGCATAACTGATCAACCACTGCTCATCGACCATCCTTCGGACCACGAAGCGCATCTGCTCAGGCACATAATGCAGCGCAGCGATCAAGTTGGCCTCGACATTTGAGACGTAAGGGGCAAACAGATCACTCCGCCAACGCGCCCAATCACGGGCCAGCACATGATCGTACAGCACATCTGCAAGCACACCCGTTAGCCTGGGATGGACGATCTCTCGAAGCCGGTCACGTGTCCGCATCAAACCGCGATGCGTGTCGGTGAAGAGGTCGATGCTGCGATGCTCGCGTGCCGCCTGCATGACGGCATCATCCAAATCCGCAGGCAATGGGCCGCGGATCATGTCGGGCGCAATCGAGCCGATCAAGCTCGCGGGAGTCTGCGGTGCAAGAACCAGGTGGGCCAGGAAATTCACGAAGCCAGTTTCGCCGAGCAACGGACGCGCTGCAAGTAGATCGCTGCCAAATACCGGGCCATGCTAACTTGAGCCACATCCGCTTCAACAAAATAGCGGCTGGATCGGCGTTGATGCGCGGTTCTACGCCGATTGAAACAAGCGTGCATTATCTACCACAGCAACGCGAAGCAGGAGTCAAGATTTCATGAAGCCGTCAGCACACGCCGATCGTATAGATCTGACACGACGGGCTTCTCGGTCGGGCTTAGCCGCGCAAGCCTAGCCATGTTGATTAGCTGCGTTGTGTCAGGCGTGGCGATCTCTAAACGATCTTCGAGAGCCGACAACAACTCGTGCCCGCGACAGAAGGCCGCAAACCCCGGTGCATCAACCAGCAGGTACCCGATGAAGGCCGATGTCAAAAGCCGATCCTGCTCGTCACGGTCCTCAGGGCCCGCAAACAAAGCATCTTCGCGCTGCATCGCGGCAAGGCGCCCAAGCGATCGATCGCAAGACGACTGTATTTCTGCAAGACGGTCGCCAAGCCGATCGCCGTGATCACGCAGCACGCGCCCAAGACCCGCCGCAAAGGCAGCTGTCAGCAGACAACTCGGACGGCCCGCCGCATCAAGGATCGCGCCTTCGGGCGATTGCAGCCGAAGCAGGCTCTCAGAAAGCTGCTTCGAAAGGGCCGTAGGTCCAAAAGTTAGCTCGACCAATCGACGAAGCCCCAGCCCTCTGGCCCCGGCAGAAGACTCCGCGAGTTGAACACGCAGCGGTAGTGGCATAACCAAGCCGTTTTTCGCCAAATCTCGGAGCAGTCGGTCGTAGTCTCGGGACTCTAGGGCACGGTCAATCGTGTTGATGCTTAGCATGATGGGTTCTCGTGTGATCAATCGAAGGTAAGGAAACTGATCGCACTAACTTAATCCTATCAAACTACAGCGTCAAGTCTTTTGAACGGATTTTGTTTGGATATTTGTTCGGGAACTTGATCTATCTGCATAAACATGCCGAGAGCAGCCTATTTTCATCGTATAAATAGTGAAATTATGTTTTGCGTAAATTGTGGAAAATACATCTTTTTGAGTCGTCTTAGACTTTTTTTATCGATAGGCGCATAAAAAAACCTCCGCCACAGGGCTCCGAACCTGTGAGCGGAGGCGCGCCACGGCCAAAATGTAAGACGCCTCGTAACGAGACCTTGTTTATCCTATCGGCAGCGCTCCCGCCCTGTCAATGCACTATAAAGGTGTTTCTTATAAATAAATAATTCTATTTATGAAAACACTTTACGTCTTTTCAACCTTATCGACTGGATCTGATGTGCGTAATGAGTCCTTCGCAGCATGGCAGCCTTGCCGCTCCAGTGAAACAGCGAAGGCTCGACTTGACGGCAGGTCGCTAAGATGGGTTGATGCGTCCGCATGACCAATCCGAGCAATGGGTCAAAGTAGCCATTGCGCTGGTTGTGGAGAAGATGTCGCCTGATCCAGGGCAAGCACCGCTTGATCAAAAACACTCGTTAATTGCTCAAAGTGGAAGGACGAGCGGAACGCGTGTTCTAATTACCAAACGAAAGGCGGCCCGAATACTCGGTGGCTTGTGGGAACTGCCTGGCGGCAAAGTCGAGCCGAATGAGTCCGCACGCCAAGCAGTCATCCGTGAGCTGCGTGAAGAGGTCGCGATCGAAGTCGAACCGATCGCCCAACTCGAGCAGGTCGAGCACCGCTACGACCACGCCCATGTCAGGCTGATCCCATTCATCTGCAAACGGGTCGCGGGAACACCCCAGGCCCTCGAGGTCGATGAGCTACGCTGGGTATCGCCGCAGAACCTTGCCAACTACAGTTTCCCCGAAGCGAGTCTACCCGTCATCCAATCGCTGGCGCAGTGGCTTAAGCGTAACAGAGATACCCTGGAAACCACCGGAAACCCTACCACCGACACCCCCGCTGCACCCTGAACGCGCTCATGGCCGATCGGCAAAACCAAATCGAGATCCCCAAGCGCCGCGAGGACGAGGCGCCCGCCTCCCAGGAACAGCTCCAGCTGATCCGGCAGCTCGTCTCGGGCCTCGCGCTGCACGGCTACCGCTTCGATTACATCAAACTCGGCACCGACCAAGCCTCGGCCATCATCGATCAGCTACTCGCCCTCCAGGCCCAGCAGGGCAACGCCGCCCACCCGCCCTCTAGGCCCCGCAAGCAAGGACCCGGCTGCATCGCCTCCATCGCCAAGGGCACCACCGCGCTGATCGTTTGGGCCGTCGTCCTCGCCGGCGTCGCGGGCGGGGGCTACCTCATCTACTGGCAGATGAACCAGGCCCCGAACACGGCAGAAACCACCGAAAACCCCTTCGAAGACGACGCCGCCAACAGCCCTGACCAGACCGGCAAACGCTCCCCGGGCTCAGAGAGCAAGATCTTCGAAGGCCTGGGCGTCTCCGATGACCCAGCCCCCTTGGCCGACAGTACCCTCAACGAGCCCGATACCTCCGAGACGGCACCGGACAACACCCCGCCGACGCCCAAGCCGGTGCCCGACACCGCCCTACGCGACGACCCCGCCCGGTCCCAGCAACTCCTAGGCGTCGAGAACCTGCTCGTCCAACTCAGCCAGTTCACCCGCAGCGACTTCACTCAGAGCATCCGCGTCCAGTCCAGCGAGGCCATGCAGAAGAAGCTGGACACCTACCCCGCCGCCCTGGACGCACTGGACGCGCGGGACCCGGTCCTGTCCGCCCGCATCCGTGCCGTCATCGACGCCTTCGCCGGCGACACCATCGACGGCCCCGCGATCCGCGAAGAGATCAAATCGATCCGCAAAGCGATGAACGCCATCAAGTAGCACGCCCGAAGACCGCGATGTGCCGCAGAACGTACAGGTCACACGGCCTGATTTAAACGAACCAAAACCAGGCGCGCACAACCGGCCCGCCGCCGCGCACGCACGGCTCAAGCCCGCGTTCGCCGAGCGTGGGCGTCTATCATGTAATTGTTATTCAAACAGCCTCCCCCTCATCAAACCCTAAGCAATATCCCCGAGCGCACAACCCAAACCGACCTTCCTCACCTGCAACGCAGGCCAAGGACACCCGTGCATGCCCGCCTCATCAAGCCATAAACCCCTGCACCGCGTCTGTCATCGACCAACTGCAGCTCCGCGCTGGCCGACATCGGGTCGTTCGGGTACGGCGTATGCGTCGTCTTGCCGGCGGCAAGACGTTCCCAGAGTGTCAACTTCAAGAACGCCAACGAAAGCGTGGCACAGTTGCGCTTGTGCGCGCCCGGCCGCAGTGTCCAGATTTCAAACGCTTGCGGCCAGCAAAAGCGAATCCCCGCCCATCCTATGAAGCCGGGTACGTCAAGCTTGTTTTCGCGGTTTGAGCGCGTTGTGTTAGATGACGACGTTTCCAGCCTCCTATCCGAGTCCAAGCCGCTGGCGGCGGACCCATTCAACTGGCTGCGAAGACGAGCCCCATTCTTTTCGCCGGGCTGACGCCCAAGGGGACGGGCGGGCTCTCGTCGATCACATCGGTATCCGTCACGCTTCATCCTACGAAGCCTTGTTCAAGCGTTTTGCTCATGATGGATTCGAGCATGCCACTGGCACGGCTGCTGCTTCCGGTGGCGGGGGCGAGGGCGAGTTCCACGCCGTGCTGTTACGCAGCATCGCCCAGCACATCACCAGCAGCCTGCGCGTGGTCGCGACCACCGCAATCTTGCGTCTGGCCTTACTATCGCCGCATACCCGATCGAAGATCGCGTTGAGCACCGGGTTGTAGCGCGGCATCAGCCAGCCGAACTCGACCAAGAGCGTCCGCCACAGCTTGTTGCCCCGGCCCGTCACCCGGCCCTGCCGGCTCATCGTGCCCGACTCGTACTGCCGGGGCACCAAACCCGCATAAGGAGTGGGAAAAAGGGTCGTGAGGGCTCTGTTACGACCCCTTCTCCACGCCCGCGGTTATGCCTTGAAATCAACCTCACCGCCTCATGAGTATCTTCATCGTGCTCAATACTTTTATAGCACTGCGGTTTCCAACTCGGTATGAATAAAGTGCCCTTTAAAATGAAACGGTATCAAGACGATATACGGCACGCTAGCCCGGCTGGCTAAAACTACAATGATGCTTTCTCATCATTGCACTACCGCTAATCATCCGTAGGGTTGTTCCAAGTTACGCCGGTCGGCAGTTCTTCCTGAAACATCCAGCTTTCACGGTTCGACCATCGCCAAGAATAGATACCAACCATGTCTTCGTAGTTCTGCCAGCCGCCCGACCCATCGCCCATGACATGGTTACCGCCCCTGGGCGAGCCGGTCGCTTCGTTGCCGATCCCGTGAGGCGCCGGATCAAAATCGAACGGGTCCGCAGCGTCACCGACAGGCGTTTGCCAATCGCCGGAGGTCCGTACTAAAAAATCGCTTGCTAATGCACGCCCCGATGACATGTCGTCGAGGGTCACCATCGACGGTGGGCGATCAAACCGGGTCAGGAGTTGATTCGAGTCGGCCGCCCAAAACTCCAGACCCGCCACGTATTTGTAGTGGAATCGGAACTGTGGTTCCCTGAAAGTGGGCTGATTAACAATCCTCGGCTCCCACGACCGATCGGGGCAGGTCATGAGTTCGGGGCCGTGGCCGTACTGCTGCCATAGTTCCCAGTGTCGCTCCTCCATCGAAAAGCCTACGACTAGGCCTTGGCTTGTGCCGTCGGCTTCGATCTCTTCAAGGGCCGTCGGTAGTGTTTGGCGGTTATCCGTAGCGATCGCCACCGCTGTGATCGCCATCTGCTTAATGTTAGACAGGCATTGAATCGTCTTGGCTGATTCCCTCGCTGCACCCAAAGCAGGCAGGAGGATCGCGATCAGCAAAGCGATGATCGAGATCACGACTAACAGTTCAATCAGTGTGAAGGCGCGTTTGTGTGGCATCAGATTTCCTAGTTAAGCATGGGAAAAATACGGGTGTAGATACCCCGCCAAGTGAAAAAGCCGGGCGCCACTTTTCGGTGGCGCACAGCCATGAAGGAGGATCAACTATTAATGACGCCGTCGATGCAGCATGGCAAGGCCGCCCAGGCCAAGCAGTGCCAACGAACTCGGCTCCGGCACAACCTCGTAGCCAACGCCGTCGAGCCAAGTCCGGTCTCGGCCGCCCTGAGGCACGACGTCATCCAGGTACACGGCGATCTCGCCATTCGAGTCGGCAACCGCGACGCCGACCAGGTCCCTCAAAAGAACCCGGTTACCTTCCGCAACGAGCGGGGCATTAGAGAAGTCACTAGCCATGGAGACGACTGCTCCATTGGCTTCGTTGTAGACCGTTTGGTCGGAGAGATCAGACAAAAAGCCCGCGCTAGCCTGCCAAAAATTGTCGTCTTCGTTTTGTGCGACGCCCCAGAACAGGACGTGGATGTTGTAGGAAACACCCGCTGTCAGCCCACCGATCGTAGTACGCAGCACCGGCGAATCTTCGTCTGTTGATTGAAGTAATTCGCCCGCGTTGCCGAAGGGTGCACGCACTTCCCACGCATCCGATGTGCCGTCGGTGACGGTTGCGAAGGCAGCGTCGCCGGTGTCACCCACCGTATTCGTTGCATCGATATCCACATAGGTAATCGCCGCGTTCGTCTGGGCGGTGGCGCTGATTATGGTGCCTGCTGCGATGAGGGTCAGTGCTTTCTTAGTGCCCATGGTTGGGACCTCCTGTTGGTTTCCAGGGTCGATACCCTGCTCAAGAAAATCGGCTTCGGCACATTGCCTTAGCCTGCTGTTAAGATCAGTTAATCGTTCTCAAAGGAAGATTCTTTTGTTTCGAATAGCGGTTCAATGGTGACCTCGTCGATTGAAACCGCGCAGGGCTTTTGTGGGCTTGCCGCCCGGTAGGCCTCGAATTGAAGCGCCCCGTTGACAGCGTCGAGGCTATTGCGGAATCGCATCGGCCGGCCTAGCGTCTCTCTGCTTGAGTAGCGCGAGCCATCGGACCGGATCACGATGTCCCACTCGTTACGCTTAGGCCACACCCTGATCTCGAACTCGTAGGTTTTGCCCGAGACAAGTTCGACGCCGGTATCGATCATGCGATCGAACAGCGACGGGTCGTTCACACGAATCGTCGAACCGGTCGGCAAACCATCGACCACGAGCCATCGCCGCGTCGGCACGGGTCGGTCATCAGACGGGTTGGGGTAGGCGTGGAGCGACCAAGTCTTGCCTTCTGCGTCTTTTAAACTGCCATCAAAGATCGCAAGTTGCGATCTAGGTAAGGCGATATGTTCTAGCTCGGAGTCGACCCGGTAATGAAAACGGATGACATGCGGTCGCGTCTTATCGACAAGACCGAATGAGTCGTATTCGCGAAACAGGATGCCGCTCGTCCACGCGTTTTCGAGGACCGCAGGGCTGTTTTCATTCATCCCAAACGCGGCATTTGCATACCCACCCAGGCCGATGCCTAGCGGGTTGTCCTGTTCGAAGGACAACTCAAAAGCGCTATGTGACTCGGCTCTTACTTGCCAAGGCCCTGCCCAGCCTTGTCCATCCCGAGGGTTGAACTGGTCCGAAGGCTCTGCTTCTGACTGATCAAAATGGCTTGCAATCGCTCGACGATCAGCTTGTACCTCTTCAAGCGACCGGACAAACCGGATCGGGCGAGCGCTCATCAACTCAAAACCTGAACCGCCTGCTTCGGCACGTACGGCATCACCAGACTCGATGATGTACCGCTCACCGGCCTCGCGGCCTTCTGTGCCCATCCGGCTGGCACCGACTGTCCCATCAAAAACATGGACATCGGTCCAAAGGCCGTCTAACACTTCGACGCCAAAAACCGTGCCTAGGTCAACGACTTCCATGCTCGGGGCGTAGACGATGAATCCTTTACTCGACTCGGTTTCACACCGGCCCACTAACCTGCCGTGCAGAAGACGGATGGCGTTGTTGTTGTCGGTAAACGCGACCGTCGCGGGCGCTTCAAGGATGGCGACCGCGCCGCGGATCGTAGTGATCTCGGCGAAGCCTTGGGTCAGCGTTAACTGCTGACCGGCGGCCAGCGGGACGCCTGGGCGGATGGTGCCGGGGCGTTGGTCACCGCCCGGCTGAAGGGCCCAGGCCGCGTCATATTCGGCGGTGAGGGTCGCGACCGGCAGCACGAACGGGCTCGGCGTTTCAACACCGGGGGCTGTATCTGGTGGCGGCCACTCCGCGATCGGCCCGGCGTCTTCGCCGCCCCGGTCCACGAAAAGGGCAACACACAGCAAGGCCACCACCGCGGCGTAAGCGAGGTAGGCCGGCTTGGAGACCGCCCATTGGCGGGCGAGTTTGCCGGCGGCCCAGCGGAGATCACGCAAGGCGGCACCTAGTTCGATCGATTCCGACGAACGCAGGCAGCTGGGCGTAGACTCCTCGCCTTGTACCGCGTCGATCTCGCGCAGGGGGGCGTCGTGCGACGCGGCCTCGATCTGCTCGAGCAGGCTCAAGACCTCCGCGTCCATGACCCCCTGCCGCGCCGCGCCGGCCTGGTCGACAACGGGCGGTTGCTCGGGCGTGTTGGCCTCCTGGGCCAGGGCCTCGGCGAGTTCGTGGCTCATGAACGACGCGAGGACCCACTGCCTCAGGTGATCGGGGTCTTCACGCAGCCAGGCGTTGAAGGCGGGCAAGTCCGCTTCGGCAAGCTCGCCGTTGAGGTAGGCCTCAAGCATGGGGTTCGGGTCACTCACGGCCGGCCCCCTTTCCCGGCGGTGGCCCGCTCGATGCACTGACGCAGCGACGCGCGGACGCGGTGCAGCAGCTGACGGACCGCGTTGGGCGACATGTTTATTTCTTTGGCGATGTTTGCCGGGCTCTCGTCCTGGGTGTAGCGGAGCCGGAGGACCTCGCGGTTGCGGCCCTGGAGCTTGCCCACGCAGGAGCGCAGGGCCTCGCGCCAGCCGGCGAAGTCGATATCTTCGGACTGGTAGAGCTCGGCGACCTGCCCGACGATGTCCGACTCGAACCGGTGGCGGTCGGTCGCGTGGTCCCGGCGGTAGCGGAGGACCTCAAACCGGGCGAAGCCGATCGCCCAGGGGACAAACGCCCGGTCGGGGTCGTAGGCCTCGAATTTGCGGACGAGGGTGACGGCGACGCGCTGGAGCACCTCCTCGGCCTGGTGGTAGTCGGGCAGGAGCGTTCGGATGTACGCCGACACGACCGGCTGGGCCTGGGTCCAGAGCACGGCGAGTTGCTCGGATTGTTCCTGCGTAGGGCGCGTCATGGGGCGTTGCATCCTGCGTGAAGTGAAAAGGGAAAGGACGTCTTGTTGTTATTCTGCGCACCGGGGCGAGGCGTTACGGAGAAAAACAGCCTTCCCGTGAGAAATGCTGATCCAGCGGCAGGGAGAGGCGTTAACGCGGCTTGCTGTCGGGGTCAGACAAAAATGTTGCGTAACTGCTGCAATGACCCGAGGATATCTGGCGTCGCAATAACATCAGGTCGAAGGAGACGCTCTTAATGATGAATCGTCGAACCATGCTCCGGGGGATGTTTGGCAGCGGGATCGCAGCCGGTCTGGCGCCCGCGCTGAGCGGCTTGGCGCTGCCGAACGCCGCGCTGGCGGGTCTTTCCGGGGCCTCGCCTAAGCGGGTGGTTTTCTTCCTCCAGAACCAGGGCTTCGATCCCAAGACCTGTATCCCGAGCGGCATGGTCAACGGCGGGTCGCTGGCCAAGGAGGATTTGCCCGAGCCGATCGAAGCGCTGGAGCCCTACAAGGAGCGGCTACACATCATCAACGGCCTGCACGGCGTCCACACCAGCCCGTCGCACAGCGCGTTCTTCGGGGCGCTGGGCGGATACCGTGGCGGCGACGGTGTGCCCCCTTCCGCGGCGACCATCGACCACGAGATCAGCCGGGTCCTGCCCGAGACGCTGCTGCCGCACCTCTGCATCGGCATGGACTCGATCGAGAACATGCGGACCAAGCCCACCGTCGCCAACCTCTCCGCAAGCGGGGCCGGCCAGCCGGTCTTCATGCACTCCAACCCGAACCACCTGTTCCAGATGCTGTACGGCGGGATCGCGACCGGCGCGATCCGACAACAGCACGAGGCCCGCACGAACCTGATGCAGCAGATCGAGGGCCTGGCCTCCGCCAAAGGCACCGCCCTGCCCGGCGCTGACGCGCAGCGGTACGGCCAATACGTCCAGTGCCTGACCGATGTCAACGCCTTGCAGGGCAAGCTCAGCACGATCGCCGACCACCTCAAGCAGTTCGCGCCGCAGGTCGACGACCGGTACACGAGCCCGGACTATGAGACCGACTGGCACGACGCGCTGCTGGAGCTGGGCATCTCGGCGTTGACGTCGGGCATCACGAACACGCTGACCATCGGGTCCGGCCGAGGCGAGATCTTCGGCGCGTGGAAGGGCTTGGGGATCGAGCAGCAGGGGCACAACCTCGGCCACATGAAGCAGGCCGACAACCCGATCTGGATCAAGATCCGGCAGTACAACTGCGACATGCTCGTGCGCATCATGGAGGCGCTGGACAGCATCCCCGAGGGCAGCGGGACGATGATGGACCATACGCTCATCGTGTACACCAGCAACAATGCGGACAAGCAGCACACCAACGGCGCGAACTGGCCCGTCATGCTGCTCGGTGACTTCGACGGTGCGTTCAAGACCGGCCGGTTCACGCAGCTCGATGGCAAACGCCCGCTCAACGCGTTCTATGCCACCCTCCTTCTCGCAGCGGGCAAGAAGTGCGACCGCTTCAATATGAGCGAGCAGCTGGCCAAGAAGTACGACGACGGGTCCGGGCCGATCAAGGAACTGCTGGCATGATCAGGGTTGTCTTCGCGGCCACCGCGCTCGTACTGCTTGGCAGCCTGCACGGCCTGTCCATCGCCGAGCCCGACCAGAAGCCCGGCAAGCCAAACGGAACCTACACGCCCGGCGAGAAGATCCATCAAGACTTCGATGGTTTCGCGCAGGTCTTCCTGGATACCCACTGCCTGGACTGCCACGACGAGACGATCCGAAAGGGCAACCTCTCGCTTGAAGAACTCGGCCCGGTCGACGAGACCAACGCGGCGCTGTGGAAGTCGATCTGGGCGCAGGTCGCGCTGCAGGCGATGCCGCCAAAGAAAAGGCCCCAGCCCGAGGTGATCGAGCGGCTACGCATGGCCGATTGGATCGTCGCCGAACTCGAGCGCGTCATGCAAGACAAGGGCGGGTTCACCGCCCACCTGGACCCGGGCAAGGGCAACTTCGTCAGCCACGACCTGCTGTTCGGCAAACTGCCCGAAGGCATTGAGCTCGTCCCGACGTCGTCGCCCGCCAGGCTCTGGCGCGTCACGCCGCAGGAGCACATCACCCGGCTTAACGAGCTCATCAACGCCGAGCCCGCGTTCAACCCAAACAAGCCAGGCCTGCGCACCAAGGGCGACGCGGTCCCCACCAACCACGGCGGCGAGCTCAAGATGTATTTCGGCGTCGACCGGATCACCAAGTGGCAAGGCGGCACCGTCGCGTACGCCACCTCGGTCAAGAGCGTCCCGGCCGTGCTGTCCACCGCGAAACGCCACGGCCTGGAGAACTACCCCGATTTCTACACCGTCAACAGCGCCGAAGCGACGCAGATCCTCAGCGTCGCAGACGACGTGCTGCGCTACATGGCGTACGGCCCGCTCAGCATCGCTAACCCCGAGCAGATCACCGACGACCACAAGACCTACCCCTTCGAGGGCGATATCCGCGGCCTGCCCACCGCGCTCGTCTACAGCACCAAGGTCGTCCGCCCACTGACGCCGGTCTATGAGCTCATGAAAGAAGACGGCGTCGACGACGCGCGCCTCCGCGCGGCGGTGGACGACCTCTTCGAGTCCCTCACCTTCCGCCCACCGAACCAGGAAGAGTCTGACGAGTACCGGCAGATCGTCAAGCAGTCGATCGACAAGCTCGGCAAAGAAGACGGCGTGATGCTCGGTTTGTCCGCGATCTTCCTCGACCGCGACGCGCTGTTCCGCCCGGAACTCGTCGACTACGGCGAGCCGGACGAGCACGGCCGGGTCATGCTGCGGGACTGGGAGCTTGGGCTGGCGGTCAACCATGCGTTGCGCTACATCAAGCCGGACGCAACGCTCAAGCAGGCGATCCTCGAGGGACGGATGCGGACCCGCGACGACGTAGAGCGCGAAGTCAAGCGGATACTCGCCGATGACAGCATCCGCAAGCCACGCGTCCTGCAGTTCTTCCGAGACTACTTCGACCACGATCTCGGCGGGTACATCTGCAAGGACACCAGGGCCTTGGCCGACACCGGCGTCTCAACCCGAGGCGTCGCCCACTTCCGCGCGATGTTTGACGCGACCGCAAGCACCGACCGGCTCATCGAGCTGATCCTCGAAGAAGACAAGGACGTGCTCAGACAGCTGCTCACCACCGATAAAGTCGTCGCCACCAAGGCGGACAATATCTACTTCGGTGAGCGTCGGACCCGGGCGCAGATGAGGGATGCCAAGCAGGCCGCTGAGCCGACCAGGAAGTACCAGGAAGTCGCGCAAGAGATGTTCGAGCTGTCCGAGGCGCTCAAGCTCAACCCCGATGACCGCAAGCTCAAGAAGAGGCTGGAAAGCAAGCAGAACGAGTTGAACCGGCTGAACAAAGAAGCGCAGGCGCGGCAGAACGCCAAGGTCACACAAGCCACCCTCGACGGCCCGAAGATCTACGCCCGCGTCTCGCACAAGAGCTTCGGCAACGGCTCGCTCAGGCCCGACCGCGTCCTCGCCACCACCCCTGAGGGCCAGCGTATGGGCATCCTCACCCACCCCAGCTGGCTCGTCTCGCACTCCGACGCGATGGACAACCACGCGATCCACCGCGGGCTGTGGATCCAGAAACGCCTCATCGGCGGCGCGGTCCCCGACGTCCCGATCACCGTCGACGCGATGCTCCCTGACGAGCCCAACAGGACCCTCCGCGAGCGCATGCGCGTCACGCAGGAGGCCTACTGCTGGACCTGCCACAAGAAGATGGACCCGCTGGGCCTGCCCTTTGAGATGTACAACCACGCGGGCTTGTTCCGCACCGAGGAACTCGGCAGGCCCGTCGATACCACCGGCGCGGTGATCGACTCCGGCGTTCCCGAACTCGACGGCGAAGTCAACAACGCTATCGAACTCATCGAGCGGCTCGCCAACAGCGAACGGGCCGAGCAGGTCTTCGTCCGCCACGCCTTCCGCTTCTGGATGGGCCGCAACGAAACCCTGAACGACGCCCCCGCCCTGCAGGACGCCTACCGCGCATACAAAGAATCCGGCGGCAGCATGGACGCGCTGCTTGTCTCGCTGCTGACGTCGGATGCGTTCCTGTACCGCACCGTCGAATCAAGCGACTAACAACTCAAATCGGCGAATAAAATTGAACCCTTCGTCGTACGGTGACGCTTCGTGTGGGCCTGCTTGATCACACAACGGGATGACATCATGCAAGCCAAACACCGCAGCAAGCGGCTTATCCCCCCGGCTCTGCTGGTCGTACTCCTGTCCAGCCTCTGCCTGTCTGCACCAGCAGAAGAGGCTGAACTCAAGAACCTCGGCCTCAAACAACTAATCAAAGAGACCCGGCACAAAGACCCCGCCAGGCGGATCCTGGCGATCGAAGTGGCGGCAGAGCGTAGCGAGCACGCGGCCGAACTTGTCCCGCACCTGATCAACCGGCTGGATGATTTCGAGAAGGTCTTCGTCGACGAGAGGCGGTACACCTCCCCCTCCCAAGCCGCGGTCAAAGGGTTGGTCGCCATCGGCCAGCCCGCGTTTGAGCCTTTGAAGCAGGCTCTCGGCTCCGAGTCCAAACAGCGGCGTGCGAACGCGGCCGACGCGCTGGCCAAGATGGGGCATCGGGGGCGCTCTGCCATCATCGCCGCCGCGGCGGACGGTACACTCGAACCCTTTTTTGCAGGCACCGCGATGGTGTTCGGCACGGACAAGGCGGTTGGCGAACTCATCGCCCTGCTCTCGCACGAAGACGCCGCGGTCCAAGTACGCGCGATCCAGACCATCGACGCCATCCAGCCACGCGGCCCGGCGGCCAGGGCGATCCCCGACCTCATCCTCGCGCTCGATGCCGACGAAGACCCGGTTGCTTACGCCGCATCGGAAGCACTGACCAGCTACACCTCCGCGGTGATCGACCCGCTCATCGAGGTACTCAAGAGCGGGGCGACGCGGCAAAGGCGGTTCGCCTATCGAATACTTGGCGAGATGGGGCCGGTGTCCGGAGATGCCATCAACGCGATCAACGAAAGGCTTTGGAGCACGGAGGAGGTTGCCGAAGCGCGGTGGGCGCTGAACATCCTGGCTGAGATCGCCGAGCGTGGCGAGCGTGCTCGCGGCGCAGAGCGTTTGGTCGTCGCCATGTACGCGGGGGCAGGCGTCAACGAGGTCAAGCAGCACCCCAACCCGGAATTCCGTGAGATCGCCTTGAAGCTGTCGGCCCGGCTTAAACAGCCCGAAGCACTCGACCCGACACTTGAGCATCTGGAGAGAGCCGGTTCGAATCATGCAAAGCGCGATGCCTTGCGCTCGCTCAAGCACCTCGCCGCCGTAGAAGAAACCGCGCTAAAAGCGGTGCGGGCCGCCGAGCCACTCATCGACAGCGACGATCACAAGGTGCGCCTTTCGGCGTTTGATGTCCTCGGCGCGGCCAAAGGAGACGCGGCCCGCAAGCACGTAATCGAAGCACTCACGCCGCTCCTGGATCTGAAAGAAGACCACGAGCAGGGCGAACTGCCCCGGCGCCTGCTCGCCGCCGCCGCGCTGGGTCGGCTTGGAGACGAGCGTGCGGCGGGGGTCCTGGTCGGCGCCGTGGCAGACGGACGCTACCGCGGGTGGGTCGCGCCGATCCTCGCCGAACTGAGAGACGAGCGTGGCGGCAAAGCGATGCTCGGCCTGTTCCTGAAGCGGGACGAGCCGGTCTACCCCCTGATCGATGCGCTGGGGCAGAAGCAGTACGGGCCGGCGATCCAGCCGCTGATCGCTTATATCGCCGGTCATCTCGATACTGATGTGCAGCACTACTCCGGCAACGCAAGCAAAGCGCTCTGGCGGATCGGTGAGCCAGCGATCCCCGCTGTCCTGATGGCCGCAAAAGACCGTAGCAGACCAACCGGTTTACGCCTCGCGATGCTGTCATCGCTGGAACGGCACCGATCGCCGGCACTCGCTGGTGATCTCGTCGCGCTGCTGGACGACCCCGACCCTGACGTCGCCGACGCCGCAGGCCTCGCCCTGCAACCCATCGCACGCAGGGCCTACGGCACCGATGCCAAGCTCTGGAAGCAGTGGTGGAAGAAGAACAAAACCAAGCTGAACGATGAGCAGTAAACCCGCGCTGCCCCGCGCGTACAAGAGGCGATGCAATCACATGGGCCATCGGCCCAATACGGCTGATCATAATGAGTAATCATTGATAACAAAACGACTCGCTCTTGGCTGGTGTCACCTGAAGCCGGACGTTGTATCATCTTGAAGAATTAACGGCGTTTCTGACAAGGAAAGCAGTATGAAAACGACCCCCTTGATTGTGCTTAAAGCAGCATGCGTCTTAGCCCTGTTCTCGATCGCTCTTGGCTGCAGCGGTCCCGCAAAAACAGCGGACAAGCCCTACGAGAACATGACGCCCGTCGAGGGCGGCAACCTCCCGCCGGAGATGACGCAGTTCGGCGGGGAGATCCAGGGCGACGTAGCCGACGCGATCCCGGTGGGTCTTGTTCTCAAAGACCTATCGGCGTACAAAAATAAGCTCATCCGCGTGCAGGGGACCGTCATCGAGGTCTGCAAGCCCAAGGGCTGCTGGGTGACCCTGGGCGATCCGGATGCCCCAGAGAACGGGGTGCTGTTCGTGAAGTTTGTCTGCCCGATCGACGACACGCGCCTTGTGCCGCTTGAGGCGTCCGGCTCCGTTGCCGTGGTCGAGGGCAAGCTCGAACAGATCGAGATCTCCGAAAGCTTCGCACGGCACCTCGCATCGGACGCGGGCAAGTCGGAAGAAGAGATCTCCCGAATCGTTGGCCCGCAAGAGTTGATCCGCTTATCCAGCCCGGCAGCCGAGATCGACTGCAAGCCCTTCCTCGCCGAGCAGGCGGGGAAGCATTCTTAATGGATCAACCTACAGCATGCTGCAGGTCGTGACGAGAGGTACGGATCTATAACGCGTCCTGCGAACCGGAGGGGTCTCCCCGTGATTCTAAAACGCAGAACGTTGCTGCTAAGTCGGTTCACGCTCGTCATGCTGCTGGTGATGCTCGCGGGTTGTTCAACCGGTCGTCAAGCTGTCACGAAGCAGGCCACGAACGACGCGGCGTCAGTCGCGAGCAACGCAGCCGCTGTGGAGAGCGAGCCCGTCACCCACTGGCCCGGCTTCCGCGGCGATGGGGCCTCGCACACCGCGGCCGCAGACCTCCCAACACAATGGACCGACAATAGCCTCGCCTGGCGCATCACGCTGCCCGGCTACGGCCAGTCCAGCCCGATCATCTACGACGGCCGCGTCTACATCACCTCCGTCGAGGGCGATAACAAAGAGCAGAACACCGCGGCGTGCTACGACCTCGCGACCGGCGAGGTGCGCTGGGTCAAACGCTTCGACTCCAGCGCCCCGCAGGAACGCACCATGATGGTGTCGCAGGCCGCGCCGACCGGCTGCGTCGATGAGGCCGGGTTCTACGCCTTCTTCGAGTCGGGCGACCTCGTCGCCTTCGACCATGATGGCAACACCCGCTGGACGCGATCGATCCTCGAGCAGTACGGTCGGCAGGAGCAGGGCCACGGCCTGGGCTCGTCACTCGCGCAGACCAACGACGCCATCATCGTCCTCGTCGCGCACCGCGGGCCGTCCTACCTGCTCGCAATCGACAAACAGACCGGCAAGAACAGGTGGAAGACCGACCGCGAGGCCGGCACGTCCTGGGCCTCGCCGGTCGTCGTCGACGCGCCCGGCGGGCCCGATCAGCCCGACGGCAAACGCATCATCACCTCGATCAGCCCGCTGGCCGAATCCTTTGACGCCGACACCGGCAAACGCGTCTGGCGGGTCGGCGGTATCGAGAAGAACTTCGTCCCCTCGCCGACCATCACGAACAAGACGGTCTACATCGCGAGTTCTGAGCCCAAGTCCAACCTCGCGATCGAGCGCGGCGGGATCGGCGACCTCAGCAACACCCACATCGTCTGGGAGGGAGGGGGCCGGCCCAGCGGCTTCGGCTCCCCGCTCGCGACCGACGACGCGGTCTACTTCGTGAACAAGGCCGGTGCTGTCGAAGCGCTCGACCCAAAGACCGGCGGCCGCCGCTGGCAGCACGCACTGCCCGAGGGTGTCTGGGCCTCGCCGGTGTGGGATACGCGCACGGACCACCTCTACTTCTTCTGCACCGATGGCAGCGCGGTCGTCCTTAAAGACAACGGCGTTGCCGCAGAGGTTATCGCGGACAACAAACTGTCCACGACGGGCAAGGTCTACGGCGTCGCGTTCGTGGACGAGCACATCGTGCTGCGGACAGATACCGAGTTGATCGCTATCAGCACCCGCTGACTGCTTCGAGCCGATCTACTTACCAGCGCATATCAGTTTGTTCCCCGTGCGGATAAACAGGTCGTCCCCAGCGACCGCGATCGTCGCTCGGGTCGGGTAGCCGCCCAGGCTGGTGTGGCTGACTTTCTTCAGGTCGTCGCCGGCGTAGTAGATGAAGAGTTCACCGTCGCCATCGACGAGATAGAGGTGTTTGTTCGCGTAGGTAGGGCCGCAGCGGAAGTAGCCCGGCGTGTCGATCCGCCCTTCCCACAGCTTCTCACCCGTGCCCGGATCGAACTTAAAGATGCGCTTCTTGCCGCCGCTGAGGACATACAGGCCCGTCTCGGTGTAGACGGGGCAAGGCACATCCGCGTTGACCTTCTCGGCCATCCACTTGAGCCTGGGCTGGTTGTCTTTCACTTCAACCGCGAAGAGGTCTTCGCCGCGCGGGGTGGTGAAGTAGATCAGGCCGTTGAGCCCCTGCGTCGGGCCGGAGATAACGCGGAACATCTTGTTGTTAGTGGGGTTGATGTCCTCGGTGAAGCGCCAGAGCTCTTCGCCGGTTGTCGGGTCGTGTCCGGTGAGGCAGTCGCCGCCGTAGCAGATGATCTGCTTCTTGCCGTCGATGGTGGCGGCGATAGGGCTGGCGTAGGACTCGGGGGACTCGCCCTCGGCGGTGGTTGGCCGGTCCTGCTTCCAAAGGACCTCACCCGTCGCGGGGTCGATGCAGAGCAGGAACGACGGCTGGCGGCGGAGCACCATGACGTAGAGCTTGCCGTCCAGCAGCAGCGGGCTGGACGAGTAGCCCCAGAGGATCTCGATCTTGCCGTACATCTCGGTGAGGTTGATGTGCCACTTCTCCTCGCCTTGGTGCGTGACCGCGAGCAGGTCCCCGCCGCCGAAGAGGAAGTACGCGTGCTTGTCGTCCGCGGCGGGCGAGCAGACGGCGTGGTTGTTCTCCCGGCTGCGCTGGCGCGACTTGCGTGCTTCGGCCACGTCGTGCTGCCAGAGGACCTCGCCCGTCTTCCGCGACAGGGCCATCGCGACGAGCCGGTTGGTATCGGTCGTGCCGGCGGTCGTGAAGATGTAGTCGCCGACGATCGCCGGCGTGCCGGCGGTAGGCCCAGGCATGTCGGCCGCCCACTTGATGTTCTTGCCGGTCTTCAGGTCCAGGCTCGTGACCGTCTCCGCGTCGGGCACGGCACCGGTGCCATCGGGCCCACGGAACTGCGGCCAGTCGGTGTCGGCATGGGTGGGCTGGGACGCGACGCAGCAAATGACAAACAGGAGGCAGATCAGGAGAGATAGGTGGCGCATGCAATTGACCCTTATCCAGAACGGTGTAGTGGGCGACGCGAAGCGTCCCGCGTGCATTGTAAAGACTCCGCAAGGGACGCTGCGCGTCACCCGCTACACAGCAGGTTCGAAGCTTACTAGGCAGAACTACTTGCTGACATCAATACAGACCAGCTTGCCCCGGCTGCCGCGGATGTAGAGCATCCCATTGGCCAGCGTCGGCGAGGTCCAGATCGTGTCGTCGCCGTCGATCACCTCGACCTTGCTGATCGGGCGGTAGCCCCGGGGTGATGCGGGTACGGTCAGCACCTCGCCCTTATCGGACAGCACGATCAGCGTCTCACCCGCCATGATCACAGTGCCCCGGCCAAGCCCGCGCTGGCTCCACATCTCCCTGCCGGTCTCCGCGTCGATGCAGGTCAGCTGCGACGAATCGAAGCCGTACAGGTACCCATCCTTGAAGATGCTGGTGCACATCTGGTTTTTGAGGTTCTTGTTTTCCCAGATGGTCTTGACGCCATTGCCGGTGAACTCGACCAGTGCGCAGCCGGTGTTGTAGTCGGAGGACATGAAGATGAACTTGTCCTTGATGACGACGGGCGTCGCCGCGTGCACGCCGTAGCTGGTCTCCCACGGCTTGTGCGCGACCTGCTTTCCGCCGTCCCGTTCGAGGACATATAAACCGGACGAAGGGAAGACCGCGAGGTAGTCTTTGCCCTCGAAGGTCATTAGCGCAGGGGTCGAATACGCCGGGCCGTAGTCCTTGGTCGCCCACTGCTCTTTGCCGTCCGCTTTATTGAGCGCGACGATCTTGCCGATATCGAGGTAGACCGTGTCATCGAGGACCAGCGGCGAGCCGGAGAAGCCCCACCGCGGGACCCGCACGCCGTACTCCCGCGTCAGGTTCTTCTGCCAGATGATATTGCCGTTGTCGGCGTCGTAGCAGAACAACTGGCCGTCGCGGGCCATGTGGTAGACCCTACCCTTGGAGACGGCCGCGGTGCCGGAGGGCCCGCCGACGTTGAGGTTGTCGTACTTCGCGGTGGGGAAGCTGTGCGACCAGGCCTCTTTGCCGGTCTTGCTGTCAAAGGCATAGAAGGTCGTGTTGCCGTTCTTCCAGCCGGCGGTATAGGCCTTACCATCGGCGACGGTGACGCCGGTGAACCCGACGCCGATGTCCTTGGACCACTTGACATCGATACCGCCCTTGGCGAACGCGGGGTCAAAGCCCGCGTCGGTCGTCGTGCCGTCGAAGTTCGGCCCGAGCCAGTTCGGCCAGTCTGTGGCGGCGGCATTCAGACTGAAAAGCAAGGCAAAAAGAACGGCAAAACCTGTCACCCGATCGCGTTTCATGGTGTCGACCTCGCGTAGTTAGGAAAACCTATAAGACGAGCTGCCTCGTTACACAATTCAATCGGGCATATCGGCCCGTTCCATCATAGCCATGATCCGGTCCAACGCATTAAGAAGGGTCGTCCCCCCAATATCCGCGACGTACCTGCCGTCCGCGTTGTTCCGCTGCTCTACATGGCCATCCGCAAAGGCGATATTGCTGAAAACCCTGCCGTGGTTGCTGCGGTCGAGCCAGTTAAACGTCGAGCCCGGCGCGGTCTGGAAGTTGTTGTCGACAAACAGGGCCGCGATCGGCTCGCCCTGGCTGTTCTTACCGAGGTTGTCCAGCTTGATTCGGCGGTCCATCCGGCCGTTCTGGCGGTCCTGGTTAAAGATAATCGAGTCAATGAACGTGTTGCTGCCATGCCGGTATAGGTACCCACTAATCACGCTGTCTTTCCCGACACGGTCAAGCATGTTGTTGATGTTCAGGTTGTCATCCGAACCAGGGCAGAAGAAGACCTCCGGCACCGCGAACAGGTAGTCCTCATACAATAGCCCGGCACCAACCAGATCGCCATTGACGGTCGAGACCTCGCTCGTCACCATCCCATCGATCACATAGAAGTCGCGCCCCCCACTGTCTTCACCAGGCAGCGGCGGGGTGTACTGCTGGCCTTCTTCCGGGCCAAATGGGATACGCCCACGGTTATCGACCGAGTAGCTGTAGACCGCGACCATGAGCTGGTCCTGGTTGGCCATGCACTGCGTGCCCCGCGCGGTATCGCGCACCGCGGCAAGCACGGGCACCAATAATCCAACGAGCAGGCCGATGATGGTCAAAACGACCAGCAGTTCGATCAGTGTGAAGGCTTCACGTCTCATACGCGGGCTGGGCTCCCTAGATCAATCCACAACACTGTAGCTACCCCGCCCCGCACTGTCTTCTCAGAACATTCATCTGCGGCGGCGGGCGATCAGCAAAGCTCCCATGCCCAGAAGTGCCAGCGACGTCGGCTCGGGAACAGGCTGCTTAGTCAGCCTCGCGTTATCGACGTTGATACTGCCGGTCGACCCACCCGCCTGCTGGATATGGACGACCAGCGGGTTGCTGATGACGCTGCTGCCGGTGGTCAGCGTGACAGTGAAGTCGCTTAGCGATCCATCCGCGTTCATAATCAACGCGTCGTCAGGACGGGACGGATCGTCGTTAGCAAACACGGTTTCGCTGGCCAACGCGGTAAAACCGCTGGCTGCGGTCGCCCCGTCGGTATAGAAACCGATCGAGATAATCGCGGTGTACGGATTAGTCACGGGCAGCGTGGAACTTGGCGGTTGTAGCGAGCCTTTACCCAATGAAATCGTGAAATCGTAAATCGTAAGGGCCTCGAAATCCTCGCCGGTAACCTGAGAGATGGCCGTCGCCGGCCCGGTACTGTTAGCGGTCGCATTGAACCGCAGGTACGCCAGCTGATCCCCATCGACATTATCCAGCCTCGGGATCGTCGCGCTAAAGCCGCCCTGCGAGAATTGGTACTGTTGATTGAAGAACACGCCCGCATCCAAAAAGCCGGTGAAAGGCGTGCCCGTGGAGTTGTCCGTGCTCAACACGCCCGTCTCTTGCCAAACCGGCGGGTTATTAAACGGGTCCAGAGAAAAGGTCGGCAGAACCCCTTCCGAAGGCGCAGCGTTGACACCAGGATCCGTTACATCGGGCATCTCAAACGAGTGGTCCGCGATCAAAATATCTTGCACCTGTGCGTGGGCGGGACCCGCGGCAAACGCAACTGAAAAAAAGGCAGACGCAACAAAGGCCTTGGTTGAAACAGGCTCTGAAATCAAACGATGCATATGGATCCTTTCTCCAAGCCTCTGTGCGGATACAAAACAGCTTGCACCTCACCATAGACGGCTAACTAATACTATTTATACATGGTCCTGTGAACGTTTTCCATACCACCCCGAAATTGCAGCCGTATCCGCCAGCATCGGGATTTAAGTCGCGGAGGATTCCGCCTCGCCCTCCAGCGCGACCTGGCACGCGTCCGCGAGGATCTCGATCTGTTCGAGCAGCCGTTCGCGTTCGCCGGCGGGTATCGCTTTAAGCACTTCTTCCTGCAGTTCCACCGCGACCGGGCGGGCCTTCGCGTAGACGCGCCGGCCCTTGAGTGTCAGGGAGATCAGCCGGGCCCGGCGGTCGGTCGGGCCAGTCTTCCGCTTGATCAGGCCGTCCGTCTGCATCCGCTCGACCAGCGCCGCGATGGTGTTGGGGTCGCTGGCCATCCTGGCGCAGATCTCCGCCTGCCGGACCCCGCTGCCGTCGTCCTCCTCCAGCCACCTCAAGACCGTGAACTGGTTGGGCGTGATGCCGAGTGTGGCCAGCCGCTTACGAAACGCCTGATTCAAACCGTACCAACAACGCCTCAGTAGTGGGGGAAGCCGGCGGCGGTGCGGGTCGTCGATCGGGGGCTTGGGTGGCGTCATGGCGGCGTAAGATACGCATGGATTCTAGCGTCATCCCGCTTGACTATAAAGTACGTGTACGGTACTTTTTTCGGTAGACCCCACTCCCTCGAACAGGGCCGACCATGCGCACCGACCCGTCCCGACCCCGCACCCTCGCCTGCCGCCTGCTTTGCCTGAGCCTGATCGCCTGCCTCGGCCTGGCCGGCTGCAGCGGGACTAACTCGACGACCAGCACCCAGGCAACCGCCACCGGCCCCGCCCCGATCGCCGGCAAGCTCAGCTGGCGCGGCGTCGACCAGACCGGCATCAGCAACCAGACCGGGCTTCCTAAACAGGCCATCCTCGAAGGCGAAGGCACCAACCTCCGCTGGACCCTGGATGTACCGGGCCGTGGCACCGCCGCCATCGCCGAGTACCCCGAGGGCCCCAGACTCTTTGTGCTTGGCTACCCGGGCGAGGGCGCGGAACTAACCGAGACCCTCTACTGCCTCGACCCTGAGACTGGCGAAGAGATCTGGTCGCGCTCTTACGCCGACTTCATCTCCGACATCGTCTACAACCGGTATACCATCGGCGGGCCGACCATCGACCCCCAGACCGGCAACGTGTTCATCCACACCTCGCCGGGCCTGCTCATCGCGCTGGACCGCGATGGCAACGAGCTCTGGCGCATCTCGCTTCAGGAGCAGTACGGCCGGCT
>JBCDKD010000044.1:0-40335 GCA_039024275.1 Planctomycetota bacterium | reverse complement strand
CAACCAGCCCCTCCCACCACTGGCCAGGGCCGGCCAAACGCTCGCTTCTTCTCCCTCCGCCCCCTTGGACGCTCCACCCGTTCAAGGGGGCTGTTTTTTTATTGATGCGCCGTCAAGGACGGTGTAGCGGGGACGCTCCGCGTCGCCCGCTACACCGTCCTTGACGGCGCATCAATAAAAAAACAGCCCCCTTGAACGGGTGGAGCGTCCAAGGGGGCGGAGGGAGAAGAAGCGAGCGTTTGGCCGGCCCTGGCCAGTGGTGGGAGGGGCTGGTTGGTTCACGGCGTCTTGCCGTGCCCGGCCGCGGTCCATCGCATCGCGGTCCGTCGCGAGCCGACCCATCCCATCCCGTTGTTTCGTCCTAATCTGTCCCCGTCGGGGCGTTATGCTCGGCTCCTTGTCAAAGAAAACGATTCACTAGTCCACTTTCGGCAGCACCAATCCGGTTTGATCTTGGTACTTGCCGGCTTTGTCGGCGTAGCTGATCTCGCACTCGTCTTCGGCCTTGAGGAAGATCATCTGGGCGATGCCCTCGTTCGCATAGATCTTCGCGGGCAGCGGGGTCGTGTTGCTGATCTCGATCGTGACCTTGCCCCGCCACTCGGGCTCGAGCGGCGTCACGTTGACGATGATCCCGCAGCGGGCGTAGGTGCTCTTGCCCACGCAGACGACGAGCACATCGCGGGGGATGCGGAAGGTCTCGACGGTCTCGCACAGCGCGAAAGAGTTCGGCGGGATGATCACGTGGTCCTTGCCGGTGATCTCGGTGTCGACGGTGACGAAGTTGCGGTCGTCGAAGGCTTTAGGGTCGACGATGCTCGCGCCGCCATCGGTCGGGGCGTTGGTGAAGATCTTGAAGAGCGTCCCGACACGGGCGTCGTAGCCATAGGACGACACGCCGAAGGAGATCCGTCCGGGCCGTTTCCTGGCGGGGGTGAAGGGCTCGACGACGAGCTGGTCTTTGATCTGTCGGTCGCTGAGGACGGGCAAAGCGGGTTCTCCCTGACGCGTTTGGCCGGGGTCGCCCGGCGGCTTGACCTGAACACTGTACCGCAAGATATGGGGGTTGCAAGGCCCGGGCGGCACAAAATATCGGTCTTTGGCAAAATACGGCCTTGCCGACACCAAGCGACAGGTTCCCCACATTGTGGGCGACAACTCCGAGCGATTCTGCTTCGATCAGGAACCTATCGCGGCAGCGACCGCGTCGGTCAGCGCGGCGACGATCCGGGGGCGGGCCTGGGCGATGGGCTCGTCGATCTTCGCCCCGGCGGCCCGGGCGTGGCCCCCGCCACCAAAGGTCGCGGCCAGTTCGGCGACATTCACCGCGCCTTGGATCGGCTTGCTGCGGAAGCTGACCCGGGTCTGCGGGCCGCGGTCGGTCTGGGCCTCGCTGATCAGCGCGATGGCCTGCACGGAGCCGACCTGCTGCGGGATATCGATGAGCCGCTCGGTCTCCTCAGGCAGCGCGCCGGTTTCGACGAAGTCCTTGGTGTGCAGCGTCATCACCGCGGCACGGTCCTCGGCAAGCAGTTCAAGCGAGTCGACCGCGCGGATCAGCAGCTTGAGCTTCTCGGGACGCTCGGCCTGCTCGAGCCTGGCGTAAAGGCCGGTGTGGTCGACCCCCGCCGCGATCAGATCGGCGGCGAGGCGGTGGGTCTCTGGCGTGACATTCGAGAAGCGGAACCAGCCGGTGTCGGACGCGATGCCGGTGAAGAGCGCCTCGTTGATGGTTTGTTGCGCCTGGCTTGCGATGGGGTGTTGGCCGGCGAGCTTCTCGATCAGATTGGCGATGATCTCGGCGGCGGCGGCGGCGGTCGCATCGATGTAACGGTGCTTGGCCTCGACGTCGCCGGAGAGGTGGTGGTCGAGGATGAGCGTGCGGCCGAGCAGCGGTCGGACCACGTCTTGAAGCGGGCCAAGCTGGGAGTACGCGCCCGTGTCGACGACGACGAGTTGCTCGGTTTCCGAGGGGAACTGTGAGGCGTCATCCAGGACTCCGATGGCGTGGCTCTGGGCGAGGAAGCCCAGCGAAGATGCGATGGGCGGGCAGAGGACGCCGCGGGCTTGCTTGCCGCAAGCGTTCAGCGCGGTGACCAAAGCGACGAGCGTGCCCGCCGCGTCGCCATCGGGCTTGGCGTGGGTGATGACGGTGATCGGCCCGGTGCACTGGCGGAGCAGGTCGGTCGCTTGATCGAGCGTCAGGTTGGCGGTGTAGTCGTTCAAGGTCGCTGGCAGCTAAAGAATTCGATTAATCGTATTGGGTAGTCGGCTCGGCGAAGAGTTGTCTGCACAACTCGATGTCACGCGACAGTTGTTCTCTTAGCGCCTCTACCCCGGGGAAAGGGTACTGGTCACGGACCCAACGGGCAAAGCAGATCGTCGCAGTTTGACCATAAAGCGCGTCGGGATCCTGTGCTTTGTAATCGATCAGGTGGGCCTCGATGTTGAGTTGGTCTTGGCCGAACGTCGGCTTGACACCCACGCTGATTGCCGCGGGGTATGCGTTCTCTTCTTGCGACAAAGTCACAGTACCGGCATAGACGCCATCCATCGGCGTGATCAGGCCCCGCCACGCCGCCGGGCCGAGGTTCGCGGTGGGCACGCCGATGGTTCGGCCGCGCTGTTCGCCCTTGACAATCGTGCCGGTGAGTTCGAAAGGCCTGCCCAAGCAGACGGCGGCGTCCTCGACCCGCCCACGGCCGACAAGCCAACGCACCAGCGAACTGGAGATCGGCGCGACACTGGTGTCGCTGAGGGGGACCTCGATACGCGGCAAGGCCTCCACCGCAAAGCCTCGGGCAGCGCCCAACTCGGCGAGCATCGTCATGTTGCCGCCCCGCTTGGCCCCGAAGCAGAAGTCTTCGCCTTCTACAAAGCCGACCGCCCGGTGCTCAGCGACCAATGAATCGATAAACGCGGTCGCCTCCAGCGATAGTACCTCGCGTGTCGGGTTGATGATGACGACCTCATCGGCACCAGCGGCCTTCAGGGCGGCCACCCGCTGCTCGATGAGTCCGAGATGCGGGGGCCCTTCGCCGGGGCGTAAGACAGCGATCGGCATCGGGTCGAAGGTGATCGCGATCACACGGGCGTCGTTGTCTTGTGCTAAGCCGCGAGCCGCTTGCAGGATCTCCTGGTGCCCACGGTGGACGCCATCGAAGTTGCCGATCGTGATGATGCTTTGCATAGCGTCTAGCGTGTAGCGTCAAGTCTCAGGTGACACAGTTTAGAACTCGCAGCGCATACTGCATTGGATACATCCATGGCGGGATACTTTTAACCGCAAGGCAGTCTTCGGTTTGACGCTAAACGCTAGGCCCTAGACGCTAGACGCTAGACGCTACCCCACCTTCACCGGGTTGTTGATAAAGGCCATCGCCTCTTCGACGTTCTTCTTGCTGCCGATGACGAGCGGGGTGCGGTCGTGGACGTCGCTGGGCTCGATCTCCATGATGCGGTTGCCCTCGGTGCCGACACCGAGGCCGCCCGCCTGCTCGGCGACGAAGGCCAGCGGGTTGCACTCGTACATCAGGCGGAGCTTGCCCTTGGGCTGGTCTGTTGTGGGCGGGTACATAAAGATCCCGCCGGTGATGAGGATGCGGTGGAAGTCCGCGACGAGCGAGCCGACGTAACGCGACTTGTAGCCGCCGCCCTCGCTGTGCTTGGCCCAGCCGAGGTAGCGTTGGTAGGGCTCGGGGAAGCGGTGCAGGTAGGCCTCGTTGACCGAGTATGTGCCGGCGTGCTCGGGCATCCTGATGTTCTCACGCGTCAGGAGATAGGCGCCGAACTGCGGGTCGAGTGTGAACTGGTGCACGCCGTTACCCGCTGTATAGACCAGCACGGTGGACGAGCCGTAGAGGACGTACCCCGCGGCGACCTGCTTGGCGCCGGGCTGCAGGACGCTCTTGGCAGCACCGTCAATATCTTTGGGGTTCCGGAAGATCGTGAAGATCGTACCGACCGAGACGTTGACATCGATGTTGGATGAGCCATCAAGCGGGTCGAACATCACGATGTAGTTGTCGTCATCATCGACCTCCTGCAGCACGCGGGGCTCATCGTCTTCTTCCGAGGCGATGATCCCGACGGTGCCGCGGTAGCCGAGGGTCCGGACGAGCGCTTCGTTCGCGATGATGTCGAGCTTCTTGACCTCCTCGCCCTGGACATTGGTCGAGCCCTCCTCGCCCCACACGTCGATCAACCCGGCCCGGCGGACGTAGCTGGCGATCATCTTGGTCGCGAGCGTGATGCCGGACAACAGCCAGGAGAACTGGCCCGAGGCGCTGGGGAAGTATTGCTGCTGCTGCTGGATGTGCTGGCCAAAGGTGACATAGTGGCCGTCGTGCTTGATTGCCATTGAGGGCTCCCTGATCGCTTCGTCTCTGAGTGGGGCAGGCGTGACGGGTAAGACTACCTCAAGGCGGCGTGCTTGTCGTGCGGCGGTCTAAAAAGTCCGTGCTCGAGGTGGATTTGTAGCGGTCATCGGGTCAGGGCGTAGCCCATCGCGTTGACGTTGATGAGCCGGGCGTTCTTGATCTCGCTCCCGCCGCAGCAGCAGCAGTCGCCGCCGGCGTTGCCCGTATCGTTCAGGCCCAGCGGCGAGTAGAGCACGCGGACCCGGCCCTCGCTGGTCATCGCCTGGATCGGCGTCCTCCCGCCCGGCCGACGCACGTCGATGTGGTCGATGTCGTAGACCGTATGGAACAGCGCGTGCTTCGTATCGAGACCAACGAGTTGGTTCCTGCCAAAAAGCTCTTCAAACACCGTCTCGAAGCTGCTGGCCCAGGCGTTGTTGGAGCAGCCTGCCGACGCGAGCACAAACCCGCCCCGCTCGATGTACTGCTTGAGGTTCTTCTTTTCCTTATTAGAGAGGTCGAAGCCCTCCTGCCCGCTAAAGACAACGAACGGGTACTCGAACAGTGCGTCACTATCGAGCGCGACTTCCACATAGCCCCGTCGGACGTTCTGCCCGGTCTCGCGGGCAAAGGTCGTAATAAATTGGTCGGCGAAGCAGACCGCGGTCTTGCCGCCGTCATAGGTCAGCTTGGCGATGACGATCTCGCTGTCCTCTGCTGAGCCGTCTTTCTCTTGGGCATGCATCGGAACAGCAAGGAGCCCAGAACACAGCGCGGCCGCAAAAAGCCATACGATTCGTTGCGGCATGCGGGGGGGCTTTTTCATACTTGCTGGCTCAAGGGTTGGCTTGTTCATCGGCGAGGTTTTCAAAGTACTTCGATATAAAATCGCGGTAGCTCGGCGGGACCTGCTGCATCACACTGTCGGGCAGCGGCCCTTCTTCGCCACTGCTATTCCCTTCACGATAGGTGCCGGCGGTGCTCGGGTCCACAATGTCGGGGCCGTCGCCGCCGGTGCCGGAGGTGGTGCCGGAGTCGGATGGCTCGCTGGACAGACCGATCCCCTGGCCGATCCTGCCCTGATCGCCCTTCGCCGCGTCCGAGGCCTGCCTTAGCCAGTCAGCCAGTGTCGGGTCCCCCCCGCCCGGCACGCCGCCTTGGCTGCCCGGTGGGGCGGGCACTTTCGCGCTGAGCATGTTGGCCAACGCCTGCTGCAAGGCATCCAACAAGGCCGACGCTTCTGCGGGCAGTTCACCCTGCACCTCGGCCAGTTCATCGCCTAGCTCACCGGCCTGCTTCACGATTCCAGCGAGCTTGTCCGCGAGTTCCTGCAACGCCTCCGCATCCGTCGGGTCGAGGCTGTCCGCTAGCTGCTGGGCTTCGGCAAGCTCGGCGAGCATCTGCTCCAGCTTCTTCTTCATCGCCTGCCAACTCTCGTTGTTGTCCAGGTCCCGCCGGGCGACCTTGTCAGGGTCGAACGACGTCGAGCCTTCGCTCGAGGTGCCGGCTTGCTCATCATCTGCACCATCGGCCCCCGGCTGATCCGGGACAGGTGGCTTGGGCGTGGGCACGATCGTGTAGGTCCGGGTGTGCCGTCCGCGCGTTTCGAGTTGGAAATCAATCGGCTCAAGCACCCGCTTGAGCGTGAGGCTGAAGCCGTCCTCCCCGTCGGAGGCCATCTCGTAACGCTCGATTTCCTTGCCGTCCTTATCCACGACAACAAGATCCACGGCCTCGGGCATGCGGCCTGTCGGCTCGACCGATACCGTCACATCGTCGCCGGCGTCCGGTGGCTCGGGCGTCCAGGTCGGCTCCATCTGTGTCAATGAGAACGGGGGCGTATCGCTCCACGGCATGATCACGCGCGAGGCGATCGCAAAAACGTGGCTGGGCAGGACAAGCGCCAGCAAGATCCAGAACGCCAGGGCCAGCGCCAGCCAGCTGCCCGGCGAGGTAAGCCTGCGGAGCGGGTAGGCCCGGCTTGGCTTGACCGATTGCGCAACCTTAGCCGCACGCGACTCGGCCCGCTGCAGCAGCATCAACGCGAGCGTATCGTCGTCCATCGGTTCCTTCAACGAGAGCCCGAGCGTAACGGGCTGCTCTTTGCGCTCGGCGGCCGAGTCAATCTGCTCACCCGCCGATCGGTTGAAACGCTCGTTGAGCCAGGGCCGGAACGCCAGCACGAAGAAATAGCCGGCCGAGCCGAGCAGGAGCAAAGCCAACAGCAGCGTGCGTAGGAGGTCTGGCAGGTCAAAGATGACGTCCTTGATCGCGAGGACAAAGAGCCCGCCAATGAAGGCGGCAGCGCAGAGCAGGGCCACACTGAGCGAGGCAAAAAAACGGCCCCGCTGCACCGTCCAGCGCATGCCTTCGTGCAGTTGCTCTTGTGTGTCGCTTCGGGATGTCGGTGTCTGCATCACGCTCATCGCAGCCCCATCCGTCGTCGTAAGATCCATTCGAGCCCGAGGCACCCTGCGATCAGAGCAAACACGGGCCATGTATTGAAAGCATAGTCGACCTTGTCCTCCGAACCACGCAACGCCTGCAGGGATTGCAGGTAATCGATCAACGGATCGATCTCACCCATCCGAAAGCACTTGCCGCCCGTCGGTTCGACGAGTTGCTTGAGCGCGTCGGGCTTGGCCGAAGTATCGCGGCGTTCCACCGAGCGGTTGATCACGGCGAGCCGTGTCGTCAGGGCCTGGCCCGGCTCGATCAGGTCTGCCCGGCCCGGCGTGGTCAGGCCGACCGTATAGACCCCGGCCTGCTTGGGGGTAAATGCCGCGGTGTACGTCCCGGAGGTGTCGCTGATGGCCGGGCTCAGGGGCTCGCTCGTGCCGTCGCTGTGCGTCGCGACCAGTTCAAAGGCGACACCTTCGGTCTCGACATAGCGCGTGCTGATCCGCAGGTTGATCGTCTCGTCAAGCTCAGCGGTCAGCCGGTCAGCAGACAACGCGATGTCTTGTCCGGGCAAAAACTCGCCACCCGACGCGAGCCATTGCAGGGCACGCACCCAGAGCGCGCCGTAAACCGTTCGTGCCTGGTCGTCCTGCGCTTGGACGCCCGGCAGCAGCTCCCACCGCCACAAACCCTCGGTGAGCACGGCCATGGTGATACCGGAGCCGGTACGGAGGCTGGTCATCGCCGCCATCGCCGGGCCGTCGGTTGAGGCCTGCTCGAGCATCACCAACGAGGCGGACTTGCGGCCATCGATGCGTGTCGCCGCGATCATGCCGGGCAGCCGCGTCAGCACCTCGCCTTCCTTGAGTCCGGCCAGAGGCCCACGCGTATCGGTCGCCTCGGCGAGCCGGACACGCATCTCGCCCAACACCGGCTCGGCCCACTCCACCGGGCTGATCGAATCGATCTGCTGGGTCATCGCGAACCACGCATCGAAGTCCTGCCCGGCCTCGAACGCGTAGGGCTGACCACGGGCGAACACCACCGCCCCCCCGCCGCGCGCATAGTCTGCCAACCGCTTGCCGAAACCCGGGTCGACCAGCCGCTGTACCTGCCGACCGAGGATCACGATATCGAACGTGTCGAGCTGCCGGATCGGGTCGATCGATGCGTCGACCGCCTCGCCGATGAGCTGCGAGCGGCGGCGATCCCCAAAACCATAGATCGCGGTCAGGTCGAAACGCGGGTGGCTTGTGACAAGCCTGCCCAGCGACCGCGTGTCCCAGTACGGCTCGCCCTCTAACATGAGCACGCGGATCTGCCCCCGGCTGGTCTGGATAAAGACATCCTCGAAGTTGTTGTCGGGGTAGACCTCTTCGCCCTCGGCGAGCCGGATACGCGCGGTGTACTGGTTGGACTGGACGGTACGGCCGACCTCCAGCGGCGGGGTCACGCTAAAGCGCGTTGTCGTGGCACGCTGGTCCAGCGTCAGTGGGATCGAATCGACCACCGTACCTTCGAGCAAGAGCTCGACAACAGCCTGCTCGCCTTTGAAGCCGTTCTGCTGCACAGACGCGGTGATCGTCGTGGATTGGTCTTCGAATAGCCGGTCACTCTCCGGCCATGCCTGGATCGCAAGGTCCGGCGCGGAGCGTGGCGTGCCAACGGGTACCGCGTAGAGCCGTCCGGCACGGTTCGGGGTGCTTAGCGCGGACTGGCGCGTCGTGTCGTTGCCATCACTAAGGATCAGGGTCGCGTCCGCGTCGACCTGTGAAACAGCGCGGTAGATCGCGGTGGACGGACCCTGCGGCGAAAGCCAGTACGGGCTGTTCGGGCGCAGCTGCTCATCAAATGGGATCAGTTCTACGTAGGCCGTGTTGCGAAGCCTGGCCAGCACGTCATCACTCAGATAGGTGCTGTCGATCGCTCGCAGACGCGTCACCGGCGGGGTGTTCGGCGAGAGGACCGCGTCTTGCTCGTCCATGGATTGGGACCAATCGATCAGCACCGTCAGCCGAGGGGGTACGGCGTCGGCGGGCTTGCCAGGCTGGATCGCGCTCTGCCCAAGCAGCACCCAACCCAACGCAACAACCGCTACTAGCCGAAGCATCAGCGGCCACCAGAATCGCTCACGGCGCGCGGCGAGTACCGCGCCCGCCATGACCAACACCAGCACCAACACGAGGACCGGTGTTCCGAACGAGGGCCGGTACAGCGTGGATGCGAGCAACTCAAACGCGACACATCGATGGATCATGCCGCACCCCCCTTCGGCAGCGGCTCACGCGGGCCGGCAAAACGCCAGAGCAGGAGCGACTCCATCACGGCCAGGCCCAGCACACCCAGGATAACGTAGGGCCACAGCTCGATCGGTTGCGCTCGCAGCGCACCGGCGACAGAGGCATCACCGCCGCTTGCCTGATCCGCCGCAGCACCGGAAAACGCTGACTCGGACCACGGCGGCGAAACCCGCGTGTCCGATTCGCTCGGGTCGATCTCAGCGAAGACCATGTCCC
The DNA here is from genome assembly GCA_039024275.1 of Planctomycetota bacterium. GTDB lineage: Bacteria > Planctomycetota > Phycisphaerae > Phycisphaerales > Phycisphaeraceae > JAHQVV01. The sequence goes on along the minus strand of JBCDKD010000044.1, from coordinate 31,061 downwards.
CGACAACACCCGTCTCGTCTATCGCACCGTACCGGCCACTCGCAGTGAATACGATCGCATCACGGTCGGCCCCTTCCGGCATCTGCATCTGTGGGGCCTGGAGAAAACGCTGCGGCAACAGGTCGCCCGGGCGGGCGGGGTCGGGCATCGCCGGGCCTGGCGAGGCGTACTTGCAGAGCTCGTTGAACAACACCACGAACACGGGCTCAGCGAGCAGGCCGCCGGGCTCGTTCGTCAACGATGCGTTGATCGCGATCAACCGACCCCGGCCGCGGGGCATCTCGGCGACAACCACCCGCTCAAGCTCATCCACCAGGATCGGCGTCGCCCGCGCGTCGATCAGACGATTACTCACACCGGGCCAGGGCAGCGCTGCAAGCCCTGCTCGGGCCGGCCCCTCGAATATGCGCAGCGGCTCAAGCTCGAAGTCGATCGCAGCGGCGGTCGTGACCCGTCGTGGATCGGCTCGCCCGCCGGGCGCGAACTCGATCACCCCGCCACCCGCTTGCGTGTAGGCCTCCAGCAACTGGCTGAGTACATCGCTCAGCGGCGCTCGGTTAATCAATACAACGGTGCGGAGTTCTGCCGCGTCGGCAGACTCCAGCGCGGCCTGCGCCTCTGACAGCGTGGCCGTCTGCACCCGGGGCACTGTCACGCCCCGCACCTCGCCGGGATTCAGCAGCCTGCCAACACGCTCCGCCAAGGCTTGCGAGGACTCGTTGGCATCATGGATGATTAGCGAGCGCGTTGTTCGCTGAACCGGCACGACCACCCCGGTGATGTCGTCTGCAGCCAGCACATCGCCCGAGGTCAGCACAACTTGGACGAGTTCGCGGTCGCCGGACACCTCCGGCAGCGTCAGCTGGATGCGCTCGGTCGTGCTTGGCATCATGGAAACACTGCGGGTCACATTCATGCTGTCGAACTGAGCGCGGAGACCAATGGTTGCCGGGCCGTCACCATAGTGCTCAATCTCGACGGTCGCGGTCAGAGGCCTGCCAGCAACCGCCGGGTACGGCCGAACACCCACGAGCCGGACCGCGGTGTTGTCGGTCGGCCCCTCGATGCGGAGGTGGTCGATGCGTGTGGCGCTACGTTCACTGATGATCTCGCCAAAGCCGGGACGATCTCCCTGCTCATCGGACAGCGTGATCAGGCGGAGAGTCCGCCGCTCGTCCTGCACGAGGCGCTGGATCGCCGTGATCGCGCCTGGCCAGTTGGCCTCGGTGTAGCCGGCTTCGGTACGCCTCAGGCCATCTACCAGCAGGCTGAACTGCGCGGTGGGCTCGGGCAGGAGCGCGTCGGGCTGGTCGTCGACCCGGATCACCGCCGCGACGTCACGCTCGGGGTCGAGTTGTTCGATCAGTTGCTGGGCTTGCCGCAAGGCCCGGTCGTACAAAGCGGCACCTTCTGACGTACGCTGCATCGACGCGCTCGCATCGAGGAGCACCACCAGCGCGATACGCTCCGCGTCACTGCCCTGAGCATCCGGCGTCCACTGCGGCCGCATGAACGCCAACACGAGCAGCATCAGCACAAGCCAACGCAAAAGCATCAGAAGCCGATGCCTCGGCGTCTCGATACGTGACGTCGCAGCGACCGCCTGCTGCACAAGGCGTGCAGCGGGGAAGACCACCTCACGATACCGGGTCTTACTCAACAGGTGAGCCAGCAGCGGCAGACCGATCGCTGCGGCGGCGCCCCAGGCCATCCAGGGCGCGACGAAACTCATCATCGCAAGATGGTTCGCGTTCAAGGCATCCCCCCCGTTAGGACATCACGCCCGCACATGCCTACGATCCCATCTACCATTCACCCAGAATAACTTTTTCTTGATCAAGGACTGCAACCATGGCAAAGAGCAAGGCCCCGGAGGCCCCAGAGATGATCGAGCCCGGTAAAGCCGCCCCCGCCTTCCACCTCGCCGACCAGGACGGCAACAAGCACCGCCTGTCTCAATACAAGGGTAAGTGGGTTGTGCTGTACTTCTACCCCAAGGACAACACGCCCGGCTGCACGACACAGGCCTGCGGCTTCCGGGATGCTGAAACGCAACTCCAGGCACAGGGGGCCGTCGTCTTGGGCATTAGCCCCGATGACCAGAAGTCAAAGGCGAAGTTTGCCGGCAAGTTCGACCTCAACTTCCCGGTCCTCGCAGATGTCGACGCGAAGACCTGCGAAAAGTACGGTGTCTGGCAGGAGAAGTCGATGTACGGCAAAACCTACATGGGTGTCGTCCGCACGACGTTCCTGATCGACCCGAACGGCAAGGTCGCGCAGCGTTTTGACAAGGTCAAGGTTAAGGGCCACACCGAGGCGGTGCTTGAGGCATTAGAAGCCGCTCAGGCCTAATCCGGACCGTCCCCTCAAAACAGGTTTATTGACATGGAGCGCCGATCACCCCTGCCGGCGGGTGATGCGGTCGCTATGCTGTGCGCAACGGGGCCTGCACCCCAGTGAACCAATCCGCTCGTGAGCACGCCGGGCAACTCACGGAACGAAAGGAACGTGCCCGATGGCCAAGTCCGCCAAGACGACACGCAAAAAAAACTCAAAGAAGATAGCGACTAAGAAGAAAGCCGCTAAGAAGAAGACGACCAACAAGCCGGCAAAGAAGCCTTCCAAAAAGACAAAGAAAAAGAAGTCAATCAAGAAAACCGCCAGCAAAAAGGGGAACACCATGGCTGAGAAGAAGGACAAGAAAGCCAAGAAGACCGGCAGCGCCAAGAAAGTGACCAAGTCTAAGAAGAAGACAATCAAGAAGAAGCCCGTTAAGAAGGCTTCAACAAAGACCACGACCAAGCGTAAGGGCAAAGGGCCGGCCAAGAAGAACGCGAAGCCCGTCGTTGTAATCACGCACGATCAGATCGCTCAGAAAGCCTACGAGATCTGGATGGCCAAGGGCTGCCCGGACGGCCAAGACGAAGCGAACTGGAACGAGGCGAAGTCTGAACTGGAATCCGTCTCGAATTAAGCCATTTACAAGACGCAAGCGACGGGTCAGGCCGGTGTCTTGGTGTGCTGCTCTTTCTGTTGCTGCGCGACCAGGCTTTCGAGGCGTTCACGTTCCTGCATCAGCATCTCGAGCTGCATGAAATTGGCGAGCTCTGCGCCTAATCGTGGCGCGTAGTACTTTAACAGTGTAGAGATGCCTTCGGGTTCAGGTAGTGGCGCCTGGTGCACAACCCAAATAACACCCGCCGTAGTCCCATCCAGGCCCGGAAGGCGGTTGCCGCAGAACCCACGGATTTTGTGTTGCTGCATGAAGATATCGCCGGGATACGCCTCCGCCGCGTTGTCTTCCACACATAAGCCCGATTGTCTGAGCACGATCTCACAAGGCGTCCCTTTCGCTTCGTAGTGAATAGGATCCCCCTGGCTCCGCTGGATGCAGAAAGAGACCGAGTGCAGTGTGGGGGAGCTCGGGGCGGGGTCTAGCGCACAAATCCCACCCGCGTAAAGACCAAATACATCACATAAAGCATCAATGACTTCACGCAGGAAACTGGTGCCAGCGAGTTGATGAACACGTTGAGCGATTTCGCGTCGAGCGACCGTCATCACATGATCTCCTTCAGGCGATGAGCCTGCCGTTTCCCGCATCGTAGGGTCTAGTAAGTCAGATTGAAGTCGGTCGTTCTGCGAGCGTAAAGACTCGATCTCGGTGCAAGTCTGGATTGCACCCGATAGTCTTGGAGCAAAGAAATCAATGATGTAGCGGTAGGTCTCGATAGCTTGGAATGGCTCGCGTCCAATGAAGCCAACCCCACCAACCTGTTTGCCTGCCGCATCATTCAGTTGCAGGCCGAGATAGCCTTCTGCCTCTACCAGTGCGAGCCATTGATCACCCGGGTAGGCATCGCGTATACCGCTCGTAAAGCTGCAGAAGCCCTGGTCGATAATCTCCTGACAAGGCGTCTGCTTCGCGTTATACCGCATCGGCTCCTTGACCTCGCCGTTCTCAAAGACCGCCATAATGATACGGTTATATAAGTCTGCATCATTTCCTTGCCGGTCTTTCTCACAGGTACAGACGGCAGCGATGTCGATACCCGGCAATACACTTGCGGCCTTACAGAAACGCTTGATTAAATCACGCCCAGTAGCTTGCTCGATCGCACTGTTGATCTCTTCAATCCACTGGAGTTGTTGATCTCCGGCCGCTGTCACCGAATGGGAGAGGCCAGCTTCAGAAAGTCTCACTAAGCCGGTAGCGATTGCGATTTTTGCGAGTTCGACTCGATTGCTCACCTTTAATTTACGTCCGAGCGACAGGCGGTGCGACTCGATTGTTTTGAGACTGCGGCTAAGTTTCTGGGCAATCTCAGATAGCGAATCTCCTTCTGCGATTAACGCTAATATCTCGCGTTCACGTGGTGTCAACGCATCAATCGGACTGCCTGTCATGTCGAATCCTTATGTCTCTTGCACGCACTCCGGACATGATCGGCCAAAGACGAGAAGTGCGTTTGGTGAAACGTGGAATGAAACAGCCACTACAACAAGACCGTCTCGTTTCCGATTCTATGCATAGCGTCTTGATGAGTAAAGCATCTTTTTAGATACAAGATTTTTAGTCATAGCGGAACACGCCTTTACGGTAGGCGTAAACAAAAGCGAGGGCGGTAGTGAGCACGAAGAAGAGCATGCGAAACAGGAAGAGCGGGCCAAGATCATCTCCTTCAGTGCCGCCTAGAGCGGGGAACGTAACCGCCCAGGGGTAGAGGAACACGACCTCAACATCAAAGAGCAGGAACGTCATCGCCACGACGTAGAAGCGGACATTGAACCGCCGGCGTGCCGAGTTGAACGGGTTCATACCCGATTCATATGTCGTGCCCTTGATTTCACCCTTGCGCGAAGGGCCAAGGAAGGTCGTCAGCACAACATTCGCAACCCCAAACCCGATCGCCATAAGCAGAAGGATGCCGAGCGCGGCGTAGTGGTTGAAAGCGTAATCTTGTTCGACCTGAGCAAGAAATAACATTACCAAAAGTGTATCGGGTAACGCCGTGCCACGCACGCTAAAATCTAGTCATGCGGCAGTACCTCGACCTCATGCAGCACGTGCTCGACCACGGCACGCCCAAGTCCGACCGGACCGGAACCGGCACGCGTTCTGTCTTCGGCTATCAGATGCGGTTCGACCTCGGCAAGGGCTTCCCCTGCATCACAACAAAGAAACTTCATCTACGGTCCATTATCCATGAGCTGCTCTGGTTCCTGTCCGGCGACACCAACATCCGGTACCTCAAGGAGAACGGGGTCCGCATCTGGGACGAGTGGGCCGACGGAAACGGCGATCTCGGCCCGGTCTATGGCTACCAGTGGCGTCACTTCCCAAAACCCGGCGGCGGTGAAGTTGACCAAATCCGCGCAGCCGTTGATGCGATCCGGTCCAACCCCGACTCCCGGAGACATATCGTCTGCGCGTGGAACCCAGGCATGATTGAAGAGATGGCGTTGCCGCCCTGCCACGCTTTCTTCCAGTTCTATGTCGCCGACGGCAAGCTGTCCTGCCAGCTGTACCAGCGCAGCGCGGACATCTTCCTTGGCGTGCCGTTCAATATCGCCAGCTACGCCCTGCTCACGATGATGATCGCCCAGGCCTGTGACCTCGAGGCGGGCGACTTCGTCCATACGTTCGGCGACGCGCACCTGTACGACAACCACATGGACCAGGCCCGCGAGCAGCTGAGCCGAACCCCACGGGAGTTGCCGACCATGAAGATCAACCCGGAGGTCAAGGACCTGTTCGCGTTCAGGTTCGAAGACTTCGAGCTGCTCAACTACGACCCCCACCCGCACATCAAGGCCCCGGTGGCGGTGTGAACATCCTAGCCAAGTCACGCCGCTAATCGGCTCCGGTTTTGGCGCGACGCCCGGCTTGGCTTTGCCGCAGACAGCATCGAATAGACGCCGCCATGAAGATGACCAGACGCAAGATAACCGTCCTCGTGGTTCTAGGCGTCGTCGTGGTATCGTTGATTGCTGTCGGCTTGCGTGCCGTGCCCCGTTGGCAGGCGTTGACGATTACGCGCGATTCCGATCTCGCCGCCCATCTCGCGCTTACGCCAAGCGAACCGATCGCGTTTTCGACAACCGAAGCCGACCTATCGCCCGAAATGGACATTGGTTACGCCCGGTTCTCAATTCCTGATCATTTCAAACTGGATGCGACCGCGGCAGGCGCCTTCGGCGAGGCGGTCCTGCTCAAAGCAGATGGGCTAGAAGTCGTTTTCATGCCGCCATTGGGTGAGGATCTCGCCCTATCGCAGCAATCGTTTGAGCTTTTCGAAGACGCTGGTATGTCTCGACGCGATATGAAACGGGCGGGGCTGGTTTACGGTGAAGACGCTGCTCGCCCGATTGTGCACCCTGTTGATCTCCAGCGGTTCGTGGCCCAGGCCCATCCACTACCGTTTACGACCGTCATGATGATGGATGATTCGGCGTTCCGGCTCCACGTTGCGAAACTCACCATGAAAATGATCAGTGTTGGGCAGGCGGATCGGATCTTGCCCTTTGAGACGGACCATATCGTGGGTCTGATCTATATCAACGAGCAGGGGATCGACGGGGAAGACGGGCGGCGGTGTATGATCGAGCTTTCGCCCCACGACCGAAGTATTCACCAGGGTATTGTTTTCACATGGGATGGACCCGGGGGTGAATTCCCCGGCGAAATACTTTCAACCTTCCTGGCGAGCTACCGCTTCACCGCAACGCTCCCGCCACTCGGCGATGATGCTGAAGCGATCGATGCCAGTTTTCAAAAAATTGCCGATATGATCGCCGCAAGCGGTATTGCCCACGAGGTTGAAGAGGATGAACCCGCAAAGGTGGACAAGCCTGAGTAGTTAAAGCGTCCAGCACGAATGGCGCCCGTCAAAGATGGGTTGTCATCGACAAGACCGCCCCACATAACATCGAGCTAAAGCGGAGCTGCAGTTCCTACGATCAAAGCTGAGTAAAGAGACATATGCGACTCAATCAAATCTATGCGAGAAGTGATAACCGCGTCATCGGCGTCGATGGCCGGATCCCCTGGCGGCTTCCCGACGACTTCAAGCACTTCAAGCGCACCACGATGGGTTGCCCGATCATCATGGGACGCAAGACCTATGAAGACCACCAGTCCGCCCTGCCCGGCCGGCTCAACCTCGTCATCACCAGCAACGCGGGCTACAAAGCCGCGGATGGCGTTGTCGTGGCGGCCTCGCTGGATGAAGCAATTAAACTTGCCCAAAACGAAAGTGAACGCGCATTTATCATAGGCGGCATCGGACTCTTCGTGCAGACGTTCGACCAGGCACAGACCGTCTACGAAACCGTCGTCCATGCCGAGGTAGATGGCGATGCGGTCCTGCCGGCGTTCGACTTTACGGGCTGGCAACACGAGGTCCTGGACGAGCATGCCGCAGACGGCCGCCACGCCCACGCCTTTACCGTGCAACGCTGGGACCGCCCCGCCTAGACGACTTGCTAACGAAACAAGAGGAGGATGATCAGCCCGATCATGACGATCGCCATCAACAGCGAGATCACCTTTCGGCGTTTCGCGGGGCCTTCATTCACCGGCCACTCCTCGTCGACCGGCAATTCCATGCCATCAAACGCGGTATCCTCCGACCAGCCCGTCTCCTCGTCCGCGCCGCAGTGCGGGCACGCCAGCGCGTTAGCCTTCACCTCCTCCCCACACACCGGGCATATGAACCAGTCGTCTTCGTGCTGCATCGCTGAAGCGTATCACGGATCGTCTGGCCTGATGCCATGATCCTCAAGGATCAAGCGGATTGTGTGCGAGTCCATTGAGTTATCAAGTTGCTCCGCCTCGCTCAGATCAAGAAAAAGCTGTTTACGTCTATCGGCCGCTTGCTGCTGTGTGTCACCGAGCACTTCAACCAAATCCTAGTGCCCGTCAGCACGCCGGCTGCGGTGCAGGTCATTGAGCCTTCGGAGTTCGTCGGCGAGTTTCTCGGCTTCTTTGTGCCGCTCCGCGTTTGCCCTCTTTAGCGAATACAGCCTCGACCGCATCGCGCTACGGTCTGTGAAGCGGTTATCCACAGTCGCGTAGGCTGGGACCTTGTCGTAGGGGGCAGTCTCTTCAACAACACTAGATAAGCCCATGGATACCCGAGTGAGCACGTGTCTTGGTCGACTCGATGCGCACCCCGGTTCGTGTGCGATCTCTTGCCTGTAACGATCGATGAGGTAGCCGAGCACCGTTAGTCGCGTCTGCCAGAGCCAGGCCCACTCGCTGTCGGGGTGCTCCTCCAGTTCGATCTCAAGCGCTACACGCCGGCTTCGCCAGCGCCCGACGGCCTCCCGCATGAAGGCTGCGTCTTGGCCGCCCCGCTCTCGTTTGGGCTGTCCTGCCATGCCCTGAACATAGCAACGAACGCACTGCGATCAATATGCCAAACCATCTATCCGCGTTGCCAGCCAACCCAAACAGACTTACGATGTTTGCGACAGGGCGCATAGCTCAGTTGGCTAGAGCAACTGGTTTACACCCAGTAGGTCGCTGGTTCGAGTCCGGCTGCGCCCATTCGTCTGCTACGCTTGAGGGATTGCCATGTCTTGGGGATTATCTTGGGGATGCCTTGCACGAAGCCTGGTCGTGTTCTTGATCGCCCTCTCGGCCCGCCTTGGCTCTGCACAGAGCGTCCTGCTGGATGACTATGCGTCGGATGCGAATTTCCAGGCCGGCAAATACACCTTCTACGAGGTCTTCGGCAGGTTCCGAATCCCCGTTGTGGACAGCGTTACGGTTTCAGACGGGACCCTGAAGATCGATGTCATCGATGAAAACGGCAGGCCCCTGCCCTCGACCAACGCATACATGTGGAACGCAGGCGAGGCGCTACGCCGTGTAGGGGACCGTGTATCGGTTGAACTCACAGGCGTTTCGCAATTCCGTACGGCAGGCCTGTACATCGACAGCGACTTAGCCGGGCCGGAGAACGGGGCAGAAATCCGCTGGAACGGATACAACAACAACCTGCATCTAACGGCGCGTCTGGACTCTGGCCACCAAAACATCACGATACAACCCGAGCCGTACGTACCCATCGGTGACTGGGCGCTGGTCGAGATGGTCATGGAGGTCCGGCTCACGAGCGTGGCGGATTCTGGCCTGACCCTTACGGTTGATGTAGCTTCCTCGGCGTTTCCAACGGTCTCCGGCGAGGTTGTCATCCCGGGTGAGTTGGGCTACTTCGGACCGGTCGCTTGGTATAACTTCAGCAGCGAGCCCTCGCCCTACCCGCGTAGCGAGCACGACAACCTTACCTTCACTCCGTTTGCCCCTGAGACCGGTGATCTCAATGGCGATGGTGTCATCAACAATCTTGATATCTCAGCTTTCCTCCTTGCGATGACGGACCGTGCCCGCTATGAAACAGCTTTTGTCGGCTTGGATGCAGATGGGATCGGCGACTTCTCTGGCGATGGGCTTATGGACAACCGTGACATCTCGGGTTTTGTCGATGCGCTGACCGGACCGACTTTGCTGGAGGCACTCCTGTTGGAGTCGGTGCCGGAACCCGCATCGATCTTCCTGCTTGGGGCCGCTGGGCTGATCCCCTGGCACCGCCCACGCTGAGCCAGCGTCCGGATAACCCGGCCTAGCGTATGCGCCACCTGTATTTTGGGCGTGTTATTAAATGAAATCCCGCCTTTTGGTGTTAGAATTCGTGATCCCTGTGTGCGAAACGCGGGCCTTAGAACCGTCTCCGTGTTAAGAAGGGTAAGCCTTGCTCAAGCTCAGGCTGTTAACCGGCCCCCGTGCGGGCCGACAAATACGTATCAGCGATACCAAGCCGGTCTCGATCGGCCGTCGCAAGGGGCGTCTGCGCCTACACGACTCACGCGTGTCTAAGAACCACGCCGAGATCTATTTCGAGAACGACCTCTGGCTGCTGAAGGACCTGGGCAGCGCCAACGGAACGTTCGTAAACCGGCAGGAGGTTGATGGGCTCGCGGAACTAGAGCCGGGCGATCTGGTCCAGATGGGCCGGGTGCTTATCAAGGTTGTGCGCTGCGACGGGATCGGGATGGACACAGCCCCGGAGTTGCCCGACGAACTGCTCGGTGATGACGCGCTGGGCATCGGCCCGCTGGACACCGAGGGCATCGAAGCCGATGGCGAACTCGATCTCTCATCCATGTTTGAGGGTGAGCAGTCACCCGATCCGCTCGACGACTCGGACGAGTTCCCGGCTCTATCCGAGCCCGCCAATACAGCCATAGAAAACAGATCCGCTACGCCGGAGCCTGGTATCGATCAACCGGCTGATGATGAGGAATCCTTCTTCGCTGACCTTGGTACAGCGGGCCCGCCAACAGGAAGCGCTGAGCTCACCGACTCGGAAGCAAAGACCGAAACAGTTGGAATTGATTCGGTCAGCGGACCGCTTAGTGAGTACGCGGAGACACTCGGCCCTGACGGTGAAGCATCGGTTGATGCCGCGCTGAGCCCAGAGGAAGTAGACACGCCGGACGAAAACGACCCGTTCCTTGTCGGCGAAGAAGAAGAGATCGACGACACCAGCGATCAGATCTCCCTGGATGACGAGTCGGGGATGGGCTCGCGTAGCGCGGGCACGACCCTGCTCACCTCTGTTTCGCACGAAGACCTCGTCAGAGAAGACGATGAAATAGAAGTGGAACAAGCGGAAGCAGAGCCCCCTGTCGTCGATGAAGATGGATCTGACGACGCTGACGAAGAAGCACCCGCTCTGGTCGGCCTGCACCTGGACCACGCGCCACCCCAACAGCCCGACGTCGCCGAAGACCCGGGCCTGTCGACTAAGGCAGAGCCCGGGGTCGATGATGCTACAACTGGGCATGAAAAGCCAGCGGCCGAGGAGTCGGATGTTGGCAAACCCGTCTTGGAAGCACAGGAAGAAACGCTCGAAACGGCTGCGGAACTCGAATCCAAGCCTGAGCGAGAATCTTCCAACGAAACGGTTCAAGATGACTCCGACCAAGCGGCCTTTGCCGGACTCGAAGCTCGGGGTGCCTTAACCGAGGATCGCGAAACAGAAACAGTCGATCAGGAGCCTGTTGAAGAAGCGGTTAGCCAACTTGAAGACGAGCACGATCCGCTAGAAACGTTGGCCAACGCGTTGTCTAGTGATGAGCAAGCATCGCCAATACCTGGAACCGATGAAGCAACCGATAGAGACGATACCGAACCCGGCGCCGAGCAGGCCTTCGATATCACCGAGCCGATCAATCTCGATGAAGAGATCGAAGACCTGATCACACCGGGAGCGGAAGGGCCCTTGTCCGAAATCGGTGTTCCAGCCGATGCGACCGTGTCGGACGACGCGGCGGCTGATGATGTGCAGGAAACGGCCGCTGAAGCAGACGCCCCGACTGTGATTGAAGGCGGAGCGGGAGTTGAAACAGAACCCATACCGGGCCCTGAAGCCGAAGAAGAAGCCGAGCAGACCGCCGGCGCGGCTGGTGTGTTTGACGATGATGCGCCTGAATTCGATATCGACGCTGCGTTCGATGCGCTGTCCGAGGGGCTCGACGACTCGGTCGAATCCCCCGCGATAGGTGCGGACCTGGAGGATCAAGCACCCGAGCCGGCCGCGGAGCAGTCCGATGGTGCTGCGGAAGCAGCCGACCCACTGGTTGGCAGCCAGCTCGACGTCGGCTTCATCAAGGACGCGCTATCCAAACTCGAAGAAGAAAACCAGGCCGAAGCGGAGCCACCGACCGACGACACCCAGCCCAAGGCGTCTGCTGCCCAGCCTGCGACGATGCCTCCCGCTTCCACGGCCGACCAGTATCTGCAGAGCCCGCCGCCGGGATTGAACCCATCGAGCCTCAACCCGCCTGAGGAACCGAGCCGGTCGTACGCCCCGTATACCTACCGCAGCAACACCGGCCGGTGGTTCCTGATCCTGCTCCTTATGCTTGGGGTCGGCGGCATGGGCGGCTGGCTGATCAGCCAGAACTACGAGAAGTGGATCGCCGGCCGGGAAGACGCGCCGCCCGTGACCCCGGACACCCCCGCAGCCATGCCGACCGGCGTCAATGCGCCAGCGAAGCCCGACAACCAGCCCGCTTCGGAAGAGGCCTGGCCTCTGACACAGGAGCAGCCGCTGTCGGACCAGAACCGCTCGGACGCGTCGCCATCGCCACAGACCGCTGGGCCGGACCCGTTCGGCGATGGGCCGGGCCTGCTGGGTTCCGACGCCGTCAAGGGGCTCACGCGCGACAGCGGAGACGACCGCCCGCTCGACCCGCCGCAGCCACCCAGCAACGCCAATCGGACCACCCCCGACCCGATCAGGCAGCCCAACGCAGCGCCAGGCGGCAGCGACCGAACCACGACCAACCCTTCGATCGATAACACGCCGACCCTACAGCCCAGCACGGACAACACGGCCAGCGGACAGCCCCCCGCGCGGATCGTCTTCCTGGTGGACGCATCCGGCTCGCTGATCGACTCGCTGCCGCAGATGCTTGTCTGGCTCAACCGTGCCCTGCAGACGGTCGAAGCGGACGAGCGCTTCGCCATCTACTTCTTCAAGGCCGGCGAGCCGATTTCGATCAAGCCCGAGGGCATGCTGGCCCCATCACGCGAGGTGCTGAACCAGATCAACAAGGACTGGCTCGACCCCAACAACGCGCCAATCTTCCCCTCAGGCCGGTCCAACCCGTCCGATGCGATCGCCGCGGCGCTCAAGCTCGAGCCTACAGATATCTACCTGCTCTCGGATAACGCGTTCGCAGCGCACCAGGGCGATACCACCCCGGAGCAGGCGCTCAGCCTGGTGAAACAAGCCCTCGGCGACAGCCAAGCCCGCGTGCACGGCGTACAGTTCTTCTACCGCAGCGATAACAGCGTCCTCGAAACCCTGGCCAACCAGACCGAGGGCACCTTCGAGTTCGTCCGCGACCGTGTCGCGCCGGACGCCGACCCGATCGACCTGCTCGAAGAACTGGGCGAATAACCCGCCTTATCATTCACCGCGTTCCCTGGTCCTCGCGGATCCACTCGAGCAGTGTCTGCTCGGACCGCGACGGCTTGATCCACTGGCTCGTCAGCAGAGAAACCATCAGGACAACGCCGGCCGCAAAGCCGCCGAGGTGCGCCATGTAGGCCACGGCCCCGCCACCGGTCACCGCGCCCCAGATGTCGAACGTGAACCACAGCGCGATGATCCAGATGCTCGAGACCGCGAAGTGGCCGACCTTCACCAAGAAGATATAGACGCAGTTGATGTCGTTGCGCGGGTACATCACGAAGAAGGCCCCGACCACGCCGTTGATCGCGCCGCTTGCTCCTATCGCAGCAGAACCGGGGTCGAACACGAGTTGAGCCATGCCCGCGAGCAGGCCAAAGAGAATAAACAGCGGGATATAAACCAGGTTGCCGACCTTCGCGCAGATCGCGTTGCCGAAAACCCAGAGGAACAGCAGGTTGCCGACAAGGTGGACCAGGTCCACATGCAGGAACATGTGCGCGAGCAGGCCGGTGAGCGCCCACTCGTGCAGCACCAGCGGGTGGTTGACGGTGAGTTCCTCCGGCGTAGCGAGCTGCCACAGGAACGCGAGCGCGATCACACCGATCAGGATGAAGTTGCTGATCGGCCAGCGCGACATCGGCACATCGACAGAGATCGGGAACAGTCCAAACACGGCCCGATCATAGCGGCGATGACACCGCGCACATGCGACTTACCCGCCAGCGATTCCCAGGATTGAAACGGATCAGAGCTTGGGCATCTTCGCACCCACCATGGTCCCGAGGAGCAGCACGACTAACGCGGCGGTGATCGACAGCAGGGTCACCGGAAGCAGTAGTGCGTGGTTCCAGTTGCTCGCTGCTTTCACGACCTGCGGGCCCGATGCCTTCGCGACACCGCCAGCCCCTACCAAGCGGTAAGCCGGGCTGGGATCACTGGTCAATGAGCCGAGATAGGCAAGCACGTCGCGGAGTTGCATCGGGGTGAGCTTATCATCGAGTGTCATTGAGGGCATCTGAGATTGATCGCTAACGATCGGATCACCATCAATTTGATCGCGTGGTATTTCATCAGTCTCACCATCAACATTGATCAAGACGAGCACATCCTCTGTTGACTGTTCAACGAGCATACGACCAGTCTTGGTTTGGCCATCTAATAATTTCACCGATGTACTAGCAAACCCCTTCGCGATCGCGTCATTGGGATGAACTAGTGCGTTGTAAAGATAATTTTCGTCGTATATCGCACCGATACCGTTGAGCGCGGGACCTGCACCCGTGTTGTCAACGAGGTGGCATCTCAGGCACTGAGCAGGCTCATGGTTAAAGAAGATCTCTTTACCACGCTCGATCGATCCACCAAGCAGGGATACCTCGCGGATGAACGGGGCCTCAGCAGCCACTTGGTTCTGTTCGACGTAGCGTTGTACCACCAGCCGGACATCAGACGGTAGTGCCTGGTTCGACGAGACGGCTTGCACCACATCGAGCTTGAGACCCGGGTCCAGTTCCCCGCTTTGCAACTTGGTGGTCAGTGTCTTGAAAGCCTCGCCGACGAGTTCGCCTTCGTGATTACCAAGGCGTGCGATCGCGTCTTGTTGCTCGGTTAGCTCACCCGACTCGATCGCGTTCGCGTAGCTGGCGAGGCCTGATGGTTTGTCGAGTTCCAAAAGCGCGAGGCGGGCCTGCATACGCAGGCCGGTCGTCGCGTCGGTGGAAGCCGATAGTTGCTTTGCGGTGTCGATGGCCAGCGTTGCGTCCGCACCCTTGAGCATCTGCAGCACCCCCAAACGCAGCGGCTCGGGCTCGTCCGGGCTGAGCGCGAGCTTGGCCAATTCCTCCGGCCCGGACTTCATGACGTGCCGCTGCATCATGGTGCGGGCGAGGGTCGCGATCTTGTTGTTGCCGTCGCCGGTGATCGCGGGCAGGTGGGTGATCATCGCCGAGGTGGCATAGGCCATCTCCTGCTCCGGCCGGGGCCACCACCAGCCCCAGACACCGTCACGGTTGCGTTCGCTTGCCCACCCGTCGAGTTCCTGCAGCGCCATCAGCCGCCACTGCTCGGGCGCCTCGGCCCGCGCGGCGAACCGGGCCAGCCGCACCGCGCTGTCGATATCCCCGAGGCGGACGTTCGCCTCGATCACCCGCCGCATCACGGGCTCGCTCATCCGTTCCAGCGGGATCGTGTCGCTGAGCGCGGCGAGCGCGGGCATCGCCTCCATGACCTTCTTGTCGTAGATCGCCCGCGCGGCCTCGGCGGCGGTGAAGGGGTCCGCGTCGGTGAGGTAGCCAGTAAGAAGCGGGCTTTCGAGACGACGCAGGGCAAGGACCGCTCCGAGCCGTGCAGCTGCACCCTTCTCTTTCGCTTCGCTATGGACCGCATCGGCATCACCAATCAACGACAAGCCGTAGCTCGCCGCGTGGCGGATCACGAAGTCTTCATTGTTGTTGCGCTCCAGGAGTTCGAGGAGCAGGCCAATATGTTCGGCGCTGCCGATCTTGCCGAGTGCAATCCCCGCGTGGCACTGGACAATTGGGCTGGTGTCTCTCAGAAGAGAATAGAGCTGATCAGCCGCATCAACGTATCCGAGGTCGCCCAGCAGCGCGGCAACTTGGGCGCGGACATGCTCACTCGTGTCGCCCAGCCCAGGGACCAGACTCCGGGCAATCTTGGGATTCTTGCGAGCCTGAATACCCAAAGCCCATGCCGCATGAAGGCGATGCAATACCGGCGCTTCGACAGGCGTCAGCGTTTGATTCCGCTCTGACTCAGGCCAATTTTCGATTGATAAAACCGCTGCAAGCATGCGTGCAGTGCCGGGGCGATTGGCCAACTCCCACTGAGCATGGATCCGCACCCGCTGGTCCGCATGCCCAAGCAGTCCGATTAACTCTTCATCGCTGAGCTTCTCAAACCCCTGCGCAAATAGTCGCTTCACCTCCGCGATCTGCTCGGCCTGCGCGTCATGCGCCGCCGGGTTCACCATCGTCTTGAGGTGGCCGTTGGGGTTGGGGCGCCAGCCGCCGCCCCAGTCGCTGAGGTAGAGCCTGCCGTCGTAGCCCCAGGTCACGTCTGTAATGGTCCCGCCATCGACAAAGCTGCTGTCCTCGACGACTTTGAAGCCCGCGCCGTCGGGCTCGACATAGACATGCCGGATCCCGGCCGGGTAGTCGCAGAGCAGGAACGAGCCGTTGCTCGGGAAGACGTCGCCCGTGCCGGGGTAGTGCACGATGCCGGAGGGGCCTCGGCCGACATTTTTCAGCGGCGGGATGATCCACGCGGGCTGGTCCAGGCCGTACTTTTCGACATCGCGGGGCTTCCACATGTGCTCGCGGTTCCACGGCCCGCGGTCTTGGAGGGACTGCACATCCTGGCTCCACCCGCTGTGGCCGCCCTCGGGCAGGTAGACGAACCGCGCCTTGTCGCCGCCGTCGGAGTTGTTATCGCCGGTGAAGAGGTTGCCGTAGCTGTCGAACGCGAGTTCCTGCGGGTTGCGCAGGCCCTCGAAATAGAGTTCGAGCCCGGTCCCGTCGGGCCACATGCGGAAGACCGCGCCCTGGTCCGGGCCGTAGAGCTGTTTGCCTTCTTTGGTGGTGACGTTGAAGCCGCGGTCGCCGATGGAGAAGTAGATGCGGCCGTCCGGCCCTTTGATCAGCCCGTGCATGTCGTGGCCGTAGAAGGCCCAGCGGATCCCCCAGCCGTAGCTCAGGCTGGTGCGCTCGCCGTCGGTTTCTTTGTCGGCGTCACCGTCACCGTCCTTGTCTTCGAGCAGCCAGAGGTTCGGGATATTGGTGAGGTAGACCTTGCCGTCGTGGTAGAGCACGCCCGACGCGATGCCGTCGAGCGGGTCATTAAACCCGTCGGCGAAGATCACGGACGTGTCGGCCTTGCCATCACCATCAGTATCCTTAACCAGGCGGACGCGGTCAGAGGCTTTGGTGAACGTATCCGGCGGGTAGAACCCGCCCTCGGTCAGCATCCTGATCTGTTCAAGCCGGTCTTCGACGGAGGTCTTCTGAAGGTCGTTGATGACGCCGTTGGACTTGCGCAGGCCAGCGTTGCGGTTGTCGATGACCGATCCACCGGCCCGCGATCCCTCGGCGACGTAGATATCGCCGTTGGGAGCGATATCGATCGCGACCGGGTCGATGGTGACGCCCTTCTCGCTGTAGCGTTCGGTCGTGCGCGGGGCCTTAACCGCTTCGCCGGGCTTGAATGATTCGGAGGCGGCGGCGTCTGCATCACCGCCATGGGCGCCATCCTCGGCGAGTCCCGGCGTGCATAGCAGGAACACAATCAAGGCGGACGGAAGGTAAAGAAGGGATCGGTTGAGCATAATTAAATCGACGCTCCAAAGCGGTCACTGTTTACGCGTTCGCCTGGATGCTATCCCATCCCTCGAGCACGCGTCGCTCGATCTCTTCCTCTGCGATCATGCTCACCTTCGCGGTTTCGCTGCAGGCCTCGGTGATGCCGAGTTCGCACAGGGCGTTGAGCGCGGCCTGCTGCTCGGCCTGCTTCTTCGAGTTCGCCCAGGCAGAGGGGAAGGAACGTCCATCGATCTGCACCGCGACTTCGAACGCCTTGGCGTGGTCGGGCCCCTTCTCATCGACGAGCAGGTACTGCGGGTTGGTTGGCAGGTGCCGCTGGGCGATCTGCTGCAGCACGCTCTTGAAATTCTGCTGGTGGGCGGACTCGGCGGCCTCGTGGATGTACGGCTTGACCATCCTGAGCACGAACGAACGGGCGGAGCGGATCCCGCCGTCCAGGTAGATCCCCGCGATGATGGATTCGAAGACAGCGGCGGCGACAGAGTTGGGCAGCTTGGGCCGGCCGGACATGCCCTTGCCGAGGTTGAGCATCGTTTCCAACTCGATCGACTGGCTGATCTTCGCGCAGATACGTCGGCTGACCACGGCGGACTTGATCTTCGTGAGGTCGCCTTCGAGGAGGTCTGGAAAGTTCTGGTAGAGGTACTCGCAGACGACAAAGCCGAGGATCGCGTCGCCGAGAAACTCCATGCGCTCGTTGGAGTTGACCCGGGCGTCGGCGCAGGAGGCGTGGGTGAGCGCTTCCTGGAGGATCGCCTCGTCTTTGAACGTATAGCCGAGGATGTCGGCGGCTTGTGAGATCATGAGGGGAACCGGCGGGATAGGGACGACGTAAGTAAACATCAGGGGCGCGGCCGCTGAAGCGATCGCGTATGCTTGACCCGTCGCCGGTGCCGGGGCGGAGGCAAGGACTTGGCCTCACCGCCGCTTCGGCAGCAGCGTTTTTACAGTATTCATAGTATGCTGTTCGTTTTACAGAATGTCAATGATTTTTCGCCATCCAAGCCAGCACATGGAAGCCATCAAGATGTCTGACCGCCGGTTGTTTTCCTACTTGCCTTTCATCCTGTGCCTGGCATGGCTGGCTCCCAATGCCGCTGCCGGACCGCCCAGAGAAGCCCAGCCTATTTTCAAGGTCGATGAAGTCTCCGTCGGCATGAAGGGCTACGGCATGACCGTCTTCCATGGCACGGAGATCGAGCCCTTCGCCGTCGAGATCGTGACGATCAATGCGAACGAGACACCCAACAGCGCGGTGATCTGGGCCCGCTGCACGGATGAGCGGATGATCAACACCGGGCCGGTACAAGGGATGTCTGGCTCGCCGGTGTATCTGTGGGAAGAGGGCGAAGAGCAGACCCCGGGCAAGGGCGGCAGGCTCATCGGCGCGTTCGCGTTTGGTTACGCCAACACCAACGAGTGTGTCATCGGTATACAGCCGATCGAATATATGCGCGCGGTTGGGCGGCGTGCGACGATGGATGATCGCCCGCAGCTGACCCGGGCGCTCCCGCCCGGTGCCGGGCTGGCATTGATGACGCAGTTGCATGAGACATCTAAGACGCTGGACGTGCCGGAGCTGACGCGGGCGAGGTTGGGGGTGGTTCGCGAGATGTACGAGTCATTCACGCCGAAACAGGCAAGCAAGCAGCAGCTGAAGCGTCGCATGCTCACGCCGCCGGATCGTGATGTGACAGGCGATGCTTTGCGGATGATGGTGCCGATGGCGGTTGGGTCCAAGGGGATCGCCGATGCGCTAGGCCCATCGCTAAAGCCCTTGGGCATCCAGCCTTTCGCTGTGGACCAGGGCGCGATGGGTGGCAAGCCGCCTAAGGGTTTCGATGTCAAGAACGTCGAGTTGGAACCAGGCTCGGCCCTGGTCGTCCCCTTCGCCTGGGGCGACGCGGACCTGTCCGGCGCCGGGACGGTGACGGATGTCTTGCCCGACGGCACGGTGCTGGGCTTCGGCCACGCGATGGACGGCATTGGCGCAACCGCGATGCCGATGGCCACGGGCTACGTGCACTTCATCGTCTCGCTCAACACGATCAGCTACAAGCGGACAGGCGCCCTTGAGATGCAGGGGGCTCTTGTGCAGGACGAGCAGGCCGCCGTCGCAGGCGTTGCAGAACGACCCTTCACCAGCGCCCCTGTGAACGTCAAGATCAATATCGAAGGCCAGCCTAAGTACGAGTACAACTACGAGGTGCTCAACCACCCGATGATGGGGCCACAGATCGCCGCGGCCGTCGTCGCCCAGTCCGCGGTGGCCGTGCAGGGCGCACCGACGCGGAACACCGTGCGCTACTCCGCGAAGGCCAAGTTCTCCAGTGGCCACGAGATCGAGATGGAATCCGCGGCAATCGGTGCGGGCGGGCAGGCCGCCGCGATGGAGGTCGCCCAACTCGTGGGCATGATCACGCAGAACCCCTTCGAGGAAGTCGAGCTGGAATCACTGGAAGCCACCGTCAACATCGAGTACGGCTTTGACGCTTACCAACTCATGTCCGCAAAGCTCAACAAGACCACTGCGGCCCCGGGCGAGACCGTCAAGGTGACCGTTGAACTGCTGGACCTGCACAAAGAACTTATCGAGAAGATCTACGAGATTACGGTCCCTGAAGACGCACCGGACGGCGACACACAGGTCCTCATTACCGACGCGGCGCAGTACACACAGATGATGCTGGTCGGCAAGCCCTACCTGAACCAGATCGACTCGGTCGATGACTTTGTCCGCGGGCTCAATGAGGTGCTCAAGCCGCAGCCGACCAAGCTGTACACGCTGATGCAGACCAAGCGCGGCGGCCTGGCACTCGACGGCCAGGGCCTTGACAACCTGCCCGCGAGCAAGGCCGTCGTATTGGGCAACAACAACCCCAAGTCGCTGTTTTATCAGCAGATGGATACGACAGAAACAGCGTTCGATCGCATCATCATCGGCGGCTCGCAGCTTCAGCTCAAGATTAAACGCGAACGGGGGACGCGATAGGAAACCGTAGCGCCCGATAAGGCAGATGCTTTGTCCGCCAATGAATCGGCGAAGCCGAATCCAGCAAACAGACCAGGGCCAGTTCTACGACCTGACCGCAGACAAAAATGTCTGCCAAACCTGTAAAAAAATGATACCTATGCAGACACGACTCTCCAAGACATGCTCGCTGACCCGTACCCTGCTGGCGACCACTGGTGCCCTGGCAATCGCTGCCACGGCCCAAGCCGTCACGCCCGGCAAGTTCACGCAGACCACCGAGGCCGACTTCGCCGACGGCGACGCCTACGGCACGGTCGTGACCAACCTCGGCGATATCAAGCTGTCCTCCGACACAACCGAACTGGAGGGCCTGCCCGAAGACGTCACGGTGATCCACGACGTCGTGAAGGTAGATAGCGCGACCTACATCGCGGCCGGGCCGGATGCAAAGATCCTCAAGCTCACAGACAGCGGCGTCGAGGTCGTCGCCGAGTACGGCGGCGAGCAGGTCTTTTCGCTGACCGACTACGAAGGGGAACTACTCATCGGCGTCAGCTCGGCGACAAAGTCACGCGTCGAGCGGCTCGTCAGTGGCGGCAGCGAGGCGATCTTCGAGCTCCCCGATACGCAGTACATCTGGGACCTGCTTCCACTCGGGAAAGACAACATCGGCCCGGACCGCCTGATCCTGGCAACGGGCAGCAAGGGCAAGGTGCTTAGCGTGGATGAGGGGTCGGAAGAGGTCTCGGTCCTGCTGGAGACCAACCAGGCCAACATCCTCAGCCTGGCTACAGATGGGCAAGGCAACATCTTCGCTGGGACCGACACCGATGGGCTGCTGTACCGGATCGACAGCGAAGGCAACCCGTTCGTCGTTTATGATGCGCCGGAGGCAGAGATCGCCACGCTGGTCGCGATGGCTGACGGCACGATCTATGCAGGTACCGCCGCCGCGGAGCAGGCCCGGCCCGGCCGGCTTGAGCAGCCAAGCAAGCTCGAAGAGGGCCGGCCCGATGTCGAGCCGATCGACTTGGAGACGCCAGAGCCCCAGCCGCTGACCCAGCCGAACGTGCCCGCGGAAACGGTGGCTGAACCCGCAGGGCAGGCACCTGCCGAGCCCGCCGCCGAAGCAGCCGAGGGCGGAAGCGGTGCGCCCAACGACGAGGCCGCGGGCAAGCCGACGCCGACGAAAGAGCAGTACGACGAACTGCGTGAAGCACTGAAGGACCGTCTCGAAGCCGCCCGTGAATCGGGCCAGTTCGACGCGAGCGCCGACAAGGCCCCCGCCGCTACCAACAGCGCGACGCAGCCCAACCGCCCGTCCCGGGCCAAGCCGGCCGCCCCGCCTACAAATAAGAAGGGCAACGCGATCTACCGCATCGCGCCCGATGGCTTTGTCGCCGAGGTCTTCCGCGAGTCCGCGATGATCTTGTCTATTGTCCCGCACGAAGACAAGCTCGTCATTGCGACCGGCAACGAGGGGCAGGTCTTCTCAGTAGACCCCGCGCTTGGCGAAACCACCGTGCTCGCTGACCTCGACTCGAACCAGGTCACCTGTGCGACATCGACCGACAAAGGCCTGCTGCTCGGCGCCGCCAACCCCGGCGCGTTGATGCGGATGGAACTCGCCGTTGCCGAAGAAGGCGGCTACACGAGCAAGGTGCTCGACGCGGGCCAGGTCTCGATCTTCGGCACATTCAAGCTCACCGCCGACATCCCCGCGAAGACCAGCGTCGCGATCGAACTCCGCACCGGCAACGTCGGCGACCCGGAAAAGGCCGCTTGGTCCAAGTGGTCCAAGCCCGTCACGGTCATCCACGACCAGCGCGCCAACCCACTCCAGCCGCGTGAGATCAAGATCGAGGTGCCGCCGGCCCGGTACCTGCAGTACCGGCTAACGCTCAAGGGCGACGGCGTCTCCACCCCGGTCATCGACCAGGCGGACCTCGCGTACGTCGCGCCCAACACCCCGCCCACGGTCGCCAAGCTCGTCGTCAAGCCCGCTAATAAGCCAGCCCCCGGCACCGACCCGGACCCCAAGCTGCAGGTGCAGTGGCAGGCCAATGACGCCAACAAGGACCGGCTGGTCTATAGCCTCGAGTACAAGCCCGGCAAGGCCGAGGTGTACCTCCCCCTGGCCGAGGACCTGACCCAGCCCAAGTACGACTGGATGACCCAGCACGTGCCCGACGGCTGGTACACCCTTCGCGTGACCGCCCACGACAAGCTGGACAACCCCCCCACCTCCGCCAAGACCGGCGGGCGGGTCTCCGAGCCGATCCTGATCGATAACACCGACCCGGGCCTCGCAGACCTCAAGGCCGAGGTGCTGGGCAACGGCAAAATCAAGCTGACCGCGACCGCGGAAGACGAATTATCCCCGATCCAGTCGGTTTCGTACTCGATCGATGGGGCCGAGCTATACCAGGCCTCGCTGCCCGATGACCTGATTTACGACTCGACAAGCGAGCCCTGGGGCGTTACAATCCCTGAACTTTCTCCTGGCGGGCACGTGATCGCGGTCCGAGTCATCGACGCCAAGGGGAATACCGCCTACCGGCAGCTGATCGTGGATGTGCAGTGATCCACGCCGTGTAGCGGGAGACGCGAAGCGTCCCGTGCGAACCGGATACATCCGTAAACCAAGCCGAGACTTAAGAGATGTCCACCCACTACCCCAAGCGACGATCCCTGGTCAAGCGCCGCCGCAAGTTCGGCTTCCGCGCCCGCATGAAGACCTCCGCCGGCCGCAAGATGCTCAACCGCAAGCGGCGTGTCGGCCGGAGTGTCAACGTCCGCTCACAGTTCTGAGCCAGTGACTAAAACCCGATCGCCCTCATGAGCACGGTCCGTTTGGTCGTGCTTTTTTCATTGGCTGCTAGGTAAAATAGGCACCCCTTAAAATGTTAAATTTTACCTGTAGCCTTTTCAAGCCAATGCGTAATAGCTAGACTTTACTATTCTTGGAGTTGGCTAAAAGAACATCCCACACAAAGGAGGTTAAGAAATCATGATGAATCAATTCTTTAACTCTAAACACGTTTTGGCAGGAACGCTGCTGGCTGCTGCTTTACTAACAACATCGAATCACACGTTTGCGAGTACATCTCGATCGTCCAATGCCGATGTTGGTGTCAGCAACGATTTCTTATCCGGGCAGAACACCTCATTTGCTGTTTTAGACTTCGACTCGAGTAGTACAGGCGATTTTGTCTCGTCATCGTTTAGCGGCAGCTACACCGGCTTTGATAACGATGGCTTTGAGCGCACCATGAATTTCACCGGCAGTTCGTCGGCAGCGTCTGAGTTCGGCGGTCGTCTAAGGACCCGGGCACAGGCTTCTGTCACCAACTCCTTCTATAACCCCGATTCAAACGATCCTTATTTCGATTACGAAAACGGCATCATCAACGATGGTGAAATCGAAGGTGTACCGACCGACTTCATCGTCAACGGCGAGGCCTCGTTTACCGATACACTTCAGTACGGCGGCACCGCAACGGGCTACACCTCAAGGTATTTGCTGAATCTTTCTGGAACAATCACCGGTGACGGCGGAGCGTTTGTGTTCGTCGAGTTCAGCCATGGCACGAGCGGCCAAAGCCAATCGTTTTTCTTTTCTGAGAACGGGTCTTACAACATCCCAATCGCCACGGAGACATTCGTAGGCGGACCCAACCAGACTTTCTCGATACGAATGCTTTCTTCCTTCCAAGAGAGTACAGAGTTTTTCTTTGATGGCGATTCGTTCAGCGGAACCTCGGCCTTTGGCAACACGCTTGAACTTGTTGGCGTCGAAGTGCGCGACGAAGTAACCGGAGAGCTGCTTGATTCATCGCAGGTCGTTGGCACGTCCGGCGCCAGTTACAGCGTACAAGTTGTCCCCGAGCCTGGTTCGCTTGCTCTACTGGGGCTCGGCGGGTTGTGCGCTCTGCGTCGACGACGCTAAGGAATGATAACAACGGCAGCTTTAGAGCACGGTCCCTCGGCCGTGCTTTTTTCATTGTTCAGGATTGGATGAGCCGCTGACAAGTTCGGGTGACACCTGTTAAAATCTCAGATTCTTTACAAACTTCAAGACCCTAACCCCGAATACGAAGAACCACCATGAGCTTTGCAATCGACTACATCCATGGCCGACAGGTCCTCGACTCCCGCGGCAACCCGACCGTTGAATGCGAGGTCGGCCTGGTCAACGGCACCGTCGGCCGGGCAGCCGTCCCCTCCGGTGCGTCCACCGGTGAGAACGAGGCGGTCGAACTCCGTGACGGTGAAAAATCGCACTACCTCGGCAAAAGCGTCCACAAGGCCGTCGAGAACGTGAACGGCCCGATCGCGGGCGAACTCATCGGCGAGGATGCGCGCGATCAGGAAGCCATCGACGCGATCATGCTCGGCCTCGATGGCACGGAAAACAAGTCCAACCTCGGGGCGAACGCGATGCTCGGCGTGTCGATGGCTGTCGCCCACGCCGCCGCCGAGTCGGCAGGCCTGCCCCTGTACCGCTACCTCGGCGGATCGGGCGCGAAGGTCCTGCCCGTCCCGATGCTGAATATCCTCAACGGCGGCAAGCACGCGGACAACACCGTCGACTTCCAGGAGTTCATGATCCAGCCTTGGGGCTTCGATGACTTCGGCGAGGCGCTCCGCGCAGGCGTCGAGATCTACCACGCGCTCAAGGGTGTCCTCCACGACCAGAACCTCTCCACGGCTGTCGGCGACGAGGGCGGCTTCGCCCCGAACCTCAAGGACAACGAGGACGCGCTGAAGATCATCGCGCAGGCCGTCGACAAGGCCGGCTACGCCTGGGGCGAGCAGGTCTTCGTCGCTCTGGACCCCGCGACCAGCGAACTCTGGAACGAGGCCGAGAAGGACGGCAAGGAGGGCTATAAGTTCTTTTCGTCATCGCAGGAAATCATCTCCAGCTCCGACATGGCCAGCCTCTGGGCCGAGTGGTGCGGCAAGTACCCGATCCGGTCGATCGAGGACGGCCTCGCCGAGAACGACTGGGCAGGATGGAAAGAACTCACCGACAAAATCGGCGATCGTGTCCAGCTCGTCGGGGATGACCTCTTCGTCACCAATAAGAAGTTCCTGCAGAAGGGCATCGAGACCGGCACCGCCAACTCGATCCTCGTCAAAGTCAACCAGATCGGCACGCTCAGCGAGACGTTTGATGCCGTCGGCCTGGCGATGCGCAACGGCTACTCGGCTGTCATGAGTCACCGCTCGGGTGAGACCGAAGACGCGACCATCGCCGACCTCGCGGTCGCGACCAACTGCGGCCAGATCAAGACCGGTGCCCCGGCGCGTTCGGACCGCAACGCGAAGTACAACCAGCTCATCCGCATCGCCGAGGAGCTGGGCGACAACGCGATCTACGGCAGCGCGTTCTGGAACAAGAGTTAACCCGCCAGCAGGTTAACCTTCTCAATTCGTATACGCCTTGCTGAGCCGTGAGCCCGCGGTTCCCGCAGGACCGCGCTCTGTTCGCGCCGGTCAGTGAAGGTCTTCCACCTTTTCTAAAGCGTGGGTTGATTCAGTGCCTCACTGCTTCCGTTTCGATTGAGTCTATACCCTCGCGGGCCGATGAAGCAGGTGACAACAAGGGGGGAGAAAGCACAAGATCGATGTATCATTCCGGGACCGGAGCGATCGGTACTGAGAGGGGCGCGACAGAGGCGAAATCGCTGCCAACGGTTGACCCGCTCAATATCAGTCATAACCGCTGGGTAGAAGAAGTCGAGTTCCTCAAAGGGCTCCTATCCGCGGACTCAAACGTGCCACGGCATGCCCGGGCCGAAGCGCTGGGGCTGCTCCAGTTCAACCTGGATGTCAATCGTGTGGGCGGCAACACGGTGCGGATGGTTGCGCGCTGCCACGACCTCAAGCCCGACTCACTCAAATTCATCCACAGCCGGTACATGCACGTCGGTGCGTCGGTCGTCTGCTGGATGCGGCACGCGGCCAACGGCCTGACCCCGATCCGGGGCACTGTTCAAAACTGCGAATTCGCTCGTGGCGTGGTCCACGTCTCAACGCTCCATCTTGACGACGAAATCGACGTGAGCGACTACCTGGCATGCCCGCCCGAAGTGGACTAGATTGGTAAAAAACAACCCCCACCTTACGATAGGGGCTGTTTGTTTCAGTTGTGCTGCTTGAGCCTTACTTGACTTCGACGTCGGCTCCGGCTTCCTTGAGGGCCTCGGCGACCTTGTCGGCCTCTTCCTTGTCGACGCCTTCCTTGACGTTGGCTGGGGCACCCTCGACCATCTCCTTGGCTTCCTTCAGGCCCAGGCCGGTCGCCTCGCGGACGGCCTTGATGACCTGGATCTTCTTGCCGCCGTCGCCCTTGAGGACAACGTCGAACGAGGTCTTCTCTTCGGGGGCGTCCTCGCCACCACCGCCGCCACCACCGTCGACCATCACCGCGCCTCCGGCGGCGGGCTCGATGCCGTACTCGGCCTTGAGGTAGTCGGCCAGGTCCACGGCGTCCTTCAGGGTCAGGCCGACGATGGACTCGGCCAGGCCCTTGATTTCTTCGGATACTTCAACGGTTGCGTTTGCTTCTTCGGACATCGTTCAATTCCTATCTGTACAAGTCGATTCGCGAGAGGTCGGGACACGGTGTCCGTCTTTAACCCATCGGGCCAGTCACGAAACGGGGTTGTCAATCTGTCTTGGGCGGGACGCCCATCCCACACCCGATCAGGAGACCTTCTTGATCTCCTCACCGGCTTCCAGTTTTTCCTGGATCGTCTTGAGGATGCCGGCGATGTTGCCAGCGGGGGCCTTGACGGCACCGACGAGGTTGCGGGCCGGGGACAGGAGCAAGGTGACGACCTTGGCCTGCGCTTCTTCCTTGGTCGGGTACTTGCTCAGCGCCTCGATCTGGTCGGGGCCGAACTTGATGCCGTCGAGCAGGGCGCCGCGGAACTCGAGGGTCTCGAGTTTCTTGGCCCAGTCGATCAGCTCACGCGCGACATTGACGACGCTGGTGTCATCCGAGGTCGGGTAGACCAGAGCCGAAGGCCCGTCGAGCATCTCGCTGAGCGCTTCGAGATCGGTGCCCTCGAAGGCACGCTTGGCCTGGCTGTTCTTGACCACGGTGACCTTGATCTGCTTCTCGGCCAGGCCGTGGCGGAAGGTGTTGTTGTCGTTCGCTTCCATCCCGCGGACGTCGACGAGGACGGCGCCGGTGAGGCCTTCGAAGCGGCGTTTGTAGTCTTGGGTGATGAGGTTTTTTACGGGCTTACTCATGATGGGCCCAGCCTTTCAGTTGGCGTTGTTTGTTTGTTTGCGCTTAGCGTTTTTGCGTACTGTGGATCAGACCTGGACCGCGACGGCCGGGGACATCGTCGCCGACAGCGTGACCTTCTTGAGGTAGGTCCCCTTGGAAGACGCGGGCTTGATCTTCACGATGTGGTCGATCATGGTCTGGGCGTTCTCGACGAGCTGCTCCGGACTGAAGCTGTGCTTGCCGATCGGCACGTGGATGTTGCCGCCCTGGTCCTTGGTCCGGTACTCGACCTTGCCCGCGGCGAATTCCTTGATGGCCTCGGCGACGTTGGGGGTCACGGTGCCGGCCTTGGGCGAGGGCATCAGGCCTTTGGGGCCCAGCTGCTTGCCAAGCTTGGCCACGACGCGCATCATCGCGGGTTCGGCGATCGCGACATCGAAGTCGAGCCAGCCGCCCTCGATCTTCTTGACCAGCTCGTCGCTGCCCGCCTCGACCGCGCCGGCGGCCTTCGCAGCCTCGACCTTATCGTCAGGCACGAATGCGATGACCTTCTTCGCCGCCCCGCCGACGCCGTGCGGCAGCGAGATCGCGCCGCGCAGCATCTGGTCGGCCTGCTTCGGGTCGACGCCGAGGTGCAGGCAAAGGTCGACCGTCTGGTCGAACTTGGTCTTCTTAAAGGACTTGACCCGGTTCACCGCTTCGACCAGCGGGACGGGGTCTTTCGTAGCGCGTTCGGCGTCGGCTTGATAGCGTTTGCCGGGCTTGCGAGAGGCCATATCGGTCTTCCTTTCGAGTTGCTCTGCTTCGGAGCGCGTCTCCCACGATTCACCGCTCGTGGTTAGCGGGTGTTGATTGTCTGATGCTAAGCCGCAAGCGGCTGAGGCTTTAGTCGACGACTTCGACGCCCATCGACCGGGCGGTGCCGGCGATGGTACGCATCATGGCTTCGACGCTGTGGCCGGTCAGTTCCTTGGCCTTCTCTTCCGCGATCGAGCGGAGCTGGTCCTGGGTGACCTTGCCGACCTTGGTCTTGTTCGGCACGCCCGATCCCTTGTCGATGCCGGCCGCGTCACGGACCATGACGGCCGCGGGCGGGCTCTTAACCTCGAACTCGAAGCTGCGGTCCTTGTAGACCGTGATCACGCAGCCGACGGGCTTGCCCTTAAGGTGAGCGGTGGCGGCGTTGAACTGGGTGATGAACTGGCCGGGGTTGACGCCGTTGGCACCCAGTGCCGGGCCGATCGGCGGCGCGGGGGTCGCGGTGCCGCCGGGGGCCTGGATCTTGAAGACAGAACTGATTTCTTTGCCGGCCATGTCTTTATCCTGCGTCTAGGCCCGGGTCCGGGCGCTATGGGGGCTTGCTATAGCGAGCCGAGTAATATACCAAAGGCTCCCCCCGTTGGCAAGCGAGGCAGGGCCTTAACAAAACCCGGTTTTGGTGTGTGTGGCGGGGTCAGTTGCCGGCATGGATCATTAGCGCATCGTGTGTGCCTTCGGCTTTGAAGAGTCGGTCGGCTTCGTTGAGTTCGCCGTTGCCGTACTTGGTCTCGAAAACATCCTCTTGCTCGAAGCCGACATGGTTGTCGTTCCAAAGGACGCTGCCTCGCCATGGGCCGTTTGAGTCGATATGGATGCTCAATGGTTTGTTCTTCGTTCCCAGGTTCCGGTCTGAAAGAACGATGGCTTGGCTGTTAAGTGTCTGGGCCCATTCTGCACGGCGTCTGCCCTCGGCCGGTATTTGAAGCATGGCGTACGAATAGTTTGTCTTGGTGACTGGTGCCTTATCCTCATGGACCCTGCCCCCGCCCTCCCACGCCATGATCATCTCGGTTTCCGATGGGCTGATCGCATACTCAGGCGTGATGTAGTCCTCGTCCATCAGGATTTGGAACCGTTGCTCGACAGTGATCCGTTCATCCTCGCCAAACTCATTGAGTCCTGGGAACCAGTTCTGGTTGCCGCTGGCGTAGGTCACCAGGCCCTGGTGGATGCCTCGCAGCTGTGTTGAGTTCTGCATCCGGCGCGCGGGCTTCCGTGTGTTGGTTTCGCTCACCGCGACCGCGATCGTGACGAACACGACGACGCACAACAGTGCAACCGCGAGGTGGACAATGTTGAATGAGTTCTGGCGCATGGCGGGCTCCTGAGGGTGCCGGCCAGGCGGTACTTGGATTGTATCACTGGTTGGTGTGATTCAAAGCGCGATGAATTGAAATTGACTTGGTAGGACAGGCATTCCTGCCTGTCAGTTGGCGAAGCCGAGTCAAACGCGTCAGGCTGTTGGCCTGATGACAGGCAGGAATGCCTGTCCTACTAAATCGTTCGGCCGAGCATCTCCAACTCGCGCGACCAGGCGGCGCGCTCCTGCTCATCCACCCCGGGATCGGGCAGCAGCGAGCGGCGGGTGCAGTTGACCAGGGCCTGCAGCGTCTGGATGCGCCGCGTCGGGCCGATGTCGGCGGGCAGCAGGTCGTGCACCGCGCGGGTCACCTCGTCCATCGTCAGCGGCTTACCACTTAGCATCAGCATGGACTTGAGCTGAGAACGCAGCGCCGCGAAGCCCGCCGAGGAGTAGCCGGCGGTCAGGTCCATGAGCTGCGCGACGGCGTCCGAGTTCTCATCGAGCTTCACGGCCTTGAGCACCCACTGAACAAAGGCCTTGTGGTCATCGCTGCCGGGCTCGGCGTCGAGCACGGGGATGATCAGGTCGCCGACGCGGCCGGGCCGGCGGATGTCGGGGGACAGCCGTTCGATCCGTGCGGTCATGAGCAGCCAGACGACCTTGCCGCGGAGCTTGGGGTCGGACATCATGGCCTGGACCTTGCCGGTGAGCCGGCGCTCGGTCGCGTGCGCATCCGCCCCGACGCCGCCGAACTGCGTGTCGGCCTCGTCGACGAAGAGGATCACCTTGCCCAATGCTTCGAGCACGCGACGGAGCCGCTCGAAGATCACATCCGTCTGCCCGAAGTACTGGCTGCGGATGTTCTTGAGGACCAGCACCGGCAGGCCCAGCGAGCCCGCGACCGCTTCGAAGATAAACGTCTTGCCCGCGCCGATGGGCCCGGCAATCGCGGCGCCGGGGATCGCGGCATCGCCCGTCGCCTTGATCCGCGGGATCAGCTCGTCGTTTAAAAACGACTTGAGGTGCGTGTAGCCGATGACGTCCCCGAGTGTGTGCGAGGGCTTGGAGAACTCGACCACGTCCTCGCCAAGTTGGCCCAGGATGTAGGACTCGACCTGGGAGATGACCTGCTCGGCGGTGATCGCCTCCCGGCTGTACGCCGACTGCACGAGCAACTGCCGAAGCGCGTGGATCGATAGACCGGCGGTCAGCGCGGCGAGGGTGTTGGGGTTTAACCCCCCTCCCTGGAGGGAGGGGCTGGGGTAGGGTGTCGTGCTATCGTTCGTATCCGTTGCACTCTTGGTCTGATCATCACCGCTCGACCCCCACCCCAGCCCCACCCACCCGGGCGGGGGGGTCAAGGAGCTGATCAACGGCCGCGGGGTGTCTTCATTTT
>JBCDKD010000043.1:0-41201 GCA_039024275.1 Planctomycetota bacterium | reverse complement strand
TGTTCGCGTCCGCAAAGACGTCGGCGATCATGCCCTCGATCTCCGCACGCCGGGCGTCGGACATCCAATCGCCCTGCCGGTCGGCCCTGAGCTGCGCCATCTCGGCACGCATCTGCGCCATCTCGGCACGCATCTGATCCAGCTCGCTGGTCTCGGCGTGCACCACGCCGGGAACAGCGGCCAGCAGCGCCCCGGCCATCAAACATGCGGTCTTCATCTTGCTTTGCATCATGCGTCTCCTTAAAGATGCATCTCACCCGGCGCACGCCGGGTCTGACTCGAATCGGGCAGGCCCGGCCGACACATGCCGGCCTAATAAGCCATGCCCCTGCCTCGTCGTAGGCTGCTCGCCCCCAAGCAGGACTGCGACGAATGAATCCGCCGCTCAAAGGGCGACGGTCACACTCCTAACAACATGCACACATTCGACGTTTGAGAGGAACACCCTTGAAATGGCGACATCATGCGTCACGGCTTGATCGCGGCGATCTTATCGAACCGTTACCCCAAGAAAACGCGTTGCCAGCCATTCAAGCGGGCTGCTTATCGGACTCAAAAGAAGGGCTTTGAGTGCACAGAATTTCAGCAGCACCAAGGCGCGAACAGGACGCTATCTACTACAAGGGCCAAGGCAATCCCGCTTCATCCCTGATGAGGGGCGGTGTTATCGGGGTCGATGTCCCGGAGGTACGCCCACGTGTAGAGGCCCGTCTGGTGCCCGTCTGAAAACACCAAGCGGATCGCGTACCGCCCAACCGGCTCGATGCGGTCGATCCGCATGGGCTGATCGCTGCTGGAGGGAAGCACCGCCAGAGGGTTCTGCGCGAGTTCCTGACGCGTCTGCTGGGCATCCGCCGAGGGCGACAGACGCCGAAGCAGGCCGACCGGGTAAACCGACACCCGGCCGTCCGACCAACGGATGGTCAACGCCTCGGAACGCTTTAAATCCAGGTGCACGGGATGGACCGGCATGGGCAGTCTTCCGATCCGACCGCGAAACACTAATGCTAGTCTCGGCGATTCAGCTCACGCAACTGCTTGGCAAACTCCAGCAGCCGGCCCGGATCGATCTCGCCGGCCGGGGTCTCGGGCTCCATCTCCATGTGCCAGGCGATCTCGACACGCTTATCCGGGATTGCCTCGGCAAAAAGGTCCGGGCCCGGCACCTCCCACCAGGGCTGCTCCGCGACCTGCTCGGTCTGTAGCGTGCGGTAGCCCTCCCGCTCCAAGCGGACGTCGTACGTGCCGTACCAGGTGAAAGGCACCTCCAACGGCGTGCGGCCCACCTCCTGATCATTTAGATAGACCAGCGCCCCCGACGGCTGCGAGCTGATCAACAACCGACGCTCGACACAGCCTAGTGACAGGCCACAGAGGCAGGCAATCAACAGCAATAGAGCGGACCTCGGCATGGCCGCATTGTAATCAATCATCCCCGCCCCGCTTCACCGCGTCCATCGCCGCGCGGATCGTATCGGGGGCAAAGCCTCGCCGGGCGAGTTGGCCATACAGCCGGCGGTCGCGGGTCGGCTTGTCGAGGTTGGCCATGCTGGCCGCCTTCTTCTTCGCGAACGCGATCGCGGCGTCGTGCTGGGCCTCTGTGTCGGCGGTGGCTTCCGCGATCAGCTTGTCCGCCAGTTCCCCGCGGATGCCCTTCTGGAAGAGCTTCTGCTTGAGCAGCGCCGGGCCCGCCGCCTTGCGGGCCATGACCTCGCGGACGAGCGCTCGGCCGAACCGCTCATCGTCTAACAAGTCCAGCTCCGCCAAGCGTTCCATCACCGCGTCGATCACGCCCGGCTCGTGGCCTAGCGTCTTGAGTTTGTCCGTCAGCATCCACCGGCTCATCGCGCGCCGCGACAAGCGATTCATCGCCGCACGCATCGCCTTGTCCTGCCCCGTCGCCTGCTCTACAAGCCTGGCAAGGTGCGCACCCCAGACCTGCCCCACCTGGAGATCCAGATCGCTGATCGCCCGGCTGTTGAGCGTCGCGACCACACGCCCCTTGCGTTTGCTGCCGTCCGCCCTCCGCTTATCCAGGCCCACCCGGATCGTCGCGCGGTTCATATCGCGCTGGGTCGGCTTGATCGCGAGGATCACTTCTTGTTCCGGCTCGTCGCCAAATAGATCAGACATCGCATCACAGTTTAGGGCTTGCATCTTTTAAGCTTCGTTACAGAGCAGGGTGACGGGATTTACAGGATGGGCATGATTCCGAATATTGTGATCCCAGCGACTCGATCCTGTTCATCCTGAAAATTCTGTCATCCTGTCCAAAAACGAACCGGCACTGAAGGACAGCCTTGTCTCAGACCCACTCACGCCCTATCCTCTAACCACTCGCCAGGGGTGCCGTGATGTTCAGCGGCTGAGACAGTCCCTTGGAACCTGATCGACGAGCTTGATTGAAAACCAAGCAAGTCGCGTAGGGAGGCGAGCCCATCTTTTGGTGCGCTGTGTCCGCGCCGAACAATTGGGCCGTCTCCGATCGTGAAACACTTCGCGAAAGGATTCGACCATGACAACGAACAACGACAAGGCGTATACCCTCCCAGCCATCGGCGGCGACCCCGGCCTCGAACCCGGTGTCACCACGCCGGGCTCGTTTGCCAACAAGCCCAACATCCGCCCCGGCGTCCGCGGCGCAAAGACTTTCAGCTCACCGGACACGCCCGGTATGCCGCCGGTGTCGAACAAGACCGCGTGGGACTTCCTGCCCGAAGGTTGGTTCGCCTTCGAGACTGAAAACAGCAACGCTCCGGAGCCCGAGCTCGTCGACGGCCTGTCTTATCTCGCCTTCGAACAAGCCGACGGCACCACCCGCGGCGTCGTCTTCCCCACCGACTTCACCCCGTCGACCCAGCTCGAATCCGCCCGACTCGGCATCGTCACCCCCGAGATGCAGCGCGTCGCCGAACGCGAAGGCCACCTCAGCCCCGAGCAGGTCCGCGACGAAGTCGCCGCAGGCCGAATGGTCATCCCCGCCAACAAGGTCGCCCTTGGCTACGACCTCGACCCCATGGCCATCGGCCGCGCAAGCAAAACAAAAATCAACGCGAACATGGGTGCCTCGCCCGTCTCGTCCAGCACCGATGAAGAAGTCGAGAAGCTCAAGTGGGCCGAGCAGTGGAAGGCCGACACCGTCATGGACCTGTCCACCGGCGGCGACCTCGACGCGACCCGCGTCGCCATCTGCAAGAACGCCACCGTGCCCATCGGCACCGTCCCGATCTACTCCATGATCATCGGCCGGAAGATCGAGGACCTCGACTACGACATCATCATGGACACCTGCAAGCTCCAGGCCGAGCACGGCGTGTCCTACTTCACCATCCACGCCGGCATCCTCAAGGACCACGTCAAGCTCGCCAAGAACCGCCTGATCGGTTTGGTCTCGCGCGGCGGGTCGCTTCTGGCCAAGTGGATGATCCACCACGGCAAGGAAAACCCCGTCAATACCGCGTGGGAAGACATCTGCGGCATCATGCGCGCGTACGACATCACGTTCAGCATCGGCGACGGCTGCCGGCCCGGCGGGCTTGCTGATGCGACCGATGAACTGCAGCTCGCCGAGCTCGTCGAGATCGCCAACCTCACCGAACGCGCCTGGCGCTGCGGCGTGCAGGTCATGGTCGAAGGCCCGGGCCACGTCCCGCTCGACCAGATCGAGTTCAACATGAAGGCCCAGCGAAACCTCTGCCACGGCGCACCCTTCTACGTCCTCGGCCCGCTCGTCACCGACGTCTTCCCCGGCTACGACCACATCACCTCGGCTATCGGCGCGACCAACGCCGCCTACCACGGCGCGAGTATGCTCTGCTACGTCACGCCAAAGGAACACCTTGGTTTGCCTAAAAAGAACGACGTCAAGGAAGGCTGCGTGGCGTACAAGATCGCCGCACACGCAGCCGACGTTGCCTTGGGGATTCCGGGGGTCCGCGACTGGGACGACCAGCTCACCAAGGCCCGCGCCGCGCTGAACTGGGAGAAGCACTTCGACCTCGCGTTCGACACCGACACCGCCCGCGCGTACCACGACGAAGACATGGATGTCGACACCGACTTCTGTGCGATGTGCGGCCACGACTGGTGCAGCGTCCGGATCTCCAAAGAGATCCAGGAATGGGCGTCTGGCAAAGCAGAAGGCTTTGCAAGAAACGGCGACGGCAAGACCGTGAAGTCCGCCGCCCTCACCCCCGAGCAGCAGCAGATCCTCGAAACCCGCGGCCACCTCAGCCCCGAAGAGATACACAAGCTCGCCGCCAAGAAAAAGAAGAAGGCCAAGGGCGAAGTCGAGGCCGAGGACAAGGACACCCCAAGCTGCCACAGCGACTATGTCGACCCGGATGAAGCCGCCAAGCTCCGCGAACAAGAGAATCAGCAACTCGTCCAGCTGAATACAGCCGAGGCCCACGGGCTGAGCAAGCATGATTCGGTGATTTGATTTTTCAACAAATTGAAGTCAATACATCATGCAAAACCCGGTCACGATCGATGGTGTCACACTCGATCAGGATTGGATTACGCCTCGGGATACGGCGCGTGTCCACCTCCTGCCGGCTTTTGCGTCTCCCGTATGCGTGGTGATCGTGCGTCGCAGGAGCAAGTGGTTCCATCTCCTCAAATGGGACTTGCGTAGCAATCGGCTCACGCATGGTTCATGGTTTCGCGGCACTATTTACAGCAAACGTTGTGATGTGTCGTGGGATGGAAAGTGGATGGTGTACCTCGCGATGGGGAGTGATGGTAGAAAAACATGGAACGGATTATGTAGACCGCCATGGCTTAAGACGGCTCTAGATTGCCCGAACGTAGGTACTTGGGCTGGAGGCGGAGTCTTCACCGGCGACCGGCAACTCGAAGCCAACACCCACTGGCACTCAGACGACGATCTCGCACAAGCCGGCACTTCACCGAATGGCCTACGAATCACGCGTCTTGATTCCGGCGGAGAAGACTTCCCGGTGCTTTACAAACGATTTGAGCGTGACGGTTGGAAACGAAGAGGGGATAACTATGGCCAAGACAAAAAACTCAAATCAATACGAAATAAGTTCAACATCGCCAATATGAAAGATGACGGCTGGGTATGCCAGCCAACTCGAAAGCATCCCCAGCTTTTCGCCTGGTATCGTGGGTATTTTGAGCGGGGCTACACGTTCGAATTCCAACTCGACACTCACCCCGATCTATTGCAAGGCACCGAATGGGCTTGCTGGTCATCAAAAGGAGACCTGCTAGCGGTCGATGATGGCATTCTCAAACGATATACGCGGCAGGATCTTCAGTCGGGTACGCCTAGCTTTTGCGAAGACTTGAATATGCTAACTCCACCTGAATAGCTGCAGCGGGTAAACATAGCGGAGCGTTTGTGGCGGGTGGCCAGGGTTGAGCGTTCGCTAACCACCGGAAATATCTTCTTGACCTTGTCCAGGAGTTTGCCGAAAATATTTTTAGAATGGAACCGTCGTGCACTACACGATTGTCTTAGAGCACCTCAAAGAAAGCCCGTTTGTGCCGTTTGAGGTTGTGACGAACGCGGGGACGCGTCACAAGGTGCCGCACCCGGAGTTTGCCACCGCAACGGTCGGGGCGCTGTACGTGTTTAAGCCCCGCAAAGACGGGCTGATGGACCCAGTCAAGGTCAGTTACGAGAACATCAGCGAATTGGCACCGCTGCCCGAAGAAGCGGCGTGACGCAGCCGCCGCGTAACGCGCGGGGGTCGAAGCATCTTCAAGTATCAAACAAGCAATTCAGCAAGAAGGTCCAGGCTATTCGTCCCCCGGGCGTTGCCCGGCGGCTATGTGACCACGCGTTGACGCAGGACCGAATAGGTTTGACCTGCACCCGGGATCACGCTGGCGTTCAGCAGCTCCGCTTCGAGCGTGGCCGTATCGTGATGGTCCTGGTCGTACGCGATCACGATCGACTCGTCGCCTACCTGGAGGTAGGTCGATTCGCCCAGCGGGGTGTAGCGGGTGGCACCGATAGCGATGACGGCGTGGCCGGGGTGGTCGGCAACCTCCAGCCAAGCGGGCAGGTCTTCGAGTGGGCCGGCGTCTTCTTGATGATTCAGTCGATCAACCAGCCACATGAGCAACTGCCCATACATATAGCCGTAGCCGTCGGGGCCGGCGACGGGTGAGTCTTCGCCGTAGGCGTGCAGTTCGCCGCTGCGTTTGAGGTAGCAGGCGAGGCGGAAGCGGTCGAGGCAGCCGCCCTGCTCGAACTTGTCCAGCGGCAGCCACTGGTCGCTCGCGAGGCCCTTGGTGTTCGGGCCCCAGTTCTTCTTCTGGCTGATCTTGATCGCGTTGGGCCGACGGGTCGAGCAGTCGTTGTACGCGGCGAAGTGCGTGGGCCTGATCGCGGTGACCGCATGATCGCCGTCGTAGGCGAGTTCGCACAGCAGCGCGAGCTCGGGCTCGATCTGAAGGTTCGCGGGCTCGCCGTCGATGGTGCCGGGGTGCTCGATCGTGTCGTGCGACAGCGGGAACGTGTGCAAAAAATGCTCGGGCTCGCTCGGCTTCACGGGCGGCACGTAGAACGGGAACACGCCCTTAGGCGCCCCGGCCTTAGCTTTGACGTTGACGAAGTCGGATGCTTCGCCCGCCTGCTCGAGGTGGCCGGCGAAGTTGCCCGCGACGCCCAGGCCGATGGCTTGACTTAGGTCAACCATCACTTCACCCCGCCGCCGGGCTTGTTGCGTTTGGCGTTGGGGTGGGCCTTGCCGCGTCGGCGTTTGGGCTTGTTGTTGCCGCTGGGCTTGGGTTGGCCGTGCTTGGCGTTGGCGTGGGCGCTGGGTTTGCCGGTGGTTTTTTTCTTGGAGCGGGTGCGTTTGCTCTTGGTGCCGCCGCCGTGGTTGCTAGCCTTGTGGCTGGAGGGCTTGCCGCCCGATCGGCGACGGCCACCGCCGCCGCCACGCTGCTTGTTCTGCTGGCCGTTGTTGAGCGGGACGTTGGGCTTGTCGGCCCAGTCCGGGCGGTCGCCGACGACGTCGATTTCGTGGCCGAGCAGCCTCTGGATCGCGCGGAGGTTGCCGACCTCGTCCGGCGAGCAGAACGACAGGGCCTCGCCCTCCTGCCCGGCCCGCGCGGTCCGGCCGATGCGGTGGATGTGCGTCTCCGGCTCGTGGGTGAGGTCGTAGTTGATGACGTGGGTCACGTTGTCGACATCGATCCCACGCGCGGCGATATCCGTTGCGATCAGGACGTGCAGCCGGTCCTTCTTGAACATGTCCAGTGCTTTTTGGCGTTGGTTCTGCGTCTTGTTGCCGTGGATCGCCTGGGCCTTGATGTCGCGTTGCTTGAGTTGGCGGACGAGTTTGTCGGCCCCGTGCTTGGTGCGTGTGAAGGCGATGACGCGGAACATACCGAGCTTGCCGTAGACGTGCGCAAAGAGATCGGGCTTGTCTTGCTTCTCGACGAAGTAGGCCGTCTGCCTGACGCGCTCGGCAGCGGGCTTGTCCGGGGCGATCTCGATCTTTACCGGATCCGTCAGCATCTGGTCGGCGAGCCTCTTGATTTCGCGTGGCATGGTGGCGGAGAAAAAAAGCGTCTGGTGTTGCTTGGGCACCTTGGCCACGACCTTGCGGATGTCGTGGATGAAGCCCATGTCGAGCATACGGTCGGCCTCGTCGAGGACGAGCACCTCGATGGCGGACAGGTCGACGTAGCCCTGGTTCATGAGGTCCAGCAGCCGGCCGGGCGTGGCGATGAGGACATCCAAGCCGCGCTGCAGCTTCTTGACCTGCGGGTTCTGATTGACCCCGCCGAAGAGGACCGCGCCACGAACGGGCAGGTGCTTGCCGTAGGCCTGGAAGCCCTCGGCGATCTGGCCGGCCAACTCGCGCGTCGGCGCAAGCACCAGGCAGCGCGGTTTGTTGGTCGGCTTCGCCTTCTTGTTGGCGAAGAGGTTGTGCAGGATCGGCAGCGCGAAGGCCGCGGTCTTGCCCGTGCCGGTCTGGGCGCAGCCGAGCACATCGCGGCCGTCGAGTACCGCGGGGATGGCCTTGGCCTGGATCGGCGAAGGGGTTTCGTATCCGCTATCGAGTACCGCGCGCAGCACGGGCGCGCAGAGCGGGAAGTCATCAAATCGCATAGGAGTCTTTCTT
Source organism: Planctomycetota bacterium (assembly GCA_039024275.1). Lineage (GTDB taxonomy): Bacteria > Planctomycetota > Phycisphaerae > Phycisphaerales > Phycisphaeraceae > JAHQVV01. The sequence goes on along the minus strand of JBCDKD010000043.1, from coordinate 33,093 downwards.
CGGTACGGCCCGTCTGTCGTCTGAGACGGGTGGGACGCCCATCCCACCTGTTCTTAAAAGCGATGGCGGGCTTACTGGTGACGCACCGAGAGGGACGCGGACGGTCCGCGGTTGGATCAGCCGATGCGCTGTAGCGTTTGGCCGTGATGGGTCGGTGCTGCGCTACCAGCGTTCCAATCGACCAAGGCCTTAGGTTAGAGTGAGTTTATAGACGCAGAGGCTTTGCGGGTCAATTGCGGTCACCGGGCGTACTGCTCGATGTAAGCGATGTCCTCGTCAATAAAGGCCCGCTTGCTGTACGAACGCTTCCGGCCGGTCTCCAATTCGAGCACGACTTTGCTGCGCGACGCCTCGATGAACTTCGCCTTAAAGCTCTTGCCGTTGACACCCGTCCATTCTCGCATCGGGTGGGCGATCGGCTCGGTAGGGGCTGTGTCTTGCTTGCCGCTGCCGCTGGCAGAACTGCTCGCGTTCTTCTCGAGCAGCTTGACCATCTCCTTGCCCATCGCGAGCCCGACATCCATGTAAACCTCGACGTTGTCGCCGTAGTGCCCGCAGGAGCCGCCGCCCCGAGCCATCGGGTGGCTGTAGACGAAACCGGCCTTGCCCTTGAAATCCTCGTGGTCGCTTTTCGCGACGGCCATGAGGGCCTGCATCATCTTGCCCTCGTTGCCACCGGCCCCCATCTTGGTCTCGCCGATGGAAGCGCTGACGAATAACGCGTTGGGCGCGTCGAAGTCTTTTCGCAGTGAACGGATGAGTTGGACCAGGTGGACGCCGTAGCGCTCGGCATGGGAGGCGTTGCCCTTGTCCTTGCAGCCCTGCCACCAGAAGAAGCCCTTGACCTCGTACTCCTTCGCGCCGGGGTAGTAGCTGCCGAGGTTCTCCAGGATATGCTTGGCGGAGCGGACATCGCCGTCGTACTGGCAGCCGGCGTACCAGCCCCTGGACATGTCGCCGCCCGTGTCGCCTTTGGGGTCGTCGGGCGTGCCACGGTAGCCGGGGTGGAGCTTGCCGCCGTGCTCGTAGGCCTTGATGCCCGGGGGCAGCAGGTCCCAGCCGAGGCTCCGGTTGCCGATACAGCTTTTAAGGATCATGACCGGGGCGTCGGTCGCGTTGCCGATCATGTGCCCGATGCCGATCTCCGGGCCGATCTTGCGGCGCTCGACCGTCATCCAGTTGTTCTGCTGGACCTTCCCGATGCTGTTGCCAGACGCCATGATGAAGACGTTGCGGACATCTTTGCGGGTCGTGTACGAGCCCGACTCGTCCACGAGGAAGGGGTACTTGTTCTTCGCGATGCCCGGCAGCCCGGCCGTCTTACCCGAGCCGACCATGTTCGACTGGCCCAACAGGATGTAGACCTGCACGGGCTTGGACGTGTCAGCGGCCTGGCTCCCATCGTCCTTTGTTTCGGTGTCTGCGGCGGCGGGTATCGCGGGCAGCAGGAGCAGGACAAAGAACAGATAGGTCGGAGCGAGACGTGCAGGCAAGCGGGTCATATCTGGTTTCCAGGCGCGGATGAACAGGGCTGAGAACTCAAGCCGAATGACTTGAATAGAAATGTGACGTTATTGTACCGGCCACGTTACAGCTTCAAGTTCTTCTGTGATCTGCTTCGTGCAATCGCATAAACCATGTTCATACGCTAACCTACGGTATGCGACCGATCGCCAAACTCTTCGGCCGATCCCCTTTTGTCCCGATCCAGCATCACATGGAGCGTGTCGGCCGGTGCGTCTCCAAAGGCCAGGCGCTGCTTGACGCCTACATGGTCGGGGACCAGGAATCGGTCGAGCAACTCGCCAAGGAGATCGATCAGATCGAGGGCGAGGCGGACGACCTGCGGCGGGATGTCGAGCAGCAGCTGCGTGGCGGGGTGTTCATGGCGGTCGAGCGCGGCCGGCTGCGGCAGGTGATCGCGGTGCAGGACTCGATCGCGGACAAGATGCAGAATCTTGCCCGGCTGACAACGCTAAGAGCCTGTGAAGAGCCGCCGCCCTTTGCAGCAACGTTCCGGCAATTCCTTGATTTGAATATCAGGACGTACCTCGTCATCCGCGAGGTCATCGACAAGCTGGACGAGCTGCTCGACAACAGCACCGGCGGGCCGGCGCAGCAAACGATCGGCCAGCATCTCGAACAAGTGTCACAGATGGAAGGCGAGGCAGACGACCTGCAGCACCGCTTGCTGAAGGAGCTCTTCGCCGTGGAGCAGCGTATGAGCCCCGGCAGCTTCTTCCTGTGGACGAAGATCTTCAAGCAGGTCGGCGATATCGGCGACCGGAGCAACCGCTTAGGCAACCGATTGCGGAGCGCGCTGCAGATCAAGTAGTGGTTGAAGGGACGCTGGCGACACGGTCGTCGCCGAGAAAGAGCAGCTTCGTCTCGATCGCTGCCGGGTCGATATCAAGCAGGCTCGCTAGTGCCAGGCGGTAGAGCCCGAGTTGGTCCGCGTATCGCTCGACCGCCGCGTCGATGCTAGCGTCATCAACACGGTCGGTCTTGTAGTCGATCAACAACGCGCGCACGGGCTTGTTGCGGTCGTGCCAAAGGTGGACACGGTCGAAGGTGCCGGTGATCAGCCGGCGGTCGAGCCGGGCCATAAAGCGGCGCTCGCGCCAGAGCGTATCGGCTCCGCCGCGCTGTAACAGCGCGGTCGTATTCGGGTTTCCAAGGGATTCCAGCAGGGAGCGAGCCGTCTGCTGCAGATCGATCGTGCTTTGACCGACCGGCTCGCCAGCGGCGCACAGCGCTTCTGCATCAGGCAGGCCTTGGTCGATAAAGCCCACCTGCTCGAGCATCGCATGCACGACACGGCCGTAGTGCTGGCCACCGCTCGGCGCGATACTCAGTAACTCATCCGCCGAGACGCGGGACTGGTTGTGCATCTCGCTGGGGCTGGCCTTGAGCCAGGTGCGTGCGGCATGCCCGGGCTTGCTGACAAGCTTGATCGGCTCGGGCGGTGTCGCAGGGATTTGTGTCGCGGGCGGAGGGGATCGATCCGCGCCGCCCCAGTTGGCCGACCCCGATTCGAACAGGCATTCATCGCCCTCGAAGCCCTCACCCTCCTCGTTGCGGAGCGCTTGCCGGAGGACCGCGGCGTAGGAGAGGTTCGTCAGCCCCGTGCCCGTTGGCTTGCCGGTCGGCTTGCCGCCTCGGACCCCCTGCTTCAGCGGCCGGACCAGCAGGTGCAGACCATGGCGGGCGCGCGTCATCGCGACATAGAGCAGGCACAAGTCCTCGGTACGCTTCTCGTAGGCGTGCTGCTCGTGGGCACGCTTCAGCTCAGGCGTCAAGCCGGCCAGCTCCTTGGACACCCGGCGGTACACCCCCCGCACCGGCTCGATCGGCGAGTCGCGGTCGAGCACGATCAGGCCGCGGTGGTCCTGCCCCGAGAGCGTCCCGTCCAGGTCCGGCAGCACCACCGCATCGAACTCCAACCCCTTGCTGGCATGGATCGTCATGACTCGCACAAGGGCAGGCGAGGCGTCCTCGACCTTGGCGGCCTGCACCGTCTGCACGAAGAAGCTCGGCCGAAGCGTGGCATCGCCATCATCAAAGCGTTCGGCCAGCTCGATCAACTGCATCAGCCGCCGCAGCGAGCCGGCGTCGCAACTCGGCGCGAGCCGTTCGGCCCAACCCGCGATCACCGCGGCGTACCCCCGGTCCATCAACGACCGGCGGATGCCACGCGCAACCGCCGAGACATCCGCCGCGCCGCCCAGCCCGAGCAATTCGCCCAGCGGAGAGTTTGATGCGTGGAACCGTGCCACGCTGTCGCCCGGGTGGTCCGCGAGCTGGATCGCGGCGAGCACCGCGGCGACCGCGGGCGTGTGGCTGATCGGGTTGCCGCCCTCTTCCGCGGCGTGGATACCGAGCGCACGCAGCGCGTGCATGAGCGTCCGCGCCTTGGCACGCGACCGCATCAAGACGCCGATCGTTCGATCGGTCAGCCGCTGGGCCAGGTCACGGATGTGCTCCGCGGCGTAGTGCGCATGGGCGTCGGGGGGTGCGGCGTCCTCTTCTTCGCTGGCACTGGCGGTGCCGCTATTTGTATCGGCAGCGGTCGTCTGGAGCACCACGTGTCCCGGCAGCTGCGCCTGCACTGCGTGGTGCGTCTCGAAGCCCGCCTGCCAGTGCTCCGCGGCAACCCGGCAGTCTTTCAAAGCGGCGTTGCCATCCAGGCTCGTGAACACCTGGTTGACCGCAGCGAGCACGACCTGAGACGAGCGGTAGCTCTTGCTGAGCGTCGTCCCCTCAACGCCCGGCAGCGCACCGACCGCGTCGAACAGCTCCGCGCAGCCCCCGCGCCAGCCGTAGATCGCCTGCTTCGTATCGCCGACGCAGAACAGGCTCCGGCTGTCGTCGAAGTTGTCCGTGACCTGCTGGGCGAAGGGCTCCAGCACCGCCCACTGCCGGAGCGAGGTGTCCTGGAACTCATCCAGCAGCAGGTGCGTGACCTTCGCATCGAGCCGGTAGCTCAGCTCATCGACCCCCGCCTCACCCATGCCGGGCAGGCCGTCGGCCAACACATCCGTGAGGTCGCTGAACAGCAGCACCCGCTGCGCGTAGCGCGTCTCCTTGTAGTGGCGATCAAACAGGGCCAGCAGCTTGTGCGTCGCCATGGTCTGGTCGGCGAGCGCCTTGAGGCGGGCCGCTTGCGCATGCACCGCCAGCGGACGGACCGCGTCGTGCCACGCGCTGCTGATCGGGGCGTGGCCGTACTTCTCGGCGTCACCGATGACCTTGACAACCAGGCCATTCGCCAGCACGCGATCCCAGTGTCCACGCCGCGCATCGGAGATGATCTCTTCGTACCGATCTCGAAAGCCGGAGTAGGCCTGGCCCTTGCCGTTGACCGGCAGCCGGTCACGCATCGCTTCGAGCTGCTCCAGCGCCGCATCGACCAGCTCGTTGGTCAGCAGCCCCGTGTCCGGGAGCCGGCCCCAGAGCGATGGGTCGGGGTAGCCGCGGTAGACGTCGCCCAGGTCTTTCACGATCTGATCGATCGCATCGGTCACGCTGCGTTGGGCGGTGTCGTGGTGCAGCCGACGGAGCATCCCGATCAGCGTGACCATCCCGCCGCCGTTCTCGGCCTCCTCCCCCAGCACCGACTGGATCGCATCGAAGCGCATCTGCTGCGCGAGCGGCGAGCCCTCATCGATCAGCCGGGGGTCGGGCGGCAGCCCCAGGTCCATCGCGAACGCGCGGGCGGCACGGTTAAAGAAGCCATCGATCGTGCCGACCGCCAGCCGGTTGAGCCCGTCGGTCAGCGAGCGGAGCATGCGGAAGCAGTCCGCACGGCTGAGGTCGTCTTGCTGCAGCGCTTTGGCGAGCTGCTGCCTCCCGTGTTCATCCGCACAAGCCGATGCGAGCCGGCCCAGCACGCGGGCCAATACTTCGCCGGCCGCCTTGCGGGTAAACGTCGTGGCAAGGATGTTCGCGGGGTCCTCCTGCCTGATGAGCAGGCCGAGGTAGCGCGTCGTGAGCCGGTAGGTCTTGCCGGCCCCGGCGGAGGCGCGGACGACCTGGTGCGGCAGCGAACTGAACCGGCTCTGACTCATCCGCCACCCCCTTCCGAGGCCTTGATCAACGCCATCCGGTCCGCGACATCGTCCGCGCAAAGCCGGCCGAACCCGTCCTCAAAGACAGGCGGCTGCTTCGGCGGCCAGAACACACCGGCCCGGACCTGCCGGATCACCTCGTCCCGCTGCTCACGCGCCGCCGACAGCATGCCCGCGTCCCACTCCGCGACCGCAAGCTCGGTCTCCGAGACCTTCTTGGGCAGGTTGATGTAGCCGAGCTGCGCGGCCTCACCCACGCCAAGCTCCCGGCTGAGGTCCAGGTACAGCGGCAGCTGCAGATCGACCCACTGCTGCACGCCCCCGATCGTCTTGAGGTGTGTCTGCGATGGCTGCTTCGCGGTGTCGCCGGTCTTGTAGTCGATCAGCCGGTAGCCGAGCTCGGGGTGGGCATCGATCCGGTCGATCTGGCCGCGGATCGTGAAGGGCTCGCCATCGACACGGACCTCGGCCCGCCGGGTCTTTTCTTCGTGCTCGATGCGCCAGCCCGCGGACACCTGCTGCGCGTGAAGCTTCGCGTAGGCCTGGAGGCGGTAGCGGAGCTGCTCGACCTGCACGAGCGCGGCGACCGGCGGCGTCTTGCCGTAGCGCTTCGCAAACGCCCGGTCTAGCGCACTGCCAAGCCGATCGCTCAGTGTCTTGGGGTTGGTCTCCGCTCGGAGGTCAGCGCCTGCGAGGACGCGGAGCGCATCATGGGCCAGCGTGCCGAACCGGCGCGCAGAAAGCTCGGTCGCCCGGTCATCGAGCACATCCAGCCTCAGTACGTGTTTGAGGTAGAACCGGTACGGGCAGGCCAGGTAGTCACGGAACGCCGTTACACGCATGGACATGATCGGCTCGGCCAGCAGCACGGGCATCGGCATCAAGAACCGGTCTTGCTTACCCGGTGTCAGCAGCATCGGCGCCTGCGTTTCACTCTGCTCGGCAACGAAATCCGACACCCGCTGGACAAGCGTGTCGTCATCCGTTTTCAGCAGCAGCCGGCTTGGCAGTAGCGGATCACCATCCGCAGAGCGTCTCCCGACAACAAGCTTCACCCCATCGCGCCAAGCGAGCATTGTCGTCAGCGCGTAGCCGTCACGCGCTAAACGGTGCGCATCATCCGTAAGCCCAAGGCTGCGGCGGGCCCCTTCAGACAACAGCGCACTTGAACGCGGCGGCTCCGGCACATGCTGTTCGTTCATGCCCGCGATCACTAGCCGGGGGGCATCGTCGAACAGCAGTTCAAGGTAACCCACGAGTTCAATCGACGCCTCGCCCCCGGGGTTGGGGATCGCCTGGCCGCTGACCTGACCGACAACGAGGGCGACCGCCTGGGCGAACGTGCAGCGCGGCGCGGCGAAAGGCTCGACCCGGGCCAACGCCCGCAACGCCTCGGCGATCTGCTCCAGCGCCACGACCAGCGCACGGTCTGATTCGGCATATCGCTGCAAAGCCCGACCGCCGTAGACCCCGCGCAGCGCCTGGGCGATCGGGGCAACCCACTCCCGCAGCGGCCTTCGCGCATCCGCCTGCCCGGGCAGGAGCGAACACGCGGCTTGGTAAACCCGCTGCAGCGACTCGGCTTCTTCGCCCAGCCAGCCGGCGACCGGCCGGGCCGCGAGATGATCCGTCGCGTACCGGTCAAGCAGCGCCAACCACGGGCGCGTTGTATCGCCCGTGTGCTCTGCGATCCACGCTTCGCAGTCGGGGTGCCGCAGCAGCGTAGCCAGCGCATCAAAGCGCGTGCCGTTGGCAAAGGTCGCGATCGTTTTGAGCAGCTGCACCGGCCGGGCCTTGGCCGCCGATCGGCCGGCCGCCGATCGCGCGGGCAGGCCCGCTAAGGACAGCGTGCGTTCGATCGGCCCGGCCAGCTTCTCGTCGCCCAGGCCGACGGTGATCTCGTCCGCAGAGGTTGGCTGCGCTTCCGACCAGCCGCGCACCGCTTCCAGGACCGCGCCCGCCTGGTCGACTGGCCGATCGCAGACCTGGATCATGCTGTTATCGATCTTGATTTCACGCCGCTGCCAATAGCTCTGAACCAGCCCGCCGAGCGCATCGAAGCCACCCGCATCGGATGGGTCTGCAACCACCAGCGCATAGATCGGGGTGCTCACGGACTCGAGCATCGCCGACAGCATCGGCGAAAGGTCCGCCAGGCCCAGCAGCACGATGTGCTGATCGCACGCGCAGGAGCGGTTCTGTACGGCATCGAGCCGGGCACGGTGCCGGTCGGTCAAGCCATGCTCGTGCAGCACCGCCGCGTATCGCTCGGCCAGCTCACAAAGCGCCTGCCACCTTGCGTGATCGCCTGGCTGCGTCGCGCGCGCCGCCACGTCCGCGGCAGCGAGTTGGTGCGCCCCGAGCTCATCCGCGGCCTGCATCACCTGCTCGGCCAGCATCCACCAGCCCGGCCAGTCGTCACGCGGTGGCGGGTGAGGCACGATCGTGCCGATCACCGAGCCGCCTGCTTCTCGAAGCACCGAGGACCACGCCAGCATCGAAGTCAGCCGGCTGGCGACCGGCCCGCCCGCATCAGGCAGCAAGCGGTCTGCCAGGCCGGCGGTCGTCACAATGCTGGGCGGGATCAGCGCCTGACCCGCCGAACGCTCGGCTAGCAGCTCCTCGAACCGACGCTTGGCCCGCCCGCCGGGCACCGCGATCAGCAGCTTCCCGATGTCCAGCGAACCGTCGCCCTCGCGTGCGAGCAGCCAGTCCACGGCCGCGTGCAGCGCGGGCCGGTTGCAACCCAGAAAGACGCGCTCGACATGGTCCACTGCAGCCATTGGATCAGGGTAACGATTTAGCCGCGACGCTACGCGTCTTAGGCCCGGCGATACGTCGCATCGCGGCTACAATGTGGCCATGAGCACACTAGACGACCGTATTGCGCAGTGGGAACAGATGTGCCGGGAGGCGCCGGACGACATGTCGTTCTTCTCGCTGGGTAACAGCTACAAGGAAGCCGAGCGCTGGGCAGACGCCGCCGACGCGTACGGCAAGGCCATCGAATATAACGACACGATGTCCCGCGCGTTCCACATGCGGGGGCAGGCGTTGATGAAGCTCGATCGCAACGACGAGGCGGGCGAGGTGCTGACCAAGGGCTACACCATCGCCGCCGAGCGTGGCGACGTGATGCCGCAGAAGTCCATCGCCGCGCTGCTGGGCAAGCTCGGCCTGCCCGTCCCCGAGACGGAGGACTTCGCCGCAAAAAAGGCGGCGGTCGAGGCGTCTGGCGACTCCGTCCTCGATAAGCGCACCGGGCAGCCGCAGGCCAAACTCGCCGACCCGCCGATGCGCGGACCTGTCGGCGCCTATATCTATGCCAACTTCGGCCAGGACACCTGGAACGAATGGATCGGCATGGGCACGAAGGTCATCAACGAGCTCCGGCTCGACTTCTCCAACCCCGCCCACCAGGACACCTACGAGCAGCACATGCTCGACTGGCTCGGCATCACGCGCGAAGAGGTCGAGTCCGCCGCATCGGGAGCCTGATCCAGCAGCACGTACCCCATTGAAAAAGCTATGCATCCCAGAGGTGCATAGCTTGGAGGAGAATGGCGAGTGTTTCGCTGCCTCAGCCGCGTCGACGGCGAGCAACCAGCAACCCGCCGAGGCCGAGCAGTGCGAGCGAAGAAGGCTCTGGGATTGCTGTAATCCTGGCAAAGTTCACGGTACCCCTGGGCTGAGCCAGCACGTTGAAGTAAAGCGGGTTCGACAGGTCAAAGGCGTGAGCACCATTGGTCACATCCCCATCGACCGAGAAAGACAAGGTGTTATCAGCATTGACCGTCAGGATGGTCACGACCTCGGTATTTGCGGCGGTCAGGCCGGCCGGTGTCAGCAGTGCGGACACCGAAGTACCGTCGTTGCCCAACCCGTCGTTGTAGTAAACGCCCGGACCAAACTCGGGGAAAGAGCCGACCGCGACGCCGATCGCGAGTTGTGAGTTGCCCTGGTCACCGGCTGTCCCGCCATTAAAGGTGCTAAAGACAGGCTCGCTCTGCGTCCCAGCGGTAAAGTTCGTAGGAGACATCGACCACTCGAATAAGCCGTTACCCGTCACATCGCCGGGGACTTGATAATGCACTTCGAGAATAAAGCCCTCGGAAAGGTTGAAGGCGTTGTCGGTACTCACAACAGCGCGTCGGGCGGCGTTGGTGCTCGCCTGTGAATCCAAACCGCTACCCGCATCAGAGAATGCGTTCTGGAAAATCGTGCGCTGGGTCATACCCCCGCCGGTTCCGTTGTTCGTTGCCAGGCCATCACCTTCGTAGGTGTCTTCGTAGACAACGGTCGCGTTAGCAGTGCCGGCGATCACAAGCGGGGCAAGAGCGGCGGCGAGCAGTTTGGTGGTAACGTTCATCTTTGAAATCTCCTAGAGTGTGGGTGTGGCGAAACGCCGTGTACGGGAAAAACATCAGAAAACGGATGGGCCTGAATAAACTCAGGCGGTAGCTAAATGGCGTGCAAAACCCGGGGCTTCGCTGTTTGGTTTGCCCGGTTCCTCCGATGGTTAAGGGGTAAGGGATGAACTACGCCAAATAAACAAGTCGGGTTAAAGAATAGGCCATAATGGTGTCGAGACAAGACTTAAATGGGACAATATATTTCGAATTAATGACAATTTAAGGGAATACACTCTTATGGTTAAATAGATTAATAAGCCCATTATTGAAAGTAATTTATGTGATATTTTGAGATAAATAAATTAAAAGATAACACCTTTGGGTTGTATAAAAAGTATGGTCAATCAATGAGCAATCAATCGACCAAACGTATCGGCATCGCGATCGAAATGGGCCAGCCATTCGGCCATCACCACGGCTGCTACAAGGGCATCCTTGACTATGTCCGCGAGCACCAGCCTCACTGGCAAACGACGGTCGACCCGTACATGGTTGGGATCATCGATGGCTCGGGCCAGGCCCAATACGACGGGATCGTCGGGCGGATCACCGCCGACGCCGCCGAGAAAGCCGGCAAGGTCGGTATCCCAATGGTGAATCACTGGATGAACTCGCCCGCCCAGCACGTGGCGGGCGCTTACGCCGACTACACCACCAACGGCCGGATCGTTGCAGAGCACTTCATCGAGCACGGGTACAAGCGTCTCGGGCTGATCAGTTGGAAGACCGACAAAGCGCGCGCGCTGTATCTTGCCGGGCTAACCGAAGTGGCGGAGCAGCACGGCATTGAAGTGGAGACGCTCGATGTGCCGTACGACTTCGAGGACGACCCGGACGCCTTCGCCACGTTCTATAGCGAGTTGCGCAAGACGCTCTTGAGTGTGAAGCCACCGATTGGGATCTACGTGCCGATGGACGGGATGGCTTTGTACGCCGTGCAACTCTGCAACGAATTGAACCTGCGCGTGCCGGACGAAGTCGGTCTTGCGGTGGCTTATAACTCGCTGGATATCTGCCTGAACACGCAGCCTACGCTGACCTCGATCGAGGCGAACGACGAGAAGATTGGTTATGAGGCGATGCGGCTGCTCGACGGTTTGATCCAGGGTAGAGACGCGCCCGAAGAACCGGTCCGCGTCCAGCCCAAGACCCTGCGCATCCGCGGCTCGTCCCAGGTCTTTGTCAGTGAGGACGAGGTCGTCAGCAAGGCGATGCGGTTTATTGCGGAACACGCGCGGACGCCGCTATCGGTCGAGGAAGTGGCCACCGCTGCGAACGTCTCCAAACGCACGCTCAGCCGGCGGTTTGATGCACACGTCGGCAAGTCGGTCCTCACCGAGATCAACCGCATCCGCACACAGACCATCAAGCAGGAACTGGTCGACACCGAACAGCCTATCAGTGACGTCGCCGCGGCGTGCGGCTTCACGAGCACCAGCCACTTCAATGTTTTCTTCCGTAAGGCCACCGGCACCACGCCGGGCGAATACCGCAAGCGCCACCGCAACGATGCGTGAACCAGGCTGCTTGCGCGCCGAGCCCGCTGACACCATCAACATCCTTGCAGCGCGGCCAGCCGACACCTAGACTGACTTCTTTCTTGTTCCGTTTACTACTGGGGAAACCGTATGACATGCCTGTATAGGAAGCGACTCGTCGTGGTATTGGCTTTCGTGCTCGCGCTGCCGGCTTCCGGCCAAGCCTTGATCGAGCAGGCCCCCGCGGATTCGGCGTTGTACATCGCCTGGCGCGGCACGGACGACCTGGGCCCGGGGTACGAGGGGTCGAACCTGCAGGGCGTGCTGCGGGAGACCGGCCTGCTCGACGCGGTGCCGGAACTCACGGGCCTGATCCAACAACTGGGCGAGGATGGGCTTATCGAAGAAGACGATGCGCAAATCATCGGCGTGGCAGGGACGCTGTTGGCATCCATGTGGTCCGGTGGCGGCGCTGTCTACATGCTCGCACCCGACCCCGAAGGCCCGCCGATCCCCCGGCTCTGCCTCATGTGGCAGACGGGGCAGGACCAGGATGCCCTGCGTGACGCGATCAACACCGTCGTCGCGATGCTCGAAGAGCAGGTCCCGGTGTTCTCCGGCGAGACGGACGAGACGTTATACCTTTCGATCGGGTTCGACCCCGCTGAGATCGAAGCGGCCCCGCTGGCAACATCGCAACGCTATCAAGCCGCGGCAAAAAACGTTCAGGACGATGCGGCGCTGATGGTCTACGTCGATGTGGGGCTATGGATCAAACAGATCGACGACTTCGCCGCGATGATGCGTGATCAAGCGGCCGACCAGGGCCAGCCCGCAGAACCCTTCGCCGAGATGTGGCCCAGGGTTCGCGGCGCGGTCGGGCTCGAGGGCCTGGAAAGCCTGGCGTTGTCTGCGGGCTTCGAAGCGGAAAACTGGCACACGCAGCTGTTCATCGGCGCGAGGTCGCCTCGGCGTGGCGTCCTGTCGCTGCTCGATCACGAGGTGATCGCGCCAGAAAGCCTGATGCACATCCCCAAGTCCGCGACCTATGCTCAGGCCCTCTCGATGCAGCCCAGCCGGGTGCTGGATGTGGTGATCGATGCCGCGGGCAAGATCGACGAGCGCTACGTCGATGTGATCAAGCAGGCGCTCGATGATGCGAGCGAGGCAGTCGGCTTCGACCTTGAGATGAAGCTGATCCGGGGCATGGGCCCGCTGTGGACCGTCTACGTCGACCCGATGATCGCGGGCAACGGCTTCGCCTCGATCGTGCTGGTCAACGAGTTGCAGGACCCCGACTCGGTAAAGCAGGCGATGGTCCAGCTTTCAGACAAGGCGAACGAGCTTCTCGCGGATGTGGATGAGGACATCAAGATCCGCTTCCTGACAAAAGAGATCGGCGGGGCCGCGGTAACGCACCTGGGTATCCCGTTTGTCGCGCCGGCATGGATGGTGCATGACGGCAAGCTGTACGTTTCGCTCTACCCGCAGGCCCTGGAGATGGCCACCGAGCAGACGGGCAAGCGAGAGGACTCGATCCTCGCCAACACAGCGTTCCAATCTGCGATGAGCCGGTTCCTCGATGGCCCGGACCTGGCCGACGCCGGGGGCAAGGCGTTTGAGAACCTCAAGCCTGTCACGGGCCTGTCTTTCGCCAACCTGCCTGAGACCGCCGCCGATGGCTACGGCATGAACATGATGATCATGCAGATCGCCACCGGCCTGTCCGAGATGTTTACCGGTGAGGCCTCGTCCGTCCGGATGCCGCCCGTCGGCAAGATACTGCCATACCTCGAAGTCTCCGGGGGGATCACCCGGGTCAGCGACGACGGCCTGCACCTGCAGCTCATCGAGCCGTTCCCCGGAGCGACCTTGCTGAGTGCTTCCAAAGGCCTGACCTCGGGTGCGGGGCTGTCCGCGCCGGTCGCCGTCGGCATCCTGCTGCCCGCCCTGGGCGCCGCGCGCCGGACCGCGCGCATCATGCAGACCACGACGCAGGCCCGGCAGGTCAGCCTGGCGAATTTCAACTACGCCGCAGACCACGGCGGCGTCTTCGCCGAAGACCTTGCCCAGCTCGAGGGATACCTCGGCGATGTCGAGGTCCTGATCTCGCCGCGTTCGATCCGTCCTGTAGGCTTCCCGTTCAATTTTGAACAGCTCCCCGACGCGCAGCGTGCGCAGCGCATCCGCCAGATCAGCTCGTTCGTGCTCGTGCCGGTGGGCGAGCAAAACCGGGTCAGGAACCCGGCCGGCACCGTTATGCTGTTTGAACGGCCGGACGACGCCGGCGTGGATGAACTCGTCGTTGCGATGGTGGACGGCTCAAGCACGCGGATGCCTATCCGTGAATTGGAAGGCCTCCTGCGCAGGCAGACCGGGCAGTCCATCCAGCAGCTGATCCGACGCCAAGAAAACTTCGGCGAGTGATGTACTCATGCAGACCCGCTGGCCTTACCAGCGAAACCAAGCGCGGGCTGACGGCTATGGCCGCTCCAGCAGCTCGTACAGGACGTTGTTGCTGAACGACGGGTCGCTGGTCAAGCCAATATGGTCGGCGGGGATGAACTGGACGTGGTCCCACCGGACCGGCGACCGCACGCGCGGGGCGTAGCCCCGGCCGACGCGTTCGTCCATCAGCGTGCTTGCGCGGGTGACGGTGCCGTCGCCCGGCGTGTAGGACTTGACCCGGATCTTGCCCCGGCCGTCAACGCTCAAAATGTCCGGGGTCTCATCCACATCGCCGGCGTAGAGCACCAGGCGCAGGTGCTCGGGCGGGTCGGCGGGCAGGTCCAACGCGCGGAACGTCTGCTCGGCGCGGGCCAGGCACTTCTGCAGGTGCTCGAACGCGATCGCGTCGCGCTCGGCATCGTCTGCGGCATCCGGCAGCAGCCACCGGCGTGTCCGCGCATCGCCCGGGTCGGCGAGGCCCCAGCCGTACCTGCGCCACACCTCCGCATCGAAGAAATCGATCGGCTCGCCCGTCGCTTCATCGACGACGCGCCCGTGGCGGACGCGCGGCAGCAGCTGGTAGATGCTCGGCATGCTGCCCAGCACCGCGGGCCGGTACGTCGGCGTGATCAGCCCGACGTAGTTCACCCCCTCGACCAGCTGCTTGAGCGAGAGCACCGAGCCCGCGTTCGGCGTGCCGATGATGATCGCGCGCTCGATGTGCTCCGCGCCGGCCCAGTTGAGTCCGGGCAGCGACCCGTCGTCGGGCAGCGCCTGCGTGCCGTAGCGCAGGTAGTACCGCAGCACCAGCCCGCCCATCGAGTGCGCAACGACATCGACGCGCGGGGGCTGTTCCAGGCCGAAGCCCTCTTTCGCAGACTGCTGGGCATGCAGCACGCGCTCGTGCAGGATCGCCGCCTGCTCCGCGATATCCCGACGCCAGTCGTACGCGTACTGGAAGCACGTGAAGTGGCCGCCCTGATTCACCGGCCCGCTCATAGCAAGCATGATCGTCTCGTCCCGGTACGCCCCGGCCGCCAGCGTCTTGATGATCTCGTCGTACGCATCGATCTCCAGCCCACGCACCAAGAGCGCGACATCGATCTCCACGCTGTCCAGCACCGTCGTCGGCACGACGCTGTCGCGCAGCTCGCTGAGCGGCTTGCCCTTCTCCATCGGCAGCGCGACCAGGCGCGCGCCATCCGGCCGGTCCGGGTCCGCCGCGCCGTACGTAAACGCGCCCCAGACCGGCGTGTTCAGGCCCGGCTCCTCGAGCTTCGAGCCAAGGATCCCGGGGATCACAATCACGGGGTTCCGCTGCGGGCCGATCTTCTGCGCCGGCTCGTCGTAGATCGCCCCGAGGTCGGGCCGCGGCGCGGATGAACAGCCCACCAGCACAAGCGAGAGCGATGCAAGCCAAACCATCAGCAACGACGCGTGGTGCAGTTTCATCCGGCGTATCCCTGGGTCACGCAAACACAAAGCGACAACAACCGCACCAATGTATCGCAACCGCTGATCGGCAGTACCTATTCCCGCCTGCCTACGCCAAATAGGCCGGGCTTAGACCGTGTACGAAAAGTGCCTTAGAGGGTGTACGAGAAGTGCCTTAGGTGGGATAGGCTTCCAGCCTATCGTCGCGACGAAGTCGTGAATCTAGCGGATTCGGGCTACGCCCGAACGACGGGCAAGATGCCCACCCCACCTTCTCGTACACGTTCTTAGGTGGGATAAGCGTCTCGCCTGCTGCCACGACGGGGTCGTGAATCAGGGTGATTCGAGCCGTACTCGAACGGCGGGCGGGACGCCCGCACTACTACCTTTTCATAGCCCGCCCCACCTTTTCATATCAATCGATAAGCCAGCCCGGCATTC
Organism: Planctomycetota bacterium; assembly: GCA_039024275.1. Classification (GTDB taxonomy): domain Bacteria; phylum Planctomycetota; class Phycisphaerae; order Phycisphaerales; family Phycisphaeraceae; genus JAHQVV01. The sequence continues at coordinate 17,313 of JBCDKD010000043.1, read as the reverse complement.
AAGTGCCGCCACGCCGTGCCGGGCTGAAGCCCGGCCTACGCGTTGCATCCGGTACCGGGCCGGGCCTAATCCCGCTCCCCCACTGCCGCGATCGCCGCATCCAACCAGTCGGCGATGCTCCCGATCCGGTCGTCATCCTCCACGGCCGGGGTGCGTCTGAATAGATCGCGGAGCTGCTCAAGCGTCTCCCGCGCAGGCCCGAACCGGTGCTCGCGGAAGACCCCGGCCATCTGCGACACACGGCTGTGGCGGACCCAGGCCTCGCCCCCCGAGTCAAACCACCACCCCTTCTCCAGGCCCGGCGCGGTCTCCTTCCAGTACGCCAGCTCGTCAGCCAGCATGCCGGCCAGTTCGGGCAGCACCGCGCGGCCGCCGGCCTCGACAAAAGCGGGGATCGCCTGTGCCCGCTGGTGGGTCATCGGCACGCCACTGATGTACGCTCGAAGCACCGCCGCCGCCGGCTCGCCACAGCCCGCCAGGATTTTCACGGCCTTGTCTTTATTCAGATAAGCCCCGTTGATGATCCGTGAGCACAGCGCGGCCTTGTCCTCCACCTGCCCCGCGTCTTCCGCCGCCTGCAACAGACGGTCGCTCTCGAGAACCATCTGGACGTGCTTGTGCAGGTCGTCGAGCGAGGCGAGATAGTGCAGCGTTGTTGCGTAGGCCGGTCCGCGGCTGTGGGGCTGCTGGATCGAGGTCAGCCTGCCCTCCTCGACCCAGACCACAGACGTCTTAAAGTCGTGCCCGGCCGGCCGCCAGGCGTCGGCCTGCTCCGCGTCCTCCTGCCGCGACAGGAAGAGCACCATCCTGCCTTTGGCCGACCCGATCAGGCCCGGCACGGCAAGCCGGCTGCCTTCCGCAAGTCCGCCCCGCCAGGAATCCAACACCCGGAAGCTTGCTTCCTCGGCGGACCGCGTCTCGACCACCACGATGTCGCTCGCCTTCCGCGTGCACCAGGTGTCGTTGAAGGTCGGCAGAGACTCGGCCGACGCGGCGGCCGGCATCCAGATCAACAGCAAAGAGAATAGGGCTTGTGTCTTTTTCATACCCTGACCTTCGTCACGTATCCCAAGCAGCGTACACCTTTTTCGCTTTGGCCTCCCCGCTCCCAAAGCTCCGGGCGGCAGCCAGGAGCAGACCCGTTTGCCACTCCGGAGACTTAGCAGCATGACAGCGGCGTAGGCCGGGCTTCAGCCGGGCATAATAAGAATTCACCGGTGTGACACTGCAAATAAATATGAGGTGTTGCCCGGCCACAAACCGGACACCCATGCACCGCGTGAAGAATGGGATCAGACTAGCCCCCGCCTTTGCTTTGCCACACCTTCAGCAATTCACGCATAGTTTCAGACACCGGTGTTTTAATCGCTCCTTCATTCTTCGGGTCTGTTGTCCTGGGGATATTCTGAAGCCGGTCTAGCACACGTGTCGGCTCAATCCCGCGCGAAATCAAAGCAACGGCGATGTTAGTCATCAGCTCGGCCTCGATCCGCCACTGCTCACCTAGCCGACGGTGGTCAAGGTCTTTGACCCAACGGAGCAGCGACGTCAGCCCGAATGTGACGAACATCCCGCCTATCGCAAAAAGCAGCAGTACCGCCGGGGCGCTGCCCTGCGCGGCGAGGCGGGACTGCGTGTCCGCGATCTGCTCGATGTTTTGGGTTGCTTTCCGTAGGTCTGTCAACGCTTCAGATGACGCTTGGAATGCTTCCTTGGCCCGCAATACGGTATCCGAGGTCGCGCTAATCGAGAGCACAGCCTCATTAATGTTCTTCGCCATATTGGTTATCGCAGGGCTATCCAGATCTGAAGCTTTCTGGATCAATTCACTCTGCTTGTCGCGTAGACTGGCGGCCTTCTTATCAACTTCGTTGAGCGATTGCGCGAGGCTGTCAAAGTTCAGACCGAGTTGTTCCAGCACCGCCGATGTCTTCGGGTCGATACTAATCTGATTTTTCTTGATGTAATCCTCAATGTCCTGGATGCTGCTTGTGACACCTTGTCCAAGGCCCGCTTGGACGAGCTCCAAGAAAGCGTCCTCTACCTCATTCACCGCTTTCTGCCCAGCCCTATCAAGCACGCCGCCTTTATTCCAAACCTTCGCCATCTTTTCCAACTTAGGGATAAGGTCGCGATCCCATTGATTAAATACAGTATCGATTTGTTTGATCTGATCAGATAACCCTTCGCTCGAAGGAGACTTTGCGATTGCGGCGTTTAGGCCGTCAATCTCCTTTGCGATGGACACCGTTTGAGTCGTAACAGCTTCACCTCCTGGGTCATCGGACTTGGTAGAGCCAAACAGAGTCGAATCGATGGGTTCTAGCTTCTCTCGGACGGACTGGATCAAGGATTCAAACTCATCTTGGGCAGACTCAACTTCACTCGCAATTAATGAACCATCAGATTGGAGCTTACTGACCTCATCGATCGGTCGCCTAATCGCCTCGAGCGCTTGCTGCAGGTTCGAGTACGAGAAGCTCAGCTCTGTGATGCGTTGGCGGGTCTGCTCGAACGATCCGTTATCAAGCTTTTTCTGAACCGCGGTGAGGTCGTCCTGAAGGCTATCTTTGAATACCTTGTTCCGCGCCTCCTGGAATTCGCGAGACAACTCTGGAATGCGGTTGTAGGTCCTGTAGATGAGGAAAAAACCGCAGAAAAGAAGAAGCAGGGCAATGGCTATACGCGCCGTATAGTTGCTTGATAAAAGCGAACGGGCATAGCTTAGCGATTTCTTCTCTTTGCCCTGCTCTGGCTTGCTCTCATGGTCCCACCGCTTATAAGCGTCTTGAACAGTCCGCTCGAGTACCGCATTCTCGTCGGTATTCAGAGGAGACAGGTCTCTCACATGCGCACTGCCAGCAACATCTCTAAGGAAAAGCTCCCACACCGATCGGCCGGGACCCTCTAGAAACGCTGTCAACTGATCGGTGGTGGTGGCCTGCTCTAGCTTGGCGCGCATCGGGTCCCGCTCGTCAGACGGGAGGCGCTCGACATACCGTTCCGCGATCTCTCGTTTATAGTCATTTAACAGCCATCCCGGATAAATATAAGGGCCTTGCATAAGTATCACTGTTTCCAAAAATAGAGGCTTCAATCAGACCAATAAGCGGATCATAACAACCGCTAGGCAGCCGTAGATATGATATTGATTTAGAACACGCTAAAACCCTATCAAAGTGATCGATTGTTTCTGAAACAATTCATTCATCATCTCTAGATCGCAAGATAAATATCGCCTGCCTAGGTTACTGACGATCTATAAGATCACAGTTCAAATCCTTTGTTTTTAATAAAAAACGATTGACGCTTACTAGATCTATGGCTTATCCAGCATATAAACCCTAACGGTCTACACTAGGAGAATTGAAGAGAAGTGGATAGGTTAATCTGTTTTGATAGGAATAAAAAATACAACTAATCCACACCGTAGGATAATTGCATAAAGACGTTAAGTTCTCATAACAGGCCATTACCAAAACTAACATCTGATCGGAAAATAGGTTAGTCAATTACGTCTACCCAGCCTCGGATGATTCTGGCAGGTAGGTTAACCGGTACTGCTGCCATGGGCTTGGGATAAGCGGGTGGAATCGCACACGCGGTGCGGGGATGTGGGTGGGTGGTTGCGTGCGGGCCGGGCCGGGGTTCTGGCCAGGCCAGGGCTTGGGCGGCGGGTCGGTGGGCGGGCCTGCGTTGCGCGCGCGGGGTTGGGTTCGCTGGCTTGATTGACGGCATCTGTTGTTCCGCCACATCCCGGCCTGCGTCCGCCGCCCGCCCAGCCGTGGGCGTTTTTTTGTGCCTGTGAGCACGGGGCTTGATCGCCTGTACAACGCGCGACCAGTGAGCCTATACGCACTGCGGATAGCGATTTTGGTGTATTTTTAGCATCAAAAACCGGGCCCAGAACCGGGCCCGGCTTGTCTGTCGGGGCTGGTGCAGCGGGCTTGGTCAGGACACGGCGTTGAGCCGGTCTTCCAGCGCGTCGAGCTGCTTGGCGAGCTCGGGCGGCAGCTTGTCGCCGAACTGGGCGTAGTGGTCGCGGAAGAGGCCGATCTTCTCACGCCACTCGTCGAGGTCGACGCGGAGGAGCTCGGCCATGTCGGCGTCGGGGACGTCCAAGCCGGTCCGGTCGATCGCGTCGTCGGTGGGCAGCAGGCCGATGGGGGTTTCGACCACGGCGCCCCGGTCGTCGCATCGCTCGCAGACCCACTTGAGCACGCGGCTGTTCTCGCCGAAGCCCGGCCAGAGCCAGTGGCCGTCTTCCGCCCGGCGGAACCAGTTGACGTAGAAGATCTTGGGCATCTTGCCGCCGCCTTTAGCGCCCATGTCCAGCCAGTGCCGCCAGTAGTCGGCCATGTGGTAGCCGCAGAACGGCAGCATGGCCATGGGGTCGAAGCGGAGCTGGCCGACTTTGCCGGCGGCGGCGGCGGTTTTCTGTGACGCCATGGTGGAGCCGAGGAACGTGCCGTGCTCCCAGTCGAACGACTCAAGCGCCAGCGGCTGGCCGGTGGAGCGTCGGCCGCCAAAGAGGATCGCGTCGATCTTGACGCCCCCGGGGTCCTCCCAGCTGTCCGCGATCACCGGGCACTGGCTGGCCGGCGCGGTGAAGCGGGCGTTGGGGTGCGCGGCCTTGTTGGTCGAGTCGTAGTGGACCCACTCCTTGCCGTGCCAGTCGATCAGCAAGTCCGGAGCCGGGCGGTCGATGTCTTCCCACCACACATCGCCGTCAGGCGTCTTGCCGACGTTGGTAAAGATGGCATTTTCCTTGAGGGATTCCATCGCGTTGGGGTTGGTGTGGTAGTTCGTCCCGGGCGCGACACCGAAGAAACCGGCCTCGGGGTTGATGGCGTAGAGGTAGCCGTCGTCTTTGAACTTCATCCAGGCGATATCGTCGCCGACACACTCGACCTTCCAGCCGGGGAGGGTGGGGGTGAGCATGGCGAGGTTGGTCTTGCCGCAGGCGCTGGGGAAGGCCGCTGCAATATGCTTGACGACGCCATCGGGGCTGGTGAGCCTAAGGATGAGCATGTGCTCGGCCATCCAGCCCTGTTCTTTCGCCATGACCGAGGCGATGCGGAGCGCGAAGCACTTCTTGCCTAGCAGGGCGTTGCCGCCGTAGCCGCTGCCGAAGGACCAGATTTCTTTGGTTTCGGGGAAGTGGGTGATGTATTTGTTGTCCGCGTTGCAGGGCCAGGCGACGTCCTTCTCACCGGGGGCGAGCGGTTTGCCGACGGAGTGGACGCAGGGGACAAACTCGCCGTCTTCCCCAAGCACATCGAGCACGGGCTGGCCGACGCGTGTCATGATGTGCATATTCGCGACCACATAGGGCGAATCGCTGATCTCGACACCGATGTGTGCGATGGGTGAGCCGACGGGCCCCATGCTGAAGGGGATGACGTACATGGTGCGGCCGCGCATGCAGTTGCGGAAGAGCGGGCGGAGGATCTCGCGCATCTCTTCCGGGTCTTTCCAGTGGTTGGTTGGGCCTGCGTCGGCCTCATCCGCGCTGCAGATAAAGGTGCGGTCTTCGACGCGTGCGACATCCGCCGGGTCGGAACGGACCAGGATGGAGTTGGGCTTCTTGTCGGGGGAGAGCCATTGGGCCGAGCCTGCATCAACCATGAGTTGGAGCATGCGCTGGTACTCGTCCTTCGAGCCGTTGCACCAGACGATCTCGTCGGGCTGGCACAGCCCGGCGGTCTCTTTGACCCAGCCATTCAGGGCGGCGTGGTTGGTCATGACAGGCGTCTCCAGGGTGTCGGGTGTCTGAGGGAGGGCTTGGAGAAAAGTCATCGTGGGCTCCTTTCGAGGAAAATGAGGCGTTCCATACTCAATATCGAGCGATTCAGGCCTTTAAACCCACTATATAAGATATTAAGGTCTTTTTATTTTATTTTGTGGCATTTAATGAAATCATTTTTCCTCGGCCCCATTCTCGCCGAGTTCCGCCGGCTCCGATTCTGGCTGGGGCTCGGCTTCATCCTCATCGGCTTGGTGTTTGGGGGCTTCGGATCCAGCCGCTGTTGCTCCGGCTTGCTCGCCGGGCTGCGGCAATTCGCCAGGTTGTTCGGGGCGTTCGGGGCGTTCGGGGCGTTCGGGGCGTTCGGGGCGTTCGGGGCGGATGCTACCGAGTTGATTGAGCACGGCCGAGGTCGTCCCGATGGATGCGAGCCTGCCTTTCTCATCAAGCCAGGCGAGCGTCGGCAGCGCGGTTATGCCGAGCTGATCCAAGACGCCGTTGGGCTCCAGCTGGACCGGCAGCGTCGGCCAGAGCGGCGCAGCGGCGTTAGCGGCCGGGTCCCCTACCCGCAGCGACACAACCACGATCCCGCTGAGTTTGCCTTCAATGATCGAGCGGCTGATCACGTCGATCATGCGAATCGATGCGTCGACACCATCAGAATAAACATGGACCAGCACGGGCCTCCCCACGTGATCAGAGGATCGCCACTCGATAAGCTCGGTCGAGATCAACGCGATGTCGACGGGGGCGCCTAGCCGATCGATGCTGTCCGACAGTTGCTTGGCTTCCTGCAGACGCGGGCTGTCGTTCGGGAGCTTGCCGATGAGCTTGAGCTGTTCGCCGGCCTCGGCTTGAGCGCCGCGGCGGTCCAGCAGGTGCGCGAGCGACAGCCGGGTGTCCAGCACGAACTCGGCGGCATGCTCGTCTTCCGCGTGCTTCTCGATAAAGCTATGAAACGCGAGCTCTGCGAACGCCTGCCGTTGTGCCGCGGAGTCTTGCGCGGTGGCGAGGCCAGCGACGTCCGCGATCAGGCTCCAGTAATCCGCGGTCGCCCTGGCACCGGGTAGATCGAGATCGTCGATCTGCCGGGCCACCTCCACAAGCTGCTGAAGCCGGTTGATATTCTGCTCGGGCAGCTCGGGCTCGAGCGAAGCCAGCGCCGCGAGCGCACGGGCCTGGTAGCCCAGCAGGACCAGCCGGGCCTCGTCATGCATCGCGCTGTTCGCCATGATGCCGCAGCGGGTCGCCAGGCTGACAAGCCTGTTAAAGGCGTCGTCTTCACGCGTTGTATCCAGCTGGCCGTTGGGCTTGAGCAGCTCCTGGAGCTCGGCCTCGAAACGCTGGGCGCTGGCAAGCTCGGACACGAAAGCGGCCTGATCGTCGCTCAACTGTCCAACGGGTTGCTCGGTTTCTGCCTCTGGTTCAGCACGCGCAGCCTCCTCCTGCGCTGCGGCGGGTATCCCGATCAATAGGCAGCACAGCAAAATGAATAGACCACTTATGCCGTAGCGTCCTAGCTTGGCGTTCACCAATGCGTGTCTCATCCGTTTATACAACGCGAACCTCCGTGTTCAATCGGTACACCAAGCCCTCTTTAATGTACCCGACATCGCCGCCACGCTGTCCGCTAAGAGCAGCGCGGGCAGCACCGCCCCGCCGGGCCCTTCGATGCTCAGGTGCGTCGCGACGTCGTGGAGTTGCTGCTCCGCAAACACCGCGGTCATCGGGTCTGCGGCAAAAGCGGCCAGGCCCCAAGGCTGATAGGTCGTGTAGTCGGGCTGGGTGTGCCCCAGGTGGTACTCGGCGGCGGAGCGGGTGCGTTGGGTGAGACCGGGGTCTGATTCGAGCAGGCCGCACAAGTGCATGCCGTGCAGCCCCACCAGCTCGTAGTAGGTCCAGCTGTCGATCAGGTCGTCCAGGCCGAGCGGCAACAGCGGCGCGGGCCCGTCGCTGGACAAGGGCAGTTCCTCGGCCTCGGCTAGGCCGTGCTGCCTCGCGATGAGGCGGCGCCAGACCGAGAGGCGAGGATCGGGCACCGCTTCGTTAAGCAACCGGCTGTTGAGCAGTGTCTTGGCGGCTTGCGCCACATCTTCCCGCGCGTCCTCTTGCCCGCCAAGCCTTGCAGCGCTGCCCAACAAGTGGATCGCAAACAGGGCATAGCTGGGCCGAGCGTGCCCGAACCCGTCCGTGACCTTCCCGGTCTCGTCGGCGAGTGTCTCGACAAGCGACCTGGCCAGGTCAGGGAGCTGCGCTTGATCTTCTTGGCGGTCTTGGTCGATCAGCAGGCGGGCGGCCGGCAACGTATTAGCGATGGGCCAGCGGCGCTCGCCTTCTTTCGCACGGTGGGGGGCCGCATCGACCGCGACGTCCAGCGCCTTCGTCGCCAGTTGCAGCGCAACCGCCGTGTAGTCGGCTTGTCGTTTGGCGTTTCGCTGAGTCATGCCAGCATCCTATGCCGATTCGTCCTCTGTATCGCGGCTAGGATGTAACCATGCCCGACTGGACAGACATCGCCGATGCCGACGAACTGCCCGCGGGCGGCCGCCTGTGCACGACCGTGGAGGGCAAGGCCCTGGTCGTGCTCAACGTCGACGGGACAGCCTACGCCATCGCGAACCAGTGCCCGCACGCCGGCCGGCCGATGGAGGACGGCGAGGTGCAGGGCTTGGTGATCACCTGCCCGTTCCATGGCTACGCCTACAACCTCCGTAACGGAAAGAACCTGGATTACCCCGAATTCGAGCCGCCGATCCCCACCTTCCCCGCCCGGATCGAGGGGGGCAAGGTGCAGGTAAAACCTGATGCCGTTAATGATGCCGCGGAGTAACCGCGACGCTACGCGTCGCAGGCGGACCATCTGAAATCGGTCGTACTCCGCCTGCGAGGCGTAGCCTCGCGGCTATTTTCATTACGCTATTGCGATGAGTACCGACCTCCAACCTTTGCTCGACCACCTCGACGCCGACCATCATCACGCCGTGAAGCGGATGTGCGACCTGCTCGCGATCCCCAGCGTGAGCACCGACCCGGCTTATGCCGACGAGGTCCGCAAGGCCGCCTCGCATATGGCGGCCGACTTCGAGGCGATGCGGCTCGAAACGCACGTGCTCGAAGGCGGCGGGCACCCCGCGGTCGTCGCGCGCACCACGGACGCGATCGTCGAGGACCCCGACGCGCCGCGTGTCCTGTTTTACGGGCACTACGACGTGCAGCCGCCTGACCCGCTGGACCTGTGGACCAGCCCGCCTTTCGAGCCCGTGCTGCGCGATGGTAAGGTCTACGCACGCGGGGCCTGCGACGACAAAGGCCAGGTCATGATGTTCGTCGAGGCGATGCGGGCGTACCTTACGACCGGACGCAAGCTGCCCTGCCACGTCACGCTCTTGATTGAGGGCGAGGAAGAATGCGGCAGCGTGACCCTGCCGAGGGTATTGGCCGATCACAAGGACCTGCTCGCGGCGGACCTGTGCGTCGTAAGCGACACCGCGATGTGGGAGGGCACCAGCGGCCCGACGCCCGCGATCACCTACGCCCTGCGCGGGCTGGTCTACTACGACCTCAAGCTGTACGGCCCGTCCCGCGACCTGCACTCGGGCGTCTACGGCGGCACGCTCGCGAACCCCGCGACGGTCCTCGCGCGTGTGCTAGGCAAGCTCTTTGACGATGAGAACCGTGTCAGCATCCCCGGCTTCTACGACGATGTCGCGGAACTCACCGACGAAGAGCGTACGACATGGGAGACGCTAGGCTTCGACGAGGACCAATACCTCGGCGATGTCGGCGCAACCCCCTTCGGTGAAGCGGGCTTCAGCACGCTGGAACGGCGGTGGGCACGCCCCAGCTGCGATGTCAACGGGCTCTACGGCGGGTACATGGGCGAAGGCGCCAAGACCGTCATCCCGACCTTCGCCGGCGCGAAGGTCAGCTTCCGCATCCCCGCGAACATGGACCCCAAACAGCTGGCCGCAGACTTCGAGGCCTGGGTCAAGAGCCACGATGTCGGCGGCTGCCGGTGGGAACTAACCAACCATGGCGAGGCCTACCCCGTCGCGACGCCGACCGGCAGCCCGTGGGTCGAGAAGGCCTCGTCTGCGATTGAAGATGTGACCGGCAAGCCGCCCGTCCTGGTCCGGGCAGGGGCGACGATCCCCGTCGTAGCGGATTTCAAGACCGTACTAGGCCTGGATACGCTGCTGATCGGGTTCGGGCTCAACTCTGACAGCATCCACAGCCCGGACGAGCACTTCGGTCTGGACCGCTTTTTGTTGGGTTGCAAGTGCCACGCCGCCCTGCTCGCCTCGCTGAGACGGTGATCGGCCTGGTGTTTTTCTCATGAACGGACCGGTGAATCGCGTACAATCATGCAACTCACGGCCTACGACCCGGTAGCGTCTCTCACGCTGCACCCCATCCCTCACCCCACGGAAAGAAGAAACCATGCGTTTACGAACCGCCGCCACCACGCTCGCCCTGCTCCTCGCCATGCCCGCGCTGACGGCGTTTGGCGAGAAAGTCGACCTCCGCGGCCCGGCTCCCGAGGCAGGCGAGACCCTCGTCAACACCGTCGAGTCCTCGACCGAGCCCGGCACGCTGAACATGTCCGTCCAGGGCCAAGTCCTCCAAGGCCAGATGGAGACCGACTCGACCAACGTGATCGAGCAGAAGATCCTAGAGGTTACTGATGGCGAGCCCACCAAGGTCGAGAGCAAGTTCGTCAAGGCCAAGTCCGTCACCAAGACCACGATGTTCGGCCAGACCCAGGAGCAGGAAGACACCAACATGCAGGGCGCGGTCATGACCCAGACCAAGACCACCGATGGCTGGGAGACCGACGTCCAAGGCGCGGGCCTGCCACAGGAAGCCAAGGACCTCATCAAGAAAGCAGGCTACGTGGATCCGCGCCTCGTGTTCCCCGACAAGCCCGTCGGTGTCGGCGACAAGTGGAAGATCGAGGACGAGCTGATGCAGGCCTTCATGGGCCAGACCGGCATCCCCGGCGCGAAGTTCGAGGGCGAGATGTCCTTCGAGATGGTCGACCTTAAGAAGGACGACGGCAAACTCGTCGCGGTGCTCGACTTCACCATGGATGGCACGATCACGATGAATATGTCCCCCGACCCCGGCACGAACATGGACATGGTCATCAAGATGAAGGGCGACGGCACGATCAACCGCGACCTGTCCAACTACACGACCAGCCAGGACTTCGAGGGCGACATGGACATGACCATGGAGATGAGCGCCGGCGGGCAGCAGGCCATGAAGATGTCCGCTGAGATGCCGATGAAGGTCAAGCAGACACAAACGCGCAAGTAAACGAAACGAATCAACTTGAAAAAGACCCCGGTTTCTGGCCGGGGTCTTTTCTTGCGCGTGATCATATCGCCTTGGCGGCCTTCTTCTCGAACTTCTTCTTCTGCTTCTTGTACTGCTTGTCCCGGTCCAGGCCCGGGATCATCTGCTCGGCGCGCTCCATGACCGTGAGGATGTCCTGGTAGCGCTTGAGCTTCTCGAGCGGGTCAACTTTCACCAAGAGCAGTTGCGGGTTGTCGGGCTCGCGTTCGATGGCCTTGTCGAGCATGTCCAGCTGCTCTTCGACTCGGCCTGCCCGGCCATGGAAGTCCGCCAGCAGCATGTAAGGCAGCGCCTGGTCCGGGTCCGCATGCATCGCGCCCTGGTAGGCGGCCAGGGCCCCCGCAGCGTCGCCCTGGATCTCCTTGTAGGCGCCGCTGGCGATGCCGTGCTCGTAGCGGGAGATGTCGCTGTCCAGCATGGCGATCAGGCCGGGGATCTCTTTGCGGTAACCGGCCGTGTACATCAGGTCGACCGCGTCGAGCAGGAAAGGCCCGGTGTACGTCTCGGTGCCCTGGTCATCGGTAAAGCTGTGCGCGCCCTCGCTGGCGGCAAGGATACAGGGCTGCATCATCGCCTCGATATCGCGGTAGAGCCTGCTGACCTTGCTCTGCGGCAGGTGGTTGCCCATGTTGCACTTCGCGCACTCCTTCATCACGCGCACCGGCCCGCCCGACGGGATCAGCGGGACGAAATAAAGGTGGCCCCATTTCCGCCCGTCGTAGCTCTTGTGCTTGCCGTACACCCCGCAGTGCTCGCACAAACCCACGCCCTTGACAACGTTTTTGACGCCATACATCTTGCTGCCGTAGATAATCATCTCACACCCTCGACTACTAAGACTCCGAACACAAACCGCCGCTCTGATGGACACCCACTATAACAGCGGGGCTGGGAAGATCGATCGCCCTGCCAACAGACCCCGGCACACCGCTGGGACAAGCTGTACCTCGTCCATATGGTCTTGATGGCAGGTTCATGATGACCGCTTATACTGGCCGTGTCCGGAAAAACAACCAACCTACTGGAGACCGACCGTGAAACATACCGCCCTGCTAATGCTCGCGTTGACGATGCTGTTCCCCCATGTGGTGGCTGCCGAAGAGGCTTACGACCTTTCCGAGCCGGAACCCGAGGTCGGGATGACGACCGAATCATCGATCGAGATCAAAGGAGAGGCGGGTACGCTCCAGGTCGTGATGGCCGGCCAGGTGCTCGCCGTAGGCCAGATGGATAACACCACGAAAGAGACCGAACGCTGGACGATCACCAAGGTCGAGGATGGTGTGATTACCGAGTACACGACGGTCTTGACCGAGTCCACCGATGTGACTGAGACGACCTTTGATGGCGAAACGACGAAAGAAGAGGAGTCCTCCCCGCTGTTAAACGAGGAAATCACGTGGAAACTAGTCGATGGCGAGTACGTGCCCGAACTCCCCAATGCGACTCGGGAGCAACTCGACGAGCTAGATGCCGAGATGTACATCGACGAGGATTTCTACCCCGCGGAGCCGGTCGCGATCGGGCAGCGCTGGGAGCTAAGCCGGGCGGCGATCGCGAACTACATGGATGAAGACCTGAACGACGACTTCAAGGGCGAGGGCAGCCTTGAGTTCCTCGCGGTCGAGGACTACAAGGGCGAGCGGTGTGCCAAGCTCAAGATCAAGATAACCGTCAGTGCGAAGATGGCCGAGGAAGACCTCGATGAGGGGATGGAGTCGGGCACGTTAGACATGTCTTTCGCGGGGATCGTCTATCGCTCGTTGAAGGGCCGTACGGACCTGGGTGGCACGTTCGAGGGTAGCATCAAAGCCGAGTTCACCGGCAGCGAGGGCGGCGAGGAATACACCGTGGTCTACAAGGGCCCGGTTACGATGGTGGGCAGCGATAAACGGATCAAGTAAGACCGCCCGGGCATGCGCCCCCGGTGGGGTGCAAGGCTGCCAAGGGCCTGGCAACCTTGACCGGTTTGGCGGCGTATGGCGGCGTTTTGATCACCCGGATGTACTGCCAAACCCGCTGAAACGCTGGTTTGATGCGCACGAAACAGGCTTTTTGCGCACGGTTTCAAGTGTGCCACACGGGCGTTGGCGCTCTTGACCCGGGTGTCGGGGTGAGGGCGTTCGGCATGATCACCTGCCGGGTGCCGGGGCTGGCCCGTCATGAGAGGCTTGAAGCGATCGGGCTAGGTCGGCGGGCTAAACCCGGCGCAGGCATGGGCCCACTCACTGCCCGAACAGGTTGCCCTGCAGCATGTAGCCCTTCTCTTCGAAGTGCTTCATCGCCTCTTCGGTGGTGCGGAAGACCTTTGTCGCGGTCTCGGTGATGAACGGGCTCGGGTTCTTCTCCGGGTGCCAGACGACGTAGACCTCCCGGCTGTGATCAAACGCGTGCTGCAGCTCGCGCTCGACACCGCTGGACAGGCCGGGCGTGCCGTCGGGGAGGTTCGGCACCAGCGAGACGATCATGTCGGACTGGCGGACCATCTGGAAATCGCGTGTGTAGATCTGCCCGTCCACATCCTTGGCGATATCGAGGACCTGGCGGACCGGGACGCTGAGCATCTCGCCGGGCTTGAACGTGCCCGCCTCGGCGTCGATGAAGTCCTCGCCCGCCTTGACCGCGTCCAGCGCCGCATCGAGCAAGAGCTTCTCGTCGACGTCGCCCGGGTCGAACGCGATGAAAACCTCGGCGAGCTTGGCGCGGAAGTCGTTGATCACGGCTTTCACATCCGGCAGCTTCTCGACGTGCGTCATCGGGAAGCTCGGGTACACCGTCTTCATCTCGGGCTTGCAGATCAGCCGGTAGCACGTCTCGGTCGTGTCCTCGTGCCGGCCGCGGCTGAGGACGTAGAACCGGTTGGGGATGTCCAGTGCCTGGGCGAGCAGTTCGGTCGCCATGATCTCCTCTTCGCGCCAGACCATCAGGTCTTTGAGCGTCGCGTCGGAGGTGTAGTCGGCGTGCAGGCGGGCGTGGACGACCTCGATGTTGTCGAGCAGGCAGATCAGCGTGTCCGGCTGAAACGCCACGATCTGGTCGAAATCGAACGCGGCGAAGAGCCCGTGCCGCCAGCGGAAGGTGGCGTGCGTGTTCACGATGACGTTGGGCTTGCCCTCGGCGTCACGGATGATGTCCTTCATCACCGCCCGCCGGAGCGAGCGAAGCCTCGCCAGCGGGAGGTTGAGGATCTGCCCGGGCCGGACGTCCGGGGCCTCGCCGTACATCATCCCGCCGACGTTGTAGAGGGCGATCTCCTCGCCCCGCTCGCCGGCGAAATCAACGACACCCTGCAGATAGCTCTTCTTATCCACCCCGACCTGGCCGGTCACAATCGCTCGCATCGATCTAGCTCCCAATACAGTGCAAGACGAAATGATACGGGAAACTGTCCCTCAAGCCGACTTCGGAGTACGTGCACCAGGCAAGCGACCCACCGGTTGGATGTCGCTTATGTCATGCCAGAGCTGGCAGTTCTTGCTACGATCCACGGGTCCGGATAGCCACTAAGGAGCCCGTTATGCCGACCCACACGCCTTTGCTCGCCGATGCAGGCACGATCATCATCGCCGTATTCATCGTCATCGCGCTGATTATCTGCGTGGTGCTCTTTGCGATCATCAGCAAATTCTTCAACCTGTGGTTGCAGGCCCGCGTATCGGGTGCGCCCGTATCGTTCTTCGATCTCATCGGGATGTGGTTCCGGAAGGTCGCCCCGAAGACGATCGTGATCGCACGCATCCAGGCGATCAAGGCCGGCCTGTCCGTGACGACCAACCAGCTCGAAACGCACTACCTGGCGCGGGGCAACGTGCAGCGCGTCGTCAACGCGTTGATCGCTGCGGACCGCGCGAAGATCGACCTGCCCTGGGACACCGCCTGTGCGATCGACCTGGCCGGCCGAGACATCCTTGAGGCGGTGCAGACCTCGGTTAAGCCGAAGGTCATCGACTGCCCCAGCCGGGACACGGGCAAGACCACCGTGGACGCGGTTGCCCAGGACGGCATCCAGCTCAAGGCCCGCGCCCGCGTGACCGTGCGGGCGAACCTCGCACGCCTCGTTGGTGGTGCGCTCGAGGAGACCATCATCGCCCGTGTCGGCGAAGGCATCGTCACCACGATCGGCTCGGCCGAGACACACAAGGACGTGCTTGAGAACCCGGACCGGATCTCGCGCGTCGTGCTGGATCGCGGCCTGGACGCGGGGACAGCGTTCGACATCCTTTCGATCGACATCGCCGACATCGACGTCGGGGACAACATCGGCGCGAAGCTGCAGGCCGACCAGGCCGATGCCGACAAGATCCGCTTCCAGGCCCAGGCCGAACAGAAGCGTGCCTTGGCGGTCGCACAGGAGCAGGAATTCCGCGCAGAAGAGCAGAAGAACCGCGCGCTGGTCGTCCTCGCCGAGGCCGAGGTGCCCAAGGCGATGGCCGAGGCATTTCGCAGCGGCAACCTCGGCGTCATGGACTATTACAAGATGAATAACATCCAGGCCGACACGTCAATGCGTAAGAGCATCGGTGGCGAAGACGCGGAGGGCTAATGTGTATCGCGTCGTGTGTCGTATGTGACCCGGTGCGTCCTGTTCGACACATGGCAGATGATCCGCAGGGAACGCTTCGCGTCGCCCGCTACGCCGTGCTGATTGGATTAAGATAATCAGACAACTTTTGCTGCTCGCCTGGTTCACACCAGGCGAGCAGTTTTTTTGTAAATGCCCAGGGCTTGTTGCCAAGCCTGTCCAAGCCGAGACGCTGGATGATGACCGCCTGTAGAAAGTCGAGATTGCGGTGATGTTCCGCGCTGATCGCTAGCGGCCGGTCTTCCGATCTGCCATCGGATACTTCGGGTCGCAGGGCATCATCGGCCTTGTTAAGGACGAAAAGATCGGGCTCGCGGGGCAGTGTTTCGCGATCGGGCCAGGGCTGGTCGGGGTCGCGCATTGCGATAAGGATGTCGGCGTGTTCGATCTGATGCTTCGCAAGGGCGATCGCGCGCTGTTCGATGGGGTCATTGGATCGGCGTAAGCCGGGTGTATCCAGCCAGTTCACCGCGATGGCCTGCCGAGGGTCGTGGGTGCCGTTGAGCTCGACAAGGCCACCCACCCAGTCGCGTGTCGTGCCGGGCAGGTCAGCGACAATACTCACGTTCTTGCCCATCAGTGCGTTGGTCAGCGTGGACTTGCCGACGTTCGCGGGGCCGGCGACGACAACGGTCGGGGGCGTGATGAGCCGATCGAGGATGCGCGAGCGGCCGGCGATTGCTTGGCGTTGGGCTTGATCCGGCCCGCCGGCCTGCTGGAGCAGGCCTCGCCAGAGCGTCGGTTGTGCGGCGAGCAGGTCGATTGCGGCGGGGCTGGCGGCCTTGGCGATCGCGTCGAGCATATCGGCCTCGATAAGCGACTGAGCCTCGGGGAAAAGGACCACCGGGTTGGGCGCGTTGTCGTAGTTGCAGCCGAGCCGCTTGATGAGGTGCTCGATCAGCCGATGCACCACACGCGGGCCGCCGTGGGGCATCAATTGAGCGGTGGCGTTGTCGAAACGGATCGCCAACCCCTCGTCGATGCCGGCGAAGTGAACAAGATAAGCATGGCGATCGCTCCAACCGGACCGGCCGGTAAGTTGCTCGAGTATCTGCTCGATCCCCTGGCCGTGCAGATGCAGGATCGCGACCGCGCCGGGTGTGTTGGCCGTGGTAAGCGTGACACGGGTCACAGGCTGTCTCCATCCAAGAGCCTGGGCGGTGCGGGCCGCATCGGCCTGCCGTTAGGGAAATTGAAGATCAAAAGACCGATCAGGATCGGCGCGGCCGCGAAGGTCGGCGCGGGCCAGCCGCCCGAGACGCTTAGACCGAACAACCCTAGCGCCCCGCCGGTCAGCGCGGCAAAGAAGCGCGTGTTGCCTTGGACATAACCCGGCGGCGAAATGACGTCGCCCTGCCAATGGGCTTTGTAGGCCTGATTGCGCATGACATGGCCAAGGATCAGCGCGGCGATGCCGGTGAGGATCGCAAACATCATCGACTGCGCAGCAGCCCCGCCGGGCTCTTGATTGATCCAGTCACTGCCAACGATCGGCAGCGTGATAAACGGCAGCGGGAGGTTGATGAGCAGCGCCACGCCCCAGCGCAGGCGCAGCCGCTTGAGTGCTGCTGCTTGATCGGCATTGAAAGAGGGTTGGTTTGTGTTCACCGCAAAGGTCGCAAAGGAT